>JAHFCT010000019.1 GCA_023249375.1 Gemmatimonadota bacterium | reverse complement strand
ACTCGGAACGAGCGCCGCCGACGCGGCCAGCGCGAGTGCGATCGGCAGGGCAAACGGCACGGAAGTTCGGGAAGCCATGGTCATCGTATCCTTGGGCCCGGAAGCCCTGAAGCACACCGCCATCAGGCGGCGCTCGCGAGTTCTTCGGTCACCGCGGCGTTCCCCGCACGCCGCCGCCCCATTCCGAACATCAGCCCGGCGACGACCGCAAAGGCAACACCGATCACAATGTCACTCGGCCGGTGCTGCCACGTCGTGACGATCGCGATCGTGCCGAGCAGCTCGGCCGGCACCAGCCACCGGAGCCAGCGCGGGCGGTCGTAGGCCAAGCCCCAGCACAGCAGCACCGGCATCAGCACATGCCCCGCCGGCAGGACGCTCACGGGAAGATCCGTGCTCGCCATCACGTTGAATGGGAAGTTCCACCACGCCGCCGACGCCACCGGCCGATACATCACCGTCGGATAGAACCACCAGATGAGACACGTCACGGTGTACGACGAGAAGTAGCCGTACCAGCACGCTCGGCGAATTGCCTTGTCGCGGATCGCGAACACCATGAAATAGCTGCCGATCACCTGCAGCAGGTATGGAATCGCCAGCCACGGCAGGAACGGCACCCACGCCGGCATAAAGACCTCGACGGGAGCCTTCACGTGGTGGCAGATGTTGAAGTACGCCACGGCACTGAGGAGAAACAGGCCGCTGTACGTCAACACTTCGCGTCTGCTGGGCTTCATCGGGGTCCAGTATGGTCTTTGGACCGCAAACACCAGGGCCACTGGCATGGCTCGCGGTCACTCGGCGGCATTCAGCAAACGAGTCGAATTGCAACAAACCCGTAACGGCGGATGATAAGGGATCACACCCCACTAAGGCCAGATCGTCGCCTAGTGCTTCCCTCGCTCGCCAGATACCTTCCCTCGGTCGCGCCCCTCCTGAGGACTCCCTGAGCACCGACCTCCGGTCCCAGCTACAGAAGACACTCGGCGATGCCTATCGCCTTGACCGCGAACTCGGCGGTGGCGGCATGAGCCGCGTCTTCGTCGCCGATGAACTGCGCCTGGGCCGCAAGGTCGTGGTCAAGGTGCTCTCGCCCGACCTTGCGCAGGGGCTGAGCGTCGACCGCTTTGAACGCGAGATCCGCACCGCGGCCGCGCTGCAGCAGGCCAACATCGTCCCCGTGCTGACGGCGGGCGACACCGACGGTCTCCCGTTCTACTCCATGCCCTTCGTCGAGGGCGAGTCGCTGCGCGCCCACCTCGCGCGCGGCCCGATGCCGGTGACCAACGTCATTGGCATCATGAAGGACGTCTCGAAGGCGCTCGCCTACGCACATGCACGCGGCGTCGTGCACCGCGACATCAAGCCTGACAACGTGATGCTCTCTGGCGGCACCGCCGTGGTGCTCGACTTCGGCATCGCCAAGGCCATCAGTGCCGCGCGCACCTCGAGCGGCAGCGCCACGCTCACGCAAATCGGCACCTCCATCGGCACGCCGGCGTACATGGCGCCGGAACAGGCGGCGGGCGATCCCAACGTCGATCATCGCGCCGACCTCTATTCGCTTGGCGCCATGGCGTACGAACTGCTCGCTGGACAGGCGATGTTCGCCGGACGCACGCCGCAGCGGATGCTCGCGGCGCAGATGAGCGAAGTGCCCCGCCCGATCAACGAACTGCGCACCGATGTGCCGGCGCCGCTCGCCGATCTCGTGATGCGCTGCCTCGCCAAGGAGGCGCACGACCGTCCGCAGTCGGCCAGCGACATCGTGCGCGCGCTCGAGACGATTACGAGCGGCAGCGGCATGGACGCCATGCCGCAAGCGCTGCTCGGCGGGCCCGGAATGTTCACCCGGGCGCTCGCCATCTACGCCGCGGCATTCGTCGCCGTCGCGGTGCTCGCCAAGGCCGCGATCGTCGGCATCGGGCTGCCTGACTGGGTCTTCTCCGGTTCGCTCGTCGTGATGGCGCTGGGGCTGCCCGTCATCCTCTGGACGGGCTACGTCCATCGCGTCACGCGTCGCGCCATGGCGACCACGCCCACCTACACGCCGGGCGGAACCCCGTCGCTGCAGCACGGCACCATGGCCACGATGGCGCTGAAGGCCGCGCCGCACGTGAGCTGGCAGCGCACGGCGCGCGGCGGCATGTACGCGGTGGGAGTGTTCATGCTCGTGATCGTCGCGGTCATGACCATGCGCGTCTTCGGTATCGGGCCCGTGGGTACACTCTTCGCCAGCGGACAACTCAGTCGCCGCGACCCGATCCTCATCGCCGACTTCCGCACCACCAACACCGACAGCACGCTGGGCCGTGTCGTCTCGGATGCCGTGCGCGCCGGCCTGTCCGGATCCACAACCTTCACCCTCGTGCCATCCGCGGCTCTGCCGGCCGCGCTCGTCCGGATGAAGCTCGATCCGGCGTCGCGCGTCGACTCGCGCGTGGCGCAGCAAATTGCCCTACGCGAGGGATTCAAAGCCGTGATCGACGGCGAGATCACCGGCGTGCCGGGCGGGTACATCGTCTCCGTGCGGCTCGTGCGTGCCGACTCGGGCATCGAACTCGCTTCGTTCCGCGAGACTGGTGACGGGCCGCGCGGTCTCATCGACGCCGCCGACAAGCTGGCGCGTGCGCTGCGTGCCAAGGCCGGCGAGTCGCTCCGTTCGGTGAACGCCACGCCACCCCTGTTCCAGGCCACAACCAGCTCGCTCGAGGCACTGCGAAAGTACAGTGACGCCGTGCGCGCCAACGCGCTCGGCGATCGCGCCTCCATCACGATGTCGCGCGAAGCCGTCGCGCTCGACTCGACGTTTGCTTCGGCGTGGAGCGCCCTCGGCGCTGAACTCTCCAATTACGGCGGGTCGCAGTCTGCCATCGATTCCGCCATCACGCGCGCCTACGAGCTGCGCGACCGCCTCCCGCTGATGGAGCATGATGCCGTCACCGCCCGCTACTACTCGCTCGGTCCCGGCCACGACACGCGGAAGGCCATCGCGGCATACGAGGGCATCCTTCGGCGCGGCGATACCCTCCCGCCGCTTCTCGCCAACCTCGGCGAGCAGTATCGACGCATCCGCGACTATGCCAAGGCCGAGTCGCTGAACGCCGCCTCGATTCGCCTGAGCCCCATTCCCAACGGCACTTCCTACGGCAACATCATCGAGCTGCAGATCAACCAGGGGAAGTTCGACAGCGCCGCGGTCTATGCCGACAAGTTGAAGTCCATCTCGCTGGGCTATGGCACCGGCCGCGGCCTTCTTGTGCGCTGGGCGCGCGGCGATATCGCCGGCTATCGCGCTTTCATCGACACCATGTCGCGCCCCAGCGCATCGGTGCGCGCCAGGGAGGGCGCATTCGTCGGCCAGCGTTCGCTCGCCTTGCTCGACGGTCGCCTCGCCGAGGTTCGGCGACTCAGCGAGACCACCGAAAGTCTCCGCCGGGAGGCAGGAGCGTTCAAGGACGTTCTTCCGCTGCAACTCGCCCTCGCCGTGCGCGGCCCATCGCCAGCAGTTGTCACCGAACTCGACGCCGCCATCGCCAAGATCCCGTTCCGCGACCTGCCGCAGAGCGACCGCCCGTATCTGCGGGTCGCGGAAGTGCTGGCGAACGCTGGCCGGCCGGAGAAGGCGAGGGCGATGCTCGCACAGTATCGCAACGAGGTCACCGACACGGCGCTCCGCCGGTGGAAGGAGCCCGGGTTGCACCACGCACTCGGCGAGATTGCGCTTGCCGCCAACGCGCCGCGCGACGCCATCACCGAGTTCCGGCGCAGCGCGTTCACGACCGACAGCCTCCCGTCAGACGAGTGCGCTGGCTGTTTGGCGTTCGACCTTGGGCGCGCCTACGACGCGGCCGGACAGGCCGACTCGGCCGTCGCGAATTTCGAGCGCTACCTCGCGACGCCCTTCTGGGGGAAAGCGTGGATAGAGAACGACCCCCTTCGCGTGCCGGCTATTCGTGAACGCCTCGGCCAGCTCTACGCATCGCTCGGCAAGCCCGACAAGGCCGCCGAGAACTTTCGAGCGTTCATCGAGCTGTGGAAGAATGCCGACCCCGAATTGCAGCCACGCGTCGCGGATGCGAAGCGACAGTTGGCGAAGCTGACTCCGGTGGAGAAGCCACGACGCTGAGAGCGAGCGACTGGTTCAGCGGCGGCTGGCGCAGCGTTAGGATGCACCGGGCGCGCCGCGGCGCCCGCAGACTCACGCATCCCACGCCTCCTCGCGCCGCGTCACGTGAATGCCGCGACGCGCGAGCGCCGGAAAGACGTGATCGTACGACACATCGAGCGGCGTGAGCACCCCACGCGCGGCGAGCGCGCCGTCGAGGATGAGCCGCGCGCCAATCGCAAGCGTAAATCCAACCGTCCGTTGCATCGCGGTGAATCCGGTCGTGAGATCGCGCGTGTCCACCACGTCGTACGTCACGCGCAAGCGCTTGCCGGCGCGCAGGCCGCGCACGTCCACCCGAATGAACGCCAGGTCCTGCTCGTCGCCCGTGTACTGGAACTGCCGCTGGCCGGCGAGCAGCGCCGCCGTGAATGCAATGGGCGACACCTGAACGTCATCCACCGTGATTGGCGGCGCGTCGACAAAGCCGCTCTTCACCATCACGTTCCAAAAGGCGCTGTGCCCGGGCAACCGCCCCGTGTAGCGCGCCATCTCGCGCACCGTCCCGCGCAGGCCAAAGAGCTCGGCGTAGTGCACCGCGTCGCCGTTGGGATAACACTCGAGCGGTAAGCCAATGCCATCCACGTCGAGCCGGTGAATGCGCTCGGGCTCGAACAGCGTCGTCGGATCGAGTTCCACTGCCTCGCCCTTCGTGATGACGCGCGCCGGCCGTCGATACGACCGCATCACGCCAATGGGCGACCACGAGAACTTGTAGGTCAGCGGATTGTCTCTCGCGTTGGCGGCCGGAATGCCCGCACCGTAGGCGTGGAACTCGTGCACGGCGTCAAACTCGCGCAGCGCCGCCGCGCCAAGAATGAGGTCCAGCCCCGGATCAAGGCCGAACTCAGTGAGCAGCACCACGCCCTTCGCCTTTGCCATCGCATCCACGCGCGCGATCTCGCGCTCCGACTCCGCGAGTATCCGTGCGTCGCGTTGCTGCGGATCGCGATAGTACATGCTGCTCACGAGCCCAACGCCGCACTCCGCCGCCAGCGTGCCCATCCGCAGCGCAAACGGACCCGGCAACGCCTCCACCACCACGTCGGCCTCGCGCATCAGTGCGGCAATACCCGCTTCATCCGTCGCGTCCAGCGATTCGGCGCACACGCGTGCGTTCGGATATCGGGTGACATAGGCAGTGAGCGACGGATCGACGTCGGCCACCACGACGTGCGTATCGTCGTCGCTGTTCACCAAGTCGTGCAGCGCGGCCTTCCCCTGCGCGCCCAGGCCGAGCAGGAGCACTCGACGCACCGCGGCGCTACCCGCGCACGCGCTTCACGAACTCCATGACCGACGGCGCCACCCACGGCACGGCCACGAAGACGAGCGCCGCCACGAAGCCCACGATCCACGGCCGCTTGGTGTCATGCGCCGGATACGCGGACGAGGAGCGGAACGCCACTACGGCCAACGGCAGATGCGCGACGGCAACGACCAGCGCGGGCCAGTCATCGGCAAACACGAACCGGCCCGTCACGAACGTCGTCACCAGCAGGTACGTGGCCTCGAGCACGCCGATGCCCAGCGCCATGCCGAACCCAAAGCGGTCGCGTGTGCGGGCCGCCAGGAACCAGAGCACGATCAGGTACGACAGCAAAGCCAAGCCCATCGACGGTAGCGCATCGATCAGCGCGGGCGCGTTGCGCACCAGCGTCATGAGGTTGAACTCGCCAAACAAGCGCGCCACCAGCGCCAGCGCAATCGCGCCGCGCACACGATTGCGATGATGCTCCACGGCGGCCACCGCGCGATGGAACGCGGTGCCGGTGATCGGTTCGTGAATCGGGTCGGTCGGCGCGCCAGGAGCAGTCATCGGTGGACCCGGAAGCCGGAAGATGCGGGGGGACTCGCCATCGAACATCTGGCCAACCGGGACATTCCGCAACTCAGCGGCGCGTCAGTCGCCTCGGCGCCAGCCGGCACCCGTCCGACAAACACTTGCGTACTGCGCACAGTGGTCCCACGCGCTCCACGCGGGTTAGTCTTCGATATGGAGTGGGATTCCTCGTACGCCACCGGCATCGCCCGCATCGACGAGCAGCATCAGGCGCTGTTCCGAACGGTGGGCGAGATCCGCACGGCCATCGCGTCCGCATCGGCTGCGGGCGCGTACGCCCAGCTGCTTTCGTTCCTCGATCGCTACTGCCGCGACCACTTCAGCTACGAAGAACGCTGCATGCTGCAGCATCGCTGCCCCACCGCCCAGACCAACAAGGCGCAGCACGCGGCGCTCATCGAGATGCTCACCGAACATCGTCGCTGGCACGCCACACATGGGTACGATGCCCACGATGCACAGATCATGGTCGACGCCCTCGAACACTGGCTGCACAACCACATCTGCCGCGTGGATCTCCCGCTGAAGCACTGCGTCGGCGGCGACGTCTCGTAATCGCGAGCAAACGGCGCCACACGCCGTCCGTGCCCGGGACCGCGGCCCGCTGGTCCGCGCCACAGTACGCGGCTCGTCTTGACGGGCTTGCCGACACGACGTAACTCAGACAGTGGCCCTCCGGCGTGGCGTACCCCTAGATCCCCACGCCTATGCACACCGAGCGAAGAACGCCTCGCCTGCTCGCCGCATTGCTCGCCCTCATTGCCGGGCTGCTGCTCTGCGCGTGCTCAGGGACCGGTCGCGTGTCCGGCGACTGGTGCCCGGTCGTGACCGCCATCGTCGCCGGCAACGGGCAGAGCGCATCGCCCGGCACTGCGCTGCCATCGCCGCTCGCCGTGGAACCTCGGCTCGCACTGGGACAGGGATCGTCCTTCGTTTGCGATGTGGTCTCCGCGCCGTCGCAGCGCTATGCGTGGACGGTGGAGAGCGGCGGCGGATCCATCCGCGCACTCGCGGATTCCGGCGGCTACACCAATCGCGCCGTGTGGACACTGGGCCCAGCCGCCGGCGCGCAGTCGGCGCGCGCGACGTGGACCAACGCGCCGCGCGGCGCCAGTTCTACCGTGCTCTTTTCAGCGACCGCGCTCACCGCCCGCTAGCAGCCCGCTGGCAGCGCGCTAGCAGCGCGCGCACCTAGCGCCCGAGCCAGTAGTTCACCTTGATCAGGAAGACGTTGTCGGCCGGATCGCGCCACAGCGCCGAGTTGTCGCGCGAGAGATCGAGAGAGCCGTCGGCGCTCGCGCCGCTGCGCTGCTGCGTCCAGGCGAAGTACACCGTCGAACCCGGACGATACTCCCAGCGCACCACCGCCGTGCCGCGCAGCGAACGCGCCGCGAAGTTCGGGTCGCCGAAGCTGAACGGCGCGGCCGGGCCCGTACCGTCTGGATCCACGGTGTACGTCCCGGTCGCGGCATTGCGCGTGATCGTCCCGATGTCGCGCCCGTAATCGAGCTTCTTGATGGTGCGCGGCGCGGCGAACTCGCGGAATGTCTGGTAGTCGCCGCTCGCAAAGAACGGCTGCAGGTAGAGCTGCAGCGTCAGGTTGGGCGTGAACGTCCAGTTGGCGCGTGTCTCCAGCGACAGCGTGCGCGTGCGGATGAACGCAAACACATAGCGCTTGCCGCCGAACGCCGCGGCCGTCGGGTCGTTGATTGTCGTCACATACTGCGCGTCGTCCTCCGCCGTGTTGTACGACGGCGCCAACTGCACATACAGACTCGGCATCGGCTTGAGAGCAATGCCGGGCTGCCACTGCCGCATGTGCGTCGGCTCGCGCACGCCGTTGGAGAAGTTCATCGTGAAGTCGAACACCGCCAGCTGGCGCGGATCGGTGGAGACTTGCACGTGACCAAACGAGTAGCCGTCGCGCTTCATCACCGGGCCGCCGCGCGACAGGCGATCGTCGTCGGTGACCTGCTCGCGAATCGCAAACGTGCGAATGCGCCAGTAGTTGGGCAGCTCCATGCCGTAGTACGCCGTGAAATCCTGGAACGTGCGGAGCCCGTCCCAGTTGAACTGCTGCTCGCCGCCCGTCGAGACGAAGATGTTGCGGTACCAGCTCGTCGGCTTCACCCAGCTGCGCGCGATGTTGCCGTTCATCCAGCGGTAGCCGGTGCGATCCACGTACGACAGGTCGTTCACCTCAAAGCCGGGGCTGCGCCAGTTCTGCGCCAGTTCCCACAGCCAGTTGCCGTTGTCCTTGGCCACGCGCGTGTACAGCCCCCAGCCGCGCATCGACGTCGCCGTCGTGTCATACCGCGCGCCAAAGAAGCCGCCGTCAATCACCTGCCGGTCGGGACGCTGGTAGTAGTGCGCACTCGACCGCTGCGTCTGCGCCATCGCCGACGCGCTCCCGCCGACATCGGACGCCACCATGCTGCCCATCCAGCGATACGTGCGGCTGCTCCACGTGTGCACCCAGTCCACGCCGATGGCCGACGCCTGGCTGCGCAGGCGATTCGCCGCCAGCGAATCGTCGCCGAGGCGCCGCAGTGTGGACGTGAAGATGCCGCCGATCGTCGTCGCGCCTTCGTGGAAGTCCTTCTTCACGCGCCCCACGAAGTAGTTGGTCATCGGCTCCACGAGCTGATGCTCGCCCGGCGCGCCGGCCGATCGCACGAACGTCGCCGTCTCGCGGTCGGTCACCGCGTCGAGAATGCCGATGCCATAGCCCTTGCTCGTGCGCCCCGTGATCTTCGCTGCACCCAGGATCGAGCTGTTGTCCGGAATGTCGGCGTATGCGGCGCGCGAGCTCACGTCACCCGCCAGCTGCGGCGGACGTCCGATGCGGCGGGAGTAAAACGTGCCCAGGTACGACATGTTGTCGCAGAAGAAGCAGCTCGAGCCGCCAAAATCGAACGCGTTGCTCCCCGCCACGAAGAACGGACGCTTCTCGTCGTAGTAGGTCTCCGATGCCGACAGGTTGAGCACCGACGGATCGACTTCGACTTGGCCGAAGTCCGGGTTGATCGTCGCGTCGAGCGTCAGGTTCGTCGTGAGCAGGTATTTCAGGTCGCCGCCCACGGTGAGTGTGTGGTCCGAGCCCGAGTGGTATGGATCGCCCGCCGCGGCTGGCTGCCACTGGCCCTTGGCCACCGTGTAGGGCACGACTTCCAGATGCTTGGGCTGCGCGCCTGGGGCGATGCCGTCGAGGTGGCCGTAAAACATCGGGCCGCCGCTCTCGTTCTGCTTTCGGAATGACCACATGTCGCGTTCGTTCAGCCGGTCGATGTAGCGCCAGAACTGCAGACCCCAGCGCTGCACCTCGTCGCGCGAGAAGCGGAGCTGCGAATAGGGAATGCGGATTTCGGCCGTCCATCCGCCTTCGTCGACGCGCGTGGCTGCTTCCCACACCGGGTCCCACGAATCGTCGCCATTGAACGACTCGCCGCGCACGCCGGCCGGGTTGATCTCGAACAACGCCTGATCGAGGTGGTTGTGGAACGGGTCGAGGACGATGACGAGCTTGTCCGAGGTCAGCGAGTTGAAGGCCCCGTTGTTGCCGTTGCCGTCGAGCAGCTGGTCGCGCCGCGCGCGCGGCGCGCGCACGCCGGCGCGCCCCTGCGGGTCCGACATCCGCGCGCCGACATAGAGCGCGCGATCGTCGAAGAGCACGCGGATTTCCGTCGGCAACGACGCCGCGGCGCCTTCCGTGGGCTGGTATTGCCGCAGCCCGGTGATGACCGTGGCCACCTTCCATGCCGCCTCGTCGAGCCGGCCGTCCATGACGACCGGTGTCGTGCGGCGCGCCGCGACGGCGGTGGGTACGACGACGGATGAGGCGTTGGCGGCGGGGCTCTGCGCGCTTGCCGCAACGGATACGGCGCTTGCCGCGGTGAGCGACAGCAGCAGCGACGGCAGGCAAAAATACGAGCGCGGGCGTGCGGCGGTATTGATCATGGCTTGGCGGCGCCTGGGGAGAGACGGTGGGTCGAAACGCGTGCGAGTGGTCGGTCTGTCGTTGGACAACGGCAGCGGGCGGAGAGTTGTAAGGACCGCCCCCCTGATCGACCGGATGGTCAGCCATCGCACACCGGCCACTCGCACACATCACCCTACGGTGGGGGGAAAAGGCCGTTTCATCGCGCTCGGTGGACGGCGCCGCGCGGCTCGCCTGCCACCCCACTCGCTTGCGCGCGGCCATTTATATATCTTTCTATAACTGTTCAGACATTTAGAATAATCTTGTTCCCGACTCGATCATCCCGCGCCTCACCCCATGCCGAGCTACGAGTTCACCTGCCGAGAGTGCGCCGCGCCGTATGAGGTGCGCCTCTCGATGTCGGCCTACTCCGCCGGCGAGGGCATCCAATGCCCCACCTGCGGCTCGGCTAACGTCGAGCGGCGGTTCACGGCGGTGAGTGTGCTGACCGGCAGCCGGTCGGGCTCGGGCAGCGGACGGTCAGGCTGCGGCGGAAGCTCTGGCTTCACCTGAGCTTCGTAGCGCGCCGCCCAGGCTGGGCGGCACAGCGAGTGACGCGGCGCGACCGGATGCGCGCGATGGTCGACGAGGCACGGCCGCACGGCTCGGCTCTCGCGGACACGGCGATCCGGCGATATGATGTTTGACGGCGCGTGCCCCCCTCACGGCGCATATCCACCGATCGTCACACCTGTGAGGGGCAGTCACATGACGCACGCATCGCGTCCCATGCTGCTGTTAAGCGCCGCGTTTCTCGTGGCGGCACCCGAGTGCGCCGCGCAGGCAAAGGTCCCCGATCAGATCAAGATCGTCACGGCCATGCTGCGCAAGCTCGATGAGCCGGACCTCGCCAACACCATTGAGAACGACATCCGGTCCGGACGAGCGACCATTGGCAACACCGGAGACGCGAACGCCGTCACCGGTGTCGGCGCGCTGGACCGCTCCTTCATTCTGCGTCCGCTTGCTGGCGCCACCGGACTCGGCACCGGCACGGC
Organism: Gemmatimonadota bacterium; assembly: GCA_023249375.1. Taxonomy (GTDB): domain Bacteria; phylum Gemmatimonadota; class Gemmatimonadetes; order Gemmatimonadales; family Gemmatimonadaceae; genus PNKL01. The sequence goes on along the minus strand of JAHFCT010000019.1, from coordinate 52,067 downwards.
CGACAACCGCATGACGATCAGCGCCAAGGCGCTGGCCGACATTCGCACCGATCCAGCCATTCAGGGCTCAGCCAACCAGACAAACGTCGTGGTTGGATGGGCGCTCACGCTCCGGCATGAGTACGAGCACATGCGGCAGTATGATCCGCATCCCAACCCCCTGTTTGAAAACCCTGCGTACAGCCAGACGATCAAGTCCGGCGTCGGCTGGTACAACAGCACCAAGGCCGAGCTGCAGGAGTCGCTAAACGCGCCGCCAACGCGCGAGAATCTCGAGAAGGTTCGCGAGCTGCGCACACGGCTCGATGCCCTCGGCGATCAGGTGACCGTGATCTTCAACGACATGCCCGCGATGTTCCGCGAGGGAGCGCTGAAGGACACATCGTGGGTGACACTCGACGGCGGCCGGGCGCGGGCGATGGACGCCATTGACCGCAACCGCGGTGTGATCGCGCGCGACAAGGCGCAGATCAACGATGCGACCGCCAAGTTCGAAACCGCCGTTGACGCCGTGAACGCTCCGGTCTCCGGCACGGGCGTGGCAACCGTCGGCGGCACGACCCAGAAGAAGAAAGGCATCTTCGACCGCATCAATGACGCGCTCACCAAGGCGGACAAGGCGCTCACCAAGGCGAACCAAGCGCTCGAGAACAAGCCGGCGCCCGCGTCTGGTGCGTCGGGCAGTGCATCGACGAGTGCGGCCGCAGCATCGGGTGCGACGGCCGGCGGATCGACGACGTTGACGCTCGAGCTGCCGGGCTACTGGGGGCACCTCAACTACACCGTCGCCGGTGTGCAGCTCGATCCGCCGTCGGGTGGGGATCGTGGAAACGTTGCTGGCCGCTCATACAACGGGAAGCTGGCGGGCAGCGTGCTAACGATTTCCGGAACGGCGATCAGCGACAACGAATCGAGCGGCCCCGGCTCCGGCGACTATTACGAACTCGTCGTCGAAGTGAATGTCGGAAAGGAGCATGGCTACTACGGCTACATCGCGCCGAGGGGCGAGCGGATGAACCGGCCGTTCAATGTGCGTGTGCCGGTGAGCGCGGACGCCACGTCGGGGACGTTCAGCATCAGCCTGCTCGAGCAGAACAGGAACTACGGTCCGCACGGGTGGGTGGTGAGCGGGACCGTGGTGCGGTAGCGGGTCGCAGTCGCTGGAGTGTCGCGTTGGGCAACCGACGCCGGAGATGACAATTGAAGTCTGCTTCGGACTGAGCGCATGCAGGGTGACCTTTCACCGGGGAACGCCGATGCAAAGACTCGTAGGAGCATTCGCGATGTGTCTCGTGGCCGGCTGCACCAGGGCGCCTCGCACCTCCGTCGCCGACAAGCCGTACATCGACGTGCGCGTGGAGGGCGACCGCGTGACGTACCGGCACATGAACGCCCAGATCATCAACGACGCCGTGGTTCGCGAGGCCACCGCATTCTGCCGGGCCCGCGGTCAGGAGGCGTTCTTCTTTGCGCGCTACCGGTTCAGTGCCACACAGTTGCTGACGAGCTACGACTGTCGCAAGCCGACGCCCGCGGGGAAGTAGCCTTGCCGGAGCTTCGTGCGTACGCAGCCCCGGTTTCTTCAGGGGGCTGTCAGAAGGAGTAGCCCTGTAGAAAAGCAAAGCGGGCCAACCAATCCGGTTGACCCGCTTTGAGTTGCCCCTCCAGGGCTCGAACCTGGACTCTTCTGATCCAGAGTCAGACGTGTTGCCAGTTACACCAAGGGGCAGCAATTCCACCCGCTATCGCAGGGGAATCGAATTATACCCAGCTGGGGGGGTCAATCAACCCCTTGCACGGAGTATCGGACGGGCGGCGGAAGGACTGTTCCGTCCCCGCGCCCCGCGCTCGCCCCTTATAATCAAGCTCCCCACGCCAAGCCCTTCATGACCGATCTCGAACAGCACTTCGAGCCCTTTCGGCGCCAGACCATCGGCCACGACCAGCGGTTTACCTCGCCCTACGGCGAGCACCGCGTCGTCTACGCCGACTGGACCGCCAGCGGACGCCTCTACCGCCCCATCGAAGACCGCCTGATCTCGCGCTTCGGCCCATTCGTCGGCAACACCCACAGCGAATCCTCCGTCACGGGTTCGGCGATGACCATCGCCTACCACGAAGCCCACGACATCCTGCGCCGCCACATCAACGCCTCGCGCGACGACCTGATCCTCACCGTCGGCGCCGGCATGACCGCTGCCGTCAACAAGCTCCAGCGCATACTCGGCCTCAAGGCCCCCGAAGGCCTCCGGCGCTACGTCAACCTTCCAGCGAACGAACGCCCGGTCGTCTTCGTCACCCACCTCGAGCATCACTCCAACCACACTTCGTGGTACGAGACGATCGCCGATGTGGTCGTCGTGCCGCCCGACGCCGAGGGTGTGGTCTCACTCGACGCGCTCGAAGAACAGCTCCACACCTATCGCGACCGGCCGGTGAAGATCGGCGCGTTCAGCTCGTGCTCCAACGTGACGGGCATCTTCACGCCCTATCACGAGATGGCGCGCCTCATGCATCGCGCCGGCGGCGTGGCGCTGATCGACTTCGCGGCCTCCGCGCCGTACGTGCATATCGACATGCATCCCGCTGGAGATCCCGAGGCTGCCCTCGACGCCGTGCTCTTCTCACCTCACAAGTTCCTCGGCGGGCCAGGCTCCGCCGGCGTGATTGTCTTCAATCGCGCGCTCTACAAAAACACCGTCCCCGACGAAGCCGGCGGCGGCACCGTGGCGTGGACCAACCCGTGGGGACAGTACGCCTTCCTCGATGACATCGAAGCGCGCGAAGATGGCGGCACGCCGGGATTCTTGCAGGCCATCAAGTCCGCGCTCGCCGTGCAGCTCAAGGACGAGATGACCGTCGATGCGATGCAGGCGCGCGAGCACATCATTGCCCCGTACGCGATGGATAAGCTCACCGCCATTCCCGGCGTGCACGTGCTCGCGCAGGGCGTGCGCCGCCGTCTCGCGATGTTGTCATTCTGGGTGGAAGGGATGCACTACAACCTCCTCGTGCGCCTGCTCAACGACCGCTTTGGCGTGCAGTCGCGCGGCGGATGCTCCTGCGCCGGCACCTACGGCCACTATCTGCTGCACGTGGACCCATCACGCTCCAAGTCGATCACCGACCGCATCGACCAGGGCGACCTCTCCGACAAGCCCGGCTGGGTACGCCTGAGCTTTCACCCGAGCACGACGATGAGCGACATCGACCATTCGATCAACGCCGTCGCCGAGTGCGTCTCGAACCAGAAGGCGTGGTCACGCGACTACGTGTACTCGAGCACCACCAATGAATACGCGCACCAGGATGGCGACGCCAAGCTGAAGGCCAGGGTCCACGAGTGGTTCACGCTCTAACCCCCCGTTCCCCTGCACCCGACCGTGCCGCTTCCCCTGCACCATGAAGGCCGACATGCCAGCTGACCTCCGCTATCCCATCGGCAAGTTCGACGCGTCGGCTCCCATCTCGCAGGAGCAGCGCATCGCGCACATCGCCGCCATCGAGGCGCTCCCCGCGCAGCTCCGCGCCGCGGTGAACGGCTTGAGTGAGGCGCAGCTCGACACGCCGTATCGCCCCGACGGCTGGACCGTGCGCCAGCTCGTGCATCACGTCGCCGACTCGCACATGAACGCGGTGACGCGCGTGCGGCTCGCCCTCACCGAGCAGAATCCCACCATCAAGCCCTACGACGAGAAGGCGTGGGCGGAACTCGCCGACTCAAGAACGTTGCCGGTGGAACCGTCGCTCGGCATTCTCGACGGCGTGCATCAGCGCTGGGTCGTCCTGCTCCGCTCGCTCGCCGATGACGATTTCGCCCGCACGGTCGTGCATCCGGAGCACGGACGCACGATGACCATCGACGTGCTCGTCGCGCTGTACTCGTGGCACGGCCGGCATCACACTGCGCACGTGACAGGGCTTCGCGCGCGCCAAGGCTGGTAGCCACAAGGGCTGGTAGCGCGCGTCCTACCTCCGCGCGTCCTGCGCCGCCTGCGCGTATTCCTCGTGCATGCGGTCGAGCGCAAAGCGCTCCACGGCGCGCGCGCGCGCCGCACGCCCCATGCCATCCGCAAGTTCGCGGTCGCGCAGCAAGCGGCTGATCTCGCGGCCCATGTCCTCGGCGGCGTCGGGCGCCACGAGCACGCCGGCCACGCCGTCTTCGCCGACAACCTCGCGCAGCCCGCCGGCGCGCACACCCACCACGGGACAGCCGCACGACATCGCCTCGAGCACGCTGAGACCGAACGTCTCCACGTCGCACGCGTGCGCCAGCACGCCCGCCGCACCGTAGGCGCCGCGCAGTTCCCGGCGCGGCAGCCGCCCGAGAAATCGCACGCGCACGTCCAGCACGTCAGCGAGCGACGCCAGCTTCTCCTGCATCGGTCCCTCGCCGCACATCACGAGAGTAGGCGAACCGGGCATTTCGTACATCGCATCAAAGATCATCTGGAGGCGCTTCTCAACCGTCAGGGCGCTCACCGACAGCACAAACGGCTCGTCGCCCAGGCCGTGACGTGCACGGAATGCGGCCGCGGCAGCCGCGTCCGGCTGGAACGCCTCGGTATCAACGCCTTCCGCGATGACGCGGTGTCCCGCGCGCGCCATCCACGGGGCGACCCGCAGAATGCGCTCCGCCATTTCGTCGGTGAGGAAAATCGTGGAACTGACGCCGAACCGGTACGCCAGCCGCGTCAGCGCGTCGTGCGGCGGACGCGCGGCGTGCGCGTTGTAACGGCTGACGAGCCGCACGGGCGAACCGTACGTCGCCAACATGCCGAGGCGCAGGTCGCGCGGGCGGTCAACCACCAGCGCCTCGGCGCCAAACTTCTTGAGCTCAAGACGCAGCCGTATCGCCGTGCGCAGGCTCGTGGAACGCAGGTCGAGCTGCACCACGTCGACCCCGGATGCGCGCAGCGGGACGGTCAGCACCTCGTGTCCGGTGAAGACGCGCGCCACGCCGCCATGTCGCGCCAAGCCGAGCGCAAGGTGCTCAAAGCTCACCGCCGACCCGCGGTACGAGTCCGCCGAGCAGAGGTACGCCACGCGCATCCCGAGCACCTGCGTCACTGGCGGAATCCCAGGCGAAAGAGATCCCACCGCACGCGCCACGTCGAGTCGAGGTGGGTCACCGGAATGCGGTGCAGCGCCATCACGTCGGTATCATCGCGGTTGAGACGGCGGCGAATGCCCACCCCGCACGCATAACCGGCCTGCTGGGCGAGCGCGCGGACGCGCTCGTCGTGCTGCGCCCACGGATAGCAGATGGTGCGCACGGGCTCGCCGAGCAGCGTCTCGAGTGCCTCGCGCGAGTTGCGCAGCTCGCGTAGCGCCGCGTCGGGTGGCAGCGCGGTCAGCCGCGCGTGCGAGTACGTGTGCGATCCAAAGAAGAAACCGTCGGCGCGCAGCGCGCGGATCTCGCTGGCGGTCATCAGTGGTTCCTGCGGCTCGTCCGCGTCCCACGAGTTCGTGCCGCCAAGTAGGCCGGGCACGACGAAGATCGTGGCCGTGAAGCCGTGTTTGCGAAGAATCGGCGCCGCGATCTCGGCATTTGAGCGATAGCCGTCGTCGAACGTGATGAGGATCGGTTTCCTCGGCAGCGTCGCCGTGCCGCGCCGGTACGCGAGGTATTGATCGAAGCCGATGCCGGCGTATCCCGATTGGCGGAGCGACGCCAGCAGCGCGTCGAATTGCCCGGGACGCACGTAGTTGCGCGGCACGCGGGACTTCGGCGACACCGCATCAATCTTGTGAAAAACGAGAATCGGAACGGCCAAGTACCTGCCTTGCGGTGACCGTGGGCGCGCGCCGCCGCCCCGTGGTGGAACCGGGCTTGGGCCCGCTGATTGCACCCGTCCACGGCAATTTGGTTTCCAGCGAGAGGGAGTCAACAGCCGGCCGGGTGGCCGTGCCATGCAACGCAAAAGGCCGCACTCGAAAGTGCGGCCTTCGTATAAAGTGGCCTCGCGCGCCGTCATTGGAACTCTACGTCCTACCGAACGGCGGCGGGCACATCAATTGTCACTTCAAGTGGAGCTGAGGGGGATCGAACCCCTGGCCTCTGCAGTGCGATTGCAGCGCTCTCCCAGCTGAGCTACAGCCCCAAGAAAACCAACGAGGGCGACGCTCTACGCACGCAACCGGTCGCACCCGGGTCTGGGAACGAACCGGCCCCACCAGAGGCGGGGCCCCACAGACATTTGGAATTGTAGTCCGAATTGGGGTGAAGTCAACCTCTGGAGCATATTTCACCCCCGTGCCGCACGCCCTGTCCTCGCCGTTCGTTCGTGACCAGCTCGCGCTGCGCGCTCGCCGCATCAACACGCACGCGGAACGAGGCGCCGGGGAGTACGTGCTGTACTGGATGCAGGCCACGCATCGTTTCGAGGACAACTGGGCCCTGCGGTGCGCCGTGCGTGAGGCCGACCGGCTTGGCGTGCCGGTGATCATCCATCAGGGGCTCGATCCCACCTACGAGCACGCCAGCGACCGCATCCACTCGTTCATCCTGCACAACGCGCGCGAACTCGCCCGCCGCGCGGAGCAGAGAGGCCTGCACTACCAGTTCGTGCTGCGCCGGCGCCGGGACGACGACCGCCGCACCGTCGATCGCCTGGCCGCGCGCGCCGCGATGGTCGTCACCGACGACTATCCCACGGCGGGTATCGCGGATCGTACGCAACGCTTCGCCGCGCGATGCGCGTGCGTCGTTTTGGCGGTGGAATCGTACGCCATCGTCCCCTCAGCGCTGTTCGAGAAGGAAGAGTACGCCGCGCGCACGCTGCGACCCAAGGTGATGGCGCATCTCGCGCATGCGCTCGAGCCCGTGGCGGACGCGACCGCGCGCGTCGCGGTACCCGACGCGCTCTGGCACTCACTCGAAGCGGAGCGGCTGGACCTCACCGGCGACCTCGCCGCGGAGATTGCGCGCTGCGAAATAGACCACAGCGTGCCGCCCGTGGCGCTCAAGAGCGGACGCACCGCCGCGATGGCGCGGATCCGCCGATTTTGCGGCGGCGCCCTTGCGGCCTACGATGAGCGGCGCGCGAACCCGGTCGATGACGACGGATCGTCGCGGCTGTCGCCGTACCTGCATTTCGGTCAGGTGAGCGCGGGCGACGTGGCGCGCGCCGCCATCGCCGCGGTGGGACGAGCCGGCGCCGAACGGTTCCTCGACGAGTTGGTGACCTGGCGCGAACTCTCCCTCAACTTCTGCCGGCGCAACGCGCGCTTTCGCGCACTCGACGCGCTTCCCGACTGGGTGCACCGCACGATGACCGCCCACGCCGGGGACCGGCGTGAAGCGGAGTACACGGTGGAGCAGCTCGAACGCGCCGAGACCCATCATCCGCTGTGGAACGCGGCGCAGCGTGAGCTGCTCGCCACCGGCGTAATACACAACGTGATGCGGATGTACTGGGGCAAGTCGGTGCTCCTGTGGACGCCGACGTACGCCGCGGCGATGCGGCATCTCATCCAATTGAACGACAAGTGGGCGCTCGATGGCCGCGACCCGTCGAGCTACGGCGGCATTCAGTGGTGCTTCGGCAAGTTCGACCGCCCGTGGGGCGAACGTCCGGTATGGGGAACCATCAGGTCGATGTCGCTGGAGCGCGCGTATAAGAAATTTGATGCGGCTGGGTACGAGCGACGGTGGAATGGCGAGGTGCTGGCGTTGTAACGGCGACGGCCGTATTCCATCTTCCAGCATCTACCATCTATCGTCTACCATCTACCGTCTGCATCACCTTGCCCCGTCTCCTCCCCTCCGCCACCGAAATCCGCGAGGCCGCCGGCCGCATTCAGGGCGTCGCCGTGCGTACGCCGCTGCGCAAGTCGACAGCGCTCTCCGCGCTCGCGGGTGGTGATGTCTACCTGAAGATCGAGTCCGAGCAGCTCACCGGCTCGTTCAACCTGCGCGGCGGGTTCAACGCGGTCTCGCTGCTCTCCGCCGGCGAGCGCGCCCGTGGCATCGTCGCGTCGAGCGCCGGTAATCACGGGCTCGGCGTGGCCGAGGCGGCGCAGCGGCTGGGCGTCTCAGCCACGATCTTCGTGCCGCGCAACGCGCCGGCCGTGAAGAAGGAAGGGATCGCCCGCCGCGGCGCTCGGGTGATCGATGACGCCGTCGACTACGACGATGCGATGGTGCGAGCACGCGCGTTCGCCGGGGAAACGGGTGCCACCTTCGTGCATCCGTGCCTCGGCGTGCCGCTGCTCGCCGGGCAAGGGACGGTCGCCGTCGAGGTGCTCGAGGAGCTGCCCGACCTGCAGTCGATGCTCGTGTGCGTGGGAGGGGGCGGATTGCTCGGAGGAGTCGGCGCCTTCCTGCTGAGCGAGGCGCCGCACGTGCGACTCATCGGCGTACAGAGTGAGCGCACCGACGCGATGTCGCGCGCACTCGAGGCCGGCCGCGTCATCGAGATCGAGAACCTGCCAACCCTCGCCGACGGTCTTGCCGGGCAAGTCGACGACGACGCGCTGGCCATCGGCCAGGCGACGCTGGAATCGATCATGACCGTGACCGAGGAGGAAATCGCTAGCGCCATCGCCTGGCTGTGGCTGGCCGAGGGCATTCGCGCCGAAGGCTCGGGTGCCGTGTGCGTCGCCGCGCTGCGCACGGGGCGCCTGCGCCACCTCGTGCCGCCGATTGCCGCGATCATCAGCGGCGGCAACATCGACGAGCAGCGCCTGCAGGGCATTCTCGCCGCGGCGACCTGATCGCCACACGCGTCGCCATAATGCGAGATTATTTTCCATCGTCTGCCATCTACCATCTCCCATCCACCATCTATTCCCCTCTTGTCCCTCTCCCTCACTTTCCTCGGCACCTCTGCGTCGCGCCCGACGGTTGAGCGCGGCGTCTCCGCGCTCGCCCTCGTGCGCGAGGGCGAGACGATGCTCATCGACTGCGGCGAGGGCACGCAGCGACAGATGATGCGCTACGGCGTGGGTTTCACCTTCGGCGACCTGTTCTTCACGCACTTTCACAGCGATCACATCATCGGCGCGCTCGGACTGATGCGCACGCTCTCGCTGCAGGGGCGCACGGAGCCGCTGCGCATCTGGGGCCCGCGCGGCGTCACGCAACTGATGAAGCGCGCCGACGCCTTTGGCGGCGAACGGCTCACGTATGCCGTGGAGATCACCGAGCTCGTGCCCGGCGAGCCGGTGAAGCGCAAGGACTACTCCATCGTGCCCTACCCGGTGGAACATCGCGGCGCGGTGGCGGTGGGTTACGCGCTTGTCGAAGACGAACGGCGCGGGCGGTTCAATCCCGACCTCGCGCGCGAGCTTGGCATTCCCGAAGGGCCGCTGTGGGGCCGCATCCACAAGGGGGAGGCGATCACCCTCGACGACGGCCGCGTGATTGAGCCGGCAACGCTGGTTGGTCCCACGCGCACCGGCCGCCGCGTCGTGATCACGGGCGACACGCGTCCGTGCGCGACGACCATCGCCATGTCACAAGGTGCCGACCTCCTCGTGCACGAGAGCACCTTCGGCGACGAGGAGATGGAGCGCGCGCTCGAGACGGGACACAGCACCGCGCGTGAAGCCGCGCAGGTGGCGGCCGCCGCCGGCGTCACGCATCTCGCGCTGACGCACTTCTCCGCGCGCTACTCGCGCGATCCGTCCGATCTCGACCGCGAGGCGCGCGAGGTCTTTGGGCGCGTCACGATCGCGCGCGACGGAATGGAGATTGACGTGCCCTATCGCGACGGGGCCGACGGCGACTGACGGGCCGCCGCAGAACGGAGCGCGCGGCGAGCCACGGACCGTCCGGCGCCGCGGGCACCGCGGGCACCGCGTGGACCGTTAGCCGAGCCTCGCGAGCGCGTCCAGTGGCAAGGGCTGACGCGAACTGAAGCCCGCGTCGCACTCGTGCCAGTGCGTCACCGCACTCTCGCCGAGCATCCAGCAGAAATAGACGTCGCGCCCGTCGAGCGTACCTGGGAAATCGACCAGCCCCACGTCGATGCCGCGCACTTCAACACCGAGTTCGGCGAGTTCGCGCACACAGCCGTCAATCTCGGCGGCCAGCCGCTGCGTCTCCCGCTGCCATCGTACCGCCTCGGAGTTCTCGATCAGGTTGTCGTGGCTCGTGAGGTCGACCTGGCGCACCGCGTCTTCCCACTGGCGGTAGTATCCCACGAGATCGGCGACGATGCGCCGGACCAGCGGCAACGCGGCGTTTGCCCGCGCCGCCGTGTACGGCAGCGCGACCTTGAGCGTCGGTTCCTGTCGCTTGGCCTTCACCGAGCCTCCTCACCGGGTGCGTCCAGCCGGCGCCCACGGCGCGCGGGGGCGCCATCGCGATGATGCCGCCCGTTGAGAGTTTCGGGACGAAGGCGCCGATTCTCCACTCGGCGGTGCGCCACGGGAACGAGCAGCGGCCGCCCGCGCAGGCGCGGGGCCTGCACGATGCGGGTCTGTTCCGAGTAGAGCGACGCTTCGTCGAACGCGCGCACGAGGGCGTCGCGCCCCTCCCGTGTCAGCGCCGGCGCGTCGAGCCAGAAGACGCGCCGCAGGGGGCCCTGCACCACACCCACCGGCCACTCATGCGTGCCGTCGCGCAGCGCAAGCGTCGCGCGCGTGCCGCCGGTCGTGTCGCTGCGCGCCACGAGTTCAAACCTCTCGCGCGGCCAACGATGCAGCGGCGGCGTGCCCAGCGGCAGCTGCTCGCGCACGTCGCGCCACCACGCGGGCACGGTGACATTCTGCGCCGGCAGTGCGATGGTCACGCCGCCCGCGCCGCCGCCCGAGCCCGGCACGACGAACCGCACCTGCGGCATGCGCTCGAGGGCGGCGAGCGTGAAACTGCCGGGGCTGAACTCAAAGTGCGCGATGGCGGAACGCGCCGCATCACCCTTGCCGGGCGCGACGGCGAGCAGCGAATCGCGCGCACTGCGCCAGGCCGATTCCGCGGCCGGCACCAGGCGCGCCTGCTCCGCCGCGCCGAAGAGATCGCGCACCGTCAGTTCGGCGCCGGAGTGCAGGTCAATGACGCCGCCGTGCGCCGCATGCCGGCTGATGCCGCCGCGGATGTCGATGTCGGTGAGATGCTCGTACGACGCGTACCGCCCGAAGATCTCGAGCACGTGCAGCTCCGCCATCGCCGAGGTGCGGGGCTGGGCCGCTCCGTCTTCGTCCGCGGCGAGCGGCCGCTCTTCGGGATGCTCGCGCGCGAATCGCTCGGCCATGCCGGCCACCTCGCCGTCCGAGAGAAGCGGCGTGGAGTCGCCCGAAATCAGGTCGCGGCGGTAGAGTCGCTGCCCGACAAAGACCGCATCGTAGTACGAGTGGTCGTCATCGGAAACGTAGAGTTCCTGAAACCGGCCGCTGTCACGCGCGAGCACCATCGGTGCGCCGCGCATCCGCACGCCGCGCACGTCCGACGTCACCCAGAAGGTCGAGTCGGCATTGGCGACGAGGAACTCCGCGTGCGGCGCCGGCCCCTGCGGGGCGCGGGCGCAGGCAGCGAGCACGATTACGGGGAGCAGTCGGCGTGGAAGCACGACGCAATATAGCAGGGGCTGGGGGTCGCTCGTCGTGCGCGTTGCCGTTTAGCTTGCACGCCATGCGATATCGCCTGCTGCTCCCCACTGTGCTCGTGAGTTCGACCCTGGCCGCGCAAACGCCAGCCGCTGCCTCGCCGCGGGTGACGGCCCAGGTGCCAGCCGCCGCACCGTTGCCCTTGATTGCATCGCCGGTGGTGCGCGGCCTCTACATCAATCGGTTTGCGGCCCAGAGCACCAAGCGGATGCGGCAGCTCATCGCGATTGCCGATCAGACCGAAATCAACGCCTTCGTCATCGACATCAAGGACGAGTTCGGCATCAACTACAAGACCGCCGATCCGGTGGTGCAGCGCAACGCCGGCACTGCGGGGACCATCGGCGAGCTGCGCGCGCTGCTCGACACGCTGAAGACGCACAAGATCCTCGCCATCGCGCGCATCGTGGTGTTCAAGGACTCGGTGACGGCGCGCGTGAATCCGCAGTGGACCATTCGCAAGACCGACGGCAGCGCGTGGCGCGACAAGCAGGGCCTCACGTGGGTGAATCCGTATCACCACGAGTTGTGGGACTACAATGTGCGGATCGCCGAAGAAGTGGTGAAGCTCGGGTTTGGCGAGGTACAGTTTGACTACATACGTTTTCCTGAGCCGTATAAATCGTTGCCGCAACAAGTGTTTCCAGATGCCAATGGAGTCGATAAACCAGCCGCGCTCGCCGAGTTTCTGAGCTACGCGAAGGGGCGCATCGGGAAGCTCGGCGTGCGGACGACGGCCGACATCTTCGGACTCGTCACGACCGTGTCGGGCGCGCTCGAAGTGGGGCAGCAGTGGGAGGCGCTCTCGCCGCGCGCGGACGTCTTGCTGCCAATGGTATATCCATCGCACTACCCGCACGGCGCGTTCAACCTCGCGCGTCCGAACGCCGAGCCGTACAAGGTGATCGCGGCGGCAATCACCCGCGCCCGCGAACGCGACGAGAAGCTCGGCATTCACACACCCGAGCATGTGCGGCCCTGGCTGCAGGCGTTCTCGCTTGGCCAGCCGCCGTACGGCCCCGCCGAGATCCGCGCGCAGAAGCAGGCCGTGTACGACGCGGGCTACGACGGATGGGTGCTGTGGCATCCGGGCTCGAAGTACGAGCCGTTCGTGCCGGGACTCGACAAGGAACTGGAGTCGCACCGGAAATCGGCGTCCGCGCCGAAGCCGGCGAGTCGGTAGCCCGGCGCGCGGCAACGAACCCACAGCACGGACGCAACGAAGGCACGCGGACGTGTGGCCCGCGTGCCTTCGAACGCGCGACTACGCTTTGCCGAGCCCCGCGACGCCGGCGATCAACCGTTCGATCTCGTCGTCCGAGGTGTAGCACGAGCAGCCCGCGCGGATCATGCCGTCGGGTTGCAGGCCGAGCCGCTCGACCACGGTGGACGCGTAGTAGTCGCCGTGCGAAACGAAAATGCCCCGCGTGGCAAGCGCGCGCGCCGCATCCTCCGGCGTCATCCCACTGACCGTGAACGCCACGGTCGGCGTGCGCGGCCGTCCGGGCGGCGGTCCGTGCCGCGTCACGCCGTCGATGGCGCCGAGCCCCTCCCACAGACGGGCGAAGAGTTGCTCGCCGCGCACATGCAGCGCGGTCATCGCGCTCACAACCTTGGCGCGGTCATCGGTGCCCGTGCCGAGTGAGCCGAGGAACTGCACCGCGGCACCGGCGCCAACGATCCCCTCGTGACTCAGCGTTCCGGTCTCGAACCGTTCGGGGATGGTATCGGGTGCTGGCTGCAGCTTGGGTACGTCGAGCGCCGCGAGCCGATCCGCCTTGCCGTACATCACGCCGATGTGCGGTCCGTAGAACTTGTACGCCGAGCAGCCAAGGAAATCGCAGTCGAACGCCTGCACATCAACGACGCCATGCGGCGTGTAGTGCACCGCGTCCACGAAGCACAGCGCGCCGGCATCGTGCGCCAGCCGCGCCGCGCTGCTCACGTCGGGCTTGGTGCCCAGCGCGTTCGACCCCGCGGTGATGGCAAGCAGCTTGGTGCGCGGCGTAAAGGCGCGCTCGAGCGCGTCCCAGTCGAGTTCATACGACTCGAGGTCGATGGGCACCACACGGATGGTGATGCCGCGCTCCTTCTCGATGGCGCGCCACGGTCCCTGGTTGGCGTGGTGATCCAGCTCGGTGATGATCACCTCGTCGCCGGGTCCCCAGCCGCGGCCCAGCGCGCGTGCCAGGTGAAACGTGAGCGTCGTCATGTTTGCGCCGAACGCGATTTCGTTCGGCGCGGCGTTCAGCAGCGCCGCGAGCGAGGCGCGCGCACCGCTGATCGCGGCGTCGGTTTCCTCACTTGTCGGATACGCCCAGTGCGTATTGGCGTTGTGGTGGAGCAGGTAATCGGACATCGCATCCACGACCTGCCGCGGCACCTGCGTGCCGCCGGGACCGTCGAAGTACGCGACCTCATGTCCGTTGTGCACTCGCACGAGCGCCGGAAAGCGCGCACGAATCACTTCAACAGTGGTTCCCATGCCCTGCACCACACCGTGCCCCTTTCCTTGCACCATAGTCACTGTCATCGGATCTCTCCTCCCGCCATTTGCTCGAGATACTTCACCGCTTCCACATGATCGGCCTCTTCACCCAGCGCGACGTGCGCGGCGCGAAACAGCTCCGCCGTCAGCTGGATCAGCGGCGACGTCACCTTTTCGTTGCGCGCCACCTGCGCGGCGATGCCCACGTCCTTGTCGAGCAGGGCCAGTCTGAAGGTACGCGGAAAAGCGCGCGTCAGGACGCGTTCGGGAAAGAGATTCATTGACGAGTTGGACCGGCCGCTCGATGCGTTGATGACGTCGAGCGCCACCGTTGGCTTCACACCGGCGCGCGACAGCGCCAGCAGCCCTTCGGCCGCCGACCAGATGTGCACCGCGAGCAGCGCGTTGTTCACCGCCTTGAGCGCGTCACCCGCGCCGACCGCACCGCAATGCACGATCTTCTCACCCATCGCCTTTAGCACCGGCATTGCGCGCTCAAGCAGCGCCGCGTCGCCGCCCACCATAATCGTCAGCTTGCCGTTCTCGGCGCCCACCACGCCGCCCGAGACGGGGGCGTCGATGAATCCGATGCCGCGCTCGGCGAGCTTGGCCGCCATGCGCTGTGAGGTGGCGGGATCGCCCGAGGTGCAGTCGATGAGCAGCGTGCCCTGCGCCATGCCGGCGAGCAGGCCGTCGGGCCCGTCGAGCAGCGCCTCGACTTCACGCGAGGTGGGAAGACAGGTGATCACGAACTCGGCGCCGCGCGCGGCGTCGGCGGGTGAGGCGGCGGCGCGGGCCGGATGCGCCGCGGCGAACGCCGTGCTCTTGGCGCTCGTGCGATTCCACACCGCGAGCGAGAATCCGGGAATCGCGAGGTGACGCGCCATCGGCGTGCCGATGGCGCCAAGGCCGAGGAAGGCGAGAGTGGTGGACATGTCAACCAAGGGTGCGGAGATGCGGACAGGGAACAGCGCAGGCAATTGAATATCAGCGCTGGCCACGAAAAACGAAAACGCCGCTTCGTGAGAAGCGACGTTTTCGCCCTTGGAGGTGCCGCACGACCGACAGGAAGGAGCCGGCCCCCCACCAGCGCCGGCTTGTCTACCGCTGCCGGTCGTGCGTCATACTGTTAGTACGTCGAATCGTGGAAAAGGTTTCCTCTACTAGTAGTTCAGCCAGTACGCCGCCTTGACGAGCAGCGTGTTGTCGGGGCGCGCCTTGAACAGGTCGCGCATGTCGCGTGCCATTTCGAACGAGCCGGGGTTCAGCGAATCCTGCTGTCGTCCCTGCGACCAGACGAAGAAGAGCGTCGAACCCGGCCGGTATTCCCAGCGCACGACGGTGTTCGAGCGGAACTGCTTGAAGTTGAAGCCCTCGAGCGCCGCGCCATTGCCGTACGTCTTGTAGCGGCCGGCATAGCGTTTCGCGCTCGGGTCATTGAGTTCCTTCAAGCCGCTGTACGCGCCCGTGGCGACGAAGGGCGACGCATACAACTGCAGACTTAGCGCGCGCGTGGCGGTGATGTCGAGGCGCGTGGTCACCGACGCCACGTGCTGGTCGAGGCGAGCGAACGTGTAGTGCGTGGTTCCGTGCGCGTCCTGTTCGTTGCCGTACCACTGCGCGTCGTTGATCATGTGCTGAAACGAGAGCCCGACGCGCGCCTGAAGGCGGCTGGCGACGCGCATCGAGACCTGCGGGTCGATGCCCGCGAACGAGCCGCCAGAGGCATCGCGGAACTGGCCTTGGAAGAAGAGCGTCGGCTGGATCTTCCACCTCCGATCGCCCTCAATGCCTGCCCAGCCGGAGCGGCTGAAGACATTGCGCACCGTCGGGCCACCGCGCGACACGCGGTCGTCGGACGCGCCGCCCGTTCCGTTCAGGTTGTACCCGATGTGTCCCCACCACTGATTGGCAAACTCGGCGTGCGCGTTGATGTTGCCGCCGCGCTCCAGCAGCTGGCCGCCCGTGTTCCACGAGTTCCACTGGTTAAAGTTCACGCGCACGCTGCGATACCAATTGGTCGGCTTGGTGTACGCCACCTGCAGCCAGTTGAAGAAGCTCTGCATGTCGGCGCGCGACAGGAAGCCGAGGTCGTTGACCTCGAAACCGGGCGTAGTGCGCTGATAGCCGGTCATGAAGCGAGTCTTGCCACCGCCCTGCTTGGCGAGCGCCAGTTGCATCGTGGCGCCCGACATCGACGTCGCGGTGGGATCGAGGTCGAGCCCCGAGCCGGGGCGCTGATAGTTGTGCACCGAGCTGAGCTGCAGCGAGTTCATGCTGGCGGCAGTGCCGTTGACCTGGCTGCCGGCGAGGTAGCCGCTGAGTTCGTACGTGTTCTTCCAGAAACGGTGCCGGAAGTCCGCGCCGAACGTGCGCGCGCCGCGCCGCAGGTAGTCGGCCGACCACTGATCGAGCTGGCGATCGGTGCTTGTCAGCATGATGCCGAAGCCCGAGTTGCCCTGTCGCAAATCCTGCTGCAGGCGCACGACGCCGTAGTTGGCGGCCGGCTCAATGGTGCGGCCGCCGGTGGACACTTCGCGCTGCGTCATGGCATCCATCACGCCGATCGAGAGGCCGCTGGCGAGCCGCCCGGTCACCTTGGCGGCGCCAAGGATGGTGGTGTTCAGCGGATTGCTCGCGTCGCTGTACGTGTCGCCGAGCTGCGGCGAGCGGCCGATGCGGCGCGAATAGAACAGGCCGCTGCACTGGCCGTCGTTGCAGTTGAGGTCGTAGCGGAAGATCCCCTGCCCTTCGAGGAAGAACGGCCGCTGCTCCTGATAGAACTGCTCGAACGCGGTGAGGTTGAGCACCGACGGATCGGCCTCCACCTGACCGAAGTCCGGGTTGATGGTCGCGTCGATCGTGAGATTCGACGTGAGTCCGTATTTCACGTCGGCGCCGACGGCCGCCGCCTGCTGCCGGCCAAAGCGGCCGTTCGTCTCGGGATGCGACTGGTCCTTGGCCAGCGTGTACGGTGTCGTCTCGAGACGGCGCGGCGTGGTGATGCGGTCGATGCCGCGCAGTTCGCCAAACTGCGAGACGAAGCCGGGCTGATTGCGATGATACAGCGGCCACGAGATCCGCGAGTTCGTGCGGCCAACGTCGCGCCAGATGGCAAGGCCGAACGTGTGCACGTCGGTGTTGGCGAAGCGCAGCTGGCTGAACGGAATGCGATACTCGGCGGTCCACGCATCCTTCTCGACGCGCGTCGACACTTGCCACACGGCATCCCACGAAAGGTCCTCGTCACCATCGTTGCTCATGTAGACGTCGCGCTGCACACCGGCCGGATTGACCGTGAAGCGGAAGCCCGTGCGTCGATCGTGGTAGGAATCGATCATCAGGTGCAACCAGTCGGACTGCGTGTGCACATCGCGCCGCGCAAGGAGCGCGAGCAGCGAATCGGGACGCGGGTCGAAGGCACGCACGAAGACGTAGAGGTTGCGATCGTCGTACGTCACGCGCGCTTCGGTGCGGAAACCGTGCGGGTCGCCGTTCTCCACGGGATCAAACTCGCGGAACGCATCGATCACCTGCGCGGTGCGCCACGCCTCGTCGTCATCGCGGCCATCGATGACGATGGGGTGCGCGGCGCGCGCGGCCTGCGCGACGGTGGCGGTGGCGCGAGGAACCGCCGGGAGATCCTTCGACGGCGAGACGGCAATCGTGTTGGCGGCAACGGCGAGCTGCGCCGTGGTCAGTAGCGCGAGAATCATGACAAGCGGGTTCGGGGCGGGAGGCGATGTCCGGCTGTACGTGCGCGCCGGGTCACCTGTTTCGACAGCGCGTTCGCGCAAAGGGTTGCAGGGGGGATGGTTTGCCCGGTACCTTGCCGCCACGTCGCCCGACATTCCGCGATCCCGAGCCCACACGGGTCCCCTATGACGCCACAGCAGAAACCCGACGCCGAGGATCTCGCCGCGCTGCTCGCGCCCGACATCCTTGAATTGCTCGAATCTTCGCCGGGCTCCGTCGCGGCCGAGACGGCGGAGCTGCATCCGGCCGACCTTGCCGATGTGGCCGAGGCGATGCCGCGCGCGTCGCTGCCCGCGTTCCTCGCCGCGCTGTCGCCCGAACGCGCCGCCGACGTGCTCGAGTATCTCGACGAAGAGATCCGCACCGCGCTGCTCGAGGGGATGACCACCGAGCAGGCCGCGCCGCTCGTGGCGCAGATGGATCCCGACGAGCGCGCCGACGTGCTCGAGGAAGTGGACGAGGACACCGCCGAGGACATTCTCGGCGCGATCCCCGAGGCGACGCGGCGCGAGACTCGGCGCCTGCTCGAGTTCGAAGCCGACACCGCCGGCGGCCTGATGACCACCGAAGTGGTTTCGGTGCTCGAGACTGACACGGTGGAGTCTGCGCTGTCGCAGGTGCGCGCGATCGCACGCGGCGGCCGCCGCGAGGCGATGAATACGATTTACGTCCTGAACGCGGCGGGTGAACTCGCCGGCGTGATGTCGCTGCGCGAACTGCTCGCCGCGGCGGAAGGCGCACGCATCCAGGACGTCGCGTGGACCGACGTGCAGCGCGTCGTCGCCACGGCCGACCGTGAGGAAGTGGCGCGGATGACCGTCGAGTACGACCTCGTCGCCGTCCCGGTGGTGGACGAACACGGGCGATTGCTCGGCGCGGTCACCGTGGACGACGTCATTGACGCGATCGAAGAAGAGCAGACGGAGGACGTCCAGAAGCTGGGCGGCATGCAAGCCCTCGATGAGCCGTACATGCAAACGGGGTTCCTCGCCCTGCTCAAGAAGCGCGCCGGCTGGCTCGCGGTGCTTTTCGTCGGCGAGATGTTCACCGCGAGCGCGATGGGCTATTTCGAGAGCGAATTGCAGCGCGCCACCGTGCTGATGCTGTTCGTGCCGCTGATCATCAGTTCCGGCGGCAACTCCGGATCGCAGGCGACGTCGCTCATCATCCGGTCGCTCGCGCTTGGCGAGGCGACGCTCGCCGATTGGTGGCGCGTCGCGATCCGCGAACTGTCGTCGGGTCTTGCGCTGGGCGGCATTCTCGGCACGATCGGCGCCTTGCGGGTGCTCGCCTGGCAGGCGCTCGCCGGCAAGAACGTGCACCTCGGCAGCTTGCTGATCGGCTACGACTACGGCCCGAACTATACGCTCATCGCCATCACCGTCTTCGTGACGCTCATCGGCGTCGTGACGTTCGGCACGCTCGCCGGCTCCATGCTTCCGTTCGTGCTGCGGCGCGCCGGATTTGATCCGGCGAGCGCCTCGGCGCCGTTTGTCGCCACGCTCGTCGACGTGACCGGCCTGGTCATCTACTTCACCGTCGCGCTGGTCATCCTCCGCGGCACGCTGCTGTGATGACGTGAGCACGAGCGCCCTGCGCGGGACGACGTGGCGCGCCACGCTGCTCGTGGCGCTCGCCGCCTGCGGCTTTGGATCCATCAGCGTGCTGATGGTGATCGGGCAGCGGCACGGACTCACGCTCGCCAACGCGATGGCCTGGCGTTACACGCTGGCGGCGCCGTTCCTGCTGCTGATCGCCGGTGCGGGAATGCAGGCGGTGACACGGCCGCGCGCGCTCGCGTTGCTCGCCGCCGGCGGCGCTGGCCAGGTGGCCATCAGCGGCATCTCGCTGTCCGCGCTGCGCTGGCTCGACGTCGCGACGCTCAGCTTTCTCTTCTACACGTTTCCGGCGTGGGTGGCTCTGCTGTCGGTAATGCGCGGGCTTGAGCGCGTGGGCGTGCGCAAGACGATCGCGCTGGCGCTCGCCCTCGGCGGCCTTGGCGTGATCATTGGCGCCCCGCGCGCGTCCGCGCTGCCGGCGGCCGGCGTGGCCTGCGCGCTGGGCGCGGCGTTCATCTACGCGGCCTACATCCCGCTGCTGCACTGGATGCGCGGACCGCTGTCGGCGTCCGCGGCATCGGCGCTCGTCATTGCCGGCGCGGGAATTGTCTTCGCGATCATCGCCGCCTGGCGCGGCACGCTGCACGCCGACATGCCCTCGGCGGCGTGGGCCGTGATCGTGGCGCTCGCCCTTGGATCGACGGTGATCACGTTCATCGCGTTTCTCAACGGACTCGCCGTGCTGGGCCCCGTGCGCACGGCGATCATCTCCACCATCGAACCGTTCTACACGACGCTCCTCGGCGCGCTGGTGCTGGGCCAGCGCGTGGGGCCCGGCACGCTGCTGGGCGGCGTGATGATCGCGGCGGCCGTGCTGCTCCTCCAACACCAGCCGGCCACCTCATGACCGCGCCGGGCATGAGCGGGTTCGACCGCGAGGCGCGCATCGGCGCCGGCCTGACGCTGCTGGCGGCCAGCGGCTTTGCCGCGGTGTCGATTCTCACGAGCGTCGCGATGCGCAGCGGGCTGTCGCTCTCGACGGTGCTGACGTGGCGATACGTGCTGTCCGCGCTGGTGCTCGTCACGTGGGTGGGCGTGCGAGGACCGTCGCGGCGCATGCGGCCGAATGAAGCGCTGCTGTGGATGGTCGTCGGCGGCGGCGGCCAGGCGCTGATGGTCTACTGCGCGCTCTCCTCGCTGGCGTACATCACGGCCGCCACGCTGGCGTTTCTGTTCTACACCTATCCCGTGTGGGTGACGCTGGTGCAGGCGCTGCGCGGCTCGGAGAAGCTCGACGCAAGGCGCGCGATGGCCTTGGCGCTTTCATTCGGCGGCACGGCGGTGATGGTGGGCACGCCGGCGATGAGCGGCAGCGCATCGCGCGGAATCATCTACGCGCTCGGCGCGGCGCTGCTGTACGGGTTGCTCATTCCCGCGATGCAGTGGATGCAGAAGGACTGGCCGGTGGCGGTGACGTCGGCGTATTCCAAGATCGGAGCGGCGGTCTGCTTTCTCGTGCTCTCGGCCAGTGATCGCTCGTTCCAGTTTGCGATGCCCTCGAGCGCGTGGGTCGCGATCATCGCGCTCACGCTGTGGAGCACGGTGCTGCCGTCGGTCTTCTTCCTGATGGGGCTGATGCGCCTTGGGCCCGTGCGCACGGCGATCATTTCGACGGTCGAGCCATTCCTCACCGCGCTGCTCGGCGCCGCGGTACTCGGCCAGCCGCTGACGCTGCGCACGCTCGCCGGCGGAGCGGCCATTGTGGCCGCGGTGGTCGTGCTGCAGTTCAAGCGGACGCGCGTCGCCTGACGAGTTCCTCGCGCACCAGCAGTGCGCCGCCGACGACCGCGATGAGCGCGAACGAGAACCACTGGATGGCGTAGCTGCGGTGCGAACCATCGTCGAGGACGGGTTCGCCGAGTCGCACGGGACGGTCGGGGCCCGAAGCGCTGTCTGACGTCTGGACGATGTAGTACGGCAGGATCGGCGCGCCGACGAGTCGTGCCACCGCCGCAGAATCCAGTTCGCGCACGATGTGCCGGCCGTTGGACACTGGTGCGGTCTCGCGTCCGGTCCATGTGTCCGCGTACCCGAGGACCGTCACCGGATCGCCGTCGTGTTCCCGCCATCTTGCGGCATCCACCGTCATCGCGTCGGGAGCGTAGACCCATCCGCGGTTGACGATGACGAGGGCGCCGTCCGCCAGCCGGAGCGGCGTGAACAGGTGCACACCGGGCGAGCCCAGGGAACTGCGGCCGGCCAGCGACACCTGGCCCGCGTAATCATACGTTCCCCGAGCTATTACCCGGCGGTAATGGCCGCTCGACGTATCGGGTGGCAGCAAAGTGACCGCGGACGGGGCGGCGGCAAGGCGCTGGTCGAGATGCGAGTTCCAGCTCCGACGCTCTTCCAGCCGCCGCAGTTGCCAGACGCCAAGCCGACCGCAGACTCCGGCGAACGCCAGGGTCAGCATGATCGGGATCAGCAGGGGTTTTCGGGTGGTCATCGGGAGCACGGCGAGGCTCTCGGAAGGTAATCGGTCCGTCGTGCACTGAGCGATTGGTGCGGTGCTGTGACGGGCATCACTGGCGGATCGCGCTAGCGTCATAGGTTATAGAACGTCCAGTATTGTTCTTGCGGACTGGCGGTTCCCGCCACCGCGGCGCAGTATCGAGCACTCTCGGGACGCTTCGTCCCGATCTGTCGGTCATTCCGGGGGACCCCGTGTCCCCGTTGTCTGGCTCAAACCGATTCGCCCTCATGTCCAAGACACGTGCGCCGTTGCGCGTGGTCGCCATCGGTTTTGGCGTCTTCGCGCTTTCCCTGCTGAGCTGCGGTCGCGAGGTCACGGCGCCATCTGGCGGCGTGAGTGCGTTCCGCCACGGCATGTTCCAGGTGGAGCCCAGATTCCCGGCGTTGGCCAACGGGGTTTCGGCCGAATCATCGGTGGCGTTCGAGCGCGTGCACATCGTGCTGCGCCGCGAGGATGGATCGATTGCGATCGACACCGTCGTGTTCTTTCCGCCGGGTGTCGATGAAGTCTCGCTGAGTCTCAACGTGCCGTTGCCGGCCAACGCACCGGCCGCGGGCGTCCCGCTTTCGGTGAGCATGGGCTACGTCAATGCCGCCGGCGACACGGTGTTCAAGGGTGGCCCGTTCAACGTGACGGTCGCGCCAGCGGCGCCGGGTGCGACCGCGCCGCCGCCGGTGCAGATCCCGCTGCAATACACCGGCGTTGGGTCGACCGCCGTGGGTGTGCACATCCTGCCCAAGACGACGAGCGGCCAAAACGGCGACCAGCTGAGCTTCGCGGCGGTCGCCGTGGACGAGAAAGGCATTCCGATTGCCGGAACACCGATTGTCTACTCGACCTCAACACCAACGCTCATCACGGTGCCGAACACCACGGCGCCCAACGCGGTGCTGCGGAGTGTGCGCGGCACCGGGACGTTCATTGCCCAGTTGCTCACGGGCCCCGCCGACACGGCGCGGATCGATATCTCGCTGAAGGCGACGAATCTTGCGCTGACTGACGGTGGCAACCAGACGGTCGGTGCCGGGCTTGATGTGCCACAGACTATCCGCGTCCGTGTGACGGCACCGGATGGTGTGGGTGTCGGCAGCATTCCCGTGACGGTTGCCGTTGCGAGCGGCGGTGGCGTCGTCACGCCGCCGTCGGCCACGACGAGCGCCGACGGATACGTGAACATCGGCTGGACACTCGGCCCGATCGTGGGTGGGCAGAGTCTTCTCGTGACGTCGCCCGGACTCGCCGGTTCACCGCTGACGATTAATGCGACGGCCTCGGCGCTTCCGCCTTCGGCGCTTGCGATCGTCACGCAGCCGGCGTCGGTGACGGTGAACACGCGGCTCGCCTCGGTGCAGGTTTCGGCGCGCGACGCGGCCGGCCTGCCGTCGGCAAGTTTCGTCGGATCGGTGAGCGTGGCGCTCGGCGCAAATCCTGGCGGCGCGACACTGGGCGGCACGCGAACGCGCGTGGCGGCGGGCGGAAACGTCGTCTTCGACGATCTGACCATCGACAAGCCCGGCGTGGGCTACACGCTCGTCTTCACGGCGACGGGCTTGAGCCCGGCGACCTCGATTCCGTTTGAGGTTCGGGCGGGCGCGGCGACGCGTCTCGCGTTCACGGCCGTTCCGGCGACGGGCACGGCGGGCATCGCCCTGAGTCCGGCGATCACCGTGAGCGTCCTCGACGCCGCTGGCAACGTGGCCACGGCATTCTCGGGCAGTGTGGCGATGGCTCTTTCCTCGGGGACGGCGGGCGCCACACTCGGCGGTACGCTGACCCGACCGGTGGTCAACGGCGTCGCGACGTTTACCGATGTCAACATCAGCAAGTCCGGCGCGGGGTACACGCTGGCCGCCTCGCTCTCAGGGCTGACTGGTGCAACGAGTTCGGCCATCAGCATTGCGGCGGGCGCCGCCATTCGCTTGCAGGTCATCGCCGGCGCCGACCTCACGCGTCGCGGCGGAACGGACATTGATTCCGTCGTTGCGCTTGTTACCGACGCGCAGGGGAACGGCGTCGCCGGCCGAACGGTGGGCTTTGCGGTCGCGTCGGGAGCTGGCCACGTGTCGGCGGCGACGGTGAACACCGACGTGCTCGGGCGTGCCGCCGTACGCTGGTCACTCGGACTCATCAGCGGTCCTCAGACGATGACGGTGACGTCCGCCGGACTCACGGGGTCGCCCATCCTGGTTACGGCCACGGCCACGGCGGGTACGCCGACGCAGCTCAAGTTCCAGCAGGCGCCGGCCGTCCGGTGGGTAGCCGGCCAGAGTACGGACTCAATCGTCGTAAACGTCGTCGACGTCGACAACAATCTGGTGAGCACGTTCTCCGGGCCGGTCACGGCGAACATCGTCAGCGGTCCCACCGGCTCGGCGATCTTTGGCCTGACCACGGTCACTGCGCTGCAGGGCGTTGCGATCTTCCGCGGGCTCGCGCTGCAGCAGGCGGGCACTTACGAACTCGCGTTCAGGTCCGGCGCGCTCACCGCGGCACCAAGCGTGCTGATCAATGTCTCGGCCGGCACGCAGATCTCGACGGTGGTGGACAGTGGCGCCACGCAGTCGGGCTCGGCCGGAGCAACGCTGCCCAGCGACTTCGTCGTGCGCGTGACCGACAACTACGGCAACATCGCGGTCGGCGTCACCGTCACGTGGGCCGTGACGGCGGGCGGCGGGACGCTGAGCGCCACCAGCAGTGTCACGGACGACAACGGCCGGGCGCGCACGCGGCTCACGCTCGGTGCCGGCGCGGGTGCGAACACCGTCGCCGTTACGGCGCCGAGCGCCACGGTCGTCAACATTTCGGCGACGGCATCGCTCGTCGGCATCGGGACGCCGACGAAGATCACGCTTGGCTATGACAACCTGAACGTCACCACCGGCGTCAACACGCCCATCAACGTCTTCCTCGATGCCGCGCCGCCGTCGCCGGTGACCGTCACATTGTCGACGCTCGACACGCTTTCACGTTGGGCGACGAGCACGGTGACGATTCCCGCCGGTTCCAACTTTGCGGTTGCCACGGCGGTTGGCCGTTATCAAGGAAGCTCGCATGCCGTTGCCAGCGCGCCGGGCCTCGGCGCGGACACGGTGCTGCTCTACGTGTACCAGGCGAACGTCGGCCTGCAGAACTCCTATCTGTACATCAACGCCAACAGCGACACCGTTGAAACGCGCGTGAACTTGAGCGCCCCCGCTCCGGCGGGAGGCACGATCGTCTCGTTCGAGCTATCGGACTCGGGGTACGTGCACATCGTGCCGTCGCCGGGTTTGCGCGCGACGGGAAACACCGGCGGCTGTGATTTCGACCCGCCGGCTGCGGCCGCCAAGGTGCGCCTCAAGAAGATTGCGAATCTGGCCACGCTGACCATCAAGGAAGGCGAGACGCAGGGGTACATCTTCTTCATCAGTGATTCGCTCGCGGGCTCGGTGAACTTCACGGTGTCGGCACCCGGATATGGCAGTTCAACCGGGTGGATTCAGGTGTATGCGCGCGACCTGAACCTTGGCTCAAGCGTCACGACGAGCCTCGGACAGAAGGAGACTGTCTGGCTGGGTCGCGGCGCCTATGCGCAGTTGCCGTTGACGGTGAACCTCGTGTCACTGAATCCCGCCATCGCCACGGTGCCCGCGACCGCCCTCATCACGCAGGGCAACAGCTCGGGGAACTTCAGCGTGGTTGGCACCGGGGTCGGATCGACGTCGGTGATTGCCTCGGCGCCGGGCTGGACTCCCGACACGATGCTCGTGGACATCCACCCCTCAACTATCAGGGTGTCGTGCTGCACCGCCATCTCGATGAAGCTCGGGTCGGCGACGCCAGGCAGCGTCTACGTGTACGCCGACGACTCGATCACCACCGGATACTCAGGGTATCGCGCAACGCCCTTGGTCGTTTCGGCGTCGTCGAGCAATCCGGCGGTGGTGGTGCCGGCGCAGGCCACGGTGATCATTCCGACCGACAACTACTACGCCCAGGCGTATTTCAACGCGCTAGGCGCCGGCTCGGCCTACCTCCGATACACCGACCCCGGCCACGGCATCGATTCCGTGCTGGTCATCGTCGACGGCACGTTGCAAACGGTGAACTGGACCGGTACGACGACCGTGGGTGCGGGGCAGTATCTCCAACCGTATTTCTACCTCAGTGGCAGCAGCACGCCGCAGAAGAGCGCCACATCCCTTGCGCTGGCCAGCGTGAATTCTGCGGTGGCCGCGGTGGATGGCACGGCCATTGTCGGGGCCAATCAGTATTCGAGTGACACCTTCCGCGTGTACGGCCAGACGCCCGGCACCGCCAACATCGATTGGTCGGGCGCCGGCTACTCGAGCGGCACCGCACCGGTCACGGTCACCACGCCGCAGCTCACATACGCCGGGCCGTACTACACGCTCTACAAGGGCGGTTCCACACAGTATTTCGCGGCGTACGTGCGCGACAGCCTCTACAACACGCACTACCGCACCTCGGACTTGACGGTCACGATCACGTCGGCTGACACCACGAAGGTGAAGCCGACGAGTGCGACGATGACCATTTATCAGGGCCAGTACTACAACTACGGCTACCTGAACCCGATCGACACCGGTTCCACCACGATCATGCTGAGCGCGCCCGGCCACACGCCGGTGTCCTTTGGCGTGACGGTCTATCTGCCGTCCGGCGGCGCGCCGCCTGACACGACGCCACGCATCAACATCGCGAACTCGCTGATCACCATCGGCAATCGCCAGTACACCACGTTCTCCGCGTACCGGAGCGGCAACCAGCCGGCGACGCGGCTTTCCATCCGGAAACTCGGTGCGGCCACCGTGCTCTCTGACACCGCGTGGAACCTCGCGGTCAATGAGTACTATTCGCCGACCATCTACGTGTCCGGCGTGAACCGCGGCACCGACACGCTCATCTTCACGGCGCCGGGTCACGTCAGCGATACCCTGTTGGTGCGGGTGACGACACCGCAGATCACGGCGTACGTGAGCGGCGAGAGTTCCACGCTGCTGCAGAACTATCCGTATGGCGAGGTCTACTTCTATCTCACGGATTCGTTGGGCAACTCGCACAACTCGACCGATACCGTGCGGGTGACGGTCACGTCCAGCAGCCCTGGCGTCGCCAGCGCGCTGTCGCCGAGCTTGATCCTCTATCCGGACGAGTACTATACCTCGAGCCCGATGCAGCTGACGGGACCGGGGTCGGCGAAGTTCATCCTCACCGACGACGCCGGACGGTACCGGCCCGACACCTCGAACGCCGTGACCGTGCTGCAGCCGCAACTGCACTTCCCGTACTACAGCAACCCGCTGCGCCTCGGCATGCGGCAGCGCACGGACAGCGAGGAGCAGTACGTCTACACCGACTACAGCGTGCTCGTCCCAACGTGGGTGAGGCTCAACCGTTCGACCACGGCACTGGTGAGCATGCCCGATTCGGTGCTGATCCCCGCCGGAGGCAACTACGCGTACTACGAAACGACGGCGCTCGATACCGTCGGCGGCCTGGAGGTGACGGCCGCAGCGCCGGGTTATGCGTCGGTCACGGGGGGAATCACGGTGAGTCGGCCGACGTTCTACGCCAACTATGACAACATGTACACCGGCGATGGCGGCCGGCAGTTCGAAGTGGTGGCCGTCGAGTCGGACGGCTACAACAGCCGGCTCATCACCGAAGACGTGCGCGTGATGCTGTCGTCGAGCGCGCCCGGCATTGTCGGCATCGATTCGGCCGCCGTCACCATTCCGGCAGGCAGTTCCTCCAACTGGTCGGCATCGACGCTTCCAATCTCGATTGGGCGCGCGACGATCACCGCGTCGGATGCGAGGACCGGATTCCGAGCCTACGCCCCGGGATTCACCAACATACAGGTGTCGCAGTCACAGCTCTATCCGAACAATGACGTCTTGCGGCTCGGCATTGGGCAGCGAACGAACTTCTACACCAGCGTCAGCTTCTATCCGCAGGTGCCGTTGCCCTATTCCATCATCGGTGTGGGTGGCCACACCTCGATGACCGGGACGCTCGCCGACACGATTCCGGCCGGGTACTACTACCGCTACTTCCAGATTACCGGCGTCAGTGCGGGGAGCGACACGCTGACACTCAGCGCGCCAAGCATCTTGAGCGGACGTCTGATCATCGATGTGTCGGAAGGCGTCTTTGGAATTTCGTCGGTGCCCACGTCCATGAAGGTCGGCTCGACGGCGTCGCTCTACGTCTATTTGCAGACGCCGGACCGCAATTACGGGTATTCTGCCGGGAACACCACAATCGGCGTCGTTGGCTCGAACGTGGATGTGCTCGATAACTCGGGTGCGGGCACCGGATCGCCCATCTCGTCGGTCGTCGTCGCGGATGGCGGGAGCTATGCCCCGGTGACGCTCGTGGCTGGCGCGACACCGGGCACGGCCACCTTCACGATCAGCGGTACCGGCTATCAACAGCGCATCTTCACCATCCAGATCGTCCCATGAGCCCCATCATGACACGCCGGTCTCTTTCACGCATTGCGCTCTGCGCAGGCTCGCTGCTGGGCCCAGCGGCGTTCGCACAGAGCGCCCCGCCGAAGCCGACCCCGCCGGCGGCACCGCCGCCCGCGGTGAACACCACGCGTCCGGCGGGATCAATGATCCGCTGCGTGGACGGCACGTGGGCACCCAAGGGTGGCACGCCTGCAGCCTGTGACGCGCACAAGGGAATGGCGTACCGCTATCCGGAGGTGACCGCCCCACCCGCCGCGAAGGCACGTCCCGATGCGGGCATCACCAAGTTGGCGCCGCCGCCGGCACCGCAAAGCGACGTTGCACCGCCGCCGGTGACCGCCTCGCGGGCGCTGACCGCGAGCGCGAAGGCCGTGACACCGCCACCGCCGCCACCGCCGCCACCGACGCCACCCGCGAACGCCACAGTCGTTTGCAAGGACGGGACGTTTCTCTCCGGAGAACGCGTGGCGTCACGGTGCGATGCGCACGGCGGACTGACCGCATTTCTGCCACAGCGCCGTCCATAGCATTGCCGCACATACACCGCGTCTTCGGCGGCCCGTGATCTGGATCACGGACCGCCGTGGTGTTTTGCCCTCGCGCACTCCTCTGAGTGGCCATACGTTAGAGCAGAACTGATCGCCCCCCGTCCATCCACTCCGCGCCGAGACGCGCACGCGGCACCGCGCGTGGCGGCAGAGGGCGTTTCGTGCGCCGGCAGGCTGTCGGACGCACCTTCGCATCGGCACTATGTCGACTGCCACATCTCCTGCTCGTCGCCTTGCCGCCGCCGCCGGTCTCCTTACCGTCGTGTTGCTGAGTTGCGGCAAGGAACTCACGGCGCCGGGCACATCACCGGTGAATGTCTTCCACCAGCGCGGCACCATCGCATTCAACGCGCTGTTCGAAACACCCATCAGGGGCCCGGCCCTTCGCGCGGCCCTCACGCAGGTGGCGTTCGAGCGCGTGCGCATCACGCTGCGCCGTGAAGACGGCACCATCGCGCTCGACACGGTCGTGAATTTTCCGGTTGGTGCTGATTCCCTCACGCTTTCGCTCATCGTCCCGCTGCCGGCCTCGGCGTCCTCGACCGGCGTGCCGCTCAACCTGAACCTGAACTACGTCAACGCGGCGGGCGATACGGTATTCAAGGGCTCGTCGCCGCTCACCGTCATCCCCTCGGCCGCGGGCTCGAGCGCGCCCCCCGCCGTCAACGTACCCGTCGTGTATTCCGGCACGGGCGCCAATGCGTCGGCCGTCATCATCACGCCCAAGAGCGTCAGTGGACTCGCCGGTCAGTCGTCCACGCTGGCCGCGCAGGCGGTGACGTCCACCGGCACCGCGATTGCCGGAACGCCCATTGTCTTCTCGAGTTCAAATCCCGCGGTTGTGACGGTGCCCAATGCGTCCTCGGGCGCCATCAACTTCGTCGGGCGCGGTACGGCCAAGGTCTATGCGGAACTCCTCACCGGGCCCAAGGACTCTTCGACCGTTACCGTGACACTGCCAGCCGCGCGCATCGCGATGGTAAGCGGCGATGGGCAGAATGCGTTCGTCAACGAAGCGCTGTCGCAACCGATCGCGGTGCGGGTGACGGCATCCGATGGCATCGGCGTCGGCGGCGTGCACGTGGGCTTCAGTCCGCTGACTGGCGGGTCGGTGAGTGCCGCCGATGTCGTCACCGCTGCCGATGGCACCGCGAGTGCGTCGTGGACACTTGGCCCCGTGGCCGGTGCGCAGCAATTGAATGTCTTCTCGACCGGGCTGCTGGATTCGCCGATCACCTTCAACGCCACGGCGCGCGCCGCGGTGCCCACGCGACTCGTGATCGGCGTGCAGCCGCAATCCGCTGCGGCGGGCAGGCCAATTTCGACGGTCACCGTGCACGCGCAGGATGATCTCGGGAACATCGTCACCAACTTCACGGGGAGTATCGTTGCCGCGCTGAACAACAACCCCGGCGGCGGCACGCTCGGCGGAACCACAACGGTGGCCGCCGTGGGCGGCATCGCCACGTTCAGCACCCTGAGCATCGCGAAGCCAGGCGTCGGCTACGCCCTGCGATTCTCCTCGGGGACGCTCAGCGCCGCGGTGTCGAGCGGATTCGATGTGCTCACGGGCCCCGCCTCGCGCTTGGTGTTCACGTCCGTTCCGACGAGCGGTGATGCCGTGTCGGCGCTCGCGCCGGTGGTGGTCACCGCGCAGGATGACGGCGGTAACACGGTGATCGGTTTCACGGGGAGCGTCACGCTCGCCGCGTCTCCGGCGGAACTGGCTTCGTCGCTCACGGGCACCCTGACGCGCACCGCGGCCGCTGGCGCGGCCACGTTCAATGATCTGCGCGTGTCGCGTCCGGTCACCATCGCGTTCGCCGCGTCGGCCACCGGCTTGGCAGGCGCCACGAGTGCGCCGGTCACGATCACGACCGGTGCACCGAGTGTGCTCACGCTCGCGCGCGGCGGCGGACAGACGATGCCGGCGGGCGCCACGCTCGACACCATCGTCGTTCATCTCGCCGACGCGGGCGGCAACCCGGTGGCGGGACGCACGATCGCATTCGCGGTGACGGCGGGCGGCGGCACCGTGGCGCCCGCATCGGCAACCACTGATGCAAATGGCCGCGCGTGGACATTCTGGACCGTGGGCTCTGGTGCACAGAAGCTGTCGGTCAGCACCAGCGGGGTCACCGCAATCGAAGTAACGGCGACCGGCACGGCCGGCGCACCGGCGACGCTGCACATCGTCACGGCGCCAGCGGCGTCCTGGACCGCCGGCGCGGCGACGCCGGCGTTCAGTGTTGAAGTGCTCGACGCACATGGCAATCGCGTGACGACGTCAAGCACGCCGATTGTGCTGTCGATTGCGAGCGGTCCTGCCGGTGCGCTGCTCTTTGGCGCAGCGGCGGTCACGCCCGAGGCGGGCGTCGCCTCGTTCAACGATCAGATGGCACAGAAGGCCGGCGCGTACACGCTCAAGTTCGCCAGCGGCACGCTGCCCGCGATCACGACAACGATGAGCGTGGTTGCGGGCCCCGCCGCCACGATCCTCGCCGACAGCGGCAATGCGCAGTCGGCGAGCGTCAACACATCGCTCGGCAGTCCATTCGTCGTCTTTGTGACCGACGCGTACGCGAATGTCGTGTCCGGCGAGCGCATCACGTGGGCGGTCACCGGCGGTGGCGGCGCGTTCGGCACCGGCGTTGCCGCACCTACCACACTCACCAACACGACGGACGTCAACGGACGCGCGCGCACCACGCTCAAGCTGGGCGGCACGGCCGGCACCAACACCGTGACGGCGGCGGTGGCCAACACGGGCGTCGCCCCGGCGACCTTTACCGCGACGGGCAACTTCCTGGTCAAAGTGTGGACTGGACTCGGCGGCGACTCGCTGTGGACCAACGGCGCCAACTGGACGCTCGCCGGTGTGCCATCGGCCACCGACTCGGTGCGCATCGATTCCACCGCCAAGCAGCCCGGCCTTTCGGGCAACGTGACGGTCGCCAAGCTCACCATCGCGAATGGCGCCAAGCTGCATCTCAACGCCTATGACCTGACGGTTGGCAGTGACGTGATCGCCGGCGGAAACAGCGTCGTGGACGCCTCAAGCGGTTCGCTCATCCTCGCCGGGACCAATGCATCGATCGTCGGGCCGAGCTTCCCGAAGGTGACGGTTGCCGGGAGGTACGAGCTTGCCGGCGGCGTTGGCTTCATGGGCAGTGTCTTCGTGACATCCGGCAGTCTCAACCCGAACGGCAACGCCGCAACCATCAACGGCGATCTCGTCACGAGCGGCACGGGCGTGATTGGCGAGACCACGGGCGCGATCACCGTTGCCGGCAACGCGAACTTTGGTGGCACCGGCACAACATCGATGACCGGTGGCACGCTCGCCGTGTCGGGCGACTTCACCGCGTCTGCCACGGCAATTGTGTTGATGGCCCCGCCGCATCTGATCAAGTTGAACGGCGTCAGTGCGCAGACCATCTCGCTCGCCAGCGGCGGCAGCGTCGTGTTCTCGAACGTCGAGTTCTCCGGCGCGGGCGCGAAGAGCCTGGCCACGGGCAGCCAGATGAGGATTGATGGCACCGGCTTCGTGCTTGCCGGATCGGGAGCATTCACCGGCACCGCACGGACGGTGCTGCGAGGCCCCGGCATCATCGACGCTACGGCGGGAAGCTGGAACGTCGACTCGATCTTCACTGGCCCCGGCGTGGTGTCGATGCTCCCCGCCTCGCTGCCGGCCAAGCACTTCCAGGTGGCCAGCGGCAGCGTGCAGTTGTCGTCCGACCTGTCGCTGCCTAACGCGAATGTACAGGTCTTCGGCGCGCTCAACCCGAACGGATGGACGCTGACCGTCGGCAAGAACCTGCTGACGTCCGGCAGCGGCATCGTCGTGATGCAGACGGGCGCCAGCTCGCTGACCGTGAAGGGCAATGCGACGTTCGCCGGCGGGAACACGTCGGGCCAGCTCACGGCCGGCACAATGACCGTGTTCGGCAATCTGACGCAGAGCACCAACCCGGGCGCGCTCGCTGCCTCGCCGGGTCATACGACGGTGCTGGCTGACACCGCGGCTCAGACGGTCACGTTCGCCAACCCCGACACACTCAACGGTGGCGGCTGCGCGGCATCGTGCCTCGGGAACTTGACGATCGCGAAGGCGAGCGGTGGCGTGACGTTCCTCACCGCGTCCAATACGCAGGGCAATTTCGCGGTCGATTCGGCATCGTGGGTGTCGGCCGTCGGCACATCGGGCAGCCCGCGGCTCGTCGCCGTGAAGGGAAACGTGAGCACTGCCTCGGGAACCAACGTCTACTTCTCGCGGCTGTTCACCAAGGGCGTCCTGTCGCTCGACACGACGACCAGCGTCGACTCGATAGGCTATGGCGGTACGGCATCGCAGCTCTTCCTGAACCGGACCAGCATTCTGGCCGTCATGATCTCGGGGACGCCGCTGCTCACGTTCGACCTCATCGTGCCGCAGTCGCTGTCGATCCGCGCGAACGGCGTGCTTGATCCGAACGGCCACTCCGTGACGGTCCACGACAGTCTCGTCATCTCGAGTGGCGGCCGGCTTGCCGGCTCGCGAGCCGCTGACTCCGTCGACGTCTTGGGAATCGTCCAGTTCACCGCCACCGCCGGGACGAGCGCTCCGTCGTCGGGCAAGCTGGTCGTACGACAGGATGTCGCGCTGCAGAGCGCGACTGCCCTCCAATCCACGGGGACGCACACCGTGGTCTTCGCACGGAATGACGAGAGCGCACAGCACATTGTCGTGACCGCGCCACGAGTGTCGGGCAAGGGCATTCACCACGCGGTCTTCTCCGGTTGGGGACCGAAGGAGCTTACGGGCGAGATCAACTTCATGGGCGATGTTACCATCGCTCCGAGTGTGTTCGTAGTGAGTCCGGCGGGTGGCGTTGCCGGAGTGGGCGGCACGATCACAGACTCGACCACGGTGGCGCTCGGCGGATGGCGCGTCGACAGCACGGAGTTTGCGGGCACGTCGATCG
Source organism: Gemmatimonadota bacterium (assembly GCA_023249375.1). Lineage (GTDB taxonomy): Bacteria > Gemmatimonadota > Gemmatimonadetes > Gemmatimonadales > Gemmatimonadaceae > PNKL01. The sequence continues at coordinate 18,187 of JAHFCT010000019.1, read as the reverse complement.
TCTGGGTGAACGCCCCAACACCGGTCGTCAGCACGAACATGGCGGTCACGGGCCACTTCACGCCGACGCAGGACTTCCAGCTGAACGGCAACCTCACGGTGACTGGCGCGTCCGGCATTTTCGAGCTCGCCAATGCGGGCGTGACGGTGATGGGCGACTTCGCCACGCGCTCCGGCGGCGTGCTGAAGATGAACACCGACGACAGTGATCCGTACCTCGGCGTGATGGGCTCCGCGGTCTTTGCCGGCGGAAGCACCGCGGGTCTGCTGACGGCCGGATGGATGGAAGTCCTCGGCGATTTCACCCAGGGCGGCGGTGCAGCCAATGCGTTCGCTCCAGCCGACTCGTTTGAGGTGGACGTCGGCATGTCCGAGTCGGAGGGCGGAGAGCGCGTGGCGCGCGTGCTGGCGCCTCGGGCGAACCGCGGCGTGCGGGCGCTGAAGGCGCCCGCTCGTCAGATGCGTGCCGTCACGGCGTTGTCGGCGCAGGTGCGTCGGACACGGCTGCTGGAGCGGCACGCAGTCAGGCGAGCCGCGATGCTGCGCCGGCATCCGCTGGCACTCAGCAATCGAACAGCCGCGCAGTTGTCGACCGAAGGCGTGCGGCTGTTCAAGCGCCGGAGGGCCAGCGGCTCATCGGCATCGGTCATCCAGTTCGCCAATCCGTGCGCGTCGGACCCGTGCGGAGCGTCGTCGTACTTTGGCGCGCTTTACCTCTCCGGAAGCGAGTTCCATCTCAACAGCGACCTATGGGTCACCGGCCAGCTGATGACCGGCGGCGACTGTTATCTCGTCAACTCGACGACGGCTTCGCAACATACGGTGACGTCGCACGGCGCCGACGTCTACCAGCTGGAGTTCGACAACATTCGGTGGGTGCTCCTCGACGGCAAGCCGGTCTGGGACATGTACTACGTCGTCTTCGACAACATGGACCCGGCGGCGACGCAGTTCACCATCCAGCGCGCGGGTGACAACTCGACCAACTGCGACTGCTCCTCTGGGCACGTGGAACTCGACGAGTGGTCCTTCTACACCACGCCGACCACGGGCTACTACATCGCCGCGACGGAGACACGCGCGCCCGCGCCCGAGGACGCGCTGTACCTCGACATGTGGGACCCGTACCCAACCATGCACGGCGGGCATGTCCTACTCTCGGGTGCAGGAACCAACTGGGCCGCGTCGTTTGCCTGGACCGGTGTCTACTCGACCAATTGGAACGACGGCAGCAACTGGTCGACAGGCTATGCGCCAGGATCGAGTGACGACGTCACGATTCCGGCTGGCCTGACGAATTATCCGCGGAACGTGGGCGGCCCGGCCGAAGTCCACAACCTGACGATCGCAGCGGGCGCCACCATCGACCTCAGCTGCAACCAAGGCATCAACGTCTACGGCAATGTGGTCTCGGCGCTCGGCGCCGAGGCCGTGAACACGTGCGAGGGCGAGGGCCTCAACCTGAAGGGTGACGGCAGCGCGTTCAATTCGATCGTCGGCAATTTCAACATTGTGTACGTGTACGGGAAATACCGGATTGCGGGCCCCGGCAGCCAGCTCAAGGTGAATGACGCGCTCACGATCGACTATACCTACATGGACTCGTCGAGCGTGTCTGGCGATCTCATGATCAACGGCGGGCGGCTGGACGCGGCGTCGCTCGAAACGCAAAACGGCGGCACGCTGACGATGACGAACGCCGCCGATCAGGTGTTCATTGGCAGCGGCGGTGCGTACTTCTATGGCGGGGCCAGCATGATGACGGCTGGGCGGTTCGAGATCATCGGCGGCGTGATTGAAACGTGCGGCGAGTGCGGCAGCGCCTCCGGCGCGTTCGCGCCAACCGGCACGCACAAGACGGTGTTCTCGGGCGGCGCGAGCACCGTGAACTTCGATTCGTTCGTCTATTACTTCTTCAACGACGTGCAGATCGAAAGCGGCTCGACACTCGCGCTTTCGCGCGACGCCGCCATCCACGGCACACTGTCGCACGGCACGGGCGCCGGCGCCGCCACGGTGTCGTCGGAGAGCTACAGAAGACTCGAGGTCTCGGGACTGAGCCAGACGGGCGCCGCCACCCCGATGATCTTCTCGAACGCGATGCTCAGGTTCAGCGACGGCACGTCCAACGCGACCTTTGACAACGTGACGTTCCAGGACTTTGGCTTGGGGTTCGGCGCCCCGATGTTCGAGTTCGCGCGCTCGTCGGCGGGCACGTACACGTTCTCCGGGCTCACCTTTACGGGGACGCTTTCGAGCACCGGGCTGTACTTGCTGAACTCCGGGACACAAAACGTCTCGCTCTTGAGCACGACGCCGACCTCGGCGAATGCGATGACGGCGTGCGGCGGCGGCTGCATCAACTACAAGGGAACCTCCAGCTCCGGCACGATCAGTTGGCTGCCGTAGGCGCAGCGACAGGTCATGATGCGCCACGCGGGGCGGGCTCTGCGCTGAGCCCGCCCCGCGTACGTTGTTCCCCAACACGCATCTAGAACAGTCGCAGTTGCTCACCCAACTGCGACGGATCCACCGACGCTTGCCCAAGTTGCCGCTGTAGTGTGCGCACATCGGCCGGCGCGTGACCGCTGAAATGGTTGTTCACGTAGCCGTACACTGTCTTCACCTTGCTGGCGATCACGGGAATGGCTTTGCGCCACAGGTCGAGTTCTTTGGACCGATCGTGCTGCACGCGCGAGTAATCCACGATGTCGCGGTCGGGCCCCATCCACCGCAGGTACGCAAAATCCGCCGTTGGATGCTCGGCGAGCTTGAGCATCACCGAGCGCGGAATGAACCGCGCATCTACCAGCGCCAGCGCCACGTGATGTTCGGCAAGCAGCGCGATGATGCCCTCGTTGATCCACCCGCGCTGGCGAAACTCCACCGCCACCTGCACATCGCGCGGCAGCAGCGGCAGGAACGCGGCCAGCGCCGGCAGTTCCGCCGGCGCAAAGTCGGGACCGAGCTGAATCAGCACCGGGCCGAGCTTGGGCCCAAGCTCTCGCGCCACGTCAAAGAACTGCGCCGTCTGCGCCTCGCTGTGCCGCAAGCGGTTCTCGTGCGTGATCTCCTGCGGCAGCTTGAGCGAGAACTTGAAGTCGTCGCTCACGCGGGACGCCCAGCCGCGCACCGTCTGCACGGCCGGCGTCGCGTAGAACGAGCTGTCCACCTCGACCGTCTTGAATGCGCGGGCGTACACTGTGAGAAACGCCGAGGCGCGCGTCTTGTCCGGATAGAACGGCCCGACCCACGCGGTGTAGTTCCACCCTTGGCAGCCGAGGCGAATCGCCGCGTTCACGGCTTCGGCGCCCTCGTGACGACAACCTCGCGAAAGCGGCGGCCGTCGCCCAGGTCGAGGAATCCGGAAAGCGTGTCGCCATGCAGCGTGAGGCGCCACCAGTCGGCCACGCGCAGCTTGCACGCCAGCACCGGCGAGTGCCACGCGCAGCGCAGCACGCCCATCGGGTCGCGCACGCCATTCACGATCTTGTCGGCCTGCCATGCGAGTGAATCGCCATAGACGCTGTCGCGCCGAATGTCGTAGACCACGACTTCGTCATTGCATGGCGACGGACGCACGAGGCAGGTCGAGCGGCCGCGCCATTCGCCGAGGACAGCGGGGGCCTGCGCCACTGGCACCGGCGCTGATGGCGCGCGCGCTGAGACCACCTGCGCCCGCGTCGATGGCGCACTCAGCAGACTCGCCACACCAACAACCCACATCCATGCGCGTCTCGTCATCGTTGCGCCTCATAGACAGCCGCGATTTGCGCGGCCACCCGGTCAATGAAGCCGGAGTCTTCCCAGTACGCGCCGTGCGCCGCCGGACTCCAACTGCCGAACAGCCCGCCCACCTCGAGTGCAAGATCCTCGCTCACCGCCGCGGCGTACGCCGGGCTGATTTCGCGAAGCGGATAGCCCAGCACATCATCGCGGTCAAAGTAGTTGTTCCACCGCGCCGCGGCGCGCACCGGTGCGCTCAGCCCGTGGCCGGGAGGCGGAAAGGCGATGGGCTTCACGTCGGGCAGTCCGAGCGTGAAGAGCGGGATGTTCGAGCCAAAGGTGATGATGCCGGCCAGCGTCTCGCAGCGCGTGAACGCGTCGCGCCCCGGTCCTCGACGCTTCTGCTCATCCCACACGTGATCGGAGAGAATGACGGTCCCCAGTGAGTGCGCGGCCACGACGAGCGGCGTGGTGATGCCGGCGCGCACCGAGAGTTCGGCCAGCCGCTCGTACACGCGCTGATGCACGGCCTGATAGTGATCGTACTGCCCCGGGTTCGGGCGGCGATACGCCACCGCGTCGGCCAGCACGCTCATCACGAACTTGCGCAGCCATTGCCAGTCGAGGCGGTGCGATTGCGACATTCGGCGCCAGAGATCGTCCTCGTCGACCTGAAACAAGTCGCCCCAGTAGACTGGCGCGGCTTCGAGCGCTGCAGCCGGCATGCCGTGTTTGACGACGCGCGCACGCACCGCGTTGATGAACGCGTCGGCGAAGACGGGCTTTTGAGCGCCAATGCCGTGGATGACCGCAAATGCTACGCGAGGGGGCATTTATCGCTGGGGGTGCAGGGGAAGGGGCACGGTGTGGTGAAGGGGAAAGCGCGGGCTGGGGAGCAATGTGCGGGTAAGTGCACTCTGGCGGATGATTCTACGATGCATCAATTCCCCTGTCTCTGCACCACACCCTGCCTCTTCCCCTGCACCACACCCTGCCCCCTCTCCTGCACCACACCGTGCCCCTTCCCCCTGCACTGCCCAAGCCACAGTTCTTCAGGACTCCCGCCGCCCTCCGCGGCTGGTTCGCCAAACACGGCGCGTCGAAGACCGAACTTTGGATCGGCTACTACAAGAAGGCCTCCGGCAAAGGCGGCGTGATCTACAAGCAGGCGCTTGATGAAGCGCTGTGCTTCGGATGGATTGACGGCGTCGTGAAGAGCATCGACGCCGAGCGCTACATGCAGCGCTACACGCCGCGCAAGGCGAAGTCGATCTGGAGCAACGTCAACGTACGGAAGGTCAACGCGCTCATCGCTGCTGGGCGCATGACGCCGGCGGGCCTCGCGGCGTTCGCACGCCGAGATCCGGCGCGCACGGGCATCTATTCGTTTGAGACGGCGCCGCCGGAGTTCTCGGCGGCCTTCCTGAAACGCTTCAAGGCCGTGAAAGGCGCGTGGAAGTTCTTCGAGGCGCAGCCGCCGGGATACCGACGCTTAGTGACATCCTATGTAATGAGTGCGAAGCAGGAGGCGACGCGCGAGCGGCGGCTTGAACATCTCATCGTGCACTCGGCTCGCGGCGAGCGAATTCCGCAGCTCTTGAGCGCTAAGCTCCCCGCTAGGTAGACAGGGCGATGGGTGACTGCGGAAGTGCGACCTCACTTTCGGTAAGAATGTGGTCGATGTCCAGCAGCAGCCTCACGCGGCCGTGGCTCTTGCCGATGCCGAGCAGGAAGTCGGTTGGCACGTCGACGCCGAACGACGGCGGTGGCGCGATTTCGTCTGCGGTGACCGTTACCACTTCGGAGACCCGATCCACCACGATCCCCATCTGGATGCCGCGCACCTGCACCACGATGATGCAGACGTCCTGCGTCTCCACCACGTTCATGCGGAACCGGATACGCAGGTCGATCACAGGGATCACCTTGCCGCGCAGGTTCAGTACGCCCTTGATGAAATCGGGTGTCCGGGGCACGTGCGTCACCGGCATCATGCCGATGATCTCGTGCACCGTGAGGATCTTGAGGCCGTATTCCTCGTTCGAGAGGAAGAAGGTCAGGTACTTGCCCTCATGCGCCCGATGCTGCGATGCGGGAACGGTGGCGGTGGCGGTGGACATGAAGAACTCCGGTCTCTGAGGAGTAAGGCTGGGGCGGAATCGGGGCCGCCCGTGTGGCAGGCCCCGATCCGGGGACGCGGCTAGAACTCGGACACCGCGTCATCGTCGCCGCCGAACGGGATCACCTGCGCGGCCGCCCTCAGCACTGCCGTGCGGCCCTTGCCAAACGTCTGCGGCCGACGCGCCACGAGATGCGGTGCCGCGCTCGGTCGCCGCACCGCGTGCACCGGTGCTGCCCGGTTCGCTCCGCGCTCGTCGCCATCGACCTTGAACCGACTCACAAGTTCGCGCATTTGAGTGGCCTGGCTCGTCAGTTCTTCCGCCGCGCTCGCGCTCTCCTCCGCGCTCGCCGCCGTCGCCTGTGTCACCGCGTTCATCTGCTCCACCGCCGTGTTTACCTGTGCGATCCCCAACGTCTGCTGCTCGCTCGCGGCAGCCAGCTCCGCCATCACCTCGCGCACCCGGTTCGATCGCTTGGCGATATCAGCGAAGTTCACCTGCGCTTCGGTCGTCATCGTCACGCCGCGCCGCGTATGTTCCACCGACTCCTCGATGAGCGCCGCCGTCTGCTTGGCCGCCTCCGCCGCGCGGATCGACAGTGCCCGCACCTCGTCAGCCACCACCGCAAAACCCTTTCCGGCGTCGCCGGCCCGGGCCGCTTCCACCGCCGCATTGAGCGCGAGCAGGTTGGTTTGGAAGGCGATCTCATCGATTGTCTTGACGATCTTCGCGGTCTGGTCGCTCGACGTCTTCAGCTTGCCCATCGCGTCGCCCAGCTCATGCATCTTCTCGCTGCCCTGATCCGTGCTGGCCTTCGTCGATTGGGCCAACGTCTCCGCTTCCTTCGCACCCGCTGCACTCGTCCGCGCCATCGACGTGATCTCGTGCAGGCTCGACGACACTTCCTCGATCATGCTCGCCTCGTCGCTGGCGCCCTGCGCCAAGGTCTGCCCGCTCGAGGCGATCTGATCCGCGGCCGCCGCAACCTGGCTGGTGGCCGTGGAGACTTCGGCCAATGCCTGTTGCAGGTTCTCCACGGCATTGTTCAGCGCTTCCTTGATCTTCGCATGGTCGCCCTGATATTCGGCAGTCACGCGCGCCGTAAGGTCGCGCTGAGCGACGCGCTGCAGTATGTCGGTCGCGTCATTGATCGGATTCAGGATCTCGTCGAGCGTCTGGTTCACTCCGACCACGATCTCCCGGTAGCCGCCGGCAAACTTGTCGGCGTTGCCGCGCGTGCTCAACCGGCCGGCGATGGCCGCCTCCGTCAACAACTTCGCTTCGCCGACGAGGCTTTGCAGCGACTCGACCACGTGAATGAAGCTCTGTGTCAGCAAGTCGGCGTCCGACTTTGCCTTGAGAGTCACGGTGAGATCACCTGCGGCGATGCGCCTGGCGGCCTGCGCCTGCTCCTTTGAGGTGGCGATCATGGCGTTGAACGACCGACCCAGATCGCCGAGCTCGTCTCGCGAGTCGGTGTCAGCGGCGACGTTCGTGTCGCCCAGGGCCAGCCGGTCCGCAGCCGCTGCCAGCGCCTTCACCGGCACGGCGATGCCGCGGGTCAGGAAGAGGCCCAAGGCCGCCGCCAGCAGCCAGGCGAGCACTCCCGCGACGATTAACTCGATGCGAGCGGCGGCGTTTGTCGCATCGACCCTGGCCTCATGGGCCTTCGCGGTAGCGACGACGGTACCGGCTAGCTTGCCGAGCAGTGCGTTGCAGGCGCCGAACTGCACCTTCGCGTCGCCCAGGAACTCCGCATGCGCCTCATCGACCTTGTTCTGTGCGAGCAGCGCTTCAACCCTGTCACTCGCCACCGCGAACGCGTCGGAGTCCTTGGACAGCTCCTTCCAGATCGCGTCCTCGTCGGAGGAGCGCGGCACCTTGTCGAATTCCTCGCGGCTCGTCCGGTAGTTCACGGCGATGCTGTCTCTCTGCTTGTGGTAGTCGGCGAAGAGGCTCTCGTTTTTGTCGCGCTTGGCGAGCAACTCGCCAGCCTGCATCCGCCGGAGATCGCGCATGGCGCCGTCGAGGACGTTCAGTGTCGCCAGCTGAGGTACGCTAATGTCCGTGATCTTCAAGACGTCGGCATACACCGACGACTGGCTGCGCAGTCCAACGAAGCCCATGATGAGCACGAGCAGTGCGACGCTGGCGAAGCCGCCGATGAGTCTGGTGCCTAACCGCAAGTTCCTGAACATGTGTATCCTCGAAATGCCTGGTGCGTAGATGTTTGACTGCAGTGTGATCGCCGAATGGGGGACGTGAGGAGAGTGGTGGTTCGGCCAGCTGATCGCGGCCATGACATCGGAATGAAGACGCTATGTGGCCTTTGACGCGGACCGGTCGAGAATCTCGCGCACCTTTCGGACGAGGATTTCGGGAGCGCACGGCTGCTGGAGGAATGCCGTGCCCTCCTCTAGGATGTCGTGGCGAACGACCGCGTCGTCGGTGCAGGCAGTCTGTCCGTCCGGCGCCTTCAACACCTGGTTCCCCTGCTCTGCGAGGGGCGTGGCGCCCACCGGCTCGTCCACGCGGGGAAGATAGATCCGAAAGGTCGCGCCCCGGCCCGGCTCGCTGTGGACGCAGATGTGTCCGCCGTTCTGCGCGACAATCCCATGCACGGTTGCGAGCCCGAGCCCCGTCCCCCGGTCTGACTGTTTCGTCGTGAAGAAGGGTTCAAAGAGCCGCGCCTTGGTCTCTTCACTCATGCCGGCGCCGGTGTCGCTCACCGACAGCATCAGGTACTGTCCGGGTCTCGCTCCGGCACAGTCGCGGCAGCCGACCTCGTCGAGGTCGATGTTCGCAGTCCCGAACGTGAGTCTTCCGCCGTCCGGCATCGCGTCGCGTGCGTTCACCGACAGGTTCACGATCACCTGCTCGAACTGCGTCGGGTCCATCTCCACGCGGGCTGTCGAGGCGAAGTCGGTCTCGATCGACACGCCGACTCCGAGCAGCCGCTTGAGCAGATCGAGCAACTGCCCAATCGCCTCGGATGGCAAGAAGGCACGCGGCGTGATGGGCTGACGGCGGGCGAAGGCCAGCAACTGCTTGGTCAGAGCGCCACCGCGCTGCACTGCGGACGTGATGACGTGCAGCTCATCGCGGATCGCGTCCATGTGCTGCTCGATCTGCGCCTCGGCAATGTCGGCACCCGCCCCGATGACGCCCAGCAGGTTGTTGAAGTCGTGGGCCACGCCGCCGGCCAGCAGGCCAACGGACTCCAGCCGATGAGCAACGCGGAGCTGTCGCTCGAGCAAACGATGGTCGGTCACATCCTCGACCAGACCTTCGAAACAGTCGGTCCCCGCGCCCGAATCATGCACAACGCGCACGGTGATGCGCACGGTGACCAACTTACCGTCTTTCTTCTTCCACTCCGTCTCAACCACGCTCCCGCCGGACGTCCGCAAGCGTGACAGCAACTCGTCGCGCTCCTTCAGATCGGCGCAGAAGACCGTCGTGATCGGACGCCCAATCAGCTCCTCCGGGTTCCGGTAGCCGAGCATGGCTACGAGCGCCGGATTGACCGCCATGAAACGGTCATCGGGCGTGGTGCGATAGATCCCCACTGGCGCGTGCTCGATCAGGCTACGGTATCCGGCTTCTGACCGTCGCAGTTGCTCCTCGGCGCATTTGCGTTCGGTTACGTCCGCGATGATCATGCGCACCGTATCAGGCTGTCCGCCGAAGTTCGGGAGCCGCCTGAATCTCGCATCGAACCGATGCTCGCCGTTCTCCAGGGTCAGCGCGTACTCGAGGGTCTCCGCGACACCGGTGCGGAGCACCCGGCGAATGCACACAAGGAAGGGCATGGCCGCATCGTGTCCCAACACATCGGCCACCCGACGACCCAGCAACTCGTTCTTGGGGTGGATCAGCTTCGTCTCGTCGGCGGCCCACACGCCCAGGTAGCGACCTTCACCGTCGAATTCAAAGACGATGTCGTTGACCGCCTCCACGATCGCGCGCATCTCACGGTCCTGCGCTCGCAGCCGCACTTCCGCCTCGGTGCGCTCGGTGACATCCCGTGCGGTGATCACGATTCCTCGCACGATCGAGTCGGCAAGCAGGTTGGCACCCGTGGACTCGAGGTATCGCCACGACCCATCCTTGTGGCGACAGCGGCACGTCAACCGCTTGGTGCTCTTCCCTGAGGTGAGGCTTCCCCACACACGCCTGACGCGCTCCAGATCGTCTGGGTGCACCAGTTCAAAGTGCGTGCGCCCCAGTCGCTCCCGTGGCTCGTAGCCGAGCACGGTAGTGGCCGACCGGCTGAGGTACCGGATGCCGCCATCCGCGTCGAGCACAGCCAGCAGGTCGGTCACGTTGTCCACGATCGAGCGAAACAGACTTGCAGAGCGCTGCACCGCCCGGGTGAGGCGAGTCAGCTCCTCCTGGGCTTGGGCGAGTTGCGCCGCAGATGGGGTCGACGCATCGAGGACGACTTCTGTTCCACCGTTCAGTGGCGCGCCGGTTTCAACGCGACAGGGCCCCTCATCCGCGCAGTCACGAGATCGCACTACTCTCAACGGACTGGTTTGGCGAAGCATTTAGACCTCCGGATCCGTTCCTGCTTGAACGTTCGGAGGCCGGCGGCGACATCTGAAAGCGCCACACGCCACAGCTGCGGCAATTGGCGCCACGCGGAAAGATGGTCTGCTGAAAGGACCTAGGTCGGGTCCATCACTCGACGAACCGGGCCGGCATCCTCTTGAACGCTTGGCGCCACGCTCTTGCGGTAGTGCTGCGGCGTCTGGCCGGTCCAGCGCTTGACCGCGCGGTAGAACGTGCCGCTATCCGAGTAGCCGAGCATGAAAGCCAGCTCCTCTATGGACCTGTCTCGGCTCTGAAGCCCCGCGATGGCCATGGCTTTGCGAATGGCTTCAACTTCAGCCCGGAGCGAGGTTCCCTCCTCCGCCAGGTGACGCTGCAACGACCTCGCAGACAGGTGGAGCGCGCACGCAACCTGTTCGAGCCTCGGAGGGCCTTCGCTCAGTAGCGTCCAGATCGCTGCGCGCACTCGTTCGTTGAAGGAGGCTCCCGACACGAGCGTCCGAAGCACCTGTTCCGCGACCACGCTGAGATACCCAGCGAGCTGCTCGTCGCCGTGCGAGACGGTCAACTGAAGGTCGCGCTCCCAGAGCACGATCTTCGACACGGGTTGACCGAACCTGAGCGGGCACCGGAAGAACCGCTGATGCTCCAGCGTGCTTCTCGGTCGGTCGTATGCAAAGCAGACCTCCACCGGCCGGACGTCGGCATTCGTGATGTCACGCACGCCGTGCAACACGGCGGTCAGGCGTTCATCGACCGCGATGGGGAAGCCCCCTCCGAGCGCCGTGTGGCCTTCCGCGATCGCGACGTGTTGCCGGTTGGGAGCCTCAAGCCTGAACTGCACGGCTTCGGTGGCGATTGCGGAGTACCTCACGAGGCGGCGGAGCGCGGCGCCGAGCGTCGCGCTGTGGTACAGCGCATAACCGAGGAGTCCCCAATCACCGGTGCCCAACGACGTGGAGAACTTGACTCCGAACCCGGGATCGGATGTCTCCCGGCCTATCAGCCGGAACAGCGCGACCTGAGTGGCCAGCGGCACATGGGCGTCGGCATGGCTGAGATCCACACGATTGAGTCCCGCCCCGGCGGCGAGCGCCTGCCGGTCCAGGCCCTGCTCTGCGGCAAAATCCAGCATCCTGACCACGGTCCGGGCCAAGATGGTTTCCGCAGGTCGTCGCCAGTGTCGCGAAGACCGCGAAGACCGCGATAAGCGTGAAGAGCGCATAGCCACTCCCTGAGATGATCAATCAGTACCCGTGCCGTTGGCGCTCGGTCAGCAGCTATTCAGTGCGACTGGTGGTCAATCAGCGCGACTTAGAACGCGGACTGGCCAGCGCCTCCATGTGCCTCGTCCAACTTGGCCGGAGTGACGAGAGGATCCTCAACGTCTTGCGATTCCGCCGATAGCACTTCCCTGATACGCCGCGCGAGAGCATCCCCGGTGAACGGCTTTTGGAGGAATACCACTTCCTTCTCGAAGACCCCATGACGAATGATGGCGTCGTCCGTGTAGCCAGACATGTAAATCACTAGCGCGGCGGGGCGCTCGATCAGGACCTGGAGTGCCGTCTCCCGCCCGTTGGCGCCGGGCAGAATCACGTCCGTTAACAGGAGATCGATGGTCCCTGCGTACGTTTTTGCGATCGCGACGGCCTCGTCTCCACTCGCGGCCGGGAGCACCGTGTACCCGCGCCGGCGCAGCGTTCGCTCCAGCAGGCCGCGCAGATCTGGCTGGTCTTCGACGACGAGCACCGTCTCAGTCCCTCGCAGCGCGCTTGCGTCGACGACTGGGAGCGGCGCGTCCGCGCTGCCGGTCGCCGTGGGGAGGAGAATACTGAAGGTCGCTCCGTGGCCCTGCTCGCTCGATACCACGATCGAGCCCTGGTTCTGTTTCACGATCTCGTAGACGGTCGCGAGGCCAAGACCGGTGCCCTTGCCTTCGGCCTTGGTCGTATAGAACGGTTCGAACACTTGGGCGCGCGTCGCCGCATCCATGCCGCTGCCCGTGTCGCTCACCTCGAGCAGTACGTGCATGCCCGGCGTCGCACCTGGAAACTGCACCACGTCCGAGTCGTCAAGGTCGACGTCCCGCGTTTCGATCGTGAGCCGTCCGCCGTCGGGCATCGCGTCACGCGCGTTCACCGCCAAGTTCATGACGACCTGCTCGAGCTGGCCGGGATCGATGTTCACTAGACCGCCCGCGTTCCGGCGTATGGTCAGGGTGACATCTTCACCGATCACGCGACCGAGCATGGGTTCGAGGCGACGCAGCACGCCGTTGAGATCGAGAATCTGGGGCTGCACGATCTGTTGACGGCTGAACTCCAGTAGTTGGCGCGTCAGGCTCGCCGCGCTGCGCGCCGCCATCTTGATCTCGCCGAGATCGGCCTGCGACGGATCGGTCTGGTCGAGCGTCTGCGCGAGGATATCCGCGTATCCGTCGATGATGGTCAGCAAGTTGTTGAAGTCGTGGGCAATCCCCGCGGCGAGACGTCCAACCGCCTCCATCTTCTGCGCCTGCCGGAGATGCTCTTCGCGCCGCTTCTGTTCGGTGACGTCCACGTGACCACCGACCATGCGCGTCTGCGTCGCGCTGCCGTCACGTAGCACCACGCCGCGTGTATGAATCCAACGATACGACCCGTCCTTGTGCCGCAGGCGCATCTCAAGTTCGTACTCGGGCCGCCGGCCATCCAGATAGTCGCGCAACGCGGACAACACCCGCGCGCGGTCGTCTGGGTGGAGGCGGCTCTCCCACTCGTCATACCGGTCGGCGATATCGTGTGGTGCGTAGCCGAGCTGTCGCTTCCATTCGTCCGAGTACTCCGCGGTGTTCAGATCCAGGTTCCATTCCCAGGTCCCGAGGCCAGTCCCCTCAAGCGCGAGGCGGAGCCGCGCGTCGTTCGCTCGCGACGCAATCGCGGACTGTTCTCGCGACGTCACGTCCTGCATGGCGCCGAACGCGCGAACCGGCCGTCCGTCGTCGTCACGGCCGATCTCCACATGCGTCTCGACGTAGCGGAGCGTGCCGTCGTGACGCTGTAGCCGGAACGTCACGGCGCCGACCGACTCGCCGCCTCGCAGGATGTGCGCGCGGTGTTCCGCCACGAGGGCGCGGTCCTCCGGATGGATGAACGCCAGCCACTCGGTCCAGATCATTGCGTTCGGTCCGGTCGAATCCCCGAGAATGACGCAGCCCCCCTCCGACCACGAAACGCGATCGGCGACGAGATCATCCTCCCAGTACGCCAGCTGGGCCTGCCGCGCCGCCACGCGGAGCATCAGGTCACCGGCGCGCAGCGCATCGTCGGCCTCCTGCTGTTGCGTAATGTCACGAGCTGTGCAGAGGACGTACGCGTGATCGCGATACCGCAGCACCGCGGCCGAGGTCTCCAGGAAGTGCTGCTTGCCGGCCGCCGAGCGGATCCGCCAACGGAGCTGTTCCGCGCGGCCTGCGAGGACTTGCTGCCACCAGCGGTCGTAGGCCTCACGATCGTCGGGGTGGACGTCTTCGACGAGACTCGCGACGCGACCGCGAAGGCGCACCAGCGAACGACTCGCCCACAACTGGCGCCCGTCAGCGTCGTTCAGACTCAGCAGGTCGGTGGCATGTTCGGCGAGCATCTGGTACAGCGCCTCGGGAGCGCAGGGATCGTCGAAGTCCTGGATTCGCGCGGCACTCGTCATCAGACGCTCCTTAGGTCGCAGTACGCGGCAGATTGGTTGGTAGCTTTATTCCCGGTTCGGGCCGCGAGCCCCGCCCGCCGCGTCGAGCGCGGGCGGGGTCGCGTTGCACTGTTCGCAGCGGCGGTACGATCACGCGGCAGCGAGCAACCCATGCGCGCGACCCCAGTGACGGAGACGAAACGCCAGCGCCACGAGCAGCGCGCCCGACACCACCGCGTAGGCGCCGATCCACACCACCACCGCGAGTGCGCCCACGCCCGGGTTGATGGCCAGCATCACGCCGAGCGCGATGGCCAGCAGGCCGGAGAGCACCATCGCCCACTCTCCGGTGATGTCCCGCCGAAGCCGGATGGCGGATGTGATCTCGATGACGCCCATCAGGATCGCCCATGCCTCGATGATCGCGAGCAACGCCAGCGCCGTGATTGCCGGCCAGGCGAAGGTCAGCACGCCGGTTGCGATGCCGAGCAGGCCGCCGGTCAGCAGGAGCCGCCAACGCTTCCGGGTCCTGCGGTTGGCAATCGCGGACATGAAGAGGAGCAGGCCGTCCACGATGGCGTACGCACCGAACATCGCGACGAACGCAACGAGCGTGGCGGCTGGGTAGATCAGGGTCAGCGTACCGAAGAGAATCCCCAGCGCGCCACGCACTCCCACCCATTTCCAGTTTCGAACCAGTTGACCGATCATGGCACATCCTCCCCGTCGTACCACCTCGCCGCCGCGCGGTACGCGGCTTCGAAGTGTCGGGCAACGTCACGGGCGGCTTCCGCCGCCTTGCGTTCGTGCCGCCCTCGGCCCCACTCCGCCGCGCGCGCCTTCGCGAGCTCAACCTGCGCCTCGAGTGCCGCTATGAGGTCGTGATCGCGGATCTGGCGCTCAATCCGCCCGCGTTGCAGCGTCGCCTTCCACTCGCTCAGGCGCGCCTCCGCCTCGTGGAGCCGCGCAAACAGCTGCGCGTTGCGGGTCTCGTCCCAGGCGGCGAACCGGTCGCTCATCTGCTCGATCGCCACCTCGAACTCCCAGATGGCCTGCTGGGTGGAGCGCTTGGCGCTCACGAAGGTCTCGGTCGCGTGCGACTTCAGCACTGCCAGTCGCTCGCGCGCCTGGTCACGGTGCAGGCGAATGCCCGCGATGACCTCCATCTCCACCTTCGCCGCGCGGGCGTGCGCGTCAGCCTCGAGCGCATCCAGGCGCGACTCGCCGGCGCGCAATTGCGCGTCCATCTGCTTTACGAGGAGCTCTCCCTCCCATCCTCTTTCGATCTCCCGTGCCGTTGCTTCCTGATTGCGTGTGGCTTCCGGCCCTGTCGCAACCTCTGTCGCTTGCGTCGTGTCCTGCACCGCCATCTGATCCTCCTCCGTTATGGGGTCGCCCCGGTTCATTTGTTGACCGCTTTGCGCACTGCTGCGCGCGAGGCGCGAGGTCAGGCGACCTGCACCGTGGGTTGCCGTACGGCTTCGACCTCGATGTCCACCTGAATGCGATGGCCGATCACGACGCCGCCACTGTCAAGCGCCATGTTGCCGGTGATACCGAGTGCACGGCGATCGAGCGTCGTCCGCGCCTTGAAACCGGCACGGTCGTTCCCCCACCGGTCGCGACGGACGCCGCGGTTCGTCAACTGAAGCTCGACTTCGGTCGTCTGCCCCTTGAGTGTCAGCTCGCCGACAATCCGCCGGCCTTCACCGGCCGCTGACGGCACCAACCGCGCACGTAACGTGATGTCCGGATAACGCGTGACGTCGAGGTATTCCGCCGTGCGAAGGTGAGCGTCGCGGGCCTGAATGCCGGTGTTGATGCTCGACGCATCGATCACGACGTCGACCGTGGCCCGCTCCCAGTCGCCGGCGTCCACGCGAATGGTCCCGCTCCAGCGGCTGAACCGGCCACGGACGTTGGAGATCATGAGATGACGCACGGCGAAGTGGATCGCCGAGGGACTGCTGTCGATCGTCCATCGTTCAACGATCATCGGGTGCCTCCCATACGAAGTTGGTTGTCCTCGCCGGTAGCACAGTGCAAGTCGCCTGCCAATATCTATGTGGCTATGGCACAAGGACTTCCGAGTTGGGCCTGTCGGCTGGACTCTCATTTCGATACGATTGACTCTCATTCTGACGGGGGACTCCATCGTGCGCGCAGCTGATATGGACCTCAGGGAACTCCTCAGTGTGGACCCCGATGGCGGGCTTATCCGCCTCGGTGGAGAGCGAGTGCTGATCCTCGACGCTGTCGCGCTCGGCATGTTGCGGCGCGAGTTGATCGACACGCTCGGCCTAACGGCGGCGCGGGGCGTGCTCACGCGCTTCGGATACGCGCACGGATGGCGCACGGCGGATACGCTCCGGACCGCATTCCCTTGGCAGAGCGAACAGGAATGGCGCGCCGCTGGCGCACGATTGCATCTGCTGCAGGGCTTCGTGCGACCCATCCCCTGGCAGGGCCTCGCCGAGATCACATCGACGACGGTTGCGCATTGGGTGTGGGAAGACTCCTATGAAGCCGAACAGCACCTCCTCCACGTGGGCCGAGCCGACGAGGCCGTCTGCTGGACACTCGCCGGGTTCACGACCGGATACACGTCGCGCGCCTACGGGCGCGACATCTACGTTGTAGAGCACGAGTGTCGCGGCAAGGGAGACGCCGTATGCCGGCTTGAGGCGCGACCGGTGGAGGCGTGGGGGGAGGCCATCGAGGCCCACCTACCCTTCTATAAGGAAGCGTCACTGGACGACGCGCTGTCGCGCGTCACGAAGCAACTCAAGCGTGCCGAGAGTCGGTTGCGCGCGCAGCGTCGGGAACTACCGCCGCGCGACCCCGAGCTTGCGAATGGCGCACTCGTGGCAGCGAGCACGTCGATGCGACGCGTGCTGGATCTCGCACGCCGGGTGGCACAGGTGGATTCCACCGTGCTCCTCACCGGCGAGAGCGGAGTGGGCAAGGAGCGCGTGGCGCGGTTTATCCACGAGCAGTCGCCGCGGGTTGATGGTCCCTTCGTCGCGATCAACTGCGGCGCCGTGCCGGAGAACTTGCTCGAATCGGAACTCTTCGGGCATGTGCGCGGGGCGTTCACCGGTGCTACGCAGGACCGCGTCGGCCTCCTCGAGGCGGCGAACGGTGGCACGCTGCTGCTCGACGAGATTGGCGAGACGTCGCCCGCGATCCAGGTGAAGCTGCTGCGCACGCTGCAGGAACGGGAAATACGGCGCGTGGGCGAGAATCGAACACGACCGGTGAACGCGCGTGTGCTCGCGGCAACGAATCGCGACCTCGTGGCGGATATCCGCGCGGCGCGCTTTCGTGAGGATCTCTACTACCGGCTGCGCGTCGTCGAGATCACCGTGCCACCATTGCGGGAGCGTCGAGAGGACATCCTCACCCTGGCACGCACATTCGTGGAGGCCGCGGCGGCGCGTACCGGGCGGAAGGTCACCGGCTTCACCCCCGCGGCGGCACAGCGGCTGTTGGCGTACGCCTGGCGCGGAAACGTTCGCGAGCTCGAGAACGCGATCGAACGCGCCGTGGTACTCGCCGCCCGCACTCGGGTCGATGTGGAGGACCTGCCGCCGGAGATCAGCCTCACCGCACCAGAGTCTATGGCTCCCGGCGACATCCGCACGCTTGAGGAGGTCGAGCGAGAGTACATCGCCGCCGTGCTTCGCTCGGTGGGCGGCAATCGCGCCCAAGCGGCGGCCAAGCTCGGCATTGGCTCTGCGACACTGTACCGCAAGTTGAAGGCGCTCGGCCCCTCCAGTGGGCACCCGTGACAGGGACAGGCAGTGGGTCCAACAAACAGAACGCTCCGAGATCATCTCCCGGAGCGTTCGTCACATCGTCCCCAGACAATCAGCTCACGCAGTCGGGGCGAGATGATTTGAACCTCCAAACTCCTGCTACCGAATCGGGGACGAGTCGATGTTGTTAGCGGAGACTCTGTTACCTTGGTATATAACTTAAATAAATGCAACAACTTACACGCAAATTTGACTTTCTGCTTTCAAAGTGATATCATTTTGCCATCACCCTCTTCGAGTGATCTCACTATGTACCGCGAAAAACAGTACCCGGCGTCCAGTGGCATGCTCATGCTGCTCGTCC
>JAHFCT010000018.1 GCA_023249375.1 Gemmatimonadota bacterium | reverse complement strand
CCTTCCTTGCCCTGACCGGCGTCGACGATGATCTCGTCGGCCGTCACGCGCGTCACCACGCCCGCACGCTTGGCAATCACCACCGCGCCCGAATCCTGCGCCACCTTCTCCTCGAGCCCCGTGCCCACCACCGGCGTCTGCGGGTTGAGGAGCGGCACCGCCTGGCGCTGCATGTTGCTGCCCATCAGCGCGCGGTTGGCGTCGTCATGCTCGAGGAACGGAATGAGCGCCGCGGCAATCGACACCACCTGCTCGGGCGCGACATCCATGAAGTCGATCTTCGACGGCGGCACCAGCGGCACGTCCGACT
The DNA here is from genome assembly GCA_023249375.1 of Gemmatimonadota bacterium. Lineage (GTDB taxonomy): Bacteria > Gemmatimonadota > Gemmatimonadetes > Gemmatimonadales > Gemmatimonadaceae > PNKL01. The sequence goes on along the minus strand of JAHFCT010000018.1, from coordinate 63,224 downwards.
GCTGCCGGCTGAGCACCAGCTCGTCCACGAACGTCCCGTCCGGGTTGAGCTTGGCGTTGGCCTGCGCGATGATCGCGTCCTCTTCGCGGTTGGCATCCAGCCACTCGAGGTCGCCCGTCACCTTGCTGTTCTTCACGACGAGGTACGGCGTCTCCACGAAGCCGAGGTCGTTGACGCGCGCAAAGCACGCGAGCGACGTGATCAGGCCGATGTTCGGGCCTTCCGGCGTCTCGATGGGGCACATGCGGCCGTACTGCGAATAGTGCACGTCGCGGACTTCAAAGCCCGCGCGCTCACGCGTCAGGCCGCCCGGTCCAAGCGCCGACAGGCGGCGCTTGTGCGTCAACTCGGCCAGCGGGTTGGTCTGGTCCATGAACTGCGACAGCTGCGACGATCCGAAGAACGCCTGGATCACCGCCGACACCGTGCGCGCATTGACGAGGTCGTCGAGCGCGATTTTCTCGGTGTCCTGATTGATGCTCATGCGCTCCTTGACCAGGCGCGCCATGCGCGACAGGCCCACGGAGAACTGGTTGGCGATGAGCTCGCCCACCGAGCGAATGCGGCGGTTGCCCAGATGATCGATGTCATCCGTGTGCCCGCGCCCTTCATGGAGTTCCACGAGGTAGCGCAGGATCGCGACAAAGTCCTCAACGGTGAGCACCGTCGTATCGGACGACGTCGCGAGCCCGAGGCGCTGGTTGATCTTGTAGCGGCCGACGCGGCCCAGATCGTAGCGCTTGGGCGAGAAGAACAGCCGCTCCAGCGCCTGCTTCGCCGTTTCCTTGTTGGGCGCGTCGCCCGGACGGAGCAGCGAGTAGATCTGCTTGAGCGCCTCGTCTTCCGCGCGCGTCGGATCCTTGAGCAGCGTGTTCTTGATGAGCTGGCTCTCGACACGCAGCGACGACACGAAGACATGCACGCGGTGCAGGTCGGCTTTGCGGAGGCGCTTGCACAGCATCTCCTTGAGCGCCTGGCCCGCCTCGGCGATCACTTCGCCCGTGGCCGGGTCGACGACGTCGAGTGCGATGACGCGCGGCGTCGAGCGCTCGCCGCGTTCAATCGCATCGAGCTCGTCGCGCAGGTCCACCGACATGTACGACGCGAAGACCTTGAGACGGTCGATCTTCTGGCGGCGGAGGCGGTTGAACACCTCTTCGGTGAGCTCGTCGCCCACCTTCACCAGCATCAGGTTCTCGTCGCGTTCGCGCTGGGCGCGCGCCTTCTTCGTCTTTGGCTTCGGCGCGTCATCCGCCGCCGCCTCGCCCGCCAGCTCGACGTCCTCGGCGACGATGGCGCCGATGACCTCGCGGTTCTCGGCCCGCCCTTCGCGCTTCTTGGTCAGGTCGAGTTCACGCACCGCGAAGAAGAGGCGGAGAATGTCCGCGTTGCTCCCATAGCCGAAGGCGCGCAGCAGCGCCGTGGCCGGGAACTTCTTCTTCTTGTCGATGTGGACATAGATGATGTCGTGGATGTCCACGGTGAACTCCACCCACGAGCCGCGGAACGGGATGATCCGCGAGCTGATCAGCCGCTGGCCGTTGGGGTGCGTGCTCTCTTCGAACACCACGCCCGGCGACCGGTGCAGCTGCGAGACGATCACGCGTTCGGCCCCGTTGATCACGAAGGTGCCGAGGTTCGTCAGCAGCGGCAGCTCGCCGAGGTAGACTTCCTTGCGGATCTCGTTCTTGAGCCGCTTGCCGTTGCCGGCGTCTTCGAAGACGCGAAGCGACAGCGTCGCCTTCAGCGGCGCGGAGTACGTCATGTCGCGTTCGATGCACTCCTCGACGGAGTACTTCGGCTCCCCGAGGGTGTACCGCTCGAACTCGAGCGAGAAGTTCTGGTGGACGTCCTCGATCGGGAACAGGTCCTTGAAGACCCGTTCGAGACCGACGTCTTCCCGATGTTTGGCGGCGGCATCCAACTGGAGCAGCGACTCGAAGGCGCGCACCTGGATATCGAGGAGATGCGGCATCTCCATGCGCTCGTCGAGCTTGGCGAACGAAATCTGCTTGATCATGTCTGGTCCGGGGCTACCGGTGGACAGGCGAAAACCGCCCAGGCCCGCCGCACGGCGATTTGCCGGGCGCGCGGGTCAGGGCGTGCATCACGTCAGTTGTCGTACAGGGCGAAAGGTGCGATCACGGCGGTCGTTGGGGCTGAGGGTGGGAACCCGGCGGCGCGGACAGCCCGCGCCGACGGCAACCCCCGGCCTTACTTGACTTCGACTTCGGCGCCTTCGGCCTCGAGCTTGGCCTTGAGACCAGCCGCCTCGTCCTTCGAGACGCTGGCCTTCACCGTCTGCGGCGCGCCATCGACCAGGTCCTTGGCTTCCTTCAGCCCAAGCCCGGTGATTTCGCGGACGACCTTGATGACCTGGATCTTCTTGGCGCCGGCAGCCTTGAGGACGACCGCGAACTCGGTCTGCTCCTCAACAGCGGCGGCGGCCGGAGCGGCCGCGCCGCCAGCCGCGACGGCGGCGATGGTGACGTTGAACTTCGTCTTGAACGCGTCAATGAGCTCGACCAGTTCGATGACCGTCTTGTTGCCGATCGCTTCGAGGATCTCGTCGTTGCTCAGGGTGGTGCTAGCCATGGTTTCGTTCTCCGTGTGTCTCCCAGGAGTCCTGGGGCGTTGTGGATCAGGCGGACGCCTGGGGAATCAGTTGCTGCTGCCTTCGAGCTGGGTCTTTCTCGCCTCGAGGGCGAGCGCGAACGACATCATCAGACTATTGAGGTACCCGGCGAACATGCTGAGCGCCTCGTCACGGGTCGGCATCGTGGCGAGCTTGCTCACCATCGCCTGATCGATCACCGCCCCTTCATACACGCCGCCCTTCACCGCCGGGCGCTGGTCGTTGGCCTTGGCAAACTCCGTCAGGACCTTGGCCGCGGCGATGGCGTCCTTCGCCACCACGACGCCCGTCGGGCCCTTGATCGGCTGCCCCACCAGACCGCACTCATTGACCGCGCGGATGGCCAGCGAGTTCTTGATCACCACGTACTCGACGCCCGCGCGCCGCAAGCGGCGCCGCAGGTCGGTCATCCGCTTCACGTTCAAGCCCGTGAAATCGGTGTAGTACAGGGCATTGGCGCCCTTGATCTTCTTGCTCAGCTCGGCGACGAGCTTTTCCTTGTCAGTGCGCTTCATGGCTCGTTACCGGTAGGGGGTGGTGTCGACCTTCACCCCAGGGCCCATCGTCGCCGAGACCGACAGGTTCCGCACGTACACACCCTTCGACGCCGCCGGCTTGGACCGGACGATCTGGTCCATGAACGCGGAGAAGTTCGTTTCGAGGGCGTCGAGCCCGAACGAGACCTTGCCGATCTTGGCGTGCACGTTGCCGCCCTTGTCGACGCGGAACTCGATCTTGCCCGCCTTCGTTTCCTTCACGGCCTGGCCAACGTTCATCGTCACGGTGCCCGCCTTCGGATTCGGCATCAGGCCACGGGGGCCGAGCACGCGACCCAGCTGGCCGACCTGGCCCATTTGGTCCGGGGTGGCAATCATGACGTCAAAATCGGTCCAGCCTTCCTTGATCTTCGCGATGTACTCGGTGCCGACATAATCGGCGCCGGCCGCCTCGGCTTCCTTCGCCTTGTCGCCGACGGCGATGACCAGCACGCGAACGGTCGCGCCCGTGCCCGCAGGCAGGACGACGGTGCCGCGCACCACCTGGTCCGCGTGCCGCGGATCGACGCCGAGGCGCACCACCACCTCAACCGTTTCGTCGAACTTCGCGTAGGCGCCGCTCTTCACGAACTCGAGCGCCTGCTTGGCGGCGTACGCCTTTTCGATTTCGCGCTTGGTGGCTGCCGCGCGATACTTCTTGCCATGTGTGCCGGGCATCAGTCCTTGACCTCCACGCCCATCGAGCGCGCGGCACCGGCCACCATCGCCATTGCCGACTCGATCGAATCGCAGTTGAGGTCAGGCATCTTGAGCTCGGCGATCTTCTTGATCTGCGCCTTGCTGATGGCGCCGACCTTGTTGCGATTGGGCTGACCCGACCCCTTGTCCAGTCCGAGCTCCTTCATGATGAGGATCGCCGCAGGCGGCGTCTTCAGAATGAAGGTGAAGGACTTGTCGGCGAAAATCGTGATCTCGACCGGGAGAATCGTGTCCTGGCCCTGCGTCCGAGCGTTGAACTCTTTGCAGAATGCCATGATGTTGATTCCCTGCGGGCCGAGCGCGGTGCCGACCGGCGGGGCCGGATTCGCCTTGCCTGCAGGAATCTGCAGTTTGACGAAACCGACGACCTTTTTTGCCATGGTGCTCCTCTGACGTTCGGGCGGGGCGCCAATCGCCCCGCCGACTCCCACGGTGTGATTAGCGAGGCGGTGGTGGACCTCGTGCACACGTCGATCAACCGGTGTGCGGCGGCGAATAACAGAGGGTAGAGGGTGGAAGGTCGATGGTAGATGTCTTCATCTACCGTCTACCGTCTGCCATCTGCCATCTCTTTGGCGGCTTAGCGGTCGACGTGGTTGAGGATCCACGCCACCGTGGGCGCTCCGCCTAGTGCGCCCGCAACTGCAGGTAATCCAGCTCCACGGACGTCGGCCGTCCGAACAGCGACACCGACACCCGCACCTTGCCCTTGTCGGGCATCACTTCTTCGACCACGCCGTTGAAGTCCGTGAACGGACCATCGGTGATGGCCACCGCCTGCCCGATGAGGAACGGGATCTCCTCCTTGGGCGGCGCTTCTTCCGCCTCGTCGGCGATGCCGAGGAGGCGGCGCACTTCATCTTCACGCAACGGCTGCGGGTCACGGTCCTTGCCGACGAACTTGATGACGCCCTGGATGCTGCCGATCGTGTGCAGCGCATCTTCATGCGGCACCATCTCGACCAGCACGTAGCCGGGGTACACCTTGCGCTCGACCGTCACCTTCTTGCCGTTCTTGATCTCGACGACGTCCTGCGTGGGCACGAGCGCCTGCCGAATGGCACGCGCCTCGGGCGCCGCCGGATCCGCGTCAATCTTCCGCTGGATCAGCGAGCGCACCTTGTTCTCGTGTCCAGAGGTCGTCTGGATCGCGTAAAACCGATGCACGAAGGCTCCTAGAACGCCGAGGGGAGGCGCACCAGCAACTGCTGGAGCACCACGTCCATCAGCGCGATGACGCCTCCGATGAACAGCGAGAGCAACACCACGCCGACCGAGAGTTGCCGCACCTGCGGCACGTCGGGCCAGGTCACCCGCCGCATTTCGGCCATCACGTCATGATAGAACGTGACCACCTTCTGCACGGGACCCTGCTGCACCACCTCGACGGCCATGGCTACTTCGTCTCCTTATGGACGACGTGCTTGTTGCAGCGCGGGCAGTACTTCTTCCACTCGACGCGCTCGGGATGCAGGCGCTTGTTCTTGGTGGTGAAGTAGTTGCGGTTCTTACAATCGCTGCACGCGAGGATGATCTTGTCGCGGGGCATTTCAATAACCTCGTTGGTCCATCAAGTATTGGCGGTTCACGGTTGACCGCCCCCGTGGCACTCCGTGCCAGGTGATGCTCATGCACTGCCCTGCTACTGCTACTGCTACTGTTTCTGCTACTACTGCTGCACCAGAGCTGGCGATCGGGATTGAACCGATGACCTCACCCTTACCAAGGGTGTGCTCTACCGACTGAGCTACGCCAGCAACTCCGGTCCCACGGACAACAAATCGCCGCACTGGTATGACTGCGCGGCGACCCACTGCCGACTGCCATCTGCTCTCGACCATCTGCCATCTATTACAGAGCGGGAGACGGGGCTCGAACCCGCGACATCAAGCTTGGAAGGCTTGCGCTCTACCAGCTGAGCTACTCCCGCGGGTCTTTCACGTTCCCTTTCGAAATCCCTGCCCTTCCGCCGCTATACAAGTGGTGGGGGAAGGATTCGAACCTTCGAAGGCATACGCCGGCAGATTTACAGTCTGCTCCCGTTGGCCACTTGGGTACCCCACCAATTTCCCTGCACCGTGCCCCTTCCCAACACCATTCGCCAACAGAGCTGACGGCGAGAGTCGAACTCGCAACCGCTTGATTACAAATCAAGTGCTCTGCCAGTTGAGCTACGTCAGCGACTGGCCTAATTGTGCGAGACTCGTAGAATACTCAGCTCGCGCACAGGTGTCAAGCCGTTGCAATTGTTGGCTTTAGGGCGGCTTCAGGGGCGCCTCAGCGCACCTTCTTCCAACGCGCGCCCTCGGCGGTATCCTCAACCACTATCCCCTTTTCTTCCAACGCTTTGCGGATCTGATCGGCCGCCGCAAAATCCCGACGCCCACGCGCTGCCTTCCGCGCGAGCATCTGCTGCTCCACCCACGGCTCGAGCGATGCGTCAACGCCCTCGCGCTCGGGAACGATGTTCAGCACCGCATCGGCCCGTGCAAATGCCTCGCGCGCCGCGGCCAGACCGGCCACATCGCTGCCGCGCTTGTCGAGTTCCGCATTCACGTGATTGATGAATACAAACAGCGCGGCCTGCGCGCGCGGCGCATTCAGATCATCGCGCAACGCGTCATCAAACTCGGCGCGAAACGTCTCCGCCACCGTCGCCAGCGCGGGCGTGCCGCCCGGCGCCGCGGCCAGCCGCCCCGCGAAATCGCCGACGCGGCGCACCGCCTCCATGCTCGCTTCGAGGGCCGCACCCGACAGGTTGAGTTGCTTGCGGTAGTGCGTCGAGAACATGAGATGCCGCACGGCGGCCGCGCTGACCTGCTGCGAACGCAAGTCTTCGACCGTCGACACGTTGCCCACGCGCTTGGCCATCTTGGCCCCGTCGGTGAGCAGGAACTCGCCATGGCACCAGAAGCGCGCGAACGGCTTGCCCGTTGCGGCCTCGCTCTGCGCGATCTCGTCCTCGTGATGCGGGAACTGCAGGTCGACGCCGCCTGTATGGATGTCGATGGTCTCGCCGAGCAGGCTCATCGCCATCGCCGAGCACTCGAGATGCCAGCCGGGGCGTCCACGGCCCCACGGCGAATCCCACGCCGCGCCGCACGCTTCATCGTCGGGCGTTGCGGATTTCCAGAGCGCGAAGTCCTGCGCGTTTTCCTTGGCGTAGTCGTCCTGCGCCACGCGCGCACCGGTCTTGAGCTCGCGCGTGTCGAGCCGCGAGAGCCGCCCATAGCCGGGAAACCGGTCGATGGCAAAATAGACCGACTTGTCGTCGGCCTGATAGGCGATGCCTTTCATCTCGAGGCGCCGCACGAGATCCACCATCTCGACAATGAAGTCGGTGGCGCGCGGATAATGCTCCGCCGGCTCGATGCGCAGGTAGTCGCGGTCGGCGATGAACATGCCGATGACGGGCTCGGTGACCTCGCGCACCGTCTTCTTCTGCTCGGTCGCGCGCTTGATGATCTTGTCGTCCACGTCCGTCAGGTTCATCACCTGGCGCACCTTGAAGCCCGCGAGCTTCAATGAACGCCGCATCAAGTCGGCGAACAGGAAGGTGCGGAAGTTCCCGAGGTGCGCGGGGTTGTAGACGGTGGGGCCACAGGCATACATGCGCACGGTTTCGCCGTCGGCCGGAGCGAACGGTTCGACGCTGCGCGTCATCGAGTTGTAGAGGCGGAACTCGGGCATGCCCGAAAGCTAGCCGGGCGCCGGGGGTACCGTCCACCGCCCGGCCGGTTCAGTCACCACGCGCGATCGAAGCACGCGAATGCCCTCGGCGCGGCAGAGCGCGAGCACTTCCTCGGCGGAGCGGTCGGCGAGCACCACGCGCACCGCACCGTCACGGCGGCACGACGCGGCGACATGGCGGCGCAGCCGGGCGGCGGCAACACGCGGGGCGCCGACGGCGAGTTCGAGTGAATTGCGCGGCGCGGCGACGCGCGGATCGATCCACGCCACCACACGCCCCTCGCGCAGCAGCGCACCGCGATGCGCAACGCCGGCAAGCACGCCGAGGTCGGCGGCGGCAAGAAGCACGGACACGCCGCCAGCCGCCACGACGTGCAGCGCGCGGCACATCTCGCGGCGGGCGGCAGGATCGAGCCCGTCGAGCGCACCGTCAAACGCCACGAGGGATGGTCCGCCCTGAAGCGCGGCGGCGAGCGCGACCATCCGCCGCTCGGCGGTGGGGAGCACACCGACCCGCGTCTCGAGCCGCGGCGCGAGACCAAGCCGCGCCGGCCAGAGATCCTCGGCGACGACGCGCACGGCGCCGTACAGTTCGCGCTGCACCGCGGCAAAGCGCAGCGCTTCGCGCACCGTGAGAAAATCGTGGAGCACGGCGTGCGACGGGACAAAGGCGGCATAGCGCGGCGGACACTCCGCCGCACCGCACCACTGTACCGTGCCGGAGTCGACGCGCAGCATGCCGGCGGCGATGCGCAGCAACGTGCTTTTCCCTGCGCCTGACGTTCCCGCGACACCGACGATCTCGCCCTCGGCGATCTCGCCGCTCACGCCGTCGAGCGCAACGACGCCGCCGCGCGTGCCGTAGATGCCGGCGCCGTATGTCTTGCGGATGTTGGAAAATGAAACGACGCTGTCGTCCATGGGCGCACTCCGGTGGAAGTGCGCCGAGTGTGCACGATCAGCGTGCGTCGGCCATCACCGATCGGGTGCAGGTGGCATCGAAAACACGCGAGCGCTTTCGATGGTCGAATTCGTCCGATGACGTCGTGGAGGTGCGGGCGCTTACTGCGAGTCACGGATGAATCGGAAACGGCACGGATGGGCACGGATACGGCAAAGAACTTGGGGGAACTGCTTGGCGTGGGCCAACGCAGTTCCCCCTTTTCGCTGCTTGATCCGTGCGAATCCGTGCAACATCCGATGCATCCGTGGTAGGCAGCTGCAGTTCCTGCCCGCCACACGAATCAGGCGCTGACGCTCGGCGCAGACGCGTCACCGTAGCCACGCTCGACGAGCAATTTGCGAAGCACGACGAGCAACACCGAGAGTCCCGGCACGGCGACGAGCAGGCCCATCGGGCCCAGCAGCTTGCCGCAAATGAGCACGCTCATGATGGTGAGCACCGGCGGCAAGCTCGCGTGCTTCTGCATGATCAGTGGATTCACGACGTTGTTCTCGACGAAGTGAATGACGAACCCGAACGCGACCACCAGCAGGGCCCGCACCCAGTCGCCGTCGGTCAGCACGAACAGCGCTGGGAGCAGCGACGAGATGAGCGTGCCGAAGAACGGCACGAGCGCGACCACGCCCGTGAAGATGCCAAAGGTGAGCCAGTACGGGACGCCGAGTGCCCAGAGGCCGAGCGCCGAGAGTGCGCCGAGGACGAACATCGCGAGGAGCTGGGCGAAGGTCCACGCGCGCAGCGCCTGTGTGGCGCCGCCAATGACGTCGCGTGCCGCGTCGCGGTGGCGCGGCGGGATGAGCGAGATGAACAGGTCGAGATAGGTGCCCGGGTGCAGCGCGAGATACAGCGCCATCACGAGCACCGAGACGAGGTTGATGAAGCCGTGCAGGACGCTGAAGACGCGAGGCACCACGCCGCCCGCAAAGCTCTTCGCCTCCTCGAGCGCGAGCTGCACGAGGCGGTGTTCGCCGGGGCGCACCACATCTCCCGCGCCCGGGATACTCGCGATCAGCGTCTCGAGCTGCGATTCCCACGTGGGCACGTATCGAGGCAGGACGTCGATCAGTTCGTGCGTCTGCGCCACGACCGGACCCATGAGGAGCGACGCGATGCCGAGCACGATCAAGATTGTGCCGACGATGGCGAGCGCAAACGCCGCCGAGCGTGGCAAGCGCGTGCGCGCCACGAGGAAGTCCGTGGTGGCGCCGAGGTAGACCGCGAGCAGGACGGCGATGAAGAACAGCAGAAGCAGGTCGGCGACGCGCCCCGCCAACCAGACGAGGAGCGCCGCCGCGGCCACACCGGCGAGCGCCATGCCGAAACGGCGCGGCGCTTCAGCGGGCGTCAACTACTTCTTCTCCTCTCGGGCATCTTCAACTTCGGCGTGCACCACTTCCTCGCCGGCGCCGATCTGCCTTGGCGCCGATGAACCGCCGGCGCCGAGGAGTCCCATTTTTTGCTTGAGGGCGATGAGCTGCGCGTCGGCGCCGGCGGCGCCGGCGACCTTCTCGAGCTGCTTGAAGTCGTGCTGCAGGCGGTCGCCGGTGAACTCCTCCTCGATTTCCGTGCTCGCCTTGAGCATGCGCTCGTTCTGGTCGATGCGCTCTTCCATGCGGGCGAACGCCTCGAACGCCGACTTCTCCGACATCGACGACATGGTCTCGTTGATGCGGGCCTGCGCCTGTGCGCGCCGCTGGCGGGCGAGCAGCAGGTTCTTCTTGCGCTTGGCCTCTTCGATCTTGTCGTTGAGGTCGCGCAGCGAGTTCTTCAGTTTTTCTGTTTCCGCCTGATGCGCTTGCCACGTGGTCTCGAGCTGCTGGCCGTGGGCAAAGTGCTCGCTTTGGCGCACGAGCGCCTGCTTGGCGAGATCGTCGCGCCCTTCCTTGATGGCGAGCATCGCCTTCTGCTCCCAGTCCTGCGCCGCCTTGTACTCGGACTCGGCCTGGTCCTTGAGGCGCTTTTCATCGGCAATGGCGGCAGCGACCTGCTGCTTGGCCTTCTGCAGCTGCGTGCGCATGTCGACGACGATCTGGTCGAGCATCTTCTCCGGATTCTCGGCCTTCGAGATCAGGTCGTTGATGTTCGACTTGAGAAGCGTGGTGAAGCGGTCCCAGATACCCATCGTCACTTTGCCTCGCGGATCGTCGCCAGCTCGCGGAGGTGCGAGGCGAGGGCGAGCGTGATGCTTTCGTATGCGGCCAGGAACTCCTGGAAGTCCAGGTGTTCGAGTTCGAGGGCCTCGGTGAGCACGATCGAGTCGGCATCGATGCCGTACGACCCATGCAGCAGGTCGGTGGCGTTGAGCTCGAGCAGGCGGCGGTTGAGCCGCGCAGCCGTCGAGTCGTCGCCCGGCGTGTCCATGACCTTCACACGCAGCACCACGACCGGCGGCGAATGATGGACGACGACACTCAGGTCGAGTTCGCCGCCAGGGTTGACGGTCCACAGGCCCGGTTCGACTTCCTGATACGAGCCGCCTTCGCTCGCGAGGCGGTCGAGGAATTTTTCGAGATCTTCGCGGTTGACCATGATCGTTCCTGCGTCAGCGTGTGGGCATTCCTACGTCGGCCCCGTGGCTGGAAGTTTCACACTGACACGGGGACGGCGCCAGAGTGGGGGCTACTGCCGCTTCAATTGATAGAGCCGCTCGCGGGCAAGGCGCCGTCCGGTGGGCGTTGCCGCCAGGCCGCCGCCCGCCGTCTCTCGATACCGCACGTCCATCTCGCGGCCGATCTGGCCCATGGTATCGATGACCTCATCGGCAGGAATCGCGAACTCGATGCCGGCGAGCGCCATCTCGATGGCGGCAAGTGCAATGGCGCTGCCGGTGGCGTTGCGGAAGACGCACGGCAGTTCGACGAGCCCGCCCAGCGGATCACACACAAGACCGAGCGTGCCTTGTTGTGCGAGTGCCACGGCGTGACCGCATTGCGACGGCGTGCCGCCGAGCATCTCCACCGCGGCGCCCGCCGCCATGCCGGCGGCCGCGCCGGTCTCCGCCTGACAGCCGCCCTCGGCACCGCTCAACGACGCGCGCTCGGCGATGACGGCGCCAATGAGGCCGGCGGTGGCGAGCGCGTCGATGAGTTTGTCGTCGGAGAGCCCGCGCGCGTCGGCGAGCCCGGTGAGCACCGCGGGCAGCACACCCGCACCTCCCGCGGTGGGCGCGGCGACAATGACACCCATCGCGGCGTTGACTTCCTGCACGGCGAGCGCGCGCATGAGAACGTCGCGGAATGGCGTGCCGCTGAGCGGGCCGGCTGGACCGTCGCGCAACTTGGCCGCGTCACCGCCAACCAACCCCGAGGCGCTGCGCAGATCGCCGGCGGCGCCGCGCGCCACCGCCTCGCGCATCACGGCAAGGGCGCGGCCGAGGGCATCGCGAATGTCCGCGACGGCGCGGCCTTGATCGAGCGACTCCGCCTCGAGGGCGAGTTCGCTCAGCCGAAGGCCACGTGCTTCGGCGTCGGTGATCGCGGCGTTGAGCGAGGTGTACATGACAGGGAGGCGAAAGCGGGGGGACGAGTGAGGAGCGGACGGACGAAACGTTCGGGACTACGCGTTCACCTTCTCCAGCGCGAATGCCCAGCGCACCCAGTCGAGGGCGCGAATGTGATCCCGCACGTTGTCGCCGGGAGGCTCGTCGAGTTCAATGACCATGAAGGCATCGCCACCGCGGCGGCGGCGGCTGACGCGAATGGTGGCGATATTCACGCCGTCGTCGGCGAGCAGCGTCGTGATGCGCGCAATCGAGCCGCGAATATCCTCGGCGACGAGCACGATGGTGTGGTGGTCCGCGTGCACCTCGACCGGGAAGCCGTCGATCTCGTTCACCAGGATGCGGCCGGCGCCGATCGATGAACCCACCATCACGGAGCTGCGTCCATCGCGCTCGACGGTGATGCGCACCGAGTTTGGATGCACTTCGTTCTCTTCGCCGAGCTTCGTCTTCTCGAAGGCGTAGTCGAGGCCTTCGCGCTCGGCGATCTCGAGGGCGGTGCGCAGGCGGTCATCATCGGGGCGGAAGCCGAGCAGTCCGCCGGCAATTGCCTTGTCGGTGCCGTGCCCTTCGCCGGTGCGGGCGAACGAGCCGTGCAGCTCGATGCGGGCGCGCTGCGGCGTGCCGCCCACGAGATTGCGCGCGAGGAGCCCCAGCCGACAGGCGCCGGCAGTGTGGCTGCTGCTCGGGCCGACCATGACGGGGCCGATGATGTCGAGGATGGAGACCATGACTGCGATTTGGGACAGGGATCACGGATTGGGATCGGGATCGCGACTGAGGAATGCGATCGCGATCGATCGGGGGGGCGCGTCTGCCGTCTGGACTCAGCCGTCTACGGTCTGCCGTCTGCCGTTTGCCGTCAGCCGTCTACTTCAACACGTGCGTGAGGAACTGGCCGGTGAAGCTCGCCTTCACTCGGGCCACATCCTCCGGCGTGCCCGCCGCAACGATGGCGCCGCCGCCGCCGCCGCCTTCGGGGCCGAGGTCGACGATCCAGTCGGCCGTCTTGATGACGTCGAGGTTGTGTTCGATGACGAGCACGGTATTGCCGCGGTCGACGAGCTTGTGCAGCACCTCGAGGAGCATGCGCACGTCCTCGAAGTGCAGGCCCGTAGTCGGTTCGTCGAGAATGTAGAGCGTGCGTCCGGTGTCGCGCTTGCTCAGCTCGGTGGCGAGCTTGACGCGCTGCGCCTCGCCGCCGGAGAGCGTCGTCGCGCTCTGGCCGAGGTGGATGTAGTCGAGGCCGACGTCGTGCAGCGTCTGCAGCTTTTGCGCGATGCGCGGCTGGTTCTCGAACAGGGCGAGCGCGTCCTCGACGGTGAGGTCGAGCACTTCACTGATGCTCAGCCCGCGGAAGCGGACGTCGAGCGTCTCGCGGTTGTAGCGCTTGCCCTTGCAGGTCTCACACTGCACGTAGACGTCGGGGAGAAAGTGCATCTCGATCTTGACGAGGCCGTCGCCCTGGCACGCCTCGCAGCGTCCGCCCTTCACGTTGAACGAGAAGCGGCCGGGGCCGTAGCCGCGCATCTTCGCCTCGGGGAGCTCGGCGAAGAGATCGCGAATGGGCGTGAAGAGCCCAGTGTACGTCGCGGGGTTCGAGCGCGGCGTCCGGCCGATGGGGCTCTGATCGATGTCGATGACCTTGTCGAGGTGCTCAAGGCCCCGAATGCGGCGGTGCAACCCGGGAATGACACGGGCGCGATAGAAGTGGCGCGCCAGCGCGCGATGCAGGATGTCGCTGATGAGCGTGCTCTTTCCCGAGCCTGAAACGCCGGTGACCGCGGTGAAGCAGCCGAGTGGCACTTCGAGCGTAATGTCCTGCAGGTTGTGCTCCCGCGCGCCCTCGACAACGAGCTGGCGGCGCGGGTCGCGCGGCCTCCGCGCGGCGGGCACGGGAACGGATTTCTCGCCGCGCAGGTACGCGCCAGTGAGCGAGCCCGGCGTGGCGATGACCTCATCCACGGTACCGTGCGCCACCACTTCGCCGCCGTGTTTCCCCGCCCCGGGTCCAAGATCGATCAGATGATCAGCGGCGCGGATGGTCTCTTCGTCGTGCTCGACGACGAGCACGGTGTTGCCGAGGTCGCGCAGGCGCCGCAGCGTGCTGAGCAGCCGCGCGTTGTCGCGCTGGTGCAGACCGATGCTCGGTTCGTCGAGGATGTAGAGCACGCCGACGAGCTTGCTGCCGATCTGCGTGGCCAGCCGGATGCGCTGCGCCTCGCCGCCGGAGAGCGATTCCGCGGAGCGGTTGAGCGTGAGATAGTCGAGCCCAACGTCCACGAGGAAGTGCAGGCGCTCGCCGACTTCTTTGACGATGGGCCCCGCGATCTCGGGATCGAGCCCGCGTTTGCCGTTGGCGCGCAGCGGCACCGACGCAATGAACGCGAGCGCGTCGGCGACGGAGCGATCCACGAGTTCGCCGAGGTTGAGTCCTTCGATCGTGACGGCGAGCGACTCGCGCTTGAGGCGCATGCCGCCGCACTCCGGGCATTCGGCGACGAGCATGTACTCCTCGAGTTCCGCGCGCACGTTGTCGCTGGCCGTCTCGGCGTAGCGGCGCTGCACGGTGGCGAGGATGCCTTCCCACTTGGTCTCACCGCTCTTGCCGGGCACGCCGTTGAGCAGCGCGTCCTGCACCTTCTTGGGGAGTGTGCCCCACGGCGAGTTGAGCTCGAACTTCAGCTGCTTGGCGAGTCCGGGGAGGATGACGCGGCGCAGATAGCCATCGGGCTCGCCCCACGGCAGCACGACCCCCTCGAGCAGCGAGATGCTCGGATCACCGAGCACGAGCTCCGCGCTCGCGAGGCGGCGCACGCCGAGCCCGCTGCAGGCGGGGCATGCGCCAAAGGGCGAGTTGAACGAGAAGTGGCGAGGCTCGAGATCGGGGAGGGAAAGGCCGCAGTCGGGGCAGCCGTAGCGTTCGGAGAAGAGGTGGGGCTTCTGCTTGCTCCCCTCGTGACGCCGGATCTCGACGAGTCCTTCGGCCAGGCGCAGCGCCGTCTCCACGGAGTCGGCGAGGCGGCCGCGGTCGGCAGCGCGTACGATAAGCCGGTCGACGACGACCGCGATGTCGTGATTCTGGCGGCGGTTCAGCGCCGGCGGATCGGACAGTTCGACAAGTTCACCGTCGACGATGGCGCGCACGAAGCCCTGCTTGCGCGCGTTCTCGAAGAGCTCGCGGAACTCGCCCTTGCGTCCGCGGACGAGCGGCGCGAGGACCTCGATGCGAGTCCCGTCAGGCCAGTCGAGGAGGACGTCGGCAATCTGCCCCGCGCTCTGGCGCTCGACGGGGCGGTTGCAGTTTGGGCAGTGCGGCGTGCCGGTCCGCGCGTAGAGCAGGCGCAGGTAGTCGTAGATCTCGGTGACGGTGCCGACGGTCGATCGCGGGTTGTGACCCGCGGTCTTCTGTTCGATGGAGATGGCCGGCGACAGTCCTTCGATGGAGTCGACGTCGGGCTTTTCCATGAGCCCGAGGAATTGCCGCGCGTACGCCGAGAGCGACTCGACGTAGCGGCGCTGGCCCTCGGCGAAAATCGTGTCGAAGGCAAGCGAGGACTTGCCCGACCCCGACAACCCCGTGACCACCGTGAGGCGGTTCCTCGGGATCGTGACGTCGATCTCCTTGAGGTTGTGTTCGCGGGCGCCGCGAACGATCAGGGCTTCTTCTGCCATAGCTTTGTAAGATGACAGCGGGAAGGCCAAGATGGGAGCCGGGCGTACTATCCGGGTTCCGTTGGCCGACCGGGCGCCGCGCTGGCTAGATTGTTTGTTCCCCCCTTAATCCCTGAGGCTCGTGACCACGCGAGACCCGCGCCCGACCCCAGCCGTCCCCGGCTACGACCCCGCCCAGCTCTCCTTCGGCGACGTCTCGGCCGTGCCGCAGCTGCGGGTGGACCAGATCGCCGACGGAGGGGGCGACGCGCAGGCCTCAACCGCGGTTGGATTTCGCGAACCGCCGGTCTGCGGTGAGTCGTCGTACGATGATGTCGAGGATGCGGGGCCGAGTTGGTCGGTGCGCATCGTGCAGGAGGCGGAGTCGGCGCCGGCGGCGCAGCGCCAGCGCCCGTCCACGTCGCCGCGACCGGCGATTCCCCAGCCATCGGCGCCGGCGCGACCGTCGGCCTCGTGGACGGCCGCGGCTGCACCGAAGCCCGCCGCGAGCGCGCCGGCGGCGGGAGACACGTCGCGCCCGGCGACGTCACGGCCCGTGACTTCGATGCGCAACTCAGGTCCGCATCCGCTGCCGGCCGCGATGATCGCACCGTTGCGCCCGACACCCACGGCGATGCCGAGTGCCGCGCTCGACCCGCTGAAGCGTTCCACCGAGATGTCGCCGCGCGACGCCGAGGCGGCGATCGCGTACGCGAACGCACTCGAGAAGCACGGGAATGCCAGCGCGGCGCTGGCGGCACTCGATGACTGCCTGGCCGCCGGCGGCGACGAACTGCGCATCATCTGCGCGCGCGCGTTCCTCCTGGGCAGCCGACTAAAGTACGACTTGGCCGAGGCCGAGCTGAAGCGCGCGTCGAAGCTGCGGGCCGACGATCCCGAGGTGCAGCTGCAGACGGGAATCCTGTCGTGCCGCCGGGCGCGCTGGCGCGACGCGGTGGAACCGCTGCAGAAGGCCGCGGCGCAGCGCAGCGAGGATGCGCTCGCACATTTCTACCTTGGCGAGGCACTTAATCACGTGGACCAATTGACGGCGGCGCTTCACGCGTACGAGCGCGCGACCGCGCTTGATCCGGCGAATTGGCGCGCGTTCAAGGGCGTCGGCATCGTGCTCGACCGGCTCGGCCGTCCGGCGGACGCCGCCGTGGCGTATCGCCACATGCGCGAGACGCAAGGCCGGTGATGCGCCGACTGCCGTCGGTGCTGCATGTCAGCACGGCCGACGTCCTGGGAGGAGCCGAACGCATCGCGCGCCAACTGCACGAGGCGATCGTGGCGCGCGGCGGTGAGTCGTGGCTGGCGGTGGGGCGCACCGAGGGCCGCGTGCGCGGCGCGCTCACCATTCCCAACGAGGCGCTGCGTTCGGCATGGACGCGCGGCTGGCTGTCGCTTGCCGAACGGCTCGACCTGCGCGGACTCGGCACGTCGGTCGCGGCGCGGGTGGCGCGCGGACCGATCGGCGATCCGGTGCGCTGGATTTCGGGCCAGGTGGGCATTGAGGATTTCCATTATCCCGGCACGCGCGTGCTGCTCGAGCTGCCGCCGCGAACGCCGGAAGTGCTGCACCTGCACAATCTGCACAACCAGTATTTCGATGTACGCGAGCTGCCCGCGCTCTCTCGCGCCGTGCCGACGGTGCTGACGCTGCACGACCAGTGGATTGTCACCGGGCACTGTGCGCACGCCCTCGACTGCACGCGCTGGGAGACGGGGTGCGGACAGTGCCCGCATCTCGACACGTATCCGTCGGTGCTGCGCGATGCCACGCACTACAACTGGTCGCGCAAGCATCGGCTGGCGGCGGAAAGTGCGCTGCACGTCGCGGTGCCGTCGATGTGGCTGTTCAATCTCGTCTCGCGCTCGCAGATGGCGCGCTCATTCAAGAGCTTGCGGCTCATCCGACAGGGCGTGGACCTCGGGATGTTCTCGCCCGGCGACCGCGTCGCGGCACGGGCGCGGCTCGGCTTGCCTACCGATCTCGACCGACCGGTCGTGCTGCTGCTCGCCGATTCGCTGCGCGACCTGAGCTGGAAGGGCGGCGCGTGGGTTCGCGAGGCGCTCGACCGCTTCGTGACCAAGGCGCACGGGCAGCACACGGCGCTGCTGGCGGTCGGCGGCACGGTGGGCATGGAGTGGACGTCCACACTTCCGGTTCGGTTTGTCGGCGCCGTGAATGATGATGCGACGATGGCGGCGTGCTACCGCGCGGCCGATGTGTTTGTGCACCCGTCGCGATTCGAGAACTACCCGAACGCAATCATGGAGTCGCTCGCCTGCGGCACGCCCGTGGTTGCGACCGCGGTCGGCGGCGTCCCCGAACAGGTGCGTCCCGTCGACGGCCCGTCGGCGAGCCACGGGACGGGCGCGCTCGTCCCGAGTTTTGACGCCGAGGGACTGGCCGCCGCGATCGAGCAGTTGCTGAGCCTCGATCCCGCCTCGCAAGCGCGCATGCGCGCCGCGGCCCGCGACGACGCCCAGCTGCGCTTTGACGCGCGCGAGATGGAACGCACGTACCTGGCATGGTACCAGCAGCTCGCGCCCGGCGCGCGGCGGGTGCCGGCGTGACGCTGCTTCGACGCGGCCGATACCGCATCACCGTGGCACTTGTGCTGCTTGCGGCCTGGGCGGGCGGACTCGCCTTCCTCGTGCGGCGCGAGTTCTTTCAGGGGAGCGCGGAGCGGCTGGCCGAAGCAGCGCTTCGGCTGAGCCCGGGGGCGGCCTTCTATATGGTCGAGCAGAACGGCACGCGCATCGGCTTCGCGTCCACGACCATCGACACCGTGGCGCAGGGCATCGAAGTGACCGACTACTTCGTGGCCGACCTGCCGCTCGCGGGCAAGGTGCACCGCGCGTCGGCGCGATCGGTGGTGCTGCTCTCGCGCGCCCTCGCCCTGCGCACCTTTGACGTCCAGGCGGAGGCGGCGGAGACGCCGATGCGTGTGGTCGGCCGCACGGAGGGTGACAGCGTCGTGATCTTCGCGATGGACGTGCCGGGCCAGCCGACGGACACGCAGCGCGTGGCGGTGCGCGGCCCCGTCCTCGTGCCGACGCTCGCCCCGCTCGCCGTCGCGCTGGGCGAAGCACCGAAGCGCGGGAAGACGTACCGCCTGCCCACCTTCGATCCGCAGCAGATGCGTTCGCGCGACGTGGCGATGACCGTCACCGCCGAGAGCCTGTTCGTGATTGACGACTCGGCGCGCTTTGACGCGGCGGCACGCGTGTGGAAGAGCGCGCTCACGGACACGGTGCGCGCGTGGCACGTGACGGGCGTGGACGGCGCCGGATTTGACGGATGGGTAGATGCGCAGGGGCGCGTCGTGCAGGCAAAGCAGAGCGCGGGCATCACGCTGCGAAGGATGGCGTACGAACTCGCGTTCGAGAACTGGCGCATTGCGCGTGATGCGGCGGCCGCCACCGGCGGCGAGACGCGCGACATCTTCGAGAGCACCGCCATTTCGGCCGGCGTGTCGCTGAAGGCGTCGTCGCTGCAGCAGCTGCGGGTGCGGCTCACCGGCGTGACGCTCGCCGGCTACGACCTCGATGGCGGCCGGCAGTCGCTGCGCGGCGACACGCTGCTCAGCGAGCGGAAGCCGGTGCCGGCCTCGTCCTTTTCGCTCACGACGCGCGCGCCGGAATTTCTCGCCCGGTTCAAGAACGAACTGGCCGCCGAGCCGCTGCTGCAGAGCAACGACATTGCCATCGTGCAGAAGGCGATCGCGATCACGGGCCTCGAGCGCGACGCGCGACGCGTGGCGGAGAAGCTGAACCGCTGGGTGTACGATTCGCTCGCCAAGGAAGTGACGTTCAGCGTGCCCAATGCGCTGCAGGTGCTGCGCACCAGGCGCGGCGACTGCAACGAACACACGCAGCTCTACGTTGCGCTGGCGCGCGCCGTCGGCATTCCTGCACGTATTGCCACGGGGCTGGCCTATGTGCGCGGCAAGTTCTACTACCACGCGTGGCCCGAGGTGTGGCTTGATGACTGGGTGCCGGTGGATCCCACGTTCGGTCAGTTCCCGGCGGATGCCGCGCACCTGCGCTTCGTCGTCGGCGGGCTCGCGCGTCAGGCCGAACTGCTGCGGCTGATTGGCAATCTCGACATCAAGACGCTCGCGAGCGGGCGGTAGCACATGAACGATCGACTCGTGGGCGGGCGGTCGCACGTGAACCATCGACACACGGCGAGGACATGATTCGGCTCACCGGTCTGACCAAGCACTACGGTTCGTTCGTCGCGGTGGACGGGCTGGATTTGCACGTCCCGCAGGGCGAACTGTTCGGATTCCTCGGCCCCAACGGCGCGGGCAAGACGACGACGCTGCGGATCATCGCCGGTATCCTGAAGCCGACGGCGGGGCGCGTGCAGATTGGCGGCATCGATCTCGCGGTTGACCCGATCGCGGCCAAGGCGAAGCTTGGCTTCATTCCGGACCGCCCGTTCATCTACGAGAAACTGACGGGCGGTGAGTTTCTGCGCTTCGTGGCCGGCCTCTACGATCAGCACGGCGCGCAGGTGGAGCACCGCGCGCGCGAGCTGCTGGCGCTCTTTGATCTCGAGGAATGGCGCGACGAGCTGGTGGAGAGCTACAGCCACGGCATGCGGCAGAAGCTGATCATCGCCAGCGCGTTCGTGCATCGGCCCGAGGTGATTGTCGTTGACGAACCGCACGTCGGCCTCGACCCGAAGGCGATCAAGATCCTGCGCGACCTGTTCCGTGAGTACGCGGCGCGCGGCCATACGATCATGATGAGCACGCACACGCTGGCGACGGCCGAGTCGCTATGCGACCGCATCGGGATCATCGTGAACGGCCGCATGCACGCGCTCGGGTCGATGGAAGAGCTGCGCACCTCGGCGACGTACGGCGGCAGCGGGCTGGAGGAGATCTTCCTGCGGCTCACGGGGGAGAACGCGGCGCGCAATCTGATGGATGTGCTGGATGCGTAGGGGCAGACGGCAGAGGGCCGATGGTAGATGGTTGACCGCAACCGCTGACTGAGCACGATGACCGAAAGCCAGGCCCGCGTATCGAAAGAGCTGCACGCCACGGTTGACACGCCCGACGCGCCACTGCTCTGGATTTTGACGCCCAAGGTGCTCACCGCCCGCGCGCGCGCGCTGGCGGACGAGCGCGGGCGCGGCGCGCGCATCACCGTGCTCGTCGTGGTGGGGCTGTTGTTCTGGGGATTCATCTTCGGCCTGCTCTACCGGCTGCTGAGCTACTTCAAGGGCGTCCCCGAAATCGGCGAGCTGCTGGCCGGCAAGCTGATGGGCCTGATGCTCGTGAGCTTCTTCTCACTGCTGCTGCTCTCCAACGTCATCACGGCGCTCTCGTCGTTCTTCCTCGCCAAGGATCTCGATCTGCTGGTCTCCGCCCCCGTCGACTGGCTGCGGGTGTACGCGGCGAAGCTCGTGGAGACGACCGTCTTCTCGAGCTGGATGGTGGTGCTGATGGCCATTCCGATGTTCACGGCGTACGGCATCGCGTATCACGGCGGCTGGGGGTTCGGCCTCTTCGTCGCCTTTGTGATCGTGCCGTTCCTCGTCATCCCGTCGGTGCTCGGCAGCGCGACGACGCTGCTGCTCGTGAACATTTTCCCGGCGCGGCGCACGCGCGACATCCTGAGCGTGATCGCGGTGCTGACGGCGGGCGGCATTATCCTGCTCTTCCGCCTGGTGCGCCCGGAGAAGCTGGCGCGCCCCGAAGGCTTCCGCTCGCTCGTCGACTTCATTGCGGTCCTGCGCGGCCCCACGTCGCCGCTGCTCCCGAGCGAGTGGGTGCAGAAGGCGGTGATGGGCTGGCTGTCGCACAAGCCGGACATGCTCTCGCTCTACCTGCTCTGGTCCACCGCGGCGGCCTTCGTCGTGCTCGGCGCGCTGCTGCACCGCGCGCTGTACGCCGCAGGCTTCAGCAAGGCGCAGGAGAGCGCCGAGCGCTGGGCGCATGCGGGCATGCTGCAGCGCGTCGCGATGCGCGTGCTCCGGCCGGTGGGCACGCTCAAGCGCGAACTCATCATGAAGGAAGTGCGGCTGTTCTTCCGCGACACCACGCAATGGAGCCAGCTCATCCTGCTCGCCGTGCTCGTGGTGGTGTACGTCTTCAACATCAAGTACCTGCCGCTCAAGGGCGAAGGGATCACGTTCTTCCTGATTAACGTGGTGCCGTTCCTCAACCTCGTGCTGGCCGGTTTCGTGCTGGCGTCGATTGCCGCGCGGTTCATCTTCCCCGGCGTGTCGCTCGAAGGGCGCACGCTCTGGCTGCTGCGATCGAGCCCGCTGGCGATGCGCGACCTGCTCTGGGCGAAGTTCTGGGTCGGGACGCTCCCGCTGCTCATCCTCGCGCTGGGCATCGTCGGGGTGACGGACTACCTGCTGCAAGTCTCCGTCTTCATGTTTCTCGTCTCGGTGCTTACCATCACCTTCATGACGTTCGCCATCGCCGGCCTGGCCATCGGATTCGGGACGATGTTCCCGCAGTTCGAGACGGAGAACGCGGCACAGATTCCCACGTCGTTCGGAGGCCTGCTGTTCATGATGGCGTCGGTGGGCATCATTGGCGGCACCATCATCCTCGAGGCCCGGCCGGTGTACGGCTACCTCGCGGCGCGCGCCTTCCACCAGACCGCCAACCCGCTCGAGATGGTGCTCGGGTTTGGCGCGGCGGCGCTGCTCTGCGTGGCGTCGACGGTCGTACCAATACGGGTGGCGCTGCGCCGCCTCGAAGAAACGGAGCGCGGATGATCGGCCGTCCCACCGAACGTGACATTGCGGCGATTGCCGCGCTGAACAACCTCTTCGCCCCCGAAGGCAAGACGCTGCACCGCTCGCCGCAGTTCGTCGAAGAGCATCTCCCAGACTATCGCGTGATCCGCGGCGAAGACGGGCGCATACTTGGCTGCGTGGCGATCGACGAGTATTCGCCGTCACTGGCCGAGCTGGTCGGGCTCGCCGTGCATCCGTCGGCGCGCGGCCGCGGCTACGGCATACTGCTCATCGAGGAGATTGCCGACCTCGCGCGCCGCCGCGGCTACGACGAGCTGTTCGCGACGTCGTTCTCGGAGCGGATCTTCGAAGCGTGCGGCTTCACGAAGATGACGCTCGACCATTTCCCCGAGAAAGTGCTGCGCTACACGCGCATCGACCGCACCGAGGTGGAGATGGCGGAGAAGCACTGCTTCATTCGCACGCTGCGCGAGGATCGGTCGGCCGCGGCGTAGCGCGCGCGTTATCGCGTCGGACGCCGCAGCAGCGGCCAGAGCACGTACACCACGGCGAGCGCGCCAAGCACGCCGCCAGTCAGCAACGAGAGCGTCACGCGCCCTCCGTGGCGGGCGGTGCCGGGACCGTGTCGCTGGCGGCGGTGGGCGAGGCCGCATTCTCCGACGCGGGCGACGTCATCGCCGCAACGAGCGCCGCAAGCGCCGCGATCAGGCCCGCGATCCAGAGCCACGTTGCCAGCGGGACGAAGCGCACGGTGAGCACGGCGTCCGCCGTATTGGCTTCGCGCACGTCGACGCGCAGGTCCTGCGCGAGTCCGGCCGCGATGCCGGAGATCTGCAGCTGGTCGGCCGGCTCACGCCCTTCGCCCGCGTAGCGTGAGCGCACCTCGGGCGCGACAAAACCGCGGCCGCGCCCCTTCACCGCCGCGCGCACGGCGATGACGTTGGCGACGACGTCTTCGCGGCCCACCGTCGAGACACCCTCGAGCGAGAGCGTCCACGCCGTGCCGAACACGTCGCTCACGGGCACACGCCCCCCTTCGCGCACGGCGACCTCAGCGCTGCGCCCGAAGCCCGCTGACACGAGCGCCACGGCGCCGACGAGCACCGCCACCTGCGCCGTGCGCATGGCGTGCGCCACGCGACCGCTCGCCCCGCGTCGCGCGATGAGTTCATCGGCCGCGAGCACCGCCACCACGAGCAACGCCGTCCATGCCGCGGCGCGCCCGGCGCCTGATGCGGCGAAGTCGTGCACGCCTTCCCAGCCCATCGCCCGGCGCAGCGCCAGGCCGGTCATGCCGAGTGTGAACGCGACGAATCCGGCGACGGCCGCGGCATTCGCGCGCCA
Source organism: Gemmatimonadota bacterium (assembly GCA_023249375.1). GTDB lineage: Bacteria > Gemmatimonadota > Gemmatimonadetes > Gemmatimonadales > Gemmatimonadaceae > PNKL01. Next base: position 39,440 of record JAHFCT010000018.1, on the reverse strand, counting down.
CGGCCGTCGCGCGGCCAGCATCAACAGCCACGCGCCCGCCCACGCAAACGCCGTCCCCGCGTGCACGGGCGCCCAGCGCCAGTCGTCTGCCCACGCCGCGTCGCCATAGCGACGGCGCCAGTCGAGCAGCATCGCCGTCCCGATGAGCGCCCAGCACGCCGTGGCCCAGCGCCGCGTGTCGTCGCGCCAGCTCGATGCGCCGAGTGCGCCCATGACCGTCATCACGGAAGGCACGACAAGCATCACCATGGCGAGGTAGCCGAACGGCACCGCGATCAGCGTGACCGGGCGCATCAACTCCAGCGCAAGGCCGCGTCCGTCATCGGGCGGAAACGGAAGGCGGAGAAACGGATTCACGTCGAGGGCGGCCATCGCCAGCACGGCGAGGAGAAGCAGCGCCATCAGCGCCGAGGTCCACGCGCGCATCGCGCTGCCGCGACGCACGCTGGGGGCCGCCACCGATCCCCAGGCTCCCGCGGCGATCGCCCAGCAGAGCAGCACGCCGGACGGGCCGATCCAGAGCGCCCCGATGCGATAGGGCAGCGGCGTGGCGTACGACGTCCAGCTGGCGACGTACCGATACGTGAGGTCGCCGGCCGCGAGCGCCCAACCAAGGCCGACGGCGGCCAGCACGGCGAAGGCCGTTGACGCGTGCACACCGCGTTCGCCGCTCGCACTGAGGTCGGCGCGCGCCGTCAGCGCCCCGGACAGGCCAAGCACGGCACCCCACGCGGCGAAGAGGAGTGCAAGCCAGAGCGACAGCTGCCCGAGCAGGATCAGGCGGCGGGCCCTTTCGTGGCCGCGCGCCGCACGCGCGCCATCAGCTCGTCGAGTGCCTGCTCCGCGACGGCCCGCTCCTCATCGGACATGCGCTCCGTCTGGCGCTGGAGCGTGCGCACCTGGTCGAGCATCTCGTCGATGAGCGCGCGCAGGATGAAATTGCTGCGGCGCTTGGTGTGGTCGGGAGTCTGCGTCTGGGTGTCAGTCATACGGTCCTGATGGGATGCGTCGAATTTGTCGCTTCGCGCGGCAAATTCCAAATGGACGCGATCACCGATCGGCCTGGTGCGCCACCACCGTGGCCGCGGCGCCGCCGATTCCGTCCCACGCGAGATCGCGCCAGCTGGCTGTGTGCCGCGCTGGATGTCGCGCGTCGTACAGCTCCTTGCCCACACCAACGGCGACCGTCACCAGCGACGCGCGCTGCGCCGCCACCGCGTATCGGGCGTCCCGCCGAAAGGCCGAGTACGCCGCGCCCTGCACGACCGCGGAGACGGCGAAGTGCAGCAGCTTGTCGCGGCCAAGCCAGGCGTCACCGGCGCGCCGCGGCGCACCGCCGGTGAACAGGAGGAAGGCCAGCGTCAGATGCACGGCGCGTTCACGCGGTGAACCGGAACGGCGGCCGGCGGATGCCGCGATCGGTGATGATCGCGGTCACGAGCTCGGCGGGCGTGACGTCAAAGGCCGGATTGTGCACGCGCACGTCGGCGGGGGCGAGCGCGCGGTCACCAACACGCCGCACCTCGTCAGCGTCACGCTGCTCGATGACAATGGCGCTGCCGCGTGGTGCAGCCGCGTCGATGCTCGAGGACGGCGCGGCGACGTAGAACGGCAGTGCGTGATGGCGCGCCGCCACCGCGTGCGAGTACGTGCCGATCTTGTTGGCGGTATCGCCGTTGGAGGCGATGCGGTCCGCGCCGACGAGGACGCAATCGACGCGGCCGTCGCGCATGAGCGACGCCGCCATGCTGTCGGTGCACACGGTCACGGGCACACCGGCACGCTGCAGCTCCCAGGCGGTGATGCGGCTGCCCTGGAGCAGGGGGCGCGTCTCGCAGGCGATGACTTCGACGCGCCGTCCCTCGGCCATCGCGGCATACACCGGTGCGAGCGCGGTGCCGATGCCGGCGGTGGCAAGCGCGCCCGCATTGCAGTGCGTGAGCACGCACGCTTCGTCGGCAAGCAGCGCCGCCCCGTGACGCCCGATCGCCTCGCACATCGCGATGTCTTCGGCGAGAATGCGCGCCGCTTCGGCGGCGAGTGCATCGAGCAGCAGTGCACCGTCGGCGTCGCCCGCGTCGATCACCTGCCGCATCCGCGCCATCGCCCAGGGCAAGTTGACCGCCGTCGGGCGCGACCGCGCGAGCCGCGCGATGGCCGCGATGATCGATGCCCGCGTCGGGTGTGCTTCGCGCGCGGCCGACGCGACGAGCCCCAGTGCGGCCGCGACCCCGATGGCGGGCGCCCCACGCACGGCCAGCGTGCGAATGGCGTCGTCTACTTCATCGATGGTGCACAGCTCTCGCTCGACGAGCGCCTCGGGAAGCCGCCGCTGGTCGATGATGCGAAGCGTGCGGGTCTCGGGATGCCAGGTGAGCGCGCGTGGGACGTGATGCAGGGAGAGTGGCACGGCGGGTGCAGGGGAAGAGGCAGAGTGGGGTGCAGGGGAAGAGGCAGAGTGCGGCGCGGCGTGAGAGGTAAGATGCAGGGCAGCGGCGCCGCGGCAATCCGCGTTTGCCGTTTCCATAGACCCCTTCCCCTGCACCACCGTGTGCGGCCGATGGTAACTTCAACCATCCTCAATTCGGCACGCCCACCATGCCCTACGAATTCCTCACCGTCGACGTCGCGGACCACATCGCCACGGTCACCGTCAATCGACCGGACAAGCTGAACGCGCTCAACGGGCGTGTGCTGGAAGAACTGGACGGCGTCTTCACCGCGATCGCGACCGACCGCACGGTCCGCGCCGTCATCGTCACGGGCGCGGGACGCGCCTTCGTAGCCGGAGCCGACATCGCCGAAATCGCCGCCAACGACGTCGCCGGCCTCGAGCGCCTCTCGGCCGCCGGGCAGGCCATCTTCAATAGAATCGAACGGCTGTCCAAGCCGGTGATTGCGGCGGTCAACGGCTTTGCCCTTGGCGGCGGCTGTGAGCTCGCCCTCGCGTGCCACTTTCGCGTCGCGTCCGAACACGCCAAGCTCGGACTCCCCGAGGTGAAGCTGGGCTTGATTCCAGGTTACGGCGGCACGCAGCGGCTACCGCGCCTCATCGGAAAGTCGCGCGCGTTGCAGCTCATTCTCACCGGCGAACAAGTCGACGCCGCCGAGGCGCACCGTATCGGGCTGGTGGACGTCGTCGCGACGGCGGCGACGTTGCACGAAGTGGCGCGCTCGCTGGCGCTGCAGGTGATCAAGAACGGTCCGATGGCCGTGGCGCGCGCCATCGAAGCGGTGAACGACGGCATCGACCGCCTGCCGGAGGACGCGATGGCGCTCGAGGCGCGGCTCTTCGGCTCGCTTGGCGCAACCAGGGACATGGCCGAAGGAACCGCCGCGTTCCTCGCCAAGCGTCCTGCGCAGTTCACGGGCGAGTAGCGTGCACGCGGAACCGGCGGCGTTGGTAGCGCCGGAGGACGCACCGACGCGCGTCGCGGAGCTCGCGGTCCGCGACTTCCGCAATCTCTCGCGGGTGGATGTCACCCTGCCGCCCGAGGGCATTGCGATCGTCGGCGAGAACGGACAGGGCAAGACGTCTTTTCTCGAGGCCGTCGCCTACGTCGAGCAGTTGCGTTCCGTGCGCGGCGCGCGCGACCGCGACCTCGTGCGATTCGACGCGGGCGCGTTTCACGTGCACGCGACGGTCCACGGCCCCGAGGGCGTGCTGCAGCTTGGCGCCGGCGCCGATCGCGCGGGGCGCAAGCGGGTGACGCGCGACGGCGTGGAGATGGCGCGCATCACCGACGCGCTGGGCGCGCTGCCTTCCGTGCTGCTGGCGCCGCGCGACGTGACGCTCGTGAGCGACGGGCCGGGCGAGCGGCGGCGTTTTCTCGACATCACGCTCGCGCTGACGTCGGCACGCTACCTGCGCGCGCTGCGCCACTACCGCGCCGCGCTCGAGCGGCGCAACGCCGCGCTGCGCGACGCGCAGCGCCATCGCCGCGGCGCTGATGCCGCGGCCGCATGGGAGCCGGCGCTCGCCGAGCACGGCGCGGTGCTGGTGGAGGAACGGCGCGCCTGGGTGCGGCAGCACGCCGACGAGTTCACGCGCTTGTCGCACGCCATCGGCGAGCCGGGGCGCGCGACGATTGCCTATGCCACGACGCTGACCGCCGACGGCGACGGCCACGCGGCGCTGCGCGAGGCACTCGAACGGTCGCGCGAGCATGACCTGCGGCGCGGCAGCACGCACACCGGACCGCATCGCGACGACCTGGCACTGTCGCTCGACGGCCGCGACTTGCGCGTCGTCGGGTCCGCGGGACAGCAGCGCACGGGCGCGATCGCGCTGCGTTTGCTCGAGGCAGCCACGCTGCGTGCGCGGCGAGGCACGCTGCCGGTGCTCCTGCTCGACGACCCGTTCGCGGAACTCGACAATCGGCGTGCGGCGCGCGTACTCGACCTGCTGCTCGAAGCCGGCGTCGGGCAGGTGGTGCTTTGCGTTCCGCGCCCGGAGGAGATCCCCGACCGATTCACGCGCCTGGCGCGCTACCGGATTGCCGGCGGCGACCTGTCGGAGGGCGCATGAGTGAACGGCGCCGCGGTCCCGCCAAGGTCGGCGATGCGCTGGCCGAAATGCTGGCCGGCAGTGCGCTGGGCGCGCGCATCGCGCGGGCGGAGGTGCTGGGACACTGGGCGGGGGCCGTTGGGCCGCAGATCGCCGCCGTGACGCACGCACGGGCCATCGCAGAGAACGGCACGCTGACGGTTGGCGTGAAGACCAACGCGTGGCTGCAGGAACTGCAAATGATGGAGCGATCGCTGGTCGCGAAAGTGAACAAGAGCGCCGGGAAAGACGTCGTTCGCAAGATCCGCTGGGAGCTTCTGCGGTAACTTGTTGTCAATAAGCAACTTGCGAAGTGTCGCCCTGGTTGCATTTCGGGGCGTTTTCAATTATAGTATTGGAGTTGTGGAGAAACGTCCCAATTCGGCGTTTCTTTGGAGCCTCCCCAACTCCCCTTTCTGCACGCGCAATGGCCAAAACGAACGACGCGGCTGAATCGCACTACGACGCCTCCGGCATTCAGGTCCTCAAGGGACTCGAGGCCGTTCGCAAGCGTCCCGGCATGTACATCGGCTCGACCTCGGCGCGCGGGTTGCACCACCTCGTGTACGAGGTGATTGACAACTCGATTGACGAGGCGCTGGCCGGCTACTGCGACAACATCCAATGCACCATCCACGCCGATGATTCCATCACGGTCGTGGATAACGGGCGCGGCATTCCGGTGGACATGCATCCCACGGAGCACCTGCCCGGTGTCGAGCTGGCGCTGACCGTGCTGCATGCCGGCGGCAAGTTCGACAAGAACTCCTACAAGGTGTCGGGCGGCCTGCACGGCGTGGGTGTGTCGGTGGTGAACGCGCTGTCCGAATCGCTGAAGGTCTGGATCAAGCTCGATGGCAAGGAGCACTACATGGACTTCGTGCGTGGCGACACGACGACGAAGCTCAAGGTGCTCGGCAAAGCGAATCCCAAGGAAAGCGGGACCACGATCTGGTTCAAGCCCGACCACGAGATCTTCACCGAGCTGCATTACGACTACGCCACGCTGCAGTCGCGGCTGCGCGAGCTGTCGTTCCTGAACAAGGGCGTGAAGATCACGCTCAAGGACGAGCGCGCCGGCGAGGAAAAGGAAGAGACGTTCCACGCCAAGGGCGGCCTGCGCGAGTTCGTGCAGTTCCTGAACCAGAACCGCAAGGCGCTGCACAACGAGATTCTCTATGCCGACGCCGACAAGGATGACATCGGCATCGAGATCGCGCTGCAGTACAACGACGGCTACAACGAGACGATGTTCTCGTTCGTCAACAACATCAACACGCACGAGGGCGGCACCCACCTCACCGGCTTCAAGTCGGCGCTGACCTCGGTGATCAACAAGCACCTCGACAAGGCGAACATCGCGAAGAAGGACAAGGAGCTGCGTCTCAGCGGCGACGACGTGCGCGAGGGGCTCACCGCCGTGCTCAGCGTGAAGGTGAAGGAGCCGCAGTTCGAAGGGCAGACCAAGACGAAGCTGGGCAACTCCGAGGTGGAGACGGCGGTCAAGACGTACGTCAACGAGTGGCTCGCCGAGTATCTCGAGGAGCATCCGCGCGTCGGCAACATTGTCATCGAGAAGGCGCTGGCGGCGGCGCGGGCCCGCGAGGCGGCGCGCAAGGCGCGCGACCTGACGCGCAAGAAGTCGGCGCTCGACGTCGGCAACCTGCCGGGCAAGCTCGCCGACTGTTCGCTGAGCGACCCGGCCCTGTGCGAGCTCTACCTGGTCGAAGGCGACTCGGCCGGCGGCTCGGCCAAGCAGGGGCGCGACCGGATGTTCCAGGCCATCCTGCCGCTGCGCGGCAAGATCCTGAATGTCGAGCGGGCGCGCATCGACAAGATCCTGAGCAACGAGGAGATCCGCACGATCATCACGGCCATCGGGTCGGGGATCGGCGAGGAAGACTTCTCGATCGAGCAGGCGCGCTACCACAAGATCATCATCATGACGGACGCGGACGTCGACGGCGCGCACATTCGCACGCTGCTGCTGACGTTCTTCTTCCGGCAGATGCCGCAGCTCATCGAGAGCGGCTTCATTTATATCGCGCAGCCGCCGCTGTATCGCGTGGCGAAGGGCAAGGAAGAGTATTACGCCTTCGACGAAGCGCAGCGCGAGGAGATTTCGGCGCGGCTGGGCGGCGCTGACGGCAAGGCCAACGTCAACATTCAGCGCTACAAGGGTCTCGGCGAGATGAACCCGGAGCAGCTCTGGAAGACGACGATGGATCCCGCGACGCGGACGATTCTGAAAGTGGGCATCGACGACGCTGCGCAGGCGCACTCGCTGTTCGAGTGCCTGATGGGCGACGAGGTGGAGCCGCGGCGGGCGTTTATCGAGGCGAATGCGAAATTCGTGTCCAATCTGGACATCTGATTTGGGACAGGGATCACGGATTACGATCTAGGATTGTGATTGCGGATTTCGATGGCGATGGCCCCGAATGCCGACTGGCGTTCGGGGCCATCTGCGTTGCAGCCGGTGCGTGGCGTGGTTCTACTCCCGCCGCGAGGTTGGCGCGCGCAGGTTGATGGACGGTCTGCCCTCGCGTGAACCTTCGCGCCCAACGCTTTTCGCGCACCCTGTGTCCAACTTGCCGAGACGATGACAGGATCCGCCATCGCAGTCGCCGCAGGAACGGGAGATGATGAACGATCGCTGATCGCCCGCGCGGCGGACGGCGACCGTGGGGCGGCGCGTGCCTTGTACGACCGGCATGCGGCACGCGTGCACCGGCTCACGTTCCGTCTCTGCGGCGACGCCGACATGGCGGAGGATCTCACGCAGGATGTGTTCGTGCAGGTGTTCCGAGGGCTGAAGTCGTTTCGCGGAGAATCAAGTTTTTCCACCTGGCTGCACCGGGTGGCGCTGACCACCGCGTTGAACTCGATGCGCAAGGTGCGGCGGCTGCGGGAGCGGGAAACAGCGCTTGATGACGCGCGCGACGTCATCGACGGCACGGCGGCGGCAGATCCGGATCTGCGGGCCGCGCTGGCGGGGGCGATCGATGCCCTGCCGGAAGGACTGCGGGTGGCGCTCGTGATGCACGCCATCGAGGGCTACACGCACACGGAGATTGGCGAAGCGCTCGGCATCGCCGAAGGGACGAGCAAGAGCCGAGTGTTCGATGCGCGAGCCCTGCTCCGCGAGGCGCTCGCGAACCACTGGGAGGCACGATGATCGACGACCGGCAACTCGACCAACTGCTCAACGATGCGGCGCGAAGCTACCGCGTGCCGCCCGCGGCGCCGCTGGACAGCATGTGGGCGGGCATTGAACGCGAGGCGTTCGCCGAATCAGCGCGTCCGCACCGCGCGGTGCGATGGACGTTGCTGTCCGCCGCTGCCGCCGCGGTGCTGCTGCTGGGCGTGGCGGTCGGCCGGTACACCGCGCCAATCGACCGGCCGCATGAGGCATCGATTGCCACCTCGCCGATGACGGGCGCGAACGATCCCTATCAACGGACGACGGTTGAACTGCTGGGCCGCACGGCCGTGCTGCTGACGGGGCTGCGAACGCCGAGCGCGTCGAAACCGAACGCGGAACTGTCGGCGCAAGCCGGGCAGTTGCTCACCACCACCAGGCGCCTGCTCGACTCGCCGGTCGGAACGGATCCGCGGATGCGTGACCTGTTGCAAGACCTTGAACTCGTCCTCGCGCAGGTCGCGCGGCTGCAATCTCCGCGACAGCGTGCCGACATCGCCTTGATCACCAACGCGCTCGAGGAGCGCGACCTCGTGCCGCGCGTGCGGTCCGCGGTTGCCGACCTCGCCACCAACGAATACTGAGGATGACTCGCATGCGAACGACCACGATTCTGATGTCGATGCTCACGGCGGCGGCGCTCGGTGCGCAGGGTGTGCCGGTGCGACCGGCTCCAGCGCCGGCGCCCGTCGCTCCGGCGCCAGCCGTGGCGCCCGCGGCCGCAGCCGCGCCCGCGCCTTCGGCGCGACCGATGCCAGCGATATCGCGCGCCGGCGAAATGATGATGGCCGAGGACGCGCGCGCGCAGGCGATGGCCGCCAGTGACGCCGTGCGCGCCGAGGGGCGGGCGATCAGCGCACAGGCGCGTGCCGAGGCGCTGCAGGCGCGTGAATACGCGCGGGCCGAGGCGTTGCAGGTGGATGAGTTCGCGCGCGCCGCGACGCGGGCCGTCACGATCGAGGGCATGGCCTACGCGCCATTCTCGTCGGGACGCTCGTTCGCCGAGTCGCCGCGCTCGCCGTGGGCGCAGCAGGATCCGGCGGACTCGCTGTACCGCATGGCGCGCGAGCAGCTGAACCGCGGTGATTATCGACGCGCCGCGCAACTGTTCAAGGAATTGCCGCAGAAGTATCCCAGCTCGTCGTACGCCGCGGACTCTCCGTATTGGCAGGCGTTTGCGCTGTATCGCATCGGCGGCACGGCGGAGTTGCAGGAAGCGCTCGCGGCACTTGAAGCGCAGAAAGCCAAGTATCCCGGGGCGCGCACGCTCGCAGAGGGCGAGACCAGGGTGTACGGCGGCGGCGTCACCGCCGTGAACAAGGCGGGGGCTGGTAGAGGCGCTGGTGCAGGCGCGGGAGCGGCGACGGCGCAGAGCCCGGTGCGCGAACGCATTCAGGCGGACGCGAGTGCGCTGGCGGCGCGCATTGCCGGTGTTTTGAGCACGCGTGGGCTCGGTACCGATGCCGCGGTGAAACGCGCGCTCGCCACCGACGGCGCGGTCTGCGACCGTGAGGAACTCTCGGTGCGCGCCGAGGCGCTGAGCGCGCTCATGCAAGTTGATGCCGAAGGGGCGCAGCAAATGACCAAGAAGATTCTCGCCCGTCGCGACGAATGCTCGGTGCCCCTGCGGCGCAACGCGGTGTTTATCGTTGGCAACAAGCACGACGCTTCGGCCGCGGCGACGCTGCTGGCGGTCGCCAAGAGCGATCCGTCGCTCGAGGTGCGCGGCGAAGCGGTGAACTGGCTGACGCGCGTGGGGGGCGACGACGGCGTGAACGCGCTGATCGAGATGTCGCGCTCCAGCGACGACGAGCAGCTGCAGCGCGCGGTGGTGCGGGCGCTGGCCGGCTCGGCGAACGCGCGCGCCAAAGCCGAGATCCATGCGCTGGTCGAGCGGAACGACGCCTCCGAGGCGCTGCGCCTCACCGCCCTCGAAGGACTTGACCGCGACAAGATTGGAGCCGACGACGCCGCGTGGCTGCGCGGCCTGTACGGCAAGACCGAGAGTGTGCGCATCAAGTCGCGGATTGCGTCGGCCGTCGGCCGACTGGGCGGCGAGGCAAACAATCAGTGGCTGCTCGCCATCGCGAAGAATGAGGACGAGTCGATGGACGCCCGCATGCAGGCGATCAACCGGGCCGGCGAGTTTCTGGATGTCGCGAGCCTCTCCAAGCTGTACGACGGCGTGAGCCAGCGGCCGCTGCGCGAGTCGCTGATCGGCGTGCTTGGCAATCGCAAGGAGCCCGAGGCGACCGACAAGCTGCTCGACATCGTAAAGACCGGCACGGATCCGAATCTGCGCCGTTACGCGATCAACGTGCTGAGCCGCAAGAAGGATCCGCGGACCACCAAGCTGCTCATGGAGCTCATCGAAAAATGACCACCCTACGGCGTTGGCGACTGCGCACGGCGTGTGTGTCCGCCACGGCGCGCGTGGTGGCGATGGCGTGCGTAGCTGCCGCGGCGTGCGCGGCGGTCGCCGCGACGACCGCCGGCGCGCAATCACTCGACCGGCGTGTGGCTGCCGCGCCGGGTGATGGCGTGCAGTTCCACTTTGCGGCCCGCGACGGCGTGTGCGGCAACGGGCGCAGCTGGCTGCGGGCGGATGACGCAAGCTGGTACGGCTCGTACAACGGCAACGGCAACGGCGGCGGCGACACCTGCCTCGCTGGTCCGGTGCGCGTGGTGCTGACGCGCGCCGGCCGCGACGTCGTGCGCATCGAGACGTTTGCCGGACCGCTGGCCGCCGATGCGTCGGTGAGCCAGGACCTCGGTGCGGTCGGCGCGCGTGAGGCGGCAACGTACCTGCTCACGCTGGCCGCGACGCTTGATGGCCGTCCGGCGCGTGAGGCGCTGTTACCGGCGATACTGGCCGACAGCGCCGTGCTGACGCCGGCGCTCGCCGTGCTCGCGAAAGACCAGGATCGTGCGCGCGACGTGCGCCGAAGCGCGCTGTCGTGGCTCGCGCGGCGGCGCGCTGAACCGGGTGGGCTCGGCGCGGCCGCCGTGGAAGGCACGCTCGATCAACTCGTGCGCAACCGCACGGAGAGCGAGAGCCTGCGGCAGAGTGCGCTGTCCACCATCTCGTCGCTAGACCGCGGCGAGGGCATTCCCGCGTTGATCACGTACGCGGCCGATGCCGACGGCTGGCTCGCCAAGCAGGCGATCGCGAACCTGACGCGCTCCGGCGATCCGCGGGCGCGCGCCTTCACGCGACAAGCGGTGCGTCGTGCCGATCTCGACGATGACAGCCGCGATGCCGCCATTCGCGGCCTCGGCAGCGAGTACGCCAGCGGCGCAGACTACAAACTGCTGCGCGAGTTGTACGCCACGTTCACGTCCGACCGGCAGCGCGACGCGGCCATTTCGACGCTGGCGACCGCGGGTGGCACGGAGAACACGCAGTGGCTGCTGGGCATCGCGCAGTCGCCCACCGAGCCGCCGGCGCGGCGGCGGCGCGCCATCTCGCTGCTCGGCCGGTCAGACGATCCACGTGTGAAGGACGCGCTGAAGGGCCTGATCGAGCGCTGACCGGCGCGAGTTCCACGGTGGCGCGGCGCATCGTGCGTGCCGCGCCACCGTTTACGTTGCGGCCCTCACGCGTCGTGGCACAGTGTGCGGCGCATTGCGCCGTGCTTGCAGGTGCCTCGCGACGGCCGTAGACTCACCGTCAGGGCGCGTCGCGCCCCGCCGTTCGGCGCGTGGCACCTGACGATCGGTGAGCGTCGCCCGGTGATCGCACATCCAATTCCGCGTGACTCCAGTGACACATAACCGACGTGACTTCCTGAAGCACTCCTCCGTGCTGGCAGGCTCGGCACTCGCCGCCAATCTCGTGCGCACTCCGGAGGCGGCCGCGGCGCAAGCGCCGCGCTCCGGCGGACGCATGAAGCTCCGCTTCCGTCCGTTCACCATTCAACTCAAGCACGTTTTCACGATTGCCACCTCGTCGCGCACGACCACGCCGGTCGTGCTGACGGAAATCGAATACGAAGGCATCACCGGCTACGGCGAGGCGTCGATGCCGCCGTACCTCGGCGAGTCGCACGAGTCGGCGACCGCGTTTCTCTCGAAGGTGGATCTGTCGAAGTATGACAATCCGTTTGAACTCGAGACGATCCTGCACGACATCGACATGCTGGCACCCGGCAATCCGGCGGCCAAGGCGTCGGTGGACATCGCGCTGCACGATCTCGTCGGCCGGCTGCTGAAGCAGCCGTGGTACAACATCTGGGGCTTCAGCGCGGCGAAGACGCCCTACACGTCATTCACGATCGGCATCGACACGGAAGACGTGGTGCGCGCCAAGACGAAGGAAGCGGCCGAGTATAAGGTGCTGAAGGTCAAGCTGGGGCGTGACACCGACAAGATGATGATCGAGACGATCCGTTCGGTGACGGACAAGCCGATCACGTCGGATGTGAATCAGGGGTGGAAGGACCGCGCCGCCGCGTTGGACATGGTGCACTGGCTGAAGGACAGGGGCGTGGTGATGGTGGAACAGCCGATGCCGAAGGAGCAGGTGGACGACCTCGCGTGGCTGACCGAGCGCAGCCCGTTGCCCATCATCGGTGATGAAGGCGTGCAGCGCCTCGCCGATATTCCCAAGGCAAAGGGCGTGTACCACGGCGTCAACATCAAGCTGATGAAGTGCACGGGCATGCGCGAAGCGCACAAGATGATCGTGCTGGCGCGTTCGCTTGGCATGAAGGTCATGCTCGGCTGCATGACCGAGACGTCGTGCGGCATTTCCGCCGCGTCGCACCTCTCGCCGATGGTGGACTGGGCCGATCTCGACGGCGCGTTGCTGATCAGCAATGACGTGTTCGACGGCACACAGGTGCTGGACGGCAAGATGACGCTGCGGAATCGGCCGGGGATCGGTGTGCGCAAGCTGAAGGGCTAGGCGGCGCGTCGCGAGGCGTCAGGCGCACGGCGCGACGCCTCGCGCGCCTGAGTCACGGCGATGATCGCTGGTCCCGCCACTCCTCGAGCGTGCGCACGCGATGCTCGAGTTCGGCCAGTCGCGTGTCGCCGTTCTTGCTGATCGTGACGGATGCAGGCCTCTCGGGTGCAGCCGGCATCGCGGGCGCACCGGTGTTTCCTGTCGAGGCCGTGGCAGCGGGTTGTGTGCCGCGTGCCGCGCTCCGCACGAATGCCCTGCCGACGGGTCCCAGCCACACGAGCCGGAAGAGGCGTTCGCCCGGTGGTGACCGGAAGGGGCTCCGCGCGAGCAGAATGAACGCGACGCCGAGCATCACCAAACCGGTGATCACGAGCGTGCCGCCGAGCGCGCCGATGCGGAACTGCGCCGGTCCGACTTGCTCACGCATCGAGAGCGCGAGCGCGATCAGCCCGACGGCGATGGGCAACTGGAATAGCGCGTGTTTCACCGTGCGCCGGCGGCGCCGGTGCGTCTCGGCATCCGCGCGCAGTACGGCGCGCATGCTTTCGTGCTCGGCGAGCACCGCGCGCATGCCCTTGAGGATGTCGTTCACCGAGAAACCGGACGCGGCGAGCCGGCGTGCTTCGAATCGCACCTGCAGCACACGCGTGATCGCGACGCCGATGAGCACCATCACCGGAATGATCGAGTCGATGGAACTCAGGCGCGACGCGCGCCCACGATCGTAGAGCATGGTGCTGACGATCAGAATGAACACCAGGACGAGCCCGACCGTGCCCAACTCTTGCGCGAAGAGGCGAATCGGCAGCGGAATATCTGGCGCCGCAAGCTGCGCGCGATCGAGTACGTCGACGAGCGCTTCCGCCGACGCATAGCGGACCGCGGGATCCTTGGACACGCAGCGGTCAATCGCCTCGGCGAGCGCGGACGGGAGGTCGGCGCGCAGCGACATCGCGGGGGGCAACGGCTCGGTGAGCTGACGCACGATGATCTGCTGCGTGGACTCGCCGGTGACGGGCGTCCGACCCGTCAGCGCGAACAACGCGACCAGTCCGAGGGAGTACAAGTCGCTACGGCCGTCTACGCGATCACCCGACGCCTGCTCCGGACTCATGTACTCGGGCGTGCCCACCACTTCGCCGACGCGGGTGAGTCCCTGCCCTTCCACCGCGGCGGTGATGGTGCGGGAGATGCCGAAGTCCATCAACAGCGCGCGTCCGGTGGCGCGCTCGATCATGATATTGTCGGGCTTGATGTCGCGATGCACGACGCCGCGTCCGTGGGCATACGCGAGGGCGTACGCCACGTCCACGAGCAGGCGCGCGACGGTGCGCGCGTCGAGTGATCCAGAGCGCCGGACACGCTCGGCGAGACTCTCGCCCTCGATGAATCCCATGGCGAAGGCGAGGAGCTCTTCACTCTCCTCAATGGCGTGCACCGGGACGATGTTGGGATGCGAGAACGACGCCGCCATGCGCGTCTCGCGCAGGAACCGTTCGCGCAGCGCCGCGTCGCTCGCCAACTCGGCCGGGAGCACCTTGAGCGCGATCGGCCGGTCGAGCCGCACGTCGCGGGCGAGATACACGGTGCCCATGCCGCCTCGTCCGAGTTCGCGCTCCACACGGTATCGGCCGCCGAGGGCGGAGTCGATGGGATGCATGCGGCGAATGTATGGCCCGGCACCGGTGGCGGGCAATGCGCGCCGAGAGAGTGAGTGCCGCGTCTGGCGCACCGGTACCCGGTGCGCCGAATCCAGCTGTGCCTACGGCTGCGTCCGCGGCGAGACGATGATGCGCCGTGCGCGCACCAACGACCGCACCAGTCCGTCGTTGAAGTTCGGCGCCATCGGGTCGAAGCTGTCGATGCGTACGCCCGCGCCGCCCGGCGTGTGAATGATCTGCTTGTCCTGCAAGTAGATCCCGACGTGCGTGATGCGCTCGGGGCGTTCGGCCGTTGCGCGCTGGCCAAAGAACATCAGGTCGCCCTTGGTGAGCTGCCGCAGATCGTCATCAGTAGGCACCTCGTTTCCCATCTGCGCCTGCTGGTTGGCATCGCGATTCAGTTCCAGTCCGTTCAGCCGGAAGACCGTCTTGGTGAAACCCGAGCAGTCCATGCCCTTGGGCGACGTGCCTCCCCAGAGGTAGGGCACACCGATGAATCGCTTGGCGGTTTCCTCAACGGTTTCGCCGGTCAGGGAGCGCGACGCCTTCCACGCGGCGTATTCGCTCACGAGCTGCCGCTCGATGAAGCCCTTGCGTCCGTCGGGCGTCTCCACGGCGCGCCACTGCCCTTTGAGGCCATCGTCCTTGAACAGCACGCCGGGCACGGCGTCGCTGACGGGCAGCGCGGCGGCATCGGGCTTCGTGCGCACGACGCCGAAGTAGCCCGTGACGATCACGCGAGGCCCGCTCTGCCACGCATCGGCGACGGACTGCCTGGTAAGATGCATCGCGGCGCCCTCGAGCCAGCCGAGGTACTTGTCGGGGCCCTGGACGTAATACCAGTCGCCCTGTCGCTTGAGCACCTTCACGACCATTCCCATCATGACCTGCGTGGCAAGTTCGGCGGAATGCGCAGGGTTGGAGCGCACGTTGCCGACGCTGACCTTCACAATACCCACCGGCGTCGCGGCGAGGGCCGGATCGGGGAGGACGCGAATGCTGTCGACGATGCCGGTCAGTTTCGCCGCGGTCAGCGCCGCGATGACGTCACGGCGCGCGGCGTCCTGATCGACGTCGCCCTTCACGACGAGCTGCGCCGCCTGCTGGGCGCAGGCAACGTCGAAGACGGCGACGCGGCGGTCGGGCGCGAAGCGCGCGCGAAGCGGGGCGATGATGGCCTTGCAGGGATCGTCTTGCGCGATGGCGGCGGTGCGCGGCGCGAGCGGCGCCAGCAGCGCGAGGACGAACAGCGTGCTGAGCTTCATGCGGGATGTCATGGGATCTTGCGAGTGTGCCAGTGTGGAGAGTGCAGCTTCGAAATTGGTCGTTTGGCGACCGCGCCGCCAGCGGCGATCGAACGAGCGTCGCCAGGCCACATGGTATATTTCACCGTGGCTGCGCAGTGCATCGCGGCGCCATTCGTGCGTGGCGTGATTTTCCACACTGCGCGAACAACCCTTGATTCGTCCGACCTCACTGGACATGGGCACCATGGAACTTTCACAACTTCTGCGCGACCGAGCGACGATCATCGTTGACGACGCCTTCCAGGCCATGCAACGATCGCACTTGAAGAGCTACGAGCAAGACGGCATGGATCGCGCACGAGCGCGCCTCGACGCGTTATACCTTCTCACGGTCGAAGCGGTCGCCGAGCGGACACTGGGTACGATGATCGCGCATGCCGAGTCAGTCGCGCACGAGCGGTTTGCGTCCGGCTTTGACCTCTGGGAAGTGCAGACGGCGTTCAATGTGCTCGAGGAGGCGATCTGGACGCGCATCATCAAAGAACTCGCACCGGAGCAGTACGCGGAGGCGCTGGGCCTCGTGAGCACGGTACTCGGCGCGGGCAAGGACGCGCTGGCCCGCGCGTATGTGTCGCTGGCGAGCAAGGTGAAGGCGCCGGCGCTGGATATGCACTCGCTGTTCAGCGGCGCCGTTGGAGCGTGAGGGCGATTTAGGACAGGGATCACGGATTGCGATTCAGGATCGTGATTGAGGATTGCGATTGCGATGGGCCCGGATGCCTCCTGGCATACGGGCCCATCGCTTGTCCAATTCCCAATTCGTGATCCCTCATCGTGATCCGTGATCTATTTCCTCACTGCTTTCATATTTGCCCCATTCTGGTGGAGCACCAGCCCGGTCACCGCGCCCGTGCTGTCCTTCG
This sequence comes from Gemmatimonadota bacterium, assembly GCA_023249375.1. GTDB lineage: Bacteria > Gemmatimonadota > Gemmatimonadetes > Gemmatimonadales > Gemmatimonadaceae > PNKL01. The sequence continues at coordinate 22,955 of JAHFCT010000018.1, read as the reverse complement.
TGAACGAGACCTGCGCGTCCACCACCTTCAGGAAGAACTCGTCCTCCTTTTCGGCGAAGAGCGCGAAGCGCGGCTGATCGGTGGCCTGCGCGTAGAGCTGCGTTCCTTCGCGGGTAATGGTCAACGCAAAGGCGGGCGTGATGGCGAAGGTACCGAGGTAGCGGTCGAGCACGTCGGCCGCGAGCGAGATTGCCGTGCGCTGCTTCGGCACGGGCGCGAGCGGGAAGCTCGCGTCGAGCAGATGCATGCCGATGTCGTCAACACTTTGGGCGGTGTTTGAGAGCACCACGACACCTTCGCCCGTCGCCTCGCTGTAGCCAGTGAAGGTGCGGTAGCCGCCCGTGCCGCCGTTGTGCCAGACGAGGGTGGTGCCACCGGGTCCCTTGAGACGATGCCAGGCCAGGCCGAGCATGAGCTGCGTCGATGGGCCGGGACGCCGTGCGAAATGCGTCATCGCCAGCGTGGCGCCGAGCGGCCTGGACATCGAGTCCGCGTTGGCGTGAATGTAGATGAGCATGTCGTTCACGCTCGAGCGGAGGGCACCGGCGCCGGCGAGCGTGGGCAGATCCCAGTTGTGCGCCGGCGCGCCGTCGGGAGCATGCCCGGGGGCGAGATGCTTCTCCATTGCGCTCGTGAGCGTAATGCGCGTGTCGTTCATTCCGAGCGGTTTGAGCACGCGTTCCGTCACGAGCGCTTCGTACGGCTTGCCGGCTTTGAGCGCGAGCGCATGCCCGAGCAGCCCGACGCCAAGATTGGAATACTCGTACTTGGATCCGATGTCGCGCGTCAGCTGGTAGCGGCCGAGGAACTCGTACATCTGGGCGACCGTGTAGTCCGCGTACGGGTTGGTGGCATCCTTCGGCTTGAAATTGTCGGGCATCCCCGGCAATCCCGACGACTGCGTGGCGAGATCGAGCAGCGTGATCTGCTTGCCGTCGCGAGCCGGGATCACAGTGCCAGCCGGGAGGAACTTCACCACCGGGTCGTCCAGCGAGACTTCACCCTGCCTCACCATGTCGGCGAGAATCGCCGCGGTAAACGTCTTGGTGATGGAGCCGATCTCGAAGACGGTGTTGCCGTCGAACGGCTGCACGCCCGCGTTGTGTTCGTAGGCGATGACTCGGCGCGTGCCCTCGCGGGTCACGAGGCCCACGACGACGCCGACAAAGCGGCCGGCATCGACGCGCTCCTTGAGGATGGCGCGAATCGTGGAATCGTTGGGTGACTGCGCCAGCAGCGGAGCCGCGAAGACGGCGGCAAAGACGGTGGCGAAGACGGCGGCGAAGACGAGCAATGATCGGCGCGCGAGCATGGGGCCTCGACTGAGGACAGGGATCACGGATTTCGATTGATGATACAGACTACGGACTTGGATCGCGATTGGTTTATCGGCAATCGCCATCGGCCGTCGTCGTCCGCGATCGGGATCCGTGATTCCTGCCGTCAATCCTGAACCTTACTTCTCCAATGCGTCGTACAACTGCGACACCGCGCGCACCGTGCCGCCGTCCTTGGCGACGGTGACTGCCATCACGCGGATGCGGCTGTTCACCGGCAGCGTGAGCGTCGTTGCTCCGGCCGGCACGTCGAACGCGTACGCGTACAGGTACGAGTACGCATACGGATCATTGCTGCCGTCGCTCAAATGCCGATGCGACGCGAACCATGCCACTGGCGCACGCTTCACGAATCCCGGCGTGAGACCGGCATAGTCCTGCACCGTGCGCGTGCGCAGCGGTGTGCCCGCTGGAGCGTCGGGCCGCGGCGGCACCTGCTCTTCCCGCTTGTTCCAGATGCGGTTGTCCCACTGCCCGACGTAGCCGCCCCAATCCTGCACCGTGACTTCCACTGGCGCGTCGCCGACACGGAACGTCGCCTTCTGGTCGCCGTCGGACGCGGCCAGCACGTAGACCTTGTTGAACGCTCCCGGCGGCAGCGCGATCGTCTGGCCTTGCGCGACCACGGCATTGAACGAGTCGGCGCGTGCGAGCGCAAAGTGGATCGCGCCAAATGGCAGATCGCGGGGGAGCATCTCGGCTGGCAAGCTGCGACCCGCTCCATCGAAGGTGCCACCACTCACGGAGTGATCGGTGCTGGCGACCTTGCGATCGTAGGCAAGCGCGACGGACTGTGACGCGGCTGCGGTGGCCGTCGTTGGCGCCGCGCCGAGCGTGAGCGCGAAGCTTCGGATCTGATAGGGTGTGAAATCCGTCACGAGCGCGCCCGCCGTCAACGTGGCGACGCCCAGCGGCTGTTCCGCGCCGGTGATTTCGCGCGCCGACGCGATGGGGCCGGCGAACGCGAGACGCACGCCCTTGGCCGGCTTGCCATCGAGTTCCACCAAGCGCACGACGATCTCCTCACTCTGCTCCGCGTGTTTCACGGCGAGCGTGCGCACGCGATTGTTGCTGAGCGTAAAGAGCGAAAAGCTCTGGCCAAGTGCGCCGGCATGCTTGGGCACTTCGAACGCGAGCAGCGGCTGGTTCAAACGCCAGGCCTGCCAGTCGGTTTGGCCTTGCCGCCAGTCGCCGGCGTGCGCCGCCAGCCCGAACACGAACTCGTGATGCCCCCAGTCCTGGCTCGACTGGTCGGCGTACGACCGCCCATTGCCGGTGCCGATGCCGGGCGTGCGCATCAGGGTCAACCGCAGCGTGTGATCGTCGGGCTTGTCAGAGGCGTTCTTGCTGTCCGACAGGACCGTCACGCCAAATGCGCCGCTCTTGTCGGTGAGATCGAGCCACTGATGCGACGGCACTTCGAACTTCTTTTCGTTGTTGTTGCCGCGCTGGATCGTGCCGATGTCCCAGTTGTACGTGGCCAGCGAATTCTCCGCGCTCAGCGAGAACGTCGCTTTGAGGTTGGCCTCGGCGGTCTTCCAGTCGATGACGTTGCCGAACTCCACGCGATTGCCCGCATCGCCGGCCGCAAGGCGAATGGTCTGTACAAACATGGACCCTTCGGTCTGGCGCGAGATCTCAACCGCGACGCGCGCCGGACCGCGTTCGACGACGCGCACTTTCGCCGGGCCCTGCACAAAAGCGCGGGGCGCCTTCTGTTGATCGGCCCAGTCCATGTTCCACGCGGGCCAGTCCACCGGCTTGTCGGTCTTGATGGCGAGGCGAATCGGCGCCGAGAGCAGTTCCTTCTTGACCAGCTTGTCGTACACGCTGGACACATCGCCGTTCTGGTCGATGGCAATGCGGTAGCGGGCATTTTCGAGCGATGATTCCGAGACCGACATCGCCTTGGCGGGTGCCGCCACGTCCGCAGGCTGCACGTCGAAGACGGCGTAGCCCGACGACGGCACCTTGGCGAGGAAGAGCACCTTGCCGGCGAGCGTGAGCTGCGCCGCCACGTCCTTGCCGTCGGGCCCAGTGACGCGCACCGCCTTTGGTGTTCCGTTCGCGAACGTGACCGCTGCTTCCACCGCGTCCTCGCGCGCGATGTTCAGCGGGTTGAACACCGTCACCGGCACACCCTTCACTTGGGTGTTCATGGCCGATGACACGGCATCCGTGGCGCTGGTCAGCACCGTCGAGAACTGATTCAGCGCCAAGAGTTGGTCGTTCCAGGCATACTCGTACGCCTTGGGAATCGACGTGCCCGGAATCACGTCGTGGAACTGCCCGCCCATCACGAGCGTCCATGCGTCGTTCAGACGCTTCATTGGATACGGACGCGCACCTAGCCACGCGGCCGCCACCGACGCGCGCTCGGCGGCATCGGCGAGCACTTCGTTCTGTCGATTCCAACGTTTGAGATACGTCTGCGACGTGAGCGAGCCCGCCGAGTGCTCGATGAGCAGCAGGTCGCCCTTGTAGTGCTGCAGACCCGCGATCTGTTCAGGCTTGATGTCGAGAAACATCTGCTCGGCGCTGCCTTGCACCACGTGCAACGCACCTTGGCCGACCTTCACCGGCCGTGGCGCCTCGACTGGTGCGGGCGCAGGCGCGCCCGGCGCACGCTGGACCTGCGGCGGCGGAATGATGCCCAAGCCCTTCGTGATGATCGCCTCCATCAGCGCCACCGAGGGTTCGCGTGGGGAGCCGCCGATGTCGCCGGTGCCGTAGTAGTAATAGTCCGTGAGGAGTCCGCCCTTCTGGGCGTTCTCCTGGATGCGCTTGGGCCAATCGGTGGGGGCGCCGCGCGGATTCGCGAGCGCCGACGCCGGCGGGCTCTGCGTGATGTCCTGCCGCACGTCGCCGCTGTACGTCATCGCGTTGAGCGCGGCGACGATACCCTTGCCGTCGAGCCCTTCCCAGTACCCGACATTGAACGGAATGCCCATCGCGGAGTTCCAGCTCAGCTTCTGCGTGGAGAATCCCTTGAGGCCCATGTGCGCGAGAATGCTCGGTAGTGACGCCGGAAAACCGAAGCAATCGGGGAGCATGTACTCGGCGCTGGTCTTGCCGAACTCGCTCCGGAAATACTGCGTGCCATAGAGGATCTGGCGAATGGTCGACTCGGCCGACGGCGAGTTGACGTCGTTCTCTTCCATCGAGGAGCCGGAGGGGAACCAGCGGCCGGCCGCGATGTACGCCTTCATCTTGGCGTAGTCGGCCGGGTAGTACTCCTTGATCATCCGATAGCGGTTGGCGCCGCTGAAATTGAATGTGTAGTTCGGGTACTTCTCGAAGAGCGCGAAGTTGTCGCGCAGCGTCGCGGACAGATACTCGCGAATCGTCGTCGGGTAGTCCCAGCGCCACTGGGTATCGAGATGCGCATAGGGCACCACGTACAGCGTGGCGTCCTTGGACAAGTCGGGCGCGACGCGGGGCGCGCCTTGGGCGCGCGCGGCCGTGGGCAGAGCCAACACAGCGGCAAGGAAGACCGCCAACCACTTCAGATATCGGGGCATGACCTGCATCTCCAGAGAGGATTCCAGCGTGCACTTCGTGTCACATCACTCACCAACGCATTCCATCAGATAGCGGCAGAGCGCCGCCGGGTCCTGCTCGCACAACACCTGTTCACGGGTGGACGCGTGCATCAGCTTTCGCGAAAGCGACGCGAGGATCTTCAGGTGCGCCGTGGCGTGCTCGGCCGATCGAATGGCGAGGAGCAGCAGCACCGACACCGGCTGACCATCGAGCGACTCCCATGCCACCGGCTGCCTCGTTCTCAGGATGACCAGCGAATTCGCCTTGAGCGCGTCCGACTGGCAGTGCGGGATCGCGAAGCCGTGGCCGAACGCCGTCGAGTACACCGCCTCGCGCTGCCAGACCGCCGCTTCGACGTCACGCGGGTGATCGGTGCGGCCCGTGACGTAGAGGCGGTCAACGACGGCCTTGATGGCTTCCTCACGGGAGTCACAGTCGGCGTCCACGACGACGAGATCGGGGGTGATGAGCGGAACAGGCCGCCATCCATCGAATGACTCCACAGCGGCAGCGACGTCGCGGCTCGTCGCGCATTCGATCGCCGTCGCGACAAGCGCGCGGCACTGCGCGGCGCCCAGCGACTGCACGGCCGCCTTGGTCTCTGCCACACGCGACGCGGCCATGCTGAGTTCGTCGAGGCCAAGTCCGACCAGGAGCGGCAACGCCTGGGCATCGCCGGCAAGCTCTCCGCACATTCCCACCCAACGTCCGGCCGCGTGCGCGCCGTCCACGATCTGCCGCAGCAACTGGAGAAACGCCGGCGACAGCGGGTCGTGCAGGTGCGCGACGGTTTGATTGCCGCGATCGACCGCGCTGAAATACTGGAGCAGATCGTTGGTGCCGATGCTGAAGAAATCAAAGACGCGGCTGAACTGCGCCATCTGATATGCCATGGACGGCACTTCGACCATCGCGCCGACCTGCATGGACGCATCGAACGCCACGCCAGCCGCCGCGCAGCGCGCCTGCTCCTCGGAAATCAGGCGCCGCACATACTCGGCCTCATCGAGGCGCGACACCATGGGCACCATCACCTTGAGATTGCCAAACGCCGACGCCCGCACGAGAGCGCGTAGCTGCGTGCGCACGACATCCTCGAAGCGCGCGTACATCCGCACCGCGCGGAACCCGAGGAACGGATTCTCTTCGCGCGGAAGACGCAGGTACGCAATGGGCTTGTCGCCGCCGATATCGAGCGTGCGAATGATCACCGGCTTGCCCGCGGCACCCGCGAGTGCGCGCCGGTAGTCCTCAAACTGTTCGTCCTCGCTGGGCGCATCGCCGCGATGCATGAACAGCAGTTCGGTCCTGAACAGGCCGATGCCGTCGGCACCGGCCGAAACGGCGGCGGCCGCTTCGGCACCCGTCGCAACGTTGACGCCAATCTCCACTATGCGGCCGTCCGAGGTGGCGGCGGGCTTTGCCGCAGCGCGCAGCAGCCGCTCACGCCGGCCGGCGATGCGCGCGCGCTCCATGGCGTAGTAGCGGCGCGTCGCGGCATTGCCGCGCGTCACGAGGACGCCGAGATCCGCATCCACCGTGACGTCATCGCCGTCGCTCACCGTCGCGCGCAGTCCAGCCACTCCGCTGAGCGTCGGCACGCCGAACGAACGAGCGAGAACGATCGTGTGCGACGTCGCGGCGGCGTGCTCGAGCACCAACCCCTGCAGGAACCGACGGTCCAGCGAGAGGAACTCGCGCGGCGTCAGGTTCTCGGCGATGCACACGGTATCGCACGTCAACGGCCTGGGCGCTGACGCGTGGTTCGCGCCGTACATGGCTTCGAACAGTTGGCGACAAACGTCGCGGACGTCGAGCGCGCGCTCGCGCAGGGGCGCGCTTTCGGACGCCGCGAGCATGGCGGCGAAGTTCGCTTCCGCCGCCACAATGGCGCCCGCCGCGCCGAGTTGATGCTGCCGCACGGACCGCTGCAGATGCTCGGCCAGTGCCGGGTCCCGCGCAATGGCCTGGTGCGCACGCAGCACCTCGGCCGCGACGCCGGTGCCGTCCACCGCAAGTTCGGCCTCGTACTGCGCGTCGAGCGCGCGCAGCGCGTCCTGCAGGCGTTCCCATTCGGCGTGGGGATCATCCGTTCGAGCCGAAACGAGAGGTTCGGGTATGACGAACCCGTGCACACGCATCGCGCCACCGTGACCAATGCCGCGGACAACCGGTGAACCGCGCAACACGGTGGCGTGGGCCTGCTCCAGCAAGCGAGGCAGCGGAAGCGCCGCTGACGACGGGACTGGCGGCATCGCCGCGTCGGCGCGCAGCAACTCGTCGGTAACGAAGCGCGTGAGCGCTTCCGCCGCCTCGTACTCATCCGGGCCCTCGCACACAATGCGACAGCCGTCACCATGCCGAATGTCGAGTCCGACGATGCCGAGCACGCTCTTGGCGTTCGCCAATGCGCCGGTGCGCTCGTTGTGAAGCGTCAGCTCGGCCGCGAAACGCCGTGTCGCCTGCTCGAGCGCGCTCGCCGGTCGCGCGTGGAAGCCGCTCGCAAGCTGGCAGACGAAGGCGCAATCACGAGCCACGGATCATAGCCTCGCGAACAGCGCTCCAGGGTCCTTGAGCACGGCGTGCACGGGCACCTCGATCTTGCGAATGCGCGAAAACCGCTCGGGCTGTTCGATGGAAATATCGGCGGCGATGATCGCGGCATCGGCCGCGTCCACATCGGCCTGGCTCAACTCATTCTCGATGCCCATGGCGCCCTGCGTTTCGACTTTGATCGAGTGGCCGAGCGCACGTGCGGTCTGCTCGAGTTGTTCGGCCGCCATGTACGTATGGGCAACGCCCGTCGGGCAGGCGGTGACGGCGACGATTCTCACGAGGCAGCTCCAGCGGCGTCCGCCGCGGGCTTTTCGTCGGTCGTGGTCTTCAGGACGTTGATCACCAGCGCGGTCACCGCGGAGCCGGCGAGAATCGCCGCCACGTACATCCAGCGATGATCAACGACGGGAAGGACGATCGGTCCTCCGTGCGGCGCGTGGTCGCCCACGCCGCCCATCATCGCAACGACCGCCGCAACGATGGAACCCGCCATGATGGATGGAATGACGCGCAGGGGATCAGCCGCGGCGAATGGAATGGCGCCTTCGGTGATGCCGACCATGCCCATGCCGAGCGCGGCCAGCCCCGACTCGCGCTGTTCTTCCGTCCACAGGCGCTTGCCGGTGAGCGTGGCCAGCGCGAGGCCGAGCGGCGGCGTGCAAATGGCCGCGGCGCACGCGCCCATCACCGCATAGTTCCCTTCCTTGATCATGGCGGCGCCAAAGAAGAACGCCGCCTTGTTCACCGGCCCGCCCATGTCGAACGCAATCATCGCGCCCAGAATCGCCGCGAGCACGAGCGCGTTGCCCTGGCTCATCGTCGTCAGCCAACCGCCGAGGAAGGTCATGAACTCGGCGATCGGCACGCCCAGCACCTTCAGCATCACGATGCCCACGACGAGCGATGAGACGATGGGGATGATGATGATCGGCAGGATCGGCCGCACGAACTTGTGGACCGGCATCTTCTTCAGCAGCGACACCACGTGCCCGGCCAGCAGACCGGCGAGGAGCGCGCCGAGGAATCCGGCTTTCGTAGTGCCCGCGAGGTATCCGCCGATGAGTCCCGGCACGAGTCCCGGGCGTCCGGCCATCGCGTACGCGATGTAGCCGGCGAGCACGGGGAGCGCGAGCGTGAACGCCGCCACGCCGATGTCGAGAATCACCTTGAGCGTCGGCGCCGCCGAGAAGTCCGGCCCGCCCGTGCTCGTCATCGCCTCGGGGTGCAGGAACGTCAGCAGCGCGATGGCCGACGCGATGAGGATGCCGCCGCACGCGATCATCGGGATCACGTACGACACGCCGGTGAGGAGATACTGCTTGTGCTGCCGCAGCGCTTGTTGCATCACGGGCTGCCGGAAAGACGCCATGCGGGGGGCGCGAATCGGTCAGCCCGAAATATGCACCGGGTACGCGGGCACTGTAGTCACCGGTGCGGCGCGCGCCGCTGGTCAAACACCGCAGCTACCCTTCGAGCATTACAGCTCGTGCACCCCGCGCGCGTCTACCCGGTGGGTAATGAGCGCCGGCGCGGTCACTTCGTCCTCGCCCATCACGACGGCGCTGCGCACGCAGGCTTCGCCGATCGCCAGCCCCGCCGCATCCTTGGCGAGTACGGCCGCCAGCGGCGTGCCGCGCGTCACATGCGTCCCGGGACGCACGAGCACGCGGAAGCCGACGGACGGATCGACCTCGTCTTCCATGGTCGTGCGCCCGCCGCCGAGCGCGATGATGCCGCGGCCAAGCACGCGCGGCTCGACGCGCTGCACGATGCCGGGGTGATGTGCGACGACCAGCGCCTGGGCCTTCGCCTGCGGCAGCACGGCCTGCGGGTCGTCCACGACGCGCGGATCGCCGCCCTGCGCGGACACGATCGCGCGCAGCTTCTCGAGGCCGCGGCCGTCGGCCAGCGCGTCCTCAAGCAACAGGCGCGCCTCCCCGGCGTCGGGCGCGAGCTTGGCGAGCACGAGCATCTCGGCGCCGAGCGCGAGCGTGACTTCGCGCGTGTCGGCCGGACCGCCGCCGCGCAGCACGTCGATGCTCTCTTCAATCTCAATCGCGTTGCCGCAGGCGACGCCAAGCGGATGATCCATGCACGTCATCAGCGCGACGGTGGGACAGCCGCACCGTTCGCCGATATCAACCATCGTCTGTGCCAGCGTCAGCGCGCGGTCGAGCTGCGGCATGAATGCGCCCGCGCCGGTCTTCACGTCAAGCACCAGACCGTTGAGCCCCTCGGCGAGCTTCTTGCTCATGATCGACGCGGCGATCAGTGGAATGACTTCCACCGTCGCGGTCGCGTCGCGCAGCGCATAGAGCTTCTTGTCGGCCGGCGCGATCTCGCCCGTCTGCCCAATCAGCGCGCAGCCGAGTCGCTCCACCTGCGCCTTGGCCTCGGCCATCGAGAGCCGCGTGTTGAATCCGGGAATCGCTTCGAGCTTGTCCAGCGTGCCGCCGGTGTGGCCCAGCCCGCGGCCGCTCATCATCGGCACGGCAAGGCCGCAAGCCGCCACGAGCGGAGCCAGCACGATGGAGACCTTGTCGCCGACGCCGCCCGTGGAGTGCTTGTCGACCACGGGGATGCCGAGGTGCGAGAAGTCCAGACGGCCGCCGCTCTTGAGCATCGCGTCCATCAGGGCATACGTCTCCTCGCCGTCGAGGCCGCGGAAGAAGATGGCCATCAGGAGCGCGGAGACCTGATAATCCGGGTACCCGTCGGCAGAGTACTCGACGGCAAACGTGCGCCATTCGTCGGCCGTGATGCGGCCGCCGTCGCGCTTGCGTGCGATGAGATCGATAAGATGCATTGACCGTGTGGCAACGCGCCCCGTACGTTCCCTCGTGGGCCGGGGCGGGCGCACACCCCCGGTCATACGCACTACGACCAGTTCGGCAAATTGTCACGGCGCAGGGCCGCCCAACGGAGGAATGACTGAGTGACCAGCCCCACGGCGAATCCGGTGGATGCGGGGGAGGAAATCTCCCGCCTTCAGGCCCGCGTCCGGGAACTCACGCGCGAGAAGGAACATCTGGTTGCGATCGTCGACATCCTGCAGGATGTGTCGAACTCGCTGCACTTCGTGGACATCCTGCAGGCGATTGCCGGCAAGATGGGCCAGACGTTCGGACTCGATCGCTGCTCGATCTTCCTGGCTGGCGAACGCGAAGGCGTACGGCTGGTGGCGAGCTACGAAGACCCGTCGATCCGCAATCTCGTCGTCGATCTCGATCGGTATCCGGAGCTCAAGCGGGCCTTCGAGAGCGGCGAGACGGTCTTTATTCCCGACGCGATGAATGACCCGGCGTATCTCAACGTCCGCTCGGCGCTGGACGCGCGAAATGTGCGGTCGATCATCGTCGTGCCCATCCGGTGGCGGCAGGACGTGATTGGAGCGATTTTTCTGCGGACGGAGCGTGATGCGATGCCGTTCTCGGATTCCGACGTGCGGTTCACGCAGGTCGTCGCCGAGCTCACCGCGAAGGCGCTGCGCAACGCCCACCGCTTCGAGGCGCTGCTGCGCTCGACCGAGAGCAAGCAGGCGGAGTCGCGGCAGGCCGACCTCGAGCGCATTGCGCTGGTGGCATTCCTGCGCCGCCTGCTCGACCGCTATGCGGGCACGCAGGACCACATGTGGGCCGAGACGCTGCTGCCGAAGGCGTCGGATGAAGAGCTGGAGCGCCTCGTGGAAGTGGCGCTGAACGTTGTTGCCGAAGAAGCCAAGGGCTAAACCGACCAGGAGTCGACATCATGCTGATCAGCAAGAAACTCAATACCGGGCTCAACGATCAGGTGGGACACGAGCTGTTCGCGTCGCATCAGTACGTGGCCATCGCGACCTACTTCGAACAGGCGGCACTGCTCACGCTCGCCAAGCATTACTACGCGCAGGGGCTCGAGGAGCGCGACCATGCCATGCGCCTCGTGAAGCTCATCCTCGATTCCGACGGCGATCTGAAGATTCCGGCCGTTCCGGCACCGAAGATGGGGTTCAAGAGCTCGCTCGAAGCGGTGCAGCTGGCGCTCACCAGCGAACTGCGCGTCACGGCACAGATCAACGCGCTGCAGGACCAGGCGATCGCCGACAAGGACCATCTGAGCCGCAACGCACTCGAGTGGTTCGTGAATGAACAGCGCGAAGAAGTCACTTCGGCCAGCACGCTGGTGCAGATGGTGAAGCGCGCCGGCGAGAGCGGCATGTTCTTCGTCGAGCAGTTCCTGAAGGGCGGCGGCCTCGCCGAAGCGGACGGCGGCGAAGGCGGAGAGGGAGCCGCGTAGCCGGTGCGCGCGTGAGCGACAAAGCCGCGCGGGCGGCGTGGCTGCGCGAGGCGCTGGAACAGGCCTCGCGCGAGTACTACGTGCTCGACCGTCCCTCGCTGAGTGACGCCGAGTACGATGCGCTCTTTCGCGAGCTCCGCGACCTCGAGCGCACCTACCCCGAGCTCCGCACGGCGGACTCGCCGACGCTTCGCATCGGCGCCGAGGTGGGTGAATCGCACCTCGCCAAGTACGCACACCTCGTGCCGATGGGGTCGCTCTCGAATGCGTTCAACGACGAGGAGCTTGAGGACTGGGCCGCGTCGGGGCGCGACGTCGCCGGCGCGGACTTCGATGCGTCGGGCTTCTGCTGCGAGCTGAAGATCGACGGCGCGTCGATGAGCCTCACGTACAAGAACGGTGTGCTGATCACCGGCGCGACGCGCGGCAACGGGAGCGTGGGCGAGGATGTGACGGCCAACGTGCGGACCATTCGCGACATCCCGCTGCGGCTCGCGGGCAAGGGCTGGCCGCCGCTCATCGAAATCCGCGGCGAGGTCTACATGACCTTCGACGGATTTGAGGCGATGAATGTGGAACGCGCCAAGGCCGGCGAGCCGGTGTTCGCGAACCCGCGCAACTCCGCGGCCGGTGCGTTGAGGCAGAAGGACCCCTCGGTCACGGCGAAGCGCCCGCTGCGATTCTTCGGGTACGCGTATGCCGTGCCCGGCGTCGCCTCGCTGCCGTTTAACACGCAGTGGGAGCTGCTCGACACGCTCGCACGCTGGGGTGTGCCCGTGGCGCCGCATCGCGCACGCTGTGCGACGCTGGCCGACGTGCACGCGTGGGCGCACGCGCTGGAGACGACGCACCGCGCCAGTCTCGCCTTTGCGATCGACGGCGGCGTGGTCAAGGTGAACGTGCTCGCCACCCAGGCGGAGCTCGGTTCCACCGCCGGCGGCCGCGAGCCACGATGGGCGATCGCCCGCAAGTTCGCACCGGATGTGGCAGAGACCCGGCTCGTCAACATCGAGATTCAGGTGGGACGCACGGGCGTGCTGACGCCGCGCGCGGTGCTCGAGCCGGTGGAGATCGGCGGCACCACCGTGACGTACGCCACGCTGCACAACTTTGACCTCATCGCCGAGAAGGACCTTCGCATCGGCGACGTGGTGCAAGTGAAACGCGCCGGTGAGGTCATCCCGCAAGTGCTCGGCCCGGTGCCCGACAAGCGCGACGCGGCCAATCCACCGGTGCCGTTCCGCGCACCCAAGAAGTGCCCCGAATGCGGCACCGCGGTGGTGCGCTTGGCAGGTGAGGTCGCCATTCGCTGCCCCAACGACCGCTGCCCGGCGCGCCATCTCGAGGAACTGATTCACTTCACGGCGCGCGGTGCGATGGATATTCGCGGCTTATCGGAGCAGCGCGTGCGCCAACTGCTCGAGGCGGGGCTCATCAGCGATCCGGCGACGCTGTACAGCCTCACCGAAGACGTGCTCGCCGCGCTGCCTCGGCTCGGCGACAAGAGCGCGCAGCAGCTCGTGGCGGCAATTGATGCATCAAAGTCGCAGCCGTTGTCGCGATTGCTGTTCGGACTCGGCATTCCCGACGTCGGCGAGGAGACCGCCAAGTTGCTGGCGCGGCGCTTTGGCACCGCGAACGAGTTGGCTGCCGCGACGTCCGACGACATCGAGGGCATTCACGGCATCGGGCCGTCGATTGCTTCCTCGGTGACCGCGTGGTTCGCGGACGCCGAGAACCGCGCGCTGGTGAAGGCGCTGGCGCGTCACGGCGTGAACATGACGGAACCGCGGCGGGCCGAGAGCGAGGGTGCCTTGCTGGGCAAGAAGATCGTCATCACCGGGACCTTGCCGACGCTGGGGCGCACCGAAGCCAAGGAGTTGGCGGAAGGCGCGGGCGGCAAGGTGACCGATTCGGTGTCGAAGAACACCGATTTTCTGGTCGTTGGCGCGGACGCCGGCAGCAAGCTCGACAAGGCGCACGCGCTGGGAGTGGAAGTGATCGACGAAGCCGAGCTCTTGCGCCGGATTGGGCGCTGACCCCTTCTTTGACGGATATGGCCACCAACTTCGCGCTCGCCTCAACGCCACTCGTCGCGCTTCCGCGCCAATCCCTCGCCGCGCTGCGTTCCGCGCTCATGCGCGACCTGGGCGGCGGCTATGCCACCTATCTGCAGGAAGCCGGCTATGCCGGCGGTGATGCCGTGTTCGCGTCGTTCCGCGACTGGCTGGCGTCGCGCGACGGAAATGCGGACGCCGTGGGTTTCGCCGAGTTCCAGGGACTCGCCACCGAGTTCTTCCGCGAGACCGGGTGGGGGACACTGGAGGTTGGCAGCCTGAACGATGTCGTCATCACGCTTGATTCTTCCGACTGGGCCGAGGCCGACCCGACGCTGAACATCGGCTTTCCCGCCTGCTACTACTCGATGGGACTGCTGGCCGATTTCTTCGGCCGCTTGGCCGACGCGCCGCTGGCGTGCTACGAAGTCGAATGCCGCTCGAACGGCGGCGAGCGCTGCCGGTTCCTGCTGGGGAGCGCCGAGGTGATCGGGCAGATCTATCAGCGGATGAGCGAGGGTGTGGACTACGTGACGGCGGTGTCGGAGCTGGCTTAGTATCCGCCCGGATCATCCAGGTACACCGCCTCGTACTTGGGATTCGCCACGAGCTCGCCGTTCAACAGAATCTCACGATCCCACGGCAGCACAATCGTGCTCTCGGTGGAGAGCGCATAGTACTCCGGCTCGAACGCGCCGCAGCGGAAGCTCACCGCCGTGCGCACATCCACCGCGCCGGCGTTGATGAGCGCTGCCTTGGCCAGCCGCAGCGTCTCGCCGCTATCGCACGTTTCGTCCACCAGCAGCACGCGCCGGCCGCGCACCTGGCCGGGGGCGCCGCCGAGCACCGCTGGCGTCTCGCGCACGTGCGTGGCGCCAAAGCGCCGGCTGACCATGATCGAGTGGAACTCGCAGTCGAGGATGGCGGCCACCACACAGGCCGGCACGACGCCCGCCGTGGCTACGCCCACGACCACTTCGGGGATGAAATCGCGCGCGACCTTGAGGGCGAGCGCGCGCGACAACTCGCCAAAGAGAGGCCACTCGACATGCAGGACACCCTTGGCGGGATCGACGTCGGTCTTGCGGGGCGACATGGCTTCTCCAACTCGGTGAGGGGGCGCGTGCCTCCGGTGGTGAAGGTACCCGTCGGCCCAAGGGCGCGGAAGCACGGTTGCCAGTCGGCAGCCCCGTGCGGCGGCGCGCGGTTGCTCCCCCTGTGGGGGGCGCGTAGGTTGTGCCGTTGGACGCCTTCTGCGCGTCTATAGTTGGTTCCGCCAGCGGTGTGCGCATGGCGGCAGTTGGTCTTTCCCCTGCGAACCCGACGCGCCCTATGTCCTGGTTGAACCGCCTGTTCGGCGGCAAGGCAGACAACGTCGCCCGACCGCAGCGCCTCGATTATCTGAACGAGGCCCTGCTGCTCGAGCGTCAGGGCGACTATGACGCGGCCATTACGTCGTATCGACTGGCGCTGCGCGACCATCCCGACGACCTGCGCGTGCTGCAGAACATGGCCATCGCGTATTCTCGCACGGGACGTCTTGAAGAGGCGATTCGTGCGTACCGCCGGTCGCTCGAAATCGATCCGTCGCTCTCGGGCGCGCACTACGGCCTGGCCTTCCTGCTCATCAAGCGCGGCGATGCCGCCGCCGCGGAGAAGCACCTCGAAGCGTTTCTCGCGCGGCCGCCCGACGGTGCCGAATCGGAGCGCTGGGTGCGGCACGCCGAGGCGACTCTGGAATCACTGCGCAATCCGTCGGTCGGCGGGGCGCCGGCCGAGCCGAGCGAGGGCTAGGTGGGCAAGGTTCTCTCGATCGTTAGTCAGAAGGGCGGGGTCGGCAAGACGACCTCGGCGGTGAATCTCGCGGCCGCGTTCGCCAAGCGCGGCATGAAGACGCTGCTGGTGGATGTTGATCCGCAGGGCTCCGTGCGCTACGGCGTCGGCCTGCGGCAGGGAGCGGACACGCGCGGTTTCGCCGACTACCTGCGCGGCGCGCGCACGCTGCGCGAAGTGATTCTGCCGACGGCGATGCCGTGGCTGCGCGTGATGCTCGTCGGCACCGTGACCGACGGTGCAGACCACAGCGATTACCAGGCGCGCGTGGCGGCCAGCGACCTGCTGCCGCGCATGCTGAAGGCCGCGCGCGACCGCTGCGATGTGGTGGTGGTGGACACGCCGCCGGGGCTGGGGCCCATCGCGCGGCGCGTGCTCGAGAGCACCGATCGCGTGCTCGTGCCGTTGCAGGCGGAACCGCTCGCCCTGCAGACGACGCCGCAGATTTTGCGGAGTATTCAGGATGTGGTGGGCGTCAACCCCGCGCTGACGCTCGACGGCATCCTGCTGACGATGTACGAGGCCGGCAATCCGACCTGCGAGCGCACGGTGAAGTACATCCGGGAACACTTGCCCGCCGCGATGGTATGCGACGTCGTGATCCCGCGTTCCGTTGCCCTCGCCGAAGCGTTCGCCGCCGGTCAGCCGGCCGTGGTGCGCGAACCGGCCGATCCGGCCAGCCAAGCCTACGTGAATCTCTCGCTGCGCCTCGCCGAACGGCTCGCGTCGGACAACGAATGACGCGCGCGCCTCGCTGGGCGGCGGCGGCGTTCGTGGCCGCCGCGTGCATTGGAGCCTGCACCGATGTCGGCACGGCCCCCGATGCGATTGTGGCGCTCGCGTTCGACACGCTGCCCTACCCGTCCGTGGTAGCCGGCGACACGATGCGCGATTCGCTCGGGCACGCCGCGCCGCTGAGCGCGGTGGCGTACAACGCCAGCGGCAACATCATTGCCAATCCCGCCCTGCGCTATCTCGCGCTTGATACCGGCGTGGACATCAACAGCACGGGCTATCTGGTGGCGACGACACGCATCGGCGGCACGGTGCGCGTGGTCGCGGCTGCGGCGGCGCTGCAGTCACTGCAGAAGATCGTGACGATCACGCATGCCCCCACGCTGCTGAGCGTCAGCGGGGCAGCCGTCGACACGTTGCTGTACGCGTCGCCGGACGCCGCGACCAACGTCAGCAAGCCGATGACCGTGAAGCTGACGCGCGACAGCGCGGGCGCCGTGGTGGCCGTGCCCGGCTTCCTGGTGAGCTGGCTCGTGCAGTTTCGCGGACAGACGGTCCTGAAGAACGACACCACCCTCGCCTCGCTGTGGGAAGACGCGAGCACGCGAAAGGTCAGCATGCTCGACACCACCGGCGACGGAGGTTTGGCCGCGCGCACCCTGCGCATTCGCTCCAACGCCCTGCCGACCTTGGCCGACTCGTTTCTCGTGTACGCCAACGTCCGCTACCGCGGCGCGGTGGTAGCGGGAAGTCCGGTGAAGTTCGTAATTCACTTCCGTCCAAAGACGGCGCGCTGACCGCGGCCACGGCCGAGCGGGGCGCACGACCCTTCGCTGAGTGGAGTACAGGATGATCGCACAGGGAGGCCCACGCCCTGCCCCGGGCACGCTGAATCACCTGTACTTCGACGCCATGGCGCAGTTCGACCGACCGAATGCGATGAACTATCGCGAGGCCCCGGGCCGCTGGCGCGCCATCTCGCATCGCGAGACCGAACGACGAGTGCGGCAGATCTCCCTCGGCCTCGTGGCCCTCGGCTTTCAACCGGGCGACCGCATTGCGATCATCTCGGAGAACCGTCCCGAGTGGGCACTCGCCGACTGGGCGTGCCTCACCGGGCGCTTCGCCGACGTGCCCATCTATCCGTCGCTGCCGGCCGAGCAAGTGGTGCACCCGCTGACCGACTCCGGCGCGGTCGCGGTCTTCGTGTCGGGCGAGGTGCACGGGGCGAAGATCGCGGCCGTTCGCGCGCAGTGTCCCGCGCTGAAGCACGTGATCACGTTTGGCGCTCAGCTGTGCACCGGCGCCGACCTGACGCTGGCCGAGGTCGAAGCGTGCGGCACCGCGGCCGATACGCCGGAGGGCGCGGCGCAGTGGAAGGCGGCGGCGCTCGCCGTACTGCCGGGTGAGCTGGCAACGCTCATCTACACGTCCGGCACCACGGGCCTGCCCAAGGGCGTGATGCTGTCGCACGACAACATCTATTCCAACGTGCAAGCGTCGATGAAGGTGCTCCCGTTGAACGTTGGCGAGGAAGTGGCGCTCAGCTTCCTGCCGCTGTGCCACATCTTCGAGCGGATGGGCGACTACCTGTACTGGGCGATGGGGGCGTCGATCTTCTACGTCGACAGCTTCGACACGGTGCCCATTGCGCTGCAGGAAGCGCAGCCGACGTTTGCGATGTCGGTGCCGCGCCTCTACGAGAAGATGTATGCCCGCGCCTTCGAAAACGCGCTGGCCAGCGGTGCGTTCAAGAAGCGCATCTTCTTCTGGGCGCGCGCGGTTGCCGACCGGTGGGCCGACACGGTGCTGGCTGGCCACACGCCGATGGGACCGATTGCCTGGCAGTACGCGCTGGCGCAGAAGCTGGTATTCAGCAAGATCAAGGCGCGCACGGGCGGGCACATTCGCTACTTCGTGTCCGGCGGCGCGCCGCTGTCGCCGGAGATCAACAAGTTCTTCTACGCCGCGGGGCTGACGATTCTGGAGGGGTACGGCCTCACGGAGACGTCGCCGGTGATTGGCGTGAACTCACCGTCGGCGTTCCGCATCGGGACGATTGGGCGCCCGATTGCCGGCGTCGAGGTGAAGATTGCGAGCGACGGCGAAGTGCTGACGCGCGGCCCGCACGTGATGCAGGGCTATTGGAACCGTCCGGATGCGACGGCCGAGGCCATTGATGCGGAGGGATGGTTCCACACCGGCGACATCGGCGTGCTCGAGGACGGGTTCTTGCGGATCACTGACCGCAAGAAGGACATCATCGTGACGGCCGGCGGCAAGAACATCGCGCCGCAGCCTATCGAGAACGGATTCAAGACCAACAAGTACGTGTCGCAGGCCGTGATGATCGGCGACAAGCGCAAGTTCCCGGTGGTGCTGATCGTGCCGGAATTTGCCGCGCTCGAGCGGTGGGCAGCGTTGCACAACATCTATTGGACGGAGCGCGCGCAGCTGCTGCAGATGCCCACGATCCAGCAGAAGATGGAGCAGGAGATTCGCGAGGAGTGCGAGAAACTGAAGCTCGCGAGCTTCGAGACGCCCAAGAAGGTGGCACTGCTGGAGCACGACTTCACGGTGGAGCGCGGCGAGATGACGCCGACGCTCAAGGTGAAACGTCGCGTCATCGACAAGAACTACGCGGTGCTGATCGAGAAGCTGTACGAGGGACCGGGGACGCTGGAGTAGCGGCTCGCGCGGCCGCCGGTGCGCCACCGACGGCCGCGCGTCAGAAGACCAGCAGCAGGTTGATGCCCGTGGTGAACTGCGACCGCTGGATGCCGTCGTGGGCGTCGAACACCGGTCGATTCGACTGGTCCTTTCGAAGATCCGCGCGCACAAGCACGTGCGACGACAGGCGCAGTTCGGGTGTGAGCGTAAACTCGCTCATCTGCTGCGCCACGCCGGTTCGTGCGCCGTCGGGGTCGCTGAAATGCTCGCCCCGGAGGCAGAGCGAGAACTTCGGCGTGACGCCGAGCCTCGCGTAGCCCGCAGCGCCGCGCCAACGGGCCTGTCCGCCATCGAGCGCCGCATGACCTTCGTCGCCGAGATCGGCGTTGAAGCCAAGCGTCGAGGTCGATGAGAGCTTGAGCGTCGCCACGATGTCAAAGACCGTCCGGTGGTTGTTCCCTTCGGCCGTCTGCTCGGGTCCAGTGATGCCGGACACGGCAATCATCAGCGGGGCGGCCGGCGTGACGCTCAGCTGCACGACGGCGGTCTTGCCGAGGTTGTTGTCCTTCACGTTGTCCCAGCCGTTCACGAGCATGACGATGCCGGAGGCGCGAGAGCCGCCGTAGTTCAGCCGAACGCCCGTATGGGTGAACGGAATCGCGTAACCGAACAAGAATGACCGCGAGGCATTGTCGTTGTAGCCGTCCCACCCTTCGATCACTTCAAGTCCAAGCGGCGTCACGAACTTCCCGGCATCGGCGCGCCAGCCGCCTCGAAGGCCGTAACTGACGTACGCCTGCTTCAGGTCGACGTCCTTCGCGTGGCCGGTGTTGGCATCCCGGAACAGGCCGGAGGCGGCGGCGACCCGCGGCACTCCCCGCCCCGCCTCGAGGTCGACGCGAAATCCGAACGCGCCCGCTTTCGAGACGGCCCGCGCCACCGACAGCTCCACATCATCGAGGCGAAGCCGGTTGTCGTCGAAGTCGAAGACGCGTCCGTCATTCCGCTTGTCGCCCGGCCGATTGGCGTTGTACACGTCGCTCAGCGACGCGAACGCATGCCACGTGACTCCCTGTCCGGCCGCGACACTCGCCGACAGCGCGACAGCAACAATGGCTGTCGCGCTACGGATGATTCCATGCATCACAACGCCTCGACGTATGCCGTCTCGCCGTGCAATGCCTCGTCGAGCCCCTTCTCTTCACCCGCGTCATCCACGTGCACCACCGTGACCTTGTCGATGAGCCACAGCATGCCGAGCGTGAAGACGAACGCCCAGATCGTCGAGAAGACGGTGGCACCGAGTTGCACGAAGAAGAAGTGGCTGTTGCCACGGAGCAAGCCATCGACGCCGCCGTTGGCCGCCGAGTTCCACTCGGTCGAGGCGAAAACGCCGAGCAGCACAATGCCGAGGAAGCCGCCGACGCCGTGCACACCCCACACGTCGAGCGCATCATCCCATCCGAGCTTGTTCTTGAGCGAGACGGCATAGAAGCAGACGACGCCGGCGATGAGGCCGATGAGGCCGGCCGTCGACGGCGACACGTAGCCGGCGGCCGGGGTGATGGTGGCCAAGCCAGCCACCGCGCCGGTGAGCAGACCGAGGAACTTCGGCTTGCGCGAGACCCGCCAGTCAACGAGCAGCCAGGAGATGGCCGCGAACGACGCCGCGATGTCGGTATTGAGGAACGCGACCGACGTCGTCGAGTCGACGCGGAACTCCGAGCCCGCATTGAAGCCGTACCAGCCAAACCACAGCAGGCCGGTGCCCAGCGCCACGAGCGGAATACTGTGCGGGCCACGATCGGCCACCTTGCGCTTGCCGACATACAGGATGGACGCCAGCGCCGCGATGCCCGCGATGTTGTGCACGACGATGCCGCCCGCGAAGTCCTTCACGCCCCACTCGCCGAGAATGCCGCCGCCCCACACCATATGCACGAACGGGAAGTAGACGAAGATCAACCAGGCGGTGAGAAACAGCATGTACGCCTTGAACGTGATGCGGTTGGCGAACGCGCCGGTAATGAGCGCCGGGGTGATGATCGCGAACATCATCTGGTAGGCGCAGAAGACGATCATCGGGATCGACTCGTTGGGCGACGGCGTGGCAAGCGTGATGCCGCGCAATCCGGCCCAATCGAGGTTACCGACGATGCCGAAAAGGTCGGTACCGCTCTTGTGATCGCCGGAGAAGCACAGGGAGAAGCCGAACGCCCACCAGAGCACAGTGGTCCATCCCATCGAGGCGAAGCTCTGCATCATGATCGCCAGGACGTTCTTGCGTCCGACGAGTCCGCCGTAGAAGAACGCCAGCCCGGGTGTCATCAGCATCACCAGGCTGGTACAGAGCAGCATGAAGCCGGTGTTTCCGGTGTCGAGATGCGGCATATCCTATTGTCCTCGGCCGGCGAGCGGCGAGCGGGGAATTAGTTGTTTGGCCTGAGATGCCGAGTCAGCCGTCTGCGAGCGCTGCCAGCGATTGCAAGGGACCGCACGCCAACGTGAAAAGAGGGACCGTCTTCATTATCGCCTGAAATGGGGACCCGACGCCAACCCATGCGTCGGATGTCACCGCAGGTCCCGCCCAATCTGAGAGGGGCCGAACGTACGAGCATCCGGCGTTTCCCCGATCTTGTCGGCGCTTTTCCCTCACCGGCACGGGCGAGGCCACCGCGCGCCCTCGCACCTCCGCTTGCGAAGCCTTCCTAGAGCCGTGCGGCGCGCTCCAGCGTCACGACCTCGCCGCGCTTCTCGGCCACCCAGTGACGCTCGTCGCGGGCGAGCAAGTAAGCGCCGGCGGGAAGCATGGCGCCAGCCGGAGCGAGGAGTCGGCCTCCGGCACGCAGCACGCGCACGGCGTCGTGGAGACGCGCATCGGACGTGCGGTCGAGTGCGATGCCATGCATTGACGAAGGCGCCAGCGGCAAGCGGTCACCGACGCCACGCAGAGTTCCATGTGCGCCGGTCGGCCTTGAGGCATCAGTGCCGGCAGCGCCGCGCTGCTCGTCGACGGGCGGATCAGCGAGAAAGAGGGTGATATCGAGCATCGCCTGCAGCGAGTCCGCGAGACTCCCCCACCCGCCCTCCAGCAGGTATTGACCGTGCTCTTCGAGATTCAGCAAGGCCGCGGCGCGCAGCGTTTCGTCCCCGCTGACCCGCATCGGCGCGTGCTCAACGTGCTCGCCGAACCAGACCTCGCCATTACGCACCGCAAATTCGGCGCCGCACTCATGGCAGCCCAGCGTTGCCTCCATGAGATGGCGATTGGCCATGTGCGTGGCCGCCGCCACGAGCCACGCATCGGCGTGGACGTTTGGGCAGCGCAGCCGGTCGATAAGGTCGACGAGCACGCGGCGCTACGCCGGCGAGAGGCGCAGCTCGTGCACGGTCATGTGCGGCGGCTGCGTCACCGCGAACAGCACGGCGCGCGCGACGTCATCGGGCTTGAGCATCCGATCGCGCGTCGACAGCGACTTGCCGAGTTCGGCTTCGTGTGCCTGCCAGATGTCGGTGTCGACGGCGCCCGGCGCGATGAGCGTCGCCTGCACGCCCGAGCCGCGCGACTCGGCGTACAGCACTTCGTGCAGCCCGCGCAGGCCGTACTTGGACGCGCTGTAGGCGCCGTTCATCGGCCAGATGTTGCGGTCGGCGACGGTGCCGATGGTGACCACGTGGCCGCTGCCGCGCGTGCGCATCGCGGGCAGAAAGGCATGCAGCACGCGGAACGGCGCGGCGAGGTTCACGTCGAGCGTGGAGGCGAACTCGTCGGGGTCTTGCTCGTGCAGCTTGGCGCGCGGATAGACGCCCGCGTTGTTGACGAGGATGTCGGGCGCGCCGTTCGCCCAGGCGGAAACGGCCGCCGCCATGCGCGAGACGTCGCCAGCGTCGGTGCAGTCCGCCGCGATGACAAGGTGGCCGCCGTTGGGGCCGTCCTGCGGGCGCAGCG
>JAHFCT010000017.1 GCA_023249375.1 Gemmatimonadota bacterium | reverse complement strand
GCCCAATGCTGGATGACCAGGAGCTGCGATCGATGATCCGTTTTGCCGTGCGCAGCGCGGTCGGGCCACGCTCGTTCATCGGCCGCAGGCTCGTGGCTCCCGCAACTCTCTTGGGCATGCGTGTGCTGTGGCACCTTGGCATTGCTTTGCGCGAGCGCTGCCCAGCGTGTGGACTTTGGGCGCGTCTGAGGGCTCAGCCGATCGCGGGCGAGTGGGAGGGCTCGTGCAAGGGTTGCACCATCGTGATCACGCGCTCCGAAACTGGACACTGGCGAGCCACACCGTTTCGGTGGTTGGAGTGATGCACGAGATGGACGCTTCGATCATCTTTTACGCGCTCCCCGAGCGCGTGTGGACGACCTTGCATCACGGCTCGGGTCATCCGCCCTCGATCGGGATCCGGCTCGGGACGCTCGCGCTGCTGATCAACCGGCTTGGCCTTTGGTGCGTGATCGACGAGCGCACGACGCTGCGCGCCGGAACTTCGCGCAACGGGATTCTGGGTGCAGCTCGCAGTGGGCTGCGCGCACTTGGTACGCAGGCGCGGAGCCGCCGCCCTGTGATTTCTGCAACGACTCAATGAGAGGTTCATGATGGCGATGTCACCGCAAGAGGAATACTTCGAGCTCTACAAGACCGCGCTGCCGGCCGTGCGCCACGACAGCTACTCCGGCGAACAGTGGGGCGAGGCTGCTGCCACGATGGCGATCAAGCTCATGCAGCGTGCGCGGCTGCCGACGGCTGCGACGCCGGCTCCCAACATGCCCGAGGTGCTGCCCGAGGGCACGGTGGCGGGCCATCGCTTTGGCGCGGCCTTCCAGGGCTGGGACGAAAACTGCCTCGTGCACTGTCTGGTGGCGATCCAGCAGATCGTGATCGCCAAGCAGTACGGCGCGACGGCCGAGCAGCTGGTCGAGCCGCAGAGCGATCTCGACAAGGCCATTGCGCGGCTGCTCGAGGTGCGCATCGCTGCTGCCGCCGCTGCGGCTGCTGCCAAGGCCAAGTCCAACCAGTAATCCAACGTGGCGACCGACCCACAGAGTCCCTGGTGCATCGCTTGCGGAGAGCCTGCCGTCAAACACTACGGCAGGCTCACCGCGAGCGTTGTCTCGCCATGGGGTCTGCGCACTCAGGACGTACGCCTGTGCGAGCACCACATGGCGTGCGTCCTGAACTTGCTGCTGTCCGGTCGCAAGCTCGACGCCGAGCCGAAGCCACCTGAGATGCTGACGCTCAACGCGTGGGCGCATGCGGCCGAGGTGATGGTGTGCGATCTCTGCGATCGCGAGTTCTACACGCGGGCCGAGCCCGCGCGCATCGAGACGATCACGGCCGAGTGGTCGCCGATCGTCGCGTGCGCTCGGTGTCAAGCCGCGCCGTTCGGCAAGCTGATCCAGCAGGTGCAAGCGGCGGCTTCGATCTCCGATGACCCTCGCTTCACGCGTGCGGACGTGGTGCGGCTGCTGCGCAGCAGGGGGGCCGACGCATGGCTGTGAAACCCCTGTATCTCTGCAACGGCTGCAACCAGTGGTGTCAGCTGCCTGCTGCCAGGACTGAGACCATCAACCACGGGCTCTTCGTCGCGACGCACTACCCGCAGGCGTTTCAGCAGAAGCTTCGCTGGTGCCGGCACTGCGTGCAGCTGGGGCTGTTTCAAGAGCCCGTTGTAGATCCTGCTCGGTTGCCACCGAGCATTCCGATTGTGATCCCGCTGCGACTCAGCCCGCGCGAGCGAACTCACATGCTGTGGCTCCGCTTTTCCCGTTGGCTCGAGAGGTTCCGATGAGCAAGCCTTCGTTCGTGGATGTTTTATCTCGGTTCACCTACCAGTCGCCGTCCGAGTTTTTTGGAAAATCGCTGTACGACAGGCTGATCAAGCAAGCCTGCACTCCGCAGCCTGCGATCGACTTCGATCCGCCTGACGACGGTTCCTTCTGCGACTCTGATTGCTACGACGACCTCGACGTCTGCATCGTCGGCAGCGTCAGCAGCGTCGGCATGCCAACCAAGGAGGTCTCCGTGGACAAGAGCGACTTGAAGATCGAGGGCGGTCACGTGGTGATGACGACGCAGCGGCGGTTCTGGCGAGACGATCTTGTCTCGACGAAGGCGGTGGCGAGGGCTGCTTGCCTGAAGGCTCGGTTGCCGTTCACGGAGATCCGCTGCGAGCCGCCAGCGGATGCTGGGCCTTGTCAGTCGATACTCGCCGAGCGCGGCACGTACGCCGTGGTGGCTGCCGAGCCATGGAGCAAAGAAGAGCGCGCGGCGGCGCTGTTCCTCTCCGACATTCTCTCGACGCCGTCAGCCTTCGTGCGAAAGCCGCGCACGGTGCGCATGCCGGTGCATCTCGATCCGGTGGCTCGAGCGCAGGATGTCTTGGGCCTCATCCCCGACGGTATCCCCGGCATCCACACCAAGCGCGTGGTCGAAGCGGTGCTCTCGGCATGACCGTGAGCAAGAAAAAGCCAGCGGCGCGTAGCAAGCGCGCGCCGGCGCGACCTTCGCCGACGTTCACTGCGCCATCGGTGACCACGGGCCTCGTCGGTCGTGTGCGTCCAAAGCAGCAGCGGGTTGCGATCATCGACACGCGCTGTCGAGGCTGCGCTGTGTTCACGCTACACGCGGTGACGAAGGTATCGTTCTCGCAGTTCGGCTCGGGTGAGCACCACGTGCTCACGTGCCAGGAGTGCGGCAACGAGCGCCGGCTCGAGACGATCACCGACGCGCCGACAGGCAGCTGCTGGGGCTGCGCCGAGGATGCTCTGTCAGGCGAGGTGCTCTGTGCGACTTGCAAGCTCGATGCCCAGCAGAAGCGAAGTAAGCAATGAGCCCGATGTCGACCGACAGGCAGCTGATGTTCCTGTACCCGTGGACGAGCTGGCGCAACATTGCGCGCAACGTCGGCTACGCGGTGCTCTTGGCCTGCGCGATGCCGGTGCTGCTGGTGCTGCTCACTGGCTTCATGGCCATCGCGTTTGCGCTGCTCACCGCGATCAGTCTCAGCATCCTGTTGGCGGTGCCATTCTTCGCAGCCGCAGGCTTTCGGATGAAACGCAAAACGGAGATTCTCCATGAGTGAAACGGACAAGTTGCGGCGCACCTGCGAGGTGCAGGCGCTCGCGGTACGCAAGGCTCTATTGGCGCAGGCGAAGCGGGCTCGTCAGCCGCTGCAGTTCGGCCTGACGCTGCTGGTGCTCGAGAGCTCGACTGGCAAGCTCTGCTACCAGTCCGCGCTCAAGCCCAAGGGCTTGGCCCTGGTGCTGCGCGGTCTGGCGAACGAGCTCGATCCGCCCAGCTCGAGTTCCAGCGCCAGCGTTGAAGCCGCTGCCGCCGCATCCGCCTCGGGCGAGCCGGCCCCGGACATGATCTCAGCGGACATCCAAGAGTCCCCATGAACCTGCGCGTCGTCACCGATCCTGAAGCCGAGCAGCTTGTGAAGAAGCTGGTCGAGGCGCTGAAATCGAAGCTGCTGTTGAAGTTCGTGATCAGCTTGCCCAAGGGCGTCGGGGTCACGGTGTTTCTGCATGTTCGCGTGCCAGGCGACAAGACCGTCGCATGGTCGTCTCGAAGCTGCGGCACTGACATGCAAGCTCAACACGTCGCGCTGCTCGACGCCTGCGACTTGATCCAGAAGGGAACGTTCAAGTGAACAAAGATCTCGTCAGCTCCAAGAACCACGACTGGCGCACGCCCGGCTACTTCCTGGATCTGGTGCGCTTGCTGGCGGTGATCGTGTTCGACCCTGCGACGGCTGACGACAACCCTACTGGCGCGCTCATCTACTCGACGCGTCGCGGCCTGTTCAGCCGCGACGAGCACGTCACCAAGTGCAGCGGTCTGACCGTCGACTGGGTGGTGCAGTGGAAGCGCGCCTGTGCGTGGCTGCGCCGCTCGCTCCCGGTCGGGATCACGTTCATCAACTCGCCCTACGGAAAGGCGTTGCCGATCTGGGTGAAGCGTGCGTGTTTGTTCGCGGACTACGCGCGCGCCCAGGGCCTGCGCAACTACCAGCAGCTTCTCTTGGTGCCTGCGCGCACGGAGACTGTGTGGTTCAAGACGGCGTGGGCGAGCGCGAACTACTGCCTGCTGTGGGGCTCTCCGACGCTGGGCAGTCGGATCCGCTTTGTGCGTGGAGGCAAGAAGAAGCACGGCGCGATGTTCCCCAACGCGGTTTTCTTCTGGGGCGACGAAAAGCAGTGTGCTCGCTTTGCTCAAGTGTTCGGCGAGCATGGTCTGCTCCTCAAGTGTTCGGACGGCAGGGTTCCGATGGCTCGCGTTACGTCGATCGTGCAACCAAAGCAGCGCGCGCGCGCTCAGCAGACGCCTCCTGGTGTGGCAACTCCTGGCGGATCGAGGTCTGCTCACGCGCGCGCTGCTTTGGCTCCATGATCAAAGAGGGAAGGGACAGCACATGAAAGCAGCACGCAAAGTCACCGAGAGAATCGACGCGGAGTTCGAGCCGACGCGCAAGCGCGCTAAGCGCACCAAGCGTAAGCGCAAGCTCAGCGCGGCGGCCGTCGACCGCATCTACTTCGTCGACAAGATGACTCTGATCGGAACGCAGCTGGCGTTGACGCTCAAGCAGCGGGATGCGAACGAGCATCCGGGCGCGGGCTTCGTGAACCTGATGGGCCTTCAGACGCTCGAGATCGCGACCCTGCTCTCCGGTCTGGTTCCGCCGGTGGCTGCGCCGGCGCAGGCACTGCCGGCACCGCCGCCTGCTGACGACAAGGTGATGGCGCTCCTGCAGGGAGCGCGCGAAGCCTCGGTGGTGGCTTCGCAGGCGGTGGTCTCGACGTTTGCTGCGCTGCAGCGCGCGGCCGAAGCCGCGGGCCTGCCGAGATAGGCCAAGCCAGACCCATGCGCACGCACGTCAGGGAGATCGGCGGCCCAGCGATGTTCGAGGACATCCGTGCTGGCCGTCAGCGCTTTGTGGTGATCGATCGCGAGTCGGCGCTGAGCATGACGGTGGGCGACCGCATCTACCTGCGGTATCTCGAGCAGTCGAGCTCTGCGGTCGTGACGACGGTTGCGAGCTACGACTGGGGCGGCGTGGTCGGCATCGATCGGGTGTGGACGCACGGCGATGGCGAGCCCGAAGAGGAACTTCTCTCGAAGATCGAAGAGGCATGCGCTCAGGTGCGCCAGCTGTCGCATCCGCCTCACGAGCGAGAGGAGCAGCGCTCGCTGACGCAGGACATCCACAACCGATCCCGCATGCTGCATCTGTATTTCGGAGGCTACAGTGAGCGCAAATGATCGAGAGGTACTGGCAGCGCGCAAGGCGCTCAACGCGAAGCTGAAGGCGGCGCAAGCGGTGCGCGGCCTCAACATGGCGGCGCAGCACACGGACAAGACCGTGCTGTACAAGGCCGTGGCTCACGCCCTGTGCTACCGAGCGCAGTTCTCGGGCGTGAGCCAGGTAGAGCTGTCGGATCTTCTGCACGATCGCCAGCACGCCACCAACGGCACGCTGTCGTTGTCGGCGGCTCTGCACAAGAAGATCGAAGGCCGGCTTGGGCTCGCGCGCACTTCCGAGCCTGAGCGCAAGGCGATCAACAAGCTCTTGGGCGTGATCTACCAGGCGACCGACGACGTGCCCACCAGCGTCATGCTCGAGATCTTCATTCGCTTCATGAAGGTGAACGCTCCGCAGATCGGCCTGCCGGTGGACGTGGCGGTGACGCGCATCGAAAACCTGGACGCGCTCACGCGCTTTGCGGGGACGCCAAAGCGCTACATCCCGGAGGACCAGTATGGGCTCTGAGCGCTGGTGGAACACGTTTCACGTGGTGCTCGAAGCAGCGCTGCGTGATCGCAAGACGCAGTGGTTTGCTCTGGATCCTGAGTGGTCGGAGCGTGAGAACGATGGTCACCAGACCCACGCTGGTTTCCAGCTCGCGTGCGAGAAGCTTGCCGCGCAAACCGCTGATCGTCTGCACGGGGTGAGGCCAACCGATCCTCCGGCGCTGATCGACGCTACGCGCCAGCTGGTGCTCTACCTCAACACCAAGATCGATCCAAAGCCGGCCGAGCTGCAGGGCCTGATCGTGGTGGCTGAGTCGGCGCTCTCCCGGAGCATCCCATGATCGAGATCCCATCTCCGCTCTACGCGTTGACGCTGTACAAGCCGTGGCCGTACGCGATCTTTCATCTGCCACCTGAGCGTGCCAAGCGCATCGAGAACCGCACATGGAAGCCGCCCGCGTGGATCGTAGGAAAGCGCATCGCGATCCACGCCGGCAAGCACGTGGACAGGGCAGCGTTCGATGTTCCACCGATCGCCGACGCTCTTGCGCGCTCGAGCCAGCGCGAGCGCGACCTGGCGCTGCAGGGCGGCATCATCGGTACGGCAGTGGTGGCTGGCTGGGTCGACGTGTCGCCCGCCGTGAATGTGGCGGCGGATGCGTTCGGCGGAAGGCTCACCGCCGAGGACGCTGCCATAGCCATGCTCGCTGGCTGGTTCTCGGGTCCGATCGGCTGGGCGCTGGACGAAGTGAGCGCGCTCACTTCCCCGGTCGAGTGCAGCGGCGCACAGGGCTTGTGGATCGTTCCGCCTGATCTGCGAGCTCAGGTGATCGTACGCGAAAGGAGATCTGCGTGAATCTACTCTCGAAGCTCAGCATGCAAAGCGCCGATGACCGCTTTCGGATCGTCAGCATCGTGCAGCGTGATCCGCAGCTGGTGTCGCTTGCGTCCAAAGAGAACACCATCGAGATCCTCATCGAGCATCTTGGGAGATGGCCGTGGAGCAAGCCGAAGTCGTGTCTGATCGTGCTGACCGTCGATGCGCAGCTGCCGGGGATGACGGGTGTTCTGGCTGCCTCTGAATCTGCTCATGACTACGAGCCCGAGGAAGACGAGCAAGACGAGGGCGGCGCGTGAGCAGCACGAAGATCCAGTGGACTAACCGCACATGGAATCCGACCAGGGGTTGCTCACGCGTGTCGCCTGGCTGCGAGCACTGCTACGCCGAGCGACAGGCGGCGCGCTTTGCTGGCGCCGGCAAGCTCATCGGCAACGGCGTTGCTCCGCAGCTGCAGAGTAAGCCCGGCCCCTACCACGGCCTGGTGCGCCGCGGTAAGCAGGGCGCGCGCTGGACCGGCAAGGTGGTGCTGGTCCCAGAAAAGCTGAGCGAGCCGCTGCGATGGCGCAAGCCTTGCCGCGTGTTCGTCAACAGCATGTCCGATCTCTTTCACGAGAGCTTGAGCAACGAAGAGATCGCCGCGGTGTTCGGGATCATGGCAGCGTGCCCGCAGCACACGTTTCAGATCCTGACGAAGCGCTCGAAGCGCATGCGCGAGTGGTTTGCGTGGATCGAAGGGCGACGCGCGAAGCAGGGCGACAACTGCGCCGCCGTCGAGTGCCTGATGCACGCGCAACACGCGGACAGTAAGGTCCCGTGCATCGCGTCCAAGTCGCTGTCTTGGCCCCTGCCGAACGTGTGGCTCGGCGTGAGTGCGGAAAACCAGCAGCGCGCCGACGAGCGCATCCCCGACCTGCTCGCGACGCCTGCCGCAGTGCGGTGGGTGTCGGCTGAGCCGCTGCTCGGATCGATCACGTTCGATGCGGATTGGATGCTGCCACGCTGCAAGGCGTGTGGCCGACACAGTGCTCGCGGCCAGTGCTGTGAGTACGAGCCGGACTGCACCGGCGGGACCGTGCACAGCTCTCAGCAGCAGACCGCGTTGCTTGACTGGATCGTCTGCGGAGGCGAGAGCGGACCTGGTGCTCGGCGGTGCAACGTCGAGTGGATCCGCAGCGTCGTGCGTCAGTGCGAGGCTGCGAATGTTCCGGTGTTCGTCAAGCAACTCGGAGCCGTGTTCGCGCAGAGTCAACGCGGCGATGCGCACGACAGCCGCGACCGCAAGGGCTCCGACCCGTCCGAGTGGCCGATCGATATCCGTGTTCGCAACTACCCTGAGAAGAGGGCCGCATGAACGAGGAGCTACGGGACATCGCCGCCGAGATCAATCGACTCTCTGTGCCGGCGCAGCTGCGACTTGCGGCATCTCTGCTCGAGCAGGCGGCAGAGACCAAGCGCTTTGCGCTGACCAAGACCGCCTACACGATCATCGACAAGGTCAGTACCGAGTTGGGCGCAGCCATTGTGCTCTCTGAGCGCAGGGGTCGATGAGTCATGCCGCCCGTTCGCCTTCAGCGTAAGCGCACTCGAGGATGGCGGATGCCCGAGGGCGCGGTCTACGTCGGACGCCCGACGCGCTGGGGAAACCCTTTCCCGATCATCGAGCATCCGACCTTGAGTCAGGTGCAAGCCCGTGCGTCCGCCGTCTACAACTTCGAGGCTGCGTTGTACGGCCGAGAGGGAATGCACATGGGCGTCACGGTCGACGATGTGAGGCGCGAGCTGGCCGACGCCAAGTATCTGGTCTGCTGGTGCCACTTGTCGCTGCCCTGCCACGTCGACATCTACCTGAAGATCTTGAGCGACTAGATCGTCACGGCGCACGGAGAGCCAGCGTGGTTGAGACACGAAAAAAGCTGAAGCCATCGGTCGTGGTGAGCGCTGCCGAGCTGCAAGCTCAACTCGATGCTGTTGCCAGGGCTCTTCGCAACCCGAAGGCTCCACAGCTTGTGCCTGGCGAGTCTGGTTGGAGCGATCTCTACGAAGAGGCTCTCACGCTGCGCAGGCGTCACGACGCCATGCAAGAGGCGCTGATCGCGCTGGCTCGCGCAGGCTACTCGGCCGCGAGCTCGTTCTTTCGCTCGCTGGGGCTGCTCCGATGAGTCGACGTCCGTATGTCACGCCGACGGTCGTACCCATCGAGTTCCCGGTGGCTGGCCAGTCCGCGTTGTGGCTCCGCACTTCGAGCGGCGGTTACAACTGGCAGAAGTTCGTTCCGTGCACGGTACTCAAGGTCGGTAAGCGCGTGCGCATCGCGGTGCAGCTGCGCGCAGGTGGCACACGTGACGTCACTGTGCTGCGCAGCAAGATCTACCCGCCTCACTGGGCGAAGCCCTTGGAGACCACGCATGTCAGAGATCGATAGCAAGGCCGCTTCCGAGCCTGTGCAGGCGCCGCTGAGCAGCTCCGAGTTGAGCGCGCTCGACGAGTACCACGGCTGCGTCGGGCCGGGCTGCGCGGCGTGCCGGCTGCTTGCCGAGGTGAGCCGGCTCAGGCGCGAGTTGGATCGCGCGCGCGATCTCAAGTCATGGGGCGGCGACGTGGCGCTTGGGATCGCGCGCGAGGTGCTGGCCTTCGATCATGGCAACCGTCTTCCCGACACCGCAACGGTGCTTGCACGCGCGGTGGTGAGGCTGGCGACGGGCAAGACCTGGAGTCAGGGTTGACGGGGACACTTGAATGTTCCGGTGGGGCCGTAGTCTAACCACGCGGAGGGACAGGATGACGAACGACACCAAGCCTTATCGCGTCGACTTCTGGGGCAGCCACCCCGATCTCGGCAACGACGACTGCTGGATGGGCGAGTCCTACGCGACGTTGCAGGATGCGATCACGGCCTT
This sequence comes from Gemmatimonadota bacterium, assembly GCA_023249375.1. Taxonomy (GTDB): domain Bacteria; phylum Gemmatimonadota; class Gemmatimonadetes; order Gemmatimonadales; family Gemmatimonadaceae; genus PNKL01. Next base: position 54,242 of record JAHFCT010000017.1, on the reverse strand, counting down.
CGAGTCCGATCCGCACGAGCTCATGCTCGTCTGGCGCGCTGAAAGCATCGAGCGGCGCCTCGCAGATCTGCATCGCAGCCAGTCCGATGACGAGTTGGTGAAGATGGTCCGCATGAACCTGCTGGCCAGCGCTGCCGGCGACGTGTGCAACACCGCCTACATCGCGCTCGACGGGCCCGGCGTGGCCATCGTGCGGGCCAACCCTCACTTCAGCGCCAAACGCGCCAAGCTCGACGACGCCGCGTGCAAGCGCGAGCAAGCCATGGAAGCTGGCATGCTGCACGGCGTGGACGCCTACAACGAAATCATGGAGCAAGAGTCATGAAGAGTTTGCTGTTCATCGGTCTAGTCTGTTTGTCGGCGTGCGGCATCGATCGCAGTCCCATGGCAGCGCAGCAGCGTGACGCGGGCGACGTCGGTGCAGCTGGCGGCGGCGGTAGCGACGTCTCGCTCTTGGGCCCGAAGGGGGCGCACGACGTTCTGCTGGACGCAGGCGTGCCAGACGGCTCTGCGGCCGACGCGCAGGGCACGCTCGACGCCGACGCAGGCGCGCTCGGCGTGGACGCCTCTATGGCTGCGGCAGGCCATGGTGGCGCGGGCGGCGCGGGCGGTAGCGGTGGAGCAGGATCTGCTGACGCCGGCCCCCTGAACGTCTGCGGCGGCACGGGCACCATCGTGTGCTCGGACGGAGCGGACCCGCGCTACTGCTCGTACCACTTGGGAGAAATGTGTGCCGGCCCCGATCTAGGCGGCAACATCAAGTGCGGAACGCCGTGCAACATCGTCGTGCCTGGCGCTTCGACGAAGTACGAGTGCAGCCCGACGGATCACAACTCGATCATCTGCCCAGCGTGCAAGTGCCCATGAACCGCATCGACCACTATAGGCTGATCGGTGCGCTCGTCGATGAGGCATCGCGTGAGCACATCATCGTGATCTCCGGCGACAACGGAACGGTCGGGCGCGTTACGCTGACGCAGAACGAAGCAACCTTGCTCGGCATGATGCTGCTGCCGAAGAGGTTGGCGAGCATGCTGCACGCGAAAATGGCGCTCGATGCGATGTCGGCTAGGGTCGATCAGGAAGTTGCGCTCGCAACGGACGTTGCTGATTTGAAAGGAGACTGAGCGATGAGGTTGCCCAACGTATCTCGTGGTCCGGTCCTGCTGCTCGACATCGATTACGCCCCAAGACTCTCTGAAGAAACGTTCGCGTTCACCGCGACGGTGAGCGTGAGCGGCGTTGGTGCGTGCATTGTCAGCAACGATGGCCACGGCGGCGCCAACCGCATCCGTGACCGCCGCATCGCCGAGTCCGTCAGCGCGTACGCGGCGAGCTTGCCAGAAGAGCCGATCGGCCAAGGTCACAGCGTGCGAGTCGACGCGGACTTTCTGATTAGCCTCATGGTGGGTGAAGCCATCACGGCGCGAGAAGAGCAGGCGCTGTCTCGGCGCAGAGAACGGGTGCGCGCGTGAGCGAGCCCGCACCCTACCGTTGCGTTCTGAGCACCAAACTCATCAGCGTGCGCGGTCACTTCGTGGTCCAGCCCGAGGCGAGCATCAACGTCGCGGCTCGGATATGGGTACCGTTCGCGCCGCACCAGCTGCACGTGTCGCCTGAGATCGGACGGGCCTTCGAGCTTCACGACGTGCGCATCGGCACGGTCTCGCCGACGTTCATGAGTGTCTCTGGCACTTCGCTTGCGAACGCCGAGTTGGTGCACAACTGGGCGAAGATGATCGGCGAAGTGCAGGTCGACGACGATCTCATGCTCTGCGTCACCAACGTCTCGCGCGAGCCCATGGCGTTCTCGGCGATCTGGGAAGGTGAGGCGCGTTTCATCGTCGACCCCGATGCCCAGCCAGACGATTGGTCAAAGCTCGTCGATCTGGATGCGGTCGACCTGCGCTTGAAGCATCACTACAAGAAGGATCTGACGTTTCCGTTTGACGGCGAGCTCAACCCACATGCCGAGGTCGACATCCGCCGGATGGCAGCCGAGCTGCGTCGCTTTCGCAAAGCCGTGGTACCGCCCGATGCAACGTGACGTCCTGTTGGGCTTCATGCGTGCTTTCTCCGACACCGATCCCAACCAGCCCGACAACGACTCGGACAACTACTTCGACTGGGAGATGTGCTTGCGCTGCAGCGATGTGACCAAGCACCAGTTCATCCGGATCGAGCGCTCGTGGGAGTCCGTGGTGATGCCGAGAACGGGAGAGCCGAGGATGTTCCGCGTCTCGACGTACCTGCGGATCTGCCAGGTTTGCGCTGCTGAAAGAGAGTGATCTTCGTGACCGAGCTCGATGGTATCCACGTGTCTCGCGGTCCTTACGGCTCGGCGTCGTTCAGCGAGGATCTGCTTCACCGCTACAGTCTTACGCGAGAGTACGCGCCCCTCCTGGCGCAGCAGCGACCACGAAAACACGTGACGTGGATCATGCTCAACCCCAGCAGGGCCGACGGCGAGACCGACGACATGACGATCCGAAAGTGCAGCGGCTTTTGTGCTCGCTGGGGCTATCACGAGTTCGTGGTCATCAACCTCTTTGCGCTGATCGCGACCGACCCAGACGAGCTCATCTCGGCGCCTGACCCCGTGGGCATCCACAACGACTCGTTCGTGTCTGCGGCGATCGAGCGTGCAGCGGCCGGCCCCGACAACCTGTTCATCGCGGCATGGGGCAGCTTCGATCACCCGTTGATCATGCCTCGCGTGCTCGCGGTCCGAGGGCTCGTCGAGCGCGCTGGGCTCGAGCTGCAGTCGCTAGGATGCACGCGCAGCGGTGCTCCGCGTCACCCGTCTCGAGTCGCCTACACGACACAAAGGACGCCATGGCCAAGCTAAAACAGCCCCAACCTGCTCCCGATCCAAAGACGGTGCTGCTGGTGGCGCTGCGCTACGAGACGCCAAGCGTCAAGGACTCGTTGTGGCTGCCCAAGGGCCGGCAGGTGAGAGGCGTCGAGTGGAACTTCGATGCCTGGATCTTCGAGGCCCTTGACCACAAAAACGTCTGGATCAAATGCGTGTCTTGTGAGAAGCCAGTGACCGAAGAGGTCGTGGCCTAAATGTTCATCCGCCTAAAACGCTGGTGGCGCGCTGTGCGCCGTCCACAGCTTGTTTCGTCGACCGACACCGTTCGCGTGCACTCGATCACTGGCAAGCCGATCGAGCTGCAAGACGACGCGGTTCCCGAGCACGTTGCTGAGGTGGAGCGCCACGACATCCGGCAGCTACGTCACATGAGCGAGGCGCGTGACATCGCGGCGATCCCTCTCAACGTCACGCTCGCGATCAAGGCGATCCTGGCGCAGCGTCACACAAACCATCTCGAGGTCCCGGTGCAGGCGGTCGCCGCGGTCGGCAGCAGCGAGCTGGTGGTCTACGCGCGCGTCGACGATCGCCGCGACATGATCGTGATCGGCACCTACCTGCCCGAGCCCGAGGTCCGGGCGCTGTTGCCGACGACCCGCGCCGAGCGCGCTGCGATCGAAAATGAAATGGGTGCGCGTGATTTTGCGGCCGTGATCCAGTGGATCAAGAAGTAGCGGAGGGCGCAGTGGCAGACGAATCGGATCGTAGGGGCGACTGGTTCCAGACGTACACCGGCAAGCGCTTCTGGCCGTACGACCCGCGTGCGAGCGAAGTGGACGTCGTCGACGTCGTGCGCTCGTTGTCGATGCAGTGCCGCTTCAATGGTCACTGCGCCGAGTTCTACTCGGTGGCGCAGCACAGCGTGCTGGTCGAGAGCATCGTGGACTATCTCTGCGGCAACCTGCGCCAGCGTTACGCGGCCTTGTTGCACGACGCGGCCGAGGCGTACACCGGCGACATGATCCGCCCGTTGAAGCTAGGGATGCCTGAGTTCCGCGCCATGGAGCGCGGCGTCGAAGCGGCTGTCGAGGAGCACTTTCACATCGAGCTCACGGCCGCGGATCGCGAGTTGATCAAGACGGCAGACGTGCTGGCTCTTTTCGTCGAGCGTCGTGATCTGCTCAAGCTGATCCGCTGGCCTTCGCTCCATGGCTGGGACTCGAAAGATGTGCACAGCATCGCGGCTCACTTCACGGTGCTGCCGACGCTCGGCCCGCAGGACGCCATGACGGCGATGCAGAGAAGGCTGATCTACCTCGCGACCGAGCCCGCGATCCGCGTGGCGGCCGAAGCCATCTCGTAGGCATGAGCAACCGCTCCAAGTCGTCAAGTGCGCCTGCGATCACCTACAGCGTGCGCTCTCACAGCCACTGGCGTTCGTTGCCCGTGGTGGACTATCCCCAGGACGTGCAGCGACCGAGCCTGCGCAGCGACTGCCTCGCGGGCGGCTTCAACCAAGCTCGGCCATGCCCATTCGTCTCGTGCAAGTGGCACCTGGCGATCGACGTCAGCCGCAAGGGGAGCTTGAAGCTGAACTTTCCCGACAAGGAGCTACACGAGTTGCAGGCGACCTGCACGCTGGACGTCGCCGACCAGGGCCCGGTGGTCCTGAGTGATCTCGGACTGATCCTGAACATGACGCGCGAGCGCGTGCGGCAGATCGAGACTAGCGCGCTTGGCAAGCTGCCTCGGCAGCCGTGGATGACCGAGCCGGATAGCGACTAGCGGCGTTGAGCGTGGCTGACGACTCGTGATAGATCTCCTGCATGCTCTTTCCCAACGGCTACCCGTGGCAGGTGACAGACGCGGGCATCGTGGCGCGCGGTGAGTCCAGTGCTCGGCGCACGCCAGGTCTGCCGACGACGCTCGAGCGCATCGCGGTGGTGTTCGCTCCCGAGCTTCAATCAGTGGCTGACCTGCAGCGCAGGCGTGTGCTGGCTGCGCTGATCGCGACCGAGTCGGGCGGGCACATGGACCCTACGCCGCGTTACGAGCCGCGCTGTCACGACTGCAGCTTTGGCCCGTGCCAGCTCCTGACCTCGACGGCTGCTGGTCTGCTCAGCGACATCCCGCATCCGCGTTCTTTGCATCTGCTCGGGCCCGACCTCACGCTGCCGGACGTCAAGACATGGCGTGCTCTGCTCATCCGGGCGGACATCGCGTTCGAGTGCGCATCGGAATATCTGCGTCGCAACGACCATCGTTACGGCTGCGGTGGTGATCCGATCATGCTCTACGCGTCGTACAACGAGGGCTCGCCGGTGCTCGCCAGCCATCAACACGACAAGTTCGGGTTGGTGTCGTACGTGCACCCCGACAACTCGACTGCGCTCGATTCGTTCTCGAAGTGGTACGGCGATGCGTGCGCGGTGCTGAAGGCGCCGACGCCGACCGCAAACGTCTGAGTCACATTCCAAGTGGAGCGACAGCATGCCTAAGCAACCCCAGAACGACGAGCCTGAAGACGACGATGATCTCGACGAGCCCGAGGGTGACGAAGAGGGTGATGAAGATGGCAACGAAGATGAGGATGACGACGAGGGCGCCGAGGATGTGCTGTACGTCTCGCTGGTGCGCGACACGTCGATCTGGATCGTCTACGTCGAGTCGGCTGAGCCGTTGACCCTGCTGTTCTCCGGGCTTGCGTTGTGGCGCATGGACGACTGCGGAGCAGTGGAGCTGCTCGACGGAAATGGCATGGGCGATTTCGAGCCTGCGTCCGAGTGCGAGAACTTCGCGGGCGTCATCGAGCGCGTGCGGGGCGAGCCGTCGGCGGGCCGTGAGCTACGCGCGCTGACCGAGCTCGCCGCCGGCATCAAGGATGCGATCGCGCGCGTCCGTGCTCCAAGGCGCGTTTCCGGCTGATCTTCCCTCGGACTCGCAGGAGGGCTATCCTGCTCTCATGGACCGATCCCAGCGCATCCGCCGCAGGCTGACGGCTGCCCGCCCGAGGGCAGCTCTGACCCATCGTCGGCGCCCGTCCCCGCCAGCGCCGGATGCGCCGGTGGCCAACCCGCTCGAGCTTCCTGACGCGCGCTCGGCAAGAGAGCGGCTCGGCCTCTACGCGATGTGGGGCAGCACGGGTGGCTACAGCGCCGTCAACGTCTACGTTTGGGCGCGCAGCTTCGATCAGGCGTTCGAGTTGTTCGTCGAGTGGCTGGACGATCACGCGCCCGGCGTGCTCGACACGATCGGCGAGCCCGAGTTGGCAGCGTCGGCCGCCGAGCTCGGCGTGCCCTGGCCGTTGCGCTACCCCGACGAGGACCCGCGCCTCGAACGCGTGATCGAGCATGCCGAGTCGGGCTTCACGCCCATCGGTCACACGACTCTCGATCACGGCACGCACATTCAGAGCGACCACTGGGGCGGGCACGAAGTTACCGATCCCGATGAATACGACTCGGTGTACGAGTGGTCGCGCTACAAGTACCGGCAAGAGTACGGCGAAGATCCAGTCTGAGGAGAATGATCATGGCAGGCCGAATCAAAGTGATCGACGAGCAGCCCAAGACGCTGCGCGGCAGTTTCCCAACAGCTGACGGCCGCGTGGTGCTCGTGTACGACGATCCCATTCTCTTCGACGATCCTGACTACGCTCCGGGCGTGATGGGCGAACTCAAGAAGGCATGGCGCAGGGGCGACTACTTCGAGTGCGAGCTGCACGACGGAGAGAGCTTCGTCGAGCAGGTGGCATCGATGGCAGGCTACGGCAGCCCGCAGAAGGCGGCAGCTGCGGCGATGCGCGACTACTGGAACACGGAGCCTGCTCGTCCGACGCCGAGCCCTTCGGTTCGGCCTGGTCGCGTTCGCGGCCGGCTTGGCTGATCGATCACGGCTATCGACGCTTGGCTGCGTGGTAGCTACAGTGTGCTCGGCCGCTCGGCAGGATCCAGATAGAGCGCAGGCGTTTTAGGCCGCTTGCTGCTCGAGTCTGTCCCCCCCCTTCTTGCTGGGCGGCCACTTAGCTCATGACGACGCGCACCGAGCAGTCGCTCTCCCCGTTCAAACGCGTGAAGCAGCGCGTGCAGTGCTGCTGCTGTCCTGTGACGCTCATCGTCGGCGATCTCGCGGTGATCGTGGTGCGCAAAAACCCATCGCGCGAGGCGTTCGCGTGCGTGCGCTGCTGGCGCGAAGCGCACGTGTGCGCCGGGTGCCACGCGGAGATCACGCCCGACGTCGAGCACTTCATGCGCTGGCTGCCCAACCGCAGTCAGTTCGTGGCATGGTGCCTGATCTGCACGTCTGACCCTGGGCTCGAAGTGTTGCGCGCGATGGTCTAAGCTCTGCGGGTGCTGTCGCTGTTGGCGGGCCTGTGGTGTCTGTTCGTTGGCCACGACTGGGCGATCACGCGTATCGCTCCGAACTTGGTGCGGTTTTCGCCGAGCGACCTCACGGGCTGCGACGCCAGCTGCCGGCGCTGTCCGGCGCGCTGGCGCGACGCTGAGCACTACGCTGCCTGGCAGGATTGAACCCGGCATGGGCCGGGTGTAGGATCTCGCCATGGCTCTCGAGACCCCTGATGCAATCCACGCCTGCGGCACGTTCGTGGGCACCGATCCAGTGCCTGCGCCGTTCACATCGGCGGTCGTCAACTCCAACGGCTTTGCTGGCTTCACGCGGCAGAGCGCGGGCGTCTACGAGCTGGATCTCGAGCAGGGGCTTTCTCTGAACGAGTCCGTGGTGCTTGCGACTCAGCCCGCGAACCAGCTGGGCAGCATCGGAGCTCAGCTCAACGCGGACGGCAGCGCGGTGGTGGTGACGACGTTCGACGTCTTCGGCGTCGCAGCGGACATGCCGCTCTTCTACGTGCAGGTGCTGCGGCTGTCGCTGGCGGGCCTGCCCATCAACGTGGCGCTGCCTCCGGTGCCGGTGCCGCCCCCGCCGCCCTCGGGCGGTGGTGCGCTGCCGTTCGGCCCGACGCTGACGACGACGCCAGGCGCACCGCTCGCTGCCAACTTCATCTACCCGTACTCGTGCGCCTTCGGATCGTTCACGGTGAACCCGCCGGCTGCTCCTGCGGACAAGGATCGCTTCGGCCTCAAGTGCGTCAACAACAGCGACAAGTGCCTGAGCGTCTTGTCGGTTGCGAACATCGAGAACGAGATCGGTAACCAGTCAGCACACTCGTTGCAGCTGCCGGATCTTATCGGCACCTATCGCGAGTGGGAGTGGGATGCTACGGGCGGCGTCTGGCGCCAGCTCGGCCAAGCACATCCTGTGCTGCCGGACAACTACGTCACGGGCTTCCAACTCAGCTACACCGACGCCACGCACGTTTCGGTTGCGAAGGGCAAGTACCGTGTATTCGATTTCTCGCTCAACGCGGCGGCACGCACGGTGCAATCACTGTTTGCCCACACGATCGACACTTCAGCGGTCGGCGTCGGCGGACTCGACGTCGCAGGCCCCACCAACAGCTCGTTCTACTACGTCTACGCCGTGGCGGGCACCGCCGGTGTCGGCGTCATCGCGTCTCTCAACTCGCCGATGGGTGCAGGGCCTGCCGGATACTCGGATTCGACCCAGCAAGTCGGGTCGTTTGCGGTCGACAGCGCCGGCAACATCATCCCATTCGACCAACGCGGCAACGGCAACGAGCGCACCTACCAGTATCGCGACAACACCGAGACTCGTGTTCTCTCTGGTGGAGCCGCGACCATCGCCACGGGCGTCTCGTGTCTGGCCGTTCTGCCGGCGGGGCCCGCCATCGGCTACTTCGAGGCCGACTTCACTAACGGCGCAGGCGCCAACGCCTACTTCGGTGTCAGCGCAAACACCGCGCCCAACGTGCTGACCACGTTCGCAGATTCCTCCGAGGTGACGGGTCAGTTTCAGTGCCCGACGGCAGGCTCGGTTCAGTACCGCACCGACGCACCAGGCAGCTCGGTCGAGCTCTGGGTCACTGGCTACCAAGAGTCGCTGTAGTCTCGTGTCGGCCGGCGTGCCGGCGTGAGCGGCGGCTGCTGCTGGCCTTGTGAGCGGCAACCGTGCTGTGGCATCCTCTTGCGGTCGACACGGCCTTGAGCGGCCGGTGCAATCCACAAGGAGACTGTCATGGCCCTCGAGACTCCCGATGCAATCCACGCGTGTGGCGCCTTCGTTGGCGTCGTTCCCGTCCCTCCTCCGTTCGCTTCGGTTCCGCCCGAGCCGACGGACAACCAGATCACCAGCAACGGCATCAAGTCGTTCCTGCGCACCGGCGTGGGCAGCTACCAGATCACGCTCGAGCAGCCCATCAACGGCGCCGAGGCGATCGTGCACTGCTCGGCCGGCGTGAACTTCACCGGCACGATCCAGGCCCAGGTCAACGACCTGCCGCTGGTGCCGCCGAGCTTGTCGCCCGAGACGGCGGTGTTCGTGAACGCGTACGACGCGAACCAGAACCCGGTCGACGTGACGTTCTTCGACGTCATCGTGGTGAAGGTGCCCGGCAGCAAGTCGCTGGCGCTGCCGGTCGCTCCGGCGCCCGAGCCCGGCGGCTTGGGCCTGCCGTTCTCGGCCGCGGTCATCACGGGCCCCGGCACGTTCCCGCTCGCGGCGGGCGTGATCAACCAAGTCAACGCCAACGGGGCGCTCACGGTGCAGTTGCCGGCGCCGGGCGTCACGCTGCTCCCCAACACGCGCCGCGTGCTCAAGGACATCGTGGCGGCGGTCGAAGCAGGACTCGTCATCGACGGCAACGGAGCTCTGGTCGAGGACCCCACGACCGGCCTGTTTGCGGCCACGTTCGCGCCCGGCAACGCCACTGGCCTGTACCTCGCGTACCAGTACGACGGCACGGTGTGGCGCGTGGTTGGCTACTCGGCCGCCTGAGCACTGTCCTTCGCCAAGGCAGCAGGTCCAGGCGCCCCCGTTGTCCTACATGGATGATGGGGCGCCTGCTTTCGTTTTGGGGCCGTTGGTGGCACGCTCTGCCCATGAGCGCCGTCGAGTCCCCAAACCGCATCCACGCCTCCGCAATCGTCGTCCCGGTGGTGGCGCCGCCGTTCACCAGTAACCTGCCCGCGGCCAAGGGCGTGACGAGCTTCACGCGGCTCGCGGTCGGTCAGTACGAGGTGACGCTCTCGTCGCCGCTCTCGTTCCACGAGGGCTACCCGGCGGTGGGATTGCCGCCCAACTTCCAAGCGACTCCGGGTGCGCAGGTGACGCCCACGGGCACGGTGTTCATCAGCGTGCTGCAGGTGGGCACCGGCGTGCCGGTCGATCCGCCCTACTTCAACCTCACGGTGCTGCTGTTCAACGAGGGCGAGGGCATCGGCCCTGTTGTGGCGGTGCCGCCGATCCCGCCGCCGATCCCGAGCGGCGGTCCCGTCGTTGGCGATCCCAACTCGATCCTGTTCGAGAACCCTGCTGGCAACGGCGCGATCACCGATCCGAAGCTGACGGCGGGCGTGCCCGATGCTTTCTCGCGTCCGCAGGTCCACGACTACCGCAAGAGCGCGCCGCTGCCAGGCTACCCGACCGGCCGCGGCGTGGTACATCGGCTCGGCCGCTGGCAAGTGGATGGTGACGCGGGCGATGCCACGAGCGAAGGCTTCGTGGCGTACGGCGCGAGCCCGCTGCAGCCCGCGGGTGCAGATCCCGATGCAACCCAGGGCGCCTTCGGCTTCTACGAGCCCAACGGATTCGGCGAGCTGGCAGTCATCCCCGGCGTCAACGGCGGAAACAGCTTCTACCTGTGTGGCTTCGAGGACGGCGGCGCCAACGCGCCGTTCGGTCTCGACGGTTTCATCGTCAACGACAACAACGCCGCGCGCATCTTCCAGGTGAAGCGCTCCAATAACGAGATCTTCGGACGCACGTTCATGACGTCCGGCGGATCGGTGTGGAGCTCGGGCGCGCAGGCCGACCCCAACACGTTCGTCACGGGCTCGCCCGGCGACTACTACCTGAGCACCACGGGCGGCGCCGGTGCGACGCTCTGGGTCAAGGAGTCGGGTGTCTCCACGAACACCGGCTGGGTTGCGTGCTCTCCGGGAGCGATCCCCGGCTCGCCCAACGCTCTGCTCTTCGAGAACCCGGGCGGCGCTGGTGCGATCACTGATGCAGGTCTGACGGCAGCGCCCGTCGATGCGTTCGGCCGCCCAATCTTTCGCGACGTGCGCACTGCAGCCGGCACGGGTGCCGTGTGGAAGCAGGGCGCATGGCAGACCGACGGCGATCCGCTTCCCAACGTCACGGGCGAGGGCTTCGTCATCTACGGCCCCAACGCTCAGGGTACGGGCCCTGGTCCGACCGACGGCGGCTACGCGCGCATCAAGTCCAACCGCTTTGGGTTGGCGAACATCATCACCGGCGTCAACGGCAACAACCTCTTCTACTATTTCCGAGCGGACCCCACGAGCTTGTTCCTCGCGGACGACACCGACACCAAGACGTTCGAGGTGGTGCGCGCGACGGGCGCAGGCTTCTTCGGCACCGTGCGCACGGGCGGCCCTGCCGGTGCGGTGTGGAGCTCGGGCACGACGGTCGGCGGTCCCAACGGTGTGGTTGTTGGATCGCCTGGTGATCTCTACTCGAGTCTCGATCCGGCGGCTGTGCCTGGCACGACGTTCTGGGTGAAGGAATCGGGTGTTGCCACAAACCTCGGTTGGGTCGCGAAGTAGTCGCAACGGCGCAGGGCTGGTGGTGTGCTCGTCGAGCATCTAATCAGCGTTCGTGTGGAGGGACAGCATGCGTTACGTGACCATCGTGTGTGAGAAATGCGAAGCCAACGCGCGCGCGCCGCTCACTGCCAACTCAGCCAACATGATCCCTGCTGGCTGGACTGCGGTGCACGTCGTCAAGACGTCTCTCGACGACAAGGCGCAGTCGCCGGTGCGCAGTGTTGTGATCGATCTGTGCCCAGAGCACGCTGACGCGATTCCAACTCCAAAGCCGACGTGAGGCAAGGCATGCGTGTGCAAGAACTACTCGCGCATCATGTCGATGATCTTGCTGAGCACACTGGCCTGCGCGGCAGTGAGCTTGCAGCGTGGATCGATGATCCAGGATACGTCGGTCGAGAGTCAGCTCCGCGCGTGTTCTTTGCTCTTGGCTTCATTCATGGAGTGGCCGAGGACTCGGACATGAGCGTCGAAGAGTTGCTCGACTTCTGGCATTTGCTCGTCGTGCCATCCGAGCCGTCGCCGCGTCCGCAGCGCAGATCAACCCGTAGGTCATGAGTTGCGCCACGCGCCGCGGCGCGACCTCGTCGACATCTGCGTCTTGAATGAGCCGTGTGCTGACCGCGTCACGCTGGCTCACGGCACTTGCCTGACTTACGTGGAGGGACAGCATGAGTGACCAGCCTAAGAAGACCGACCCCTTGGTGAACGTGGTGGCACGCTGCAGCCACCAGATCCACACGCTCGAGCCGAGCGACGATGGATCGCGCAGCCCGAACCTGCACAGCTACTGCGAGCTGCAGGATGGCAAGCCGATGGCGCCCGGCGCCGAGGTGTTCGTGTTCGATCAGGTTCCAGACGCCGCGCCCGGTGTCTGCCGCAAGCGCACGATCTACAGCCCGCACAAGGGTCCGGCGCGCGTGGCGAACCCGGCGTACCGGCAGAACTACGACGCGATCTTCGCAGGACCTCAATCTCCGATCGAGGCGTGATGGCGCTGCCCGATCAGACATCGTGCGAGCTCTGCTTTCGGACGCTGCGGCACGCAGGCGAGCGGCACTTCTGCCCGCACCAGCAGCTGTGTGGCATGAGCGAGTGCCAAGCGTGCCAGCAGCTCACAAGGCAGCGCGGGTCTACCGCGGCGCTCGACGCCGAGCCCGAGGCGTTGGCGACCCATCCACCTGACGTGGTGCTCGCGCAACCACAATCACATCGACTGGCTTACTCGGATCTCTCTTCGTCGGGCATCCAACGGGGAAGCCACGACCTCCACCCGTGGGCCGGTGGCAACCCAGTGATCGGCCATCGCTACGATCACGTCTACGAGAGCGACGACGCCAAGCCAGCGCTGCTGGAGATGCAGGTGCTCATTCCACCGTCCGGTTCCGCGCGCGCCTACGTGCGCGTGAGTGCACCCACGCTCTTTCGCCGGCTGATCGTGTCTGAGCCCGACTCGCTCGCTTGGGTCGTCGTGCTCGAAGCCAGGGTTGGTAATCGGTCGATGTTTTCGGCGCAGTCGCCGAGTCCCGCCAGCGGCACGCCGATCAGCACGCTGGTGCTCTTCGACAAGTGGGACGAGTTGTTCGGGCCGGTTCAGACCGCTGTTGATGTGACGTTCCAGCTTGGAAACGACAGCCTCAAGCCAATCAACTTCCGCTGCGTGTGGGAAGTGGTCGAGCTTCGCATCCGAGACGACGGCTTCTAGTGTCTGCTCTTGGGCCTGTCGAGTCCCGCGATGTAGATGCCGGGCTGGCGCAGGAGATCGCGGATGCCTTTGCAGTCGGGCGCGCACTCGGGGCTCTGGCCGCACACGCTGCACGGCAAGTACACGTAGCTGCATGGCTCGTCTTGCAGGACGTCCAGCGTTCCGACCTCGCGGCAGTAGTCACATCGCCATCGACGCATCGTCCCGTTGCGATCGACGGGCGGGTCAAGCGCGGTGAGCAGCATGTGCGGATTCTTCTTTGGCTTCACAGCGTCCCATCCGCGCGGCCGTGCGCGATGCAGTCGCGCCGCAGCATCGTGTATTTTCTCTCGCTGATTGCGTAGCCCTCAGACTCGTGCGCCTTCAGGTGCACGATCATCCCGAAGGCTGAGTGTACCTCGGCATCGCAAAGAAAGCAGATGTACGTGACGACCACGCCGAGATCCTCGATCGTGATGCCGTGCACCGTCAGCTTGCGACCTCGGCGCTTGGGCTTGGCTTTGTACTTCGGGCGCATGGTCTACAGCACGCAGTAGTTGTGATCGAGCCCAAGATCTCCGCGCCGCAGGTGCACGATGTACGCGCGGTCGTGCTCCCCATGCTCGCCCTCGAACACGGCGACGGCGTAGAAGTCGTCTTTGGCTTCGACACCGCGCACCTTGATCCCAGCTCGCGCGGCCGAGCTCATGGCGTCTGCCGGATCGAGCCAGTAGACCCTGACCGAGTCGCTCATGTGCTCGAGCCCTGCGGCTGTGATCATCGCCTGCCGGTCGAAGTCGCCGGTGGCGGCGCGCAGCTTCAGTAGCCTCTGATCGAAGATCGTGCGCATGTTCCGCTCGACGTCTTGGGCCGGCGCGTATTCAGCTGTCCGAGGGCAGCCGTCCGTGCTGTGCGAGCCACGCCTGCGGATCGTAGCGACCCGGCGTCTCTGGGTTGACGATGAGCCGGCCGGTTGCGTCGGTGGCGGCGTGCTCGTGCACTTCCATGTGCAGGTGCGGCGAGATCGCGTTCGAGCTGGGCGCGTGCGTCGTTCCGACGTAGCCGAGCAACTCGCCTTGGCGCACGACCTGGCCGACGTGCAGACCTGGCGCGAAGCCTCCGAGGTGCGCGTACATGCTGACGGTGCCTTCGGTGTGCTGCACCATCACGACGTTGCCGTAGTTGCTGCGCAGGCCATCGGGCGAGACGTCGACGACGACGCCCGCCAGCGCAGAGCGCACGGGCGTGCCGGCGGGCGCCGAGATGTCGATGCCCATGTGCATCTTCTGTTCTTCGCCGGGCAGCGTGCGTAGGCCAAACGGCGAGCTGACGTGGCCCGTGGGCAGCACGCCCTTACTGCCGAGGATCGGGCCACCGTACAACGCAGCCGCTGCCACGCGCGGCTTCTTGAACGACAGCGCCAAGAGCGCGACGGCGCCGACTCCGATGGTGACGAGCTGCTTGGTCTCTGGGGTCATGGCTCTTGCCCGTGCTCGCGCGCTGGCACGCGTACGATCTTCTTACCGCGCGCAGTCACGGGCTCCTCTGCTGGGAGCAGCGTGACGGTTCCAAGGATGAGTGGTCGTTCCATGGGCTTCTCGATCGGGCTTGGTGTGGATGGAAGATCGATCGGCTACTGCGCGACGGCCGAGGTCGCGCTGCTCGACTTGGCGCAGCACTCTTTGTTGCAGGCGTGCGTCTGGATCTGCGGACGTCCGGCCGCCATGCGCGCGCCGCGCCCGGCCGAGCGCTTCTTGAAGTCCAGCCGCCACTGGGGCAGCTCCGCTCCGAAGTGAAACGCCTTGCCGGTCACGGTGCCGTAGCGCTGGCTCTCGTTGTCGGTGGGCTTGACGATCTCGTAGCCGTTGCGCTCGATGCTGAACGCCGACTTGAGGTGCCCGAGGTAGTCGAACTGCGCGGTGCTGGGCGGGCTGCAATCGAACCAGCGCGGCGTGAGGAAGTTGGAGACCAGCACGCTGCTGGTCTTGCCCAGCACGGTGATGTGCTTCTGGTAGCCCGAGCTCTCGACGGCATCGCACATCTCGCGCGCGTGGTCGTAGCCGTCGGGCCCGGACGCCCACAGGTCGATGTAGGGGTTGCCATCCATTTCGAGGGCCTCGTGCGAGACGACGCTCGAGACCGAGAAGCCTTGCGAGCCGCTGACCATGCCAGCGCCGGGCGCGCCGAGGATGTCCGGCACGAAGATCCTTGCGACGGGCACGCCGCTGGCGGTCTCTTCGTGGTCGCCCAGCGCGCCCGGATCAGGATTCTTGTCCAGCAGGAACATCGGCCGCGCGTTGGCCGGGATGTGGGCGATGTCGGGCACGGCGACCATGGTGCTCGACGGCTTGCCCCAGATGGTCGCGTACTCCTGCTGCATCTGTGCCGTGATGGCGGCAGCGATGAGCACGGCGTCTGCGGGCTTCACGTGGGCGCTTTGGTTGACGAGAGCAATCAGCATGGGGCCTCCGATGGTGGTGAGCCTCAAGGCTACGGCAGGCGCTGGCAGCCGCCAAGGGGCGGACCTAGCGGCGGTCTGGACTGCGGCGCCCCGGACGTAGACCGGGCATTGCAGCCGGGGTATAAAGGGGCATGCCGCGTTACACCGTCATCGTGGTCGAGCCTCATCTGCGTGGCACGGTCAGCCGGAACTTCCGGCTGTACGGGGAAGCCGACGACTTCGCACGTAGGTACGTGCCCGACACCACGGCTGTCGCAGTGATCGTGAACATGAGCGGTACGCCGAGCGCAGCCTACTGGCTCGAGCACGACCGCCGGGCGCGTGTGGCCGACGAAGCTGAGACTCGTTGGGCGATGCGCGAAGCGAGCAGGTTGCATGGCTCTCCGGTGCATCCAGCCAGTGATCTGGCTCACCGGCGCGACAACCCTCCCATGCGCCCGCGTGGCCGCACCCGCGATCTCTACTCGCATACCGCGCGCGGCACCCGAGTGTTGGTGCGCGACCTGCACGACATGACCGAGCGCGAGATCAACCGGCTGATCTTCCCGGACGCGCTGCCGACGAACAAGCTGGTGGGTCTGCGCGACGTGCTCACCGACGATGAGATCACCAACCTGCCGAACCACCCGGCATGGCCCGAGTTCTCGCAGCACTTTCGCGACTGGGTCTACAGCGCGATCGAAGCGATCCTCGACTCCGAGCAGTGAGTTTCGATGCCGCGCTTCAACAGCAAGAAGTGTGTGACCTGCGGCACGGTGACGAGCGTATTCATCCCGCTCGAGCCCAGCCGCAACTACCGCCTTGTGCCAGGAAAGCACGGCATGGATCAGATGGTCTCCGCCGATACGGGGGTCGAGTACGTCTACCAGAACGGCCGGCTCTTGATGCCGTGTCGCGGCTGTGGCCGGCTGCGATCGACCAGCCGAGTGATCGGCGTCATCCGTTCTGACCGACCCTGCAACGCCAAGTGCCTCGGTGCGACGGGTCATCACTGCGAGTGCGCCTGCGGTGGTAAGAACCACGGCGCTGGATTTGAAGCGTAGAAAGCAGAGTCGATGCGACGTAAGCCCAAAGCACACTCCAAGATCTTGGCCTTCTACGACGGCAAGGTCGTCGACATGAGCTACATCGAGGACGCCGGGCGGCGCTTCTCGTTTGCGGCCATGCGCGTCTCCGACAACGCCGGCAAGGGCTACGTCATCGACTCCGGGCGCGTCTACGCGATCACGCCCGCCAGTCGCAAGGCGCTGGTGCTGCCTGCTGCACAGGCCGAGCTCGTGCTCGAGCAGGCTTCGGCGATCGCGCCTCACCTGTTCGCGCAGAGCGCGCCGCGCGAGCGCGCAGCCAGCACGACCGTGTTGGATCGCCTCTTGGATCGCGTGCAGGCTGGTCAGCGCGAGATCACGTTCGACACCGAAGGCTACACCGAGTCTCATGTGCAGCGCCTCATCGCGACGGCGCAAGATCGAGGCTTGCACGCTTCGTACGACGGTCGATTCGTACTGGTTCGAGATCTTGATCCCCGCGCTTCCAGTCAGCGGGTTGGCCGATCCGTGCGCCCGCCGAGCGTTGCGCCTGCGCCACGCGAGCCTGCGCACAGGCGTCAGCTGCGCATGGACACGGGCGTCGAGAGCTTTGCTCTGACGCATCCGACCGCACCGAGCCGGCCTGAGCGCCCGGCGCGTCAGCTGCCAGTGAGTGAGCGCCAAGCTGCGTTCGACATCGACACGCGCCCCCGGTTCCGTCGCTGAGTAGGAAAAGCCATGCCTCGCAAAACACGCCAGTTGTTACTCTCCGGCCCGCCAACGCTTCCGCGCTCGCTGCGCAGCCCGGAAGATGCCGAAGCGTTTGTGCTTACGATGGTTGGCTACCTCGGTGCCGGCTACAACCCTGACACCGACGCCCACCACTACGTCAGCGCAAAGACGGGCGAGCAGCTGTTCTCGGCTGACTACGCCGATCAGTTCAACCTGCTGACGCAGCAGCTGTTCGCGTTCAACGAGATCGATCCGTACAGCGTTGCGGTCGATGCCATCGAGCAGTTGCTCAACGCCAAGCCCGAGGGCGTATACCGCCCTGGCACACGCGTGGACGTGTGGGCCGCGGCCGAGCAGCGGTTCGTCGAGGCAACCGTGATCGCCGACCACGGCGATCGCGACATCGAGATCCGCATCGTTGGCTCGGTGCCGGTGGGCTGGCCGCGCACGGGCCTTGTGCACAGCAACATCGTGCGCCCGTACGACGTCGTCAATCACGAGCCCCGGCGCTCGCAGCGGCGCGTCCTGCAAAAGCAGCAGGCGTTCGACGTGTACCTGCATGGCAAAGAGATCGACACCGTGTTCTGGACGGGCGAGAGCAGCGACGAAGTGCGCCGAAGCCTGATCGAACACGACGGATTCGATCCCGCGATCGTGGTTCGTCAGCGCAGCTAGCGGTCCACGCCGATCTACAGGCACAAGCAGGAGGTGATCTGTGCCGCGAGCACCTAAGCCCGTCCCGATGACCATGCGCTTCAGCGGGCGCATCTACGGTGGCGAGGATCGCGACGTGCCGGTGATGGTGACTCCGCTCGGCCAGGGCAAGGTGCGCGTGTCGCAACACGCCGACCCAGCGGCTGCCGCCAAGTACGGGCCGGTGATGACCCGGCAGGCGTTCAAGCACTTCAAGCGCGACGTCTCGGGCAAGCTGAAGTTGCCGCCGGCAAATCGCGCCGACATCGACGCGGTAGCTCGAGGCGAAGCCGAGCTGCTCGGCAAGGGCGACGACGGGATTGTGTACCGCGTTGGCAACCGCGTCGTGAAGGTGAGCACGACCGTCCCCTACCAGCCCTTCAACCCAGGACACCGAACGCCGCAGCAAGCCGGCCGCATGCTGCGCAGGCAGGCCAAGTTGGGCAACGTGCTTGCGCGCGCTGGCGTGCCTCACCTTCAGCAGAGCGAGTTCGTGTGGCACGGCGACAGGGGCTTTCAGATCAAGGGCTACGTCGAGATCCCCGAGCAACTCACGGCAGAACAACTCGCTGACGCGCATGAAGCGCTCAAGGCGCTGCACGCCCGTGGCTACGTGCTGAACGACGACGTGCAGATTGGCGTCGATGAGCACGGCAAGACGGTGCTCTACGACATCGGCAAGGTGGCTCGCGCGGGCAAGGGGCGTAGCGGCGATGCCGAGCGCGACCAAGACGTGAGGCACCTGCGCTACCTCTACAAAAAGCACCACGTGCCGTACCCGCGCGAGCTTAGGCCGCCCTCTCTCATGGGCCTGCACCTGGACATGGCCAAGCGCACGGCCCAGCGGCTGATCGACGACGGAAAAAACAACGAGGCGATCCGCGTGCTACTCGAGCGCTACGAAAAGGAGCTCCTGTCCGATCACCCGGACGATGAGCACCGGGAGCTCGAAGACTGGCTCAACGGTCTCTACGATGATCTTGGCGTGATCGTTCCAGGCAGCCTTGCCCATGCGCGGAGCCGGCGATGAACCGTGATCGCTTCCTGCGCGTGTTGGGTGCCGACCCCCAGCGCTGGATGCAGCGCTACGATCTGCAGCCGTTCTCGTCGCCGTGCTCTGGCTGCGGAGCTGAGCGCACCGTGAGCATTCCCATCGCCAGTGGAAAGCTGCGCGGTCTGATCGCTCCACTGTGCAGCTGCGGCAGTCTCGACGCGCCCTACTGCTGGATGAGTACACAAGGCGACAGTCTCAGCGACCTGTTCGCACGCTGAGCACACTCGCTATGAATCGATCGCCGGCAGCAGCGTCTCATCCATGCCGCCTTGCACATGCACGGAGCCATCGATGATCGATCAGCTTTACATCTACGCTGCCGTGATCAGCGAAGGGCCGCTGATCATCGTCCGTGTGCCAGCTAAGGGCAGGCGCGGTAATCGGCGCAACGCTGTCAGCAGTCGCGTGATCGTGCCAGCCATGCACGCGCTTTTGCGCGGGTTCGGTGTGCCCGCCAAGGGTGTGCATGCGCTCGACGCAGTTGCACATCCAGACGAGTTCGACACGGACAGCCCGTGGGTGTCAGACAAGAATCGCGCCGAAGCTTTGGCGATCTACAAGCGCGCGCAGGAAGCTTTCGCAGGTGACACCACGCTCTTGTCGAAGTTCATGCTCTACGACTGGGATGAGCCCAGTCGCAGCTTCGTCTGCGTGCGCAGCGCAGGTGTGCTGTGACCGAGCCGGGTGACTTCGATCGCGCTGCGCGTCTGCGCGTGCTCGAGCCGCTCGAGCGCGAAGATCTGACCGGCTCGAGCTTCGTCGACATCGAGTTGGTGTCTGGCCTTCCCGAGCGCTGGGACGTGTGGATCTACAGGGGCTTTGCACCACCGTACGGGATCATGCCCGCAGGCCGCATTCTCATCGGCCCCCCGACCGACCCGCTCGGTGCTCTGCTCTACTCCAAGGAGCACGGCCGCTTTCGGATCACTCACGTGTGGGTCGACAAGCCCGAGCGAGGCAAGGGCATTGGCCGGCTGCTCATCGCGCTGTACCAGCGCTGGTTGCCGTTGCCGCCACGCGGCACTGATGAGGGCCGGTCGCGACGCGTGTTGTACGCCGTAGGACCGTTTTCGGCGGGCGGCCGAGCGCTCATGCTCGCCACCGGGGTCAAGATCCTGCCCAAGTGAGAGGCTGCCGGGCCCCCGGTTTCCAACGGGCCCCGGCATGGGTTACGCTTACTCCTGTCCCGTAACGAGGATCTGCACATGCCATTTGCATTAGCCGTTGTTGCCCTGATGATCGCGACCGGACACGCCATCTCGTTGAGCGCAGCTTCTGCTTCTTCGGCTTTATGGCAGCAGGGCTTTGCCGCTCAGATCCCCGGCTTCAACACCCGTTGGAACATCCCAACGAGTTCTCCCATCTACAAGGTCTTCTTCGGTAGATGGGCGCTGGCTTGGTCGCCGGTGCGCGTGCTGAGCTACGGGTACACTTCTAGCGATGGCAAACACTACTGGCAGGTGCAGATGCCAGATGGCAAAAAGTCGCTGGCCCTGGATACCGATCTGACACCGCGCCCAACGCAGCGCGGACTGAACGCTGCGGCGTAGAAAGAGCGCTTCGATGGACACAGCAGAGATCAAGCTGGAGCTGAACCGGCTGGTGGATTGGATCGACGACTTCGACCAGCGCTCCAACGCCGCGGAGCACACCGACACCGACGAGGTCTGGGAGCTGCTGAACAACGCACGCGTGACGCTCGCAAAGATCAGTCGAGCGATCGGTTCCCCGCAGGCGCCGAGCCGCGCGTCGCGGCCGACGTCATCGCGTCGTGGGCCCGCCAAGCAGTGGCTGGTGCTCCAGCTGCATGGTGAGCCGCCGATGAAGGTTCCGGTGTTCACGCTCGAGGGTGCTCAGGAGAAGTTCGAGAAGTGGCGTGACGAGCAAGGCTTGGGCGCGCGCGATCTCGGTGAGCACGCTGGCGAGGTGCTCGAGGGCCGCGTGGTCATCGCTCGCATCTCCTACAACGGCCGCATCTTTCTGGTGCCCTGAAACGGTCTGACCATGTCGAGCATCTGGAAAGAGGTCGGGTTGCACGGCGCATCGATGGGCGAGCGAGCCCAGTGGTGGAGCCAGCAGCTGTTGGAAGATCTGGACCCAGGCAGCAGCCCTTGGCTGCGCCAGGGAAAGCACGAGGTGCTCGATCCGAGATTCGTGCCGGTGCTGCTCGATCTGGACGAGGTGCTCGACGCTACCCAGATGTCGATCGCGTTGCTCGGCTCCAAGCATCCGCAGTGGGCGGTGTTCGAGTCCGACCGAGAGACCATCTGGAACGAGCTGCGCGACCAGATCATGCACGCTTCTGATCGTCAGCTCGTGCAGTACGCCAACGACTACTACGCCAACGCGCCCAGTGGCCGATGACCAGTGATCCGATCGACGCGCACCGCATCGCGCCAAAGCTGTGGGTGGGCAGCGCTCCGGGCGCCGCGCACTGCGCCGCGTTCGACGTGATCGTGCTGTGCGCTGTCGAGTACCAGCCGAGCCTGCCCTGCCGCACGATCCACGCCCCGTTCGATGACACGGCTCACCCGAGCTCGGAAGATCTCAGAACGGCGCTCGACGCCGCCAAGGCTGTCAACGTGCAGCGCGCGCGCGGCCGGCGCGTGCTGGTGAGCTGCATCCAAGGCCGCAACCGATCCGCGCTGGTCGCCGCGATCGCGCTGATGCTGGCCGAGGGCCTGTCCGCGCAGCAGGCGATCTCGGCCGTGCGCGCCCAGCGCAAGCTTCCCAGCGGCGAGCTGGTGCTGGCCAACCCGGCGTTCGTGGCGTTCCTCAAGCGCGCGACCGCGAGCTAGCCCAGCGGCTCTCGAGGTGCGCTGTATCAAGCACGGGCCTTGTGGTAGGCTCGGGGCCATGGACACCAAAGAGGCCGTCTCTGCTTTCTTCGTCACGGCGGCTGCCGTGGCGTTTGGCACCGTGCTCGCGATCCACGGCTGCAAGACGTCCAGCACGGCATCGGTGCAGAACACCACGGACAGGGTCGCGACGGTGTACCTGGCCTTCGGCGCCGACTCTCAGGTGCTGCCGAGCCGCTGGCCGTTCTGCGTCTCGAAGGCCCCGCTGACCTGTCAGTTTCCGCTGGCGGCAAACGCGACCCAGGTGCTCGATATCGGCAGCAGCTACCTGAACGCCACGCTGGCGTTCGATGCGCAGGTGGGCTGCGGCTCGACGAAGGCCGAGCTCAACCTCAACAACCCCGACTGGCACGACACGCTCGACGTGAGCCTCGTGGACGGCTTCAACCGCGACGTGGAGCTGGCGGTCGCGGACAGCGCCGGCGCGCACAGCTTCGAGGCCAAGACCGCGCAGGGAAACCAGAAAGCGTCCGGCGTGTTCCCGCTGGGCTGCGACATCTGCGTGGCTCGGCAGAGCCCGCCCTGCGGCATGAGTCCTGGCAAGGACGGCTGCAAGTCCGGGCCCGACCAGTACCACCCGGACGTGATCTGCCAGTACCAGGGCCCCGCGGCGTTCGGCGGCTCGGCCGTCGTCGTGCGCCTGTATTGAGCCCGCGGCGGCGGCTCGCGCTGCCGATGCTCAGGGTAGAGCCCCACTGACGCAGGGTGCATCTTCGGCCTGACAGCGGGCTGGACGGTTGCTGCAAGAGCCATCAAAATGAATCATCCAGCTGCCGCCGTCGTCGGCAGCCCGAGGTTCATCGCGATGCCGGACACAAACCCAGTCGCTGCGCTCGTTGCTCCTGCGATCTCCGTGGGCGCGTGGATGGCCAGCGAGAGCTGGCCACACGAGCCAGGGCTGTATCTGGTCTACTTTCGTTCTCGGCAGTACGCCGAGGTGCCCGCTCGGCTCTCTGTCGCTCGCGTCGCGCTCTCGGGCAACGGGGGCCTCATGTACGCAACCGACGGCCGCTTTCTCTATCAGTCTGAGACTGAAGCGGTGTTCGCCAAGCTGATCGTGGCCGACGTCCCCGACGCCGAGCCGGTGACTCGGTGAACGGCGCAGCTCATCACCACGGACCGCCCGCGCAGTTCGGCTGCGACGTCGCCGAGTTGCGGTTCATCAAGAACGGTCGCGCGATCCGCAAGCACGTGCACGGCCTGCTGGTCGGCAGATTCTTCGTGCGTGGTCGCATCGACCACGAGGATCACTGCTTTGGCGTGAACGGCGAGAAGAGCCCGGCGCGCGAATGGTACGTCAACCACATCAACACCGGCTTCTCCTGGCCGTTCGACGCTCTGAGCGTGGCGCTCATGGTGGCCGATGAGATGTCGCGCTGGTCCAGGGTCGACCCCAACACCACCGATCGCTCGAGCATCGACAAGCTCTCTCGGCAGTGCGGACCCGAGTTGTGGCGCTGGGTCGAGTCGCTGCCCGAGGATGCCCAAAGCGTGACGCCGTTTCGGCAGTGGCGTGACGAGCTCGGTAAGGCCACGCCATGATCGCCGTCTTCGACATCCTCGCCCTGGTGTGTGCGGTGGCGCTCTTGTTCCTGTTGCCGATCCTGCTCATCTTCGTCGAGATCGTTTCCGACCAGGACTCTCGCTTGGAGTCAGAGGTAGAAGCGCGCCACGCACAGCTGCACGCGGTTGCTCAGCTGGCCGTCGCGCAGCTCAGAGCAGATCGTCGTTCACAAAGGGTAGGACACAACCATGAGTAACATGCTGACGCGCTCCAACACGCTCGAGCTGGCAGAGCAAAGCTCTCCCAACGGCTTGCACCGTGGCTCTCTGCGCGCTCGGCATCGCAACCCGTGGAAGCCGACAGCGCTGCGTATGGACCGGCAGATCGCAAGTAACCTCATCGTCCATCAACTCTTCTTCGGGCGCATGAACAACGTGTTCGACATGGATCTTTGCAGGTACGATCCTTTCGATCTGATTCACCTGCTGACCGTGCAGACTTGGCCGACCGCTCTGATCGAGGCGGGCGACGAGATCACGATCGAGGTCTCCAACACGAGCCAGCAGCCGATCAAGGTCGCCTGCATCTGGGAGGGCATCAATGTCTGACAACACCGTCATCCAAGTCACGCCCGACGGCGAAGAGATCCTCATCCACGAGAAAGACTCTGCTGATCTCTGGCTCAACGAGCCGCTTGGCGGCGCCTTGCCATGCACGTCACCTGCGAGGGCGAGGTGTTCGCGGTCAACGTGACGCCGACGGTGTGTGCGCTCGTCTGCAAGCGCTGCTTTCTGCGGGTGACGTTCCCGATGCAGCTGCGCACGGTGAGCGAGCTCAAGAAGTTCTTTGCATGCTTATCCGGTTGTCAACCATGACCGCTAGCCGTAGTCGGATGCGACCATTCGCCCGAGTAAAGCTCCGCGTAGGTGGGGGCTTCAGTGTCGCCGCCAATACCAAGCAACGACCGGAAGGCGTTGAACGGGTAGAAGCGGCGGTTGAAGCGGAACGTGAACTCGTTGAGGTACGCCTGAAGATGCTGTGGTGCGACTCCGTGATGTACGCCGTTCAGCCACGCCTTCATGTTGCTGAAAATCAGGTGGACGATCGGCAAGTAGTCTTCGGCCACCTGCGGGTCGCCACGTTCGGCCACTGGCAAGTGTTGATACCCAAGGTCGCTCAGCTTGTCGTAGCCGGCGCACGATCTTCGGCAGGCTGCCGCGCCGTGCGCGCGGACTGCTCCTGCAACTCTTCGACGAAGAGATCTCCCCACGTGGGATCATCAAACCGTGGTCTCAGCCGCGTGTACTGCCGCAGCCACTTGTCGCGGTCTAGGACGCCGGGCTCGAGCAGGTTGTGCACGATCTCCCTGGCCAAAGCCCAGCACGTGCACTCGGTGATCACGTTGCCGCAGTACAGGCACACCCCTCGCCGAACGCCGCGCGTCATCGGTATCTCCTGACAGCCGTGAGCAGCTTCTGGCCATAACACCGCCTGCACAGCTTCGTGGTGCGCCATGGCCGAGGCATCATCATCCATAGTGTGTTCCACGTGGACCAGCACTGAAAAGGCTTCGAGCACTTCGCGCAGGTCCACTGACGCTTGCACCAGCAGGACTTCACGCCGACGCGCACGCTCTTTTCACCGCGCGCGATCTCGCGCAGCACGGACCGCTGCGCTGCAAATCTGCGTCGCAGCTTCTGCACAACGGCCGGGTCGATTCGTATTTGCCGACGCGCCATCTTTCGTGCGCAGCGGCTTTTCACGAAGAGCTCGTGTCGATGTAGATCCAAAACTCATCCGGGGAAGCCGGGGTGACGTCGCTGCCGCAGAAACCACGATCGTGCATGATGTTGATCTTCTTGGTCTTGAAGACTTCCGACAGACGACTCAGATCCGTGAAGTCGACCTCATGACCTTTCTTGATCAGCACACGATAGGTGAGCGTATCCGCAAACTCTGTGGGCACGTCCACCACGTACTCGAATCTGTTTCCGAACACGTCTTCGATGTGCCGCTTGCCTTTCAGAAAAGCCTGCCGCTGTCGTGGGTTGACCTTGGCGACTTCGCTGCAGTGCGCGCAACCCGCGCCATAACACCTGTGATTGTCGTTGAGTGATTGTTCCATGGTGCTGTCGGATGGTTCCAGTACAGGCTAGCGCCGCTGACGTCGTTGATCCTCAGTCTGCTCAATCACCGACTCGCGCATCGCGTCCAACTCACGCATGAGTTGATCTGCGGCGTGCACGCGTTTGGCGTGCTCTTGTGTAGCTACTCGCCATTGCTGATGTCCGTTCCATGGCTGGTAATCCCTGGCGTTGGGTGCGGACAGCTGAAGTGCCCTGAGTAGCTGGCGTGCAGCGCCAACCGTTTCGGTCAGTTGATCGACGAGATCTTGTGGCGGTGTTCCGTTTGGTCGAATCGTTGGCATCATGGTGTTCAATCTCCCGTCCGCAGTGATGTTTTACTCGTCAGTCATCATGGCTTTTCGGATGTCACTGTGGAGTGCCGTAACGCCATTGACGATCGTTCTCAGACCCGCATTGAAGCCAAGCCGATAGGCTTTCCGCAGCGCCGGTGTCTCCTCGCATCGTCGACACCAATGTCGTCGGCGACATCGCCGCTCATCTTGATTTACGGATGATCCGCAGCCTTTGCATCTGTTCGTCATTGAAAGCTTCCTTTGGCAAGCAACCAGATAGGCATGGGTGCTTCGATTACACGCTGTCGGCCACGTGCTCGTGCAGCTCGTTCAACTCGTACTGGATCTGCCGCACCGCTTCGATGCGCACTTGGTGCTCCATGCGTGCTCGGCTGAACGCGTCGGCGCCTTGCGGGTAGTAGTCGCGCGCGTTGGGCGCGCAGTCCTCGAGCGCACGCAGCAGATCTCGAGCTGCGCGGCGGGCTTCGTCCAGATCGTTGTACAACCGCTCGGCGCTGGTGCCGTTCAGATGGATCGTGGGTTTCGTCAATCGCATTCGACCACCCTAGCGATCTTCGATGCCACGGTACAGGCCATCGCGTATCCCACATGCCGTCGCGACAGGACATGACACAAATACACAAGTGGACACGGACACTTAGCTGACACAACTCAGGTTCCACATGAAGTTATCCACAGGTTGTCCACACGCAACGGTTCCGCGTTGATCTTGGCGCCGACTCTCTTGACACCAGATTTCTTCAACGGCCCCTGTGCAAGCTTGTGGACAACGAGCCCGGGGATGCCTTATCCCGATCCCTCTCGACTCGTCTGCCTCTGCCCTCTTCCGTCCATACCCTCGCTCGGCATAAGTGCACCGACCGGCGGACCAGGCCCCCCCAGGACACGGAGAGCCTTAGAGGGGCGACATAGTGTGCAAGTCGCGCAGTTATTGAGGTTTTCGCCGATGCCTAATCCCGCTCCAAGCTCGCCTGCCCCCGGTTTCAGCCGGCGTTTCGGCGGTGAGCTTTCAGCGGGGTCGGCGCGGGTGGTGATCGGGCTGGGCGCCGGCGCGCGTCGAGCTCGGCGCGCTTCGCGGGCCCGCGCGCTGACGAGCTTCTCGTCGCGCATGCGCAGCACCGCGCGCTCGAGTAGGGGCCGTGTTTTTCGCCGTCGCGCCGGCTGCGTGTGCAGGTCGTCTCGTCGCTAGCTCGTTTCGTCTCAGCAGGAGGTCACGATGTCGCGAAGCCTTGGAACGATGCACTCGGTGATCAAGAGTTCGGGATTCTTCGATCAGCACATGAGCCACGAGTTGGTTGACGCCTTCGATTCGGAATCGCTGGACATCTACTTCGTGACGCGGCGTCGTGCTGGCGGAAGCTACGCGCTGTGGCGCCTGAGCGAGATGAGGCGGGGTTTCCAAGGGAACAACCCCGTGGCGATCATCGCCAGCGACACCGACCGCGTCGACGACTTGCTCGCAGTCGCACAAGAGCTTGCTTCGTTTCACATGTGAAGGGGACTTCATGCACGTCATGCCGCTCGTACACGAGGTGTGGGCCGTCCACGTTCTGCTAGGCGACTGGCGCGTCCCTGCCGAGAACGTCGTGGTGCAGTTCGGAAAGCACCCAAGCGACCCAGGCAAGGATCTGGTCGCCGTCGTCGTCAAGCAGGGCGACAAGGCCATCCCGATCAACTGCGGCATCGTGCCTGTCAGTAAAGAGATCTTCTGGCAGCAACTCGAGCGGTGGATCAAGCACGTCGCGCAGAAGCCCGCGAATCAGCCCGAGCACGAAGAGCGCGAGCGCATGCTGCTCGCGCTCTACCAAGCCACCAACGCGTTCAAGGAGCGCCAGTCGCTTCACCACTTTCTTCGATCCTGCGGCCTTCGACTTCCAGACATCCACTGAGAGTCGAAAGCCGCTCATGCCGCTCCACCTGCAAACATCCGCGCTTCTGATCGCTCTGGTCGTGGCGCACGCACTTGGCCTGACGACGGGTTATGACCGCGCGGCTGAGTGCGCTTGGTGGTTCACGCTGGCGGTGCACTGCGTGGTGATCCCGATCGGCATGCGAGCTTCACGAGGTCGTCATGGCCGTCGTTGAGCTTGTGCTGACCGCGTTGGCGGCGGTCGAGTCGGCGAGCGCGCCGGCTCTGCAGGCCGAGCGCTACGTGCCTGGCCACACGTCGGGTGTGCAGCTCGACATCGTCGATGTGATCCCCGAGCGTCAGCCGCACATCGGTCCACGCATCGATCGCAACGCATGGCTCGAAGCGCTCGAGGTGAAAACCAAGGAGCACCGACACCGCAGAGCGATGCACCACGCGTTGCAGGCTGAGCTCTCGCTGGACATCCCCAGCAACGATCGCGTCAAGGGAATCGACTTCAAGAAGTTCAAGAAGATGCGCGACAACCCTCATCACTGGGACTCGCCCTTCAACGCGCAGATGATCGACGAGCTCGAGATGAAAGCCGTCGGCGACCAGCTCGACGTGCTCTCGGGCAAGCCAAGCCCTCGCGCTGTCGAGCTGGCAGGCGAGCTTGGCGTGACGCTCGATCCGCGCTCTCACCGTCGGCCCAAGCCCGGTGACAAGGAGCATCCGCGCGGCAAGATCTCGGGCTACCACTGGCACAAGAGCCGGCAGAAGGGTCAGCAGGAGCGCTTCGATCGCGTGCGTCAGTGCGGTGCTGAGCAGATGGTGCAGTTCTGCGGCGCCTGCAACCGCAAGGGCCCCAAGATCGCGATGACCTGCGACAACCACCGGCTGTGCCTGCACTGCCGTGATCGTCGCATCAAGAAGTTCCGCAAGCGCTTCTACCCGGCCCAGCAGCAATCGATGCAGATGCTGTGGCGAGAGCAGCTGCTCGCGCCGACTCGCATCGAGAGCGGCCGAGCGGTGCGCGGCGGCAAGTGGGATCAGAAGTTCATCACGCTGACGCTTCCGCACTCGGGCGACATCGTCAAAGACGTCGCCGAGCTGCCCAAGGCGTTCCGGCGCTTCTGGCGGCTGCTGCGTAAGCACGTGCAGTGCGATCTGCTGGCTGACCCTGGCGCAGCGCAGGTCGGTAAGCAGATCGCTTCGCTCGAGCGCGACCTTGCAGCGCTCGAGAACACGCCCAAGACGCAGGAGCAGCGTAAGCGCTGGTCCGCGCTCTTGTCCGATCTTCAAGAGCGCCAGGGTAAGCGGCTGGGCGAGTCAAGGCGCTTGGTGAAGCTCTTGCGCTACTGCCGCGTGATCGAAGTGACCGAGGGCCTCGCAGGCGAAGGCCACGCGCATCTGCACCTTTGGTTTCTCGGCCCGTACATCGATCAAGCGCGCATCGCGCATCTGTGGGGCGAGTCGTTGTCGCAGGGCTACCGCGACAAGCTGTGGATGGTCGGCATCGAGGCGATCCCGCGCCTGGACGAGATCGACCCGGAGTTCGTTGGCTGCCCATGCGGCGAGCGGCACACGTTTGCAGCTGGCGTGCAGGGCCTGGATCACGCGCTGCAGGCTCAGCGCTGCAGGCTCCTGCGTTCGGGGTTGAGCGAGAAGACCGCAGACGCGATCATCGAGCGCGAGCGGGTCTGGTACAGAAACCGGCGCGGCGGATCAAGTAAGCCCCTCGAGTCGCTCTACAAGCCCGTCGTCGACGTGCGCGCCTGCGGCAAGGACGTTGCCGAAGAGCTGTGCAAGTACCTGATCAAAGACGGCAGCAAGGTCGAGGGCCATCTCGAGCTGCTCGATCCGAGCATCTACGCGCGCATCTACGCCGCGCTCGAGGGCCGCCGCGCCATCGCAGCGACGCTGGGCTTTCTCACCCCGTTGCCGACGCGGGGCTGCTTCTGCGAGGCGTGTGGCACGGTCTACAAGCGCTGGATCGAGTCCACGCACGCCAACGAGAAGCGCGGACCCCCGCTGCAGCAGGAGTTGTCGCTGTGAGCCGCCACGGTCACAGCCAAGGAGCCAACGCGATGAGAAAGCCTGACGACGCAGAGTCGACCATCTCTCTCCGCTGCAAGCGCTGCGGAGCCCAGCCTCCGCGCTACGATCCGCCGAGCGTCTCGGCCGATACCGTGGTCTTGTACACCGCACACTTCACGCTGGCTGAAAGCCAAGCGCGCATGGCCCACGTGAATCTGTGCCCTGCGTGCGAAGCTCTCCTGTCGTTCGAGCTGGGCGACCCCATCGAACACCGCTGCACGCTCTGCGGCGAGCCCGCGCCACGTGAGAAGTTGAACGACTTTACGATCTCGGCGATGACGCTCGATCCAATGGAGCACGATCGCAATGTGGTTGATCGTGACTACCGGCTGTGCGACCCATGCTTCAAGCTGGCGCGCTCGAAGCTGGTGTCCAAGAGCGCTTGCTGAAAACCTGCCCCTTGTCCTACTGCCCAGCGAGAACACCGATGACCATGATCACAGATCTTCTTGACGCGCTGAGCACCGAGTACCCATCGGTGCGCGCGTTCATCCGCATCGTCACGACCGAGGTGCTCGACTACCTCGACGAGCGAAGGCTCTCTTCGAGCCGATCACCGCGCCTTTACTGCCAGTTGCCGCTGGGATTTCAGCTGGACAACGTGATGCCAGACGCCGTCGTCAACGTCACCGCCAAGCCCCAACTCGACGTCCAAGGCGGTCGGCTCTTGATCCCAAGCGACATCGCCTCGAACTTCGTGCTGCTGCAGATCAGCGTCAACGGAGTCCCGCAGCTCGGTGGAGCGACGGGAGAAGTCCCGGGCCGGACGTTTCAAGAAAACGCTCCGACGATCCACATGCCGCTCGACAGGTGCAACAAGGATCAGGAGATCACGCTCACGATCAAGAGCGTGTCGAAATATCCGCGTCCGTTCGCTGCAACGATGGTCCTGCGCGTCGTGGACCAGGCGTAGCCGTCATGCCCGAACAAGCTCCTCGCAGCGCCGTTGGCCCTCATCACCTGCAGTTTCTTGAGGCGATGAAACGCCGAGCGTTCATCCACGTGGGTAAGCCGCAGATCTGGTGGATGTGCTCGTGGCGCCTGAGTCTCTCCCTGAACCAGTGGACGACGTATGCCTGTCCGATGTGGCGGCTGATCGCGGAGTCGTTCGACCCCGATCTCAACGAGGACTGGCAGCTCTTGGGTGAGATCGCTCAAGCGCTCGACATCCCGCGCCACGAGCTCACCAGCGCGGTGAAGACGCCGCCGCCCGAGGTGCGCTACAGGTTCACGTGGCCGCATCAAGGCCCGATGTCTCTGCCCCAAGCCTAAGAGGTGATCCGTGAGATGTTCTCGATGCCACCTAGTTGCGTGCAGTGAGATTCTGCGCACCATCGTCGCCATCGTCCCCGCGTCGCGGTATCGCTCCGATGGCGTGCGCATCTACTCGGCGCTGTGCGATCTGTGCGTGCAGCCCGTCCAGCTGGTCGTCGAAAAGGCGCTTTGTTTCCGCTCTGGGCAGCACTGTCACGACTGCGGCATCGTCTGCTGCAACCCCGAGGCAGCTCACGTGCTGTTCGTAAAGCGCACGCACAGCCTCGATCTGCGGCTGTGCCTGCCGTGTCTCGATCGGCTGACCGAGCAGCTTGGTCCTGACGACAACGAGCAAGCGGCTCTGGTGCAGCCGACGCTGCAGATGGCAGCGATGATCGAGTCCGCGTCCCGATGACGCGCAGAGCGCGCAGCGACTTCGAGCGCGATCTAGGGCTCGCGCTGGCCAAGCTGTTCATCCGGCTGCGCAACAGAGCCGGTCTGTCGCAGCGCGCCGTTGCAACGCTCACCGGCAGTCACCGAGCGATCGTGTGCCGGCTCGAGCGCGGCACGCACACGCTGACACTGTGGAATGCGATCTGCCACGCCGAGGCTTGCGGCGGCAGCTTCAGGGACGTTACGCTCGTGCTGGATGACGTTTCTGTCCGCCATGGCCTGTTGCAACCCGATCGAGCGGCAGCTGCTGGACGACGAGTACCGTCGGCGTCTGCACGCCATCGGGCTGCCGGCTGAGCAGGTAGCGCTGCTCATGAGCCAGCTGCAGGCCATGAACGCGGCGCTCGACGTGGGCTGCTGTCCGCAGTGCGGCTCGCGCATCGGCACCAAAACCCGTAACGAAGACGCGGGCCGAGGTAGTGCCTGGTTTGGGTATGCCTGCTCGTGCGGCTGGCAGGGCACGCGCATCGAGCCCGAGACCTGAGCCGGCCGCGGGCCCTGACCTCTTGCGCTTGGCGCCCGTGTGATGCACGCTGCATCACCATGCCGGATCCGCAGCGCTCGCCCAATCCTCACCCGGTGGGGCTCCCAAAGCCGCAGGGTTGCTGCGTGCACCTGGCCTGCGTGCGCACCGGCTACGAAGCCTATGGTGGCCGGTGCATGCAGTGCTCGTGTGCACACGACGATGGCCACTGCGACCGCTGCATGCCGGCTCTGGACACGAAGGCCGTGCGATGACCGCGCTGCGTTCGCTCACGATAGAGACCTGCGGTCACGACGAGCGCTTCGTCCGCATCACGCTCGTGATCAAGCCGGGCTTCGCGTGGCCATGGCAGCAGGGCCTGCTCGCTCTCATCTCGGTGCGCGACTTCTTTGCCGGCGCAATCGAGGCGGGCGACCCGCAAAGTGACCGGCCAGATCTCGGTGAGGTGCCTGCTCCGTTGCGCAACATCGATCCTGCGCTCATCGAGGGCACGTTTGTCGAGGCGGTGTTCATGGAGGGCTCCATGAACCTCGTCATGGTCATCCCGAGTTTCGGCCACGATCTGCTCAACGTCACCTTCCGCCGACTGTGCAACATCGTGGTGGAGCATCTAGCGCCCACGCACGAGTCGGGGGAGTTTTCGCCATGAGAATTGATCCCAACCGACCGGGCGGTCGCGAGGAAGCTCTGTGGCAGCTGCTCGACGACATCGACACGCTGGATGACTCGGTGGGCGACGACGACGCGGCGTTCCGTGCGCTGGCGCGTCAGCACGTCGAGCGCAGGCACGATCTGCTGCACTCCAACGGCCACACGGTGCACGTGCCTCACGCCGGCTGCTGCGCGCCGGTCAAAGCGATCTTCTGGATCTGCGACACCTGCAAGCACTCCGAGCGCACGGCCGTGGGCGTGGTTGGGATGCGCCAGCCGTGCCGGCGCTGCGATCACGGTGTGGTGATGACGCAGGAGGTCCTGGGCCTTGCGGAGCATCGGCGATGAGGATCTACATCGTCTTCGTGACGCGTGGCGACGTCGCTCCCGAGGACGACGAGCGCAGGACGCTGTGCGCGTACACTTGCGAGCGTCGAGCTCGGCTGCACGCATCCTTGGCTCAGGGCATCGCTGACAAGGCCGAGGAGTTGCTCAACGAGGGCGAGCTCGAGGCAGATCCTGGCAGCAACTTCGTGCGGTTCGAGTCGCCGTACGACGACGAGGCGTGCCTGCTGGACGCCGTGGTCCCTCACTACGACGTCGAGTGCGTCGAGCTGCACGAGGAGGGCTCGTGAGCCGGGACAAAAAAGCGGTGATGATCCAGGAGGCGACCGGCATCCGCTACCAAAGCTGCCTTGCTCTGGTGCGCGGTGAGTTGAGCTTCGATCCGCAGTCTGCCAACTGCGATGTGAAGTACGCGCTTGCGTTTCTCGACATCGAGCCAGCCGCGGCTGGCTGCGTGCACAGGCGATGCGTGTGCGCCAAGTGCGCGGCTGGCGCGCGAGCTTTAGCGAAAGCTGCTCCCCCATGAACCGACTCGGCGTCTATCACTGCATCCACGGCAAGCTCTACTTCGACTCGCTCGACGGCTCGCGCCTGCAGATCCTGTCGCTGTGTCTTGACCGGGAAGCTCAGCCTGCGGTGCTGCAACTGGTCATGGTGGCCATCGTATGAGCTACCTCGGCATGCTGTTCATCGTGAACTTGCCGGCGCTGGGCCTGCTTGCGGTCGGCGATCGATCGGCTGCTTCGGGGTGGATCGTGGGCGGCGTGCTGGGCGTGAGCGTCTCGAGGATCGCGAGCTTCGTGCACGGCAAGTCGACGGCAGGAGTCACCCGTGAAGATCGCTAAGTCGGCGGGCACGTTCATGACGGGGCTAGGCGTGCCCATCGTGATCGACGGCGTGCTGTACGAGCAGCACATCCGCTTCTCGGTCGGGCTGGGTCTAGGGATTGCCGGTGCTTTACTGGCGATGGTGGGTTGGGTGTACGAGCGGCACTCGAGCGCGCAGCCGGCGTTCGTCGAGCCTGGCGACTGCGCTTGCTGCGGCTCGGCCCTCGAGTTCCTGCCGCGCTCGAAGGGCCTGCACGGGGCTCGCTTCACATGCGTGAGCTGCGCGCCGAAGGCCGGCATCTACTACGAGGCGAAGCGCTCTCGGGAAAGTTGTGATCCATGACCTATCCTGCTGCGCTCAAAAAGATGCTGGTAAGGATGGATGCAGAGAAGCGTGCGCGCTCGGAGCGTCCGATCAAGGGCGTGCTGCTGGCGAGCAACACGCTCGTGCTCAATCCGCTCGAGCATGGCGAGCTCGTCGTTACACCCCAAGACGGTCCATGGGTGCCGACGCGCTTGCGCATGGACATCGAGATGGCGCGCGATCTGCTTGTGCTGCATGTCCAGGGCGGGCAGACCAAGCCGTTCGGCCGGCCCGCCTTCAGCTGGGAGTCTCTGTGCTCTCATCTGCTCGGCATCGAGAACTGGGACACCGCGATCGGATGGCTCGCGCCAGGGGTGTCGTTGACCATGCGCGTGCAGAACACGTCCTGGAAGGTGCTCCACGTCTCGTGCGTGTGGGAAGCCAAGGTCGAGATCGAGGATAAGCCATGAACGACAGGATCACGATCGAGCAGGCGCGGGTGCTGGTGCGGCGGCAGTACCAACACACGGTTGCCCCTGAGCCACAGTTGCAGCTGGCGCAGGACGCACGCGACCAGCTGTATGCTTTCCTCGATCAATGCGAGTCCGACGAGCGGGCGCGCGCTGTCCAACTTGCAACTCAGCATGCGGCTCTGACATGCGCAGCGACGATCTGTGGCCGCGAAGACTGCGGAAAACGACGCTCCGAACACTGGGGTGGCGAGTTTTGCCACCGCACAGGTGTCGACGGCTCGTTGCAGCAGAAGTTTCTTGATCCAGGGATAGCCGGCGATCACTGCGGTGGCGGCAATGAGTGCGGTCGTCTTGGCTGCCCGGAGTGCCAGCAATGACTGACGAAGCCCGTGAGCAGTACATCCGTGATCACGCGCCGCTCACCGACGCCGAGATCCGCAACCTGTTGACGACGACTCTTCACGGCCCGTTGCACTCGTCGATGATGACTCGCGTGTACGCGACGCTGGCCGAGGTCGCGCGGCTGCGGTATGACGCGCAGCGCGTGAGCTTCGCTGCCGGGCAGATCCCGCATCATCGTACCGAATCGGAGCTGCGGATCGCTCTCGTGCGTTCCGTAGACAACGAGCGCAGGTTGCAGGAGCGCGTGGCGGCTCTGGAGGCAACAGCCATCGATCCGCAAGATCTGATGAAGCGGCTGCGTGTACAAGCGGAATGCAAACGCTGTCTTGGACTGGGGCGCGTATTCGGGGAGGTCTGCGACCACACCGGAGGTGACCATGGCTGAGCCGAATCCGCGCCGTGAAAGGAACAACGCCACGACCAGACGCTCACTCGGTTGGCTGACTGCCGGCATGGGCCTGACCGAGCACCTGTGCAGCCTCGCGTTCTGCATCACGCTGCCGCAGGTGGTAATCCAAGCGGTCGTTGTGCATTCGGTGCTCTGGTCGCTGGTGTTCGCGTTTGCGGCGATCACGTTCGCAGCAGCGTTCCTGCAGCTACGGCGGCTGGCGCTGGGCCGGCTCTCTCGGCTGCGCTGCGCTCGCTGCGACGGCCAACTCAGCAACCCCTTCCGCTACGAAGCTTCGATGCACGACTCGATCAGCTTTCGGCGCTGCATCCAGTGCCACCGGCTCTACGACGAGAGGATCTTCCATGGCTGACTTCACCAAAGTCTCTCACGTCAACACGCTCGATCCAGCGGAGTCGTGCGAGGTCTGCTCGAACAAGACGACGTGGCGCTGCGTGTGGAAACCGCTGGGTCTGTTCGAGGTTCGTAAACCCGTCTGTCCCGGCTGCATGGACGACTTCATGCGCACCGCGCGCCTGGCGGGCCGAGTATTCAGCACGCTCAAGACGGGCACCAACAAAGCTCTCGGTTCGGAGCCGCCGAAAAAAGGAGCCGACAAGTGAGCGATCCCCAGCAAGAAGAAGCAGCCAATCTGGCGGTCAAGATCGCCAACGCCGTCCCTGACGGCGTCCATAAAGAGACCGTGATCACCGCGCTGTTCACGGTCTTGGTTATAGGCGCGGTGCCTGATTACAGTCGAGACGAGCTGCATCATGGCCTTGACATGGCCTACAACTGCGCGTTGGAAACGCTGGCTCGACAAGCGCGAGGTCACTGATGCACATCGATCCCCAAAGTCTGATCACGCTGTGGTTCGAGAACGCGGCGGGCGAGCGTTGGCTGCCGACGGCGGACAGGACTGACCCGCCTGCCGGCTTCACGCGCATGCTGCACGAGTCGCCGCTGGTGCTGCACCGCGAGACCTCCACGCAAGCCGCCGACGGCTGGCGCTCGGATGCTCCGCTCTTGAGCAAGGGCTGCCATCCTGATCTCGTATTGGCGATGTGCCGGCCGAGCATCCAGGAAGCGAACCACGCGCTGCGCCGCGCGCTCATGCGTCGTCGGCTCTCCGAGCCAGCGGGTCATGGCGTGCGTGCGATGGCCGAGCGCATCGCGCAAGGGACGCAGGCATCGATCTCGCGCGTCGAGTTGCCGCCGCGCTACACGCTTGAGCAAGCCATCCTGATTGCCGCCCGCAGCTGCGAGCGCTGCGTCAACGCTTTGGCGCACGCCTACGGTCTCTTGTGGGGCTACCCCGAGCACGGCCCGGAGTGGAAGGCCAGCATCGCCAGCTGCGCGTTCTGCGCGCCGGTGGCTCCGCTGCCGCCCGATCCCAAACCCGAGCCGATGATCAGCGTGGGTAGAGACGGCCAGGAGCACTCCAATGGCTGAGCGCTCGCTGGTACAGACGCGCGTGCCGCTCAAGGTGCTGCGCTGGATCGAGCGTCAGGCCAAGCCCGAGTCGGTGGCTGCATGGCTGCGCATGAAGCTGACGGCGATGGCGCAAGAGTCGGCCGACGGGCAAGCCGAGCCTTCTGTTTCGCAGCGCCTGGCGCTCGAGCTGCGAAGCACGGCGGCGCAGCTGCGCGCTGGTCGGCCTGACAATGTGACCCCCGAAGTGCTCGCAGTGCTCTTCGATCGTCTGGCTTCGGAGCTGGACCGCCATGAGTGATCGTCTCAGCCGCCAGGAGTTGAGCCGCTTGCTGCTCGAGTCCCACGAGCTCTTCGTGGGTTTCGCTCCCGACAACCTCCTCGTGCGTGCGATGCGTGAAGCCTCTGAAGAGCTGGCGGCGCCGCAGGGCCTCGTCAAGCGGCTCACCGACGCCGCGATGCAGCTGCGCATGTTGCGCGGGCACCTGTTGGGCGAGAGCGCGCACTCGGTGCACGGCTCCGATGACGAGATGCACTCGATCCGAGCGCTGAGCGTGGCCATCGAGGAGCTTGAGACTCCCCGGCCGCTGCCTCTGCCCTCGTCACCACCCACCGCTGAGAGTGGTCAACCGTGAATGTTCCAGCAACTCAAAGACATTCGGCGCTCGCTCAGCCAGCTCGAGCGCACGCTCCAAGCGCTCCTGGTCGAGACGCGCTCAGTGGTTGCAGCCGGCGCGCAGGCGCGCGTGCCAGGCGAAGCGGGCTGGGCGTGGGCCGGTGCGAGCCCGAAGCCTACCGAGCCGCCCCCGGCCGCGGTGCCGCCGCCAAGGCCAGCCACAGGCCCGTACGCACACCGTGGCGCCTTCAACGACCCGCGTGGCTGGCAAGGCCCTGCGTACGACGCGCCGCGCCTACCGCCGCCCCCGCCGCCTGTCGACCCGCGCAAGATGGTGGTGAGCATGATCGAAGAGATGCGGGCATGTGCGGTACACTTTCACAACTGCAGCCGTTTGCTGCTGACCATTGCGGATCTGGTGGAGGTGAAGCTCAATGATCGCCGTCGATGACAGGATCTACGAGAAGTACCAGAAAAAGCGCGCGCTGCTGAAGCAGGCTAGCGCGCCTTCGGGCTCGCCGCCGCGCGAGCTCAAAGAGGAGGTGCTCGATCTGCACTGCGCTCTGTTCTACAAGCCGCAGCCGCGCCTGGTCGCCCGGCCGCGCCTGGTGCCTCATCCGCTGAAGGGCTGACCGATGCCTCACCCCTCTAACGCTCGTCGCAGCCACATCAACGCGGCCGACTTGATCACCAAGGAGATCACCGTCGCCGACGCCCGTGATCCCGAAGACCTCGCGCATCTTCGGGAACGGATCTTGGATGCGCTCGAGCGCGCGGAGATCGACGGTCACGACGGCGCGCTCTTTCGCATGCTGGCGATCCTGGTAGTGACGCTGGTGCTGCTGGGCTCGGCTCTGGTGGTGTTCGTGATCTCGCGCGGAGTCTAAGATGCACCAAGCTCTACCAGTGGCGATGCTCGTGGGTCTGTTCACCGGCATCGCCGCCGCCAGCATCCTGATGGGCTGGCTGCTGTCGTTGCTTGGCTACCGCATCGCCAAGGTGCGCTGTCTTGGATGCCACAAGCGGATCCGAGAAGAGATCAGGCCGGGCCGTGCAGTGCGTGAATGGATGATCGTGAATGGCCGTTGCGGATCGTACCTGTGCTTACGCTGTACCAACGATGTGCTGGCGCTCGAGCAGTGTGAGATCTGCGCCGCGCAGCATCCAGTGGGTGAGCTGCCTGAATACCCGACCGAGCTTGTCGGTCCAGACGGCTGGGGCTTTGTGATCGATCGCGACGTGGTCCCATCGTTTCGCTACTACTGCCCGCTTCATTTACCGCATCACGGAGGTGCCTCATGAGTGTCGCCAGCCCAGTGTCTGCCCGCATGACCATGGAGCGTGAGGATCTGATCAAGCTGGTCGATCGGCTGACCAAGGAAAACGAGTCGCTGACGCGCTCGGTGGTGGGTCTGGGCTCTCTGGTGGCGGCGGCTGCCGCGCAGGGTTTCATCGCGGCGCAGATGCCCAGCAGTAGCGGCAGCGGCCAGTGAGCGCCAAGAAGCGCAGTAAGCCAAAGCCGGCGCCGTCCATGACGGCCAGCAAGCTGCTCGACAAGCTCGCCGCCGGTCTCTTCAGTGCGCCCGCGCACGTGATGCTGCGCGAGGTACGCAACGGCACAGGCTACGCGCGTCCGGTGCGCACTGCTGACGCGCTGGTCACCAGCGTGTGGCCATCGCGTGGGATCTGGTTTGCAGGTGTCGAGGTCAAGGTGTCGAGGTCGGACTGGCTCTCCGAGCTCAAGAAGCCAGGCAAGTCCCACGAGGTCCAGCGGTTCTGCGACTACTGGTACATCGCTGCGCCATCCGGCGTCGTGGAGCCTGGAGAGGTGCCTGAGACGTGGGGCCACATCGAAGTCGGCGCCAAGTGCCGAGTCGTGAAGCAGGCCCCAAAGCTGCAAGCCGAGCCGCTGTCGGTGGAGTTCGTGGCTTCGGTGATGCGTCAGCTTGGTGCGTCTCAAAGCGCGCTGCTGTCGGAGGCCAAGCGGCAGGGCGCAGCTTCCGTAGAGGTCGCGCAGGTTGGCGCGGACGTGCAAGCGATGCGTCAAGAGCAGCAACAGATGCAACTGGAGCTGATGGATCTGCGCGCTCTCAGGGCTGACGTGAGCGCGTTCGAGAAAGCCTCTGGCCTGGACATCGCTCGTGGTTGGGACCAGGCCACGCTTGGCAACGCCGTGCGGCTGGTGCTGCAGATCCCCTCTCACCAGTTTGAGGGCATCGCCTACAGAGCGCGCGAGCTGGCTACCGTGGCTGAGAAGATCGCGAGCGAGTTGAAGCCGCAGCCGGCATCCAAAGAGGAGCCCGCAAAGACGTGACCGCTGTTGATCCGCGGTCGCCGGGGGGGGCGGATGATCCGAACGCGGTCATCGCTGAGCGCTTGCCTCTACGCATCCGGCCGTGTCGGCGCAGCGATGCGCGTGCGTTCGTCGCTGAGCACCACAGCCATCACAGGCGTAAGACGCAGGCGGCTGACGTCTTTCGGCTCTCGGCGTTCGTTGGTGAGCACAGAGTGGCGGTGGCGATCATGACTGAAGCCGTTGCGCCAAGCGATACCGGCTCGGACGTCTGGGAGGTGTCCCGTTTGTGCTGCGGCCCGGCAGCACCGAAGTACACCGCGAGTCGGCTACTCGGCGCGTGTGGGCGCGTCATGGACGCAGCCGGTGTTCGTCTGGGTATCAGCTACACGCGCGTGGATGAGCGTGGCAGCTGCTACCTCGCTGCCAACTGGATCCCCGTGGGTCTGACCGTCGGCCGCCAACACGACACCGGCAATCGCGATCGCGCATGGCTCCCCGGCTTCTACGAGCCATCCACTGAGATCATCGATCGCGTTCGTTGGGAGCGGGGCTCCGAGGCACACCCAGTTGGCGCCTACTGGAACCCCGAGCACAGC
Source organism: Gemmatimonadota bacterium (assembly GCA_023249375.1). Classification (GTDB taxonomy): domain Bacteria; phylum Gemmatimonadota; class Gemmatimonadetes; order Gemmatimonadales; family Gemmatimonadaceae; genus PNKL01. Next base: position 13,844 of record JAHFCT010000017.1, on the reverse strand, counting down.
CGGTGGGTGTCGCTGCCATGAGCTACCAGCTGCATCACGGTGAGGCGCTCGAGGTGCTGCGCACGCTGCCCGACGACAGCGTGCACTGCGTGGTGACGTCTCCCCCGTACTGGGGCCTGCGCGACTACGGCACCGGCCGCTGGGAGGGCGGCACCAATCCCGAGTGCAAGCACCAGATCAACAAGGGCGGCACGGCCAAGTCCACGCTCAACGGCTCGGCTCAGAACGACGCTGAGACCCTCGCCGCCAACGGCTGCGCCAGCTACAAGAGCGTGTGCAAGCGCTGCGGAGCCAAGCGCGTTGATCAGCAGCTTGGGCTCGAGGAGTCGGTCGACGAGTTCATCGACAAGCTCGCCACGATCTTCGACGAGGTGCGCCGCGTGCTGCGTCCAGACGGCACCTGCTGGGTAAACCTTGGCGACTCGTACTGTGGCAACGCCGGTGGCGGCCAGGGTCTCACTGGCGACCGTTTCAGTCGCACATTCACGGCGCGCATCGACCGGCCCAAGCGCGGCGGCGATCTCAAGCCCAAGGACATGGTCGGCGTGCCGTGGATGTTCGCGTTCGAGGCGCGCAGGCGCGGCTGGTATCTGCGCTCTGAGATCATCTGGCACAAGCCCAACCCGATGCCCGAGAGCATCGAAGACCGGCCCACGCGCGCGCACGAGCAGCTGTTCCTGCTGACCAAGAGCGCGAGCTACTTCTACGACAAGGCTGCGATCATGGAAAAGGTCGCGGGCACTGCGCATGCGCGTGGCCATGGCGTCACGCCCAAGTCGCACAAAAAAGGTCAGGGCGTGAAGAACAACGAGAGTTGGAACAAGGCCGTGACCAAGCTCGTGGACAAGCGCAACAAGCGCGACGTGTGGACCGTGCAGAGCGAGCCGTACGACGAGGCGCACTTCGCGACGTTCCCGCCGCAGCTTGTCCGGCCCTGCGTGTTGGCGGGCTCTCCCAAGTCCGGCGTGGTGCTCGATCCATTCTGTGGCAGTGGTACGACCGGCGCGGTGGCGCTCGAGTTGGGCCGGCATTTCATCGGCATCGACCTGAAAGCCGAGTACATCGAGCTGGCGCACAAGCGCGTGCTGGGCGCCGCCGAGTCCAAGGGCGTGCTCACGCCCGAGTTGTCGCAGCAGAAGTCCGACCGCAGCAGCCAGCCTTCGCAGCTTGGCCTGATCATGGAGAAGTGATGCTGACCATCGGCTCACTCTTCAGCGGGATCGCCGGGCTCGAGCTAGGTCTCGAGCGCGCGCTAGGCGCTCGCGTGCTCTGGCAGGCTGAGAACGATCTCTTCTGCCGCGCGGTGCTGGCACAACACTACCCAGGGGCAAAACGCTATGCCGATGTCCGAGATGTCACAGCTGACAGCGCCGAGCGAGTCGACATCCTCTGCGGAGGGTTTCCGTGTCAGGACATCAGCCTTGCTGGAAAAGGTGAGGGCCTCGATGGCGCGCGCTCTGGGCTGTGGACCCAGTACGCAAGGATCGTTGGCGAGCTACGACCCAGGTACGTCGTCGTGGAAAACGTCGCAGCTCTCCTTATTCGAGGCGTTGACCGAGTGCTCGGTGACCTGGCCGCGCTCGGGTACGATGCGTGGTGGGACTGCATACCCGCTGCCGCCGTCGGCGCCCCTCACCGTCGAGACCGGCTCTACATGGTCGCGTGGCGAGTATCCGACTCCCAGCGCGACGGACTACGGCACCAGTCAGAACGAGGGCGAGGTCCCGCACGAGCGTCCGACAGCGGGCACGCCGAGCCTGAGCACGTGGGCCAGATCGTTGGCCCCGAACCCGGAGCAGTGGCCGACGCCGACGGCCTCGCGCAGCAATCAGCTGAGCAGAAGTCACGACCGTCAGGGCGAACCGTTGCTGGCGGGTCAAGCGCTGAAGTCTTGGCCGACGCCCACGAAGCAGGACGGCTCGAACCACGGCTCGACATCGCAGCAAGAGCGCAACAGCAAGCCGCTCAACGCGCTAGCGGCGAGCTGGCCGACGCCGACAGCGGGCGATGCCGAAGCGTCGGGCTCGCGCAACGCCAATCCGGACTCGGAGGCTCATCCGGGCACGAGCCTGACGGATGCAACTTGCCGTGCTGGCCACCAGCCCCCAACGACGTGCACGCATGGCGGCGAGTGCAAGCCAGCGCTCAACCCTCGTTTTGTCGAGTGGCTGCAAGGATTCCCCATGGGGTGGACGGAGCTAACCGCGGAGTCTCGAGCGGCCCTCGCCTCCGAGCTCTCGGCAACGCGGTTGTCCCGCAGGTCGCAGAAGTGATCGGCTACGTGATCCACTTACTCGAGGAGCAACATGGCCACCAAGCATACCGATGAGTGCCTAAAGAAGTGCGGCGAGTCCGAACCGATCTTCGTGCTGCGCGCGCAAGATCAACTGGCTCCGATCATCGTGCGCAAGTGGGCGCAGCTGGCGCACCAGGCGGGCGCCCCCAAGGCCAAGACCCAGGAGGCCCACAAGCTCGCGGACGCCATGGAGGCGTGGCAAGAAGAGCACGGCGCCAAGCGTCCCGACTGAGGCGGCACGCGCCCGCCAGCGCCCGCCCGGGCCCGCGCCCGTCACTGCCCGCCCAGTGCTCTCTGGCCGGCCGGCTTGTGGGTGCCAGCGTCTTGGGCGACAATGAATCCTCTGCTGCTGGATTCGTCTCCCCGACGCCACACCAGACGAGGTAGATCATGCACCCACACGACACGGTTCAGCTGAAGAATCTGGCCGATCAAAAGGGCCTGAAGTCCGCATCGAAGTACGGCGTGCCCGAGCGTCTCATCCCCAGCTGGGCGCGCGAAGGTGGCGCGGACGCGTGGATGGTCACGCTGAGCTACAAGGGCCGCAAGCTGACCGTGCCGTTCTTCATGGGCTCTGGACACCACGGCGAAGAGCCGCAGGCGTACGAAGTCATCGGCGCGCTCCTGAGCGACGTCAGCGGCATCGATGCGTCGCGCAGCTTCGAGGACTGGGCGGGCGAGCTCGGCTACGACACCGACTCGCGCGCAGCCGAAGCGATCTTCAAGTCGGTGCAGGCGCTCGCGCCCAAGGTGCACCGGCTGCTCGGTGCGGACTTCGACGAGTTCTCGCAAGCGGAATACTGAGGCCATGTCCGAGACAGCGCGCGACATCCTGCACTACTTTCGCCCAGGAGACGTTGATCTCGATGGGTACGATGCGCATGGCGCTCGGCGTCGAGACGTGTGGCGCGACGCTCTGGTGCGAGCCATCAACGGTCTGATGACCCCGCAGCGCACGGGCGGCGCAGACTGGTCGGCGAGATACGTCTGGCGGCTGCCTGCTGACCTGCGGCTCGTCGTGGATCGTCGGCTGCTGCGCGCAGGCGAAGTATTCCTCGTGTGGAGCGAGGGCGATCTCTACGAGCCGCTGTACTTCGTGCTGCGCACGCAAGACGAAGACGGCGACTGGCAGATCGAGGATTCGGGCGTCGAGCTGACGGCTCACATGCTGCACACGCTCATGGAGTTGGCCCAGCGCGAGCCGGGACCTGGGCCTGCGCCACGTCAACCACCACGTCAGCCGCCACGTAGGAGATAGCTATGCCGAGGTCACGCAGGCCGATTCGTTTGCATCGTGCTGACAGTGCTGCCGAGGAGCACTTCCACACGGTGATGCTCAACGGCTGGGGCACGCTCTACGACGTCGATGGTGTCGACGTGCACGTGTTCGACGTCGACGAGCGCGAGCGCGCGATGTTCCCGGAGCTTGGTGACAAGACGCAGATCGCGTTCGAGAACCGCTCCTTGGGCCGTGGCAGCTGGGACTGGCGCGAGGTGGCTGTTCCCGAGCAGGCGCTCATCGAGTCCGACGAGCACGCGCAGGGCCCGGTCATCGCCGATGACGACTACGTGATCCAAGACGCCCGACGTGGCATGGGCAAAGAGGTCTACCGAGGCCAGCGCCTGTTCGGCAAGTTCGAGACCACGCGTGCAGCGCTGCGCGCGATCGACGCAGCGATGCAGGCTGGCGGGCTCTACCCCAACGTCTGGTACGTCAACGAGCGCGGCAACACCGATCTGCTCGACCAGAACGGCCGCGTGATCCGCAGCTGGGTCTGAAAGTAAACCACGATGAGGCCCCACACTCTTCGTGACGGCGACTCCGGGCAGTTCGCGCGAGCGAAAGACTGAGCGCGCCAGCTATTCACTACGACAGGAGACCATGATGAACATCGACTTCGGAGAAGGCACGGATCAGGACACGCTCGAGACGATTTTCGGTGGCCTGCGCGACTACCGCGTGCGCATCGATCTCAGCCGTCAGCAGATGCGCCAGCCGAGATTCTACGACAACATGGGCCGCCGTAGCTTCGACGCCACGCTTTGGTCGCCGGGCGTGGAGCACGGAGAGTTCGGCATATGGGTGTATCCGATCAACGAGCGCACCGACTCGCCCGAGTCTCAGCGGTTCATCCCGCTGGACGTGATCCAGACGCTGTACATCTACTGAGCTCGGCAACGCTGATCTGCTCGACCAGAACGACCGTGTGATCCGCATCTGGGTCTGAGCGGTAGTCTCTGAGTGGAAAGTATCGATGAGCTACGCGGTCCACATCCTCGACATCAACTCGCTGCACACGCTGTGCTCATGCGCGACGGAGCCGGCGCTGCGGTTCAGCAAGATGCCGACGCCGCGTATCCGCCGCATGGCCGATGCGAGCATCGATGGTAGCGTGCTGTGTAAGCGCTGCTTGCTCGAGGGTCTGCGCATCGACAGCGCTGAGCCTGTTCCCGCGGGCACTACCTGCAAGCTCTTCTTTCAGCTCGAGCGTGCCTTCAAGGTCAGCATGATCAAGGTGCCGCCCTCGCCGGCTCGCCATTTTGTGATTCGCGGGCTGACGATCGACGGCGCTTCCCAGTTCGTGTCCGAGGGGGAGATCCCATGCTGGATCTTCCGGCGTAATGACGTCACCCTGGAGCTCGACACGTGCGAACCCGGCAAGCTGTTCATGCTCGAGGTTCGCAACGTCTCGGACAAGCCCCGGCCATTCTGCGCCTACCTGTCTGAGTACGGCTGACACCCACCTTCGGAGTTGCAGCTGGCCTGTGTTAGTCTGCCCACGAGCAGCTCGGCGCAGGGCCGGCTTGCCACACGGAAGTACGGTAGGACATGGACGAGATCATGAAGGCGATTGCGGACGCGGCTTTGCCCTACATTCCTCATCTGGTCTTCGCGGCCGTCTCGTTCGTGACTGCCTGGTTCATGCACCGCACGGCGCTGCTCACGGCGGCGCGCAAGGCTGTGGGCAACACGCCCAACTCGGTGGACGCGCCCGAGGCGGACACGATCCAGGCGGCTGTGGGTCAGCTGGCGCGCACGATCGTGGGGCGCCTGGCGTCGCCTGCGACGCGCGAGCAAGCGGTGCGCAAGGCGCTCAAGGACAGTAAGCGCCCGCCCCCGCCTTCGCCGACAGCGCCGACCGGGCCAAGCTCTCCATGATGATCATCCCGCTGACGCCGATGCAGGCTTCGTTCGTCGAGCTCGAGATCATCTCCCGCCACTTCGACGACGAACAAGAGCATGTGGCCGAGGTGATCGCGACGGTGGCTGACCACTTCGAGCGCACGACGCGCATGGGCCACGCAGGCTTGGCGGTTGTAGACGCGCCGCTCTTGCGCAGTCTCATCCTCGACGAGATGAACGCGATCGACGACGCCATCGAATCCGGCCGCTCGATGCAGCACTACTCGCTGACGCGTCTTGAAGCGCGAGCGCTGCATCGCAGCGCAAGCGCGATCTACCGGAAGATCCCCAAAGATGCGTTTTGAATCAACGCGATCCGTGCACGTCTAACGTGCATGGACAAGCGTGCGATCCGCGTCGGTGACTTCGTCTGTGAAGCCCGACAAGAGCCTCTCGCTCGTGACGGTGGCAGTCCCGCTCGTCACTGGTACGGCGTCGGCCCTGACGGCGTGCTGCTCGACCTCGAGCACAAGCCCACGCTGCGCGCGCTGCGCTGGGCGATCGAATCCAACGTCACGCGTCTGCGCGCAGATCATCGACGCCGGTGATCGTTTGCCACCGACAGCAGCAACACAAGGAGACCCGAGCATGGCGAACCGAGCGACCGAGAATGATCCCATCGTCAGCAACTACCCTCCGCTCGACGAGTGGCTGGCAAAGCACAGTGCACGCCGCGCGTGGAAGCTGCCCGCTGGCCCAGTCTCCGCTCCCAGCATGTCCGTGGAGGGATGGCTGATAGGCGGCCAGCTCTTTGTGATCATCGTGCACGCCAACCGTGGTGGCTGGGACTTGTTCACGTCGTGCCCCGAGAACAGTGCGCAGATCTCTCTGGCCGACGCCGACAAGAGGCTGGGCCAGTGACCTTCTCATCTCTCGTGATCCGCAAGCGCTTCCCCGAGCGCGTGTACTACGATACGAGGCTGTGTTGCTGGCCCGCCAGTTCGCAGTGCGAACACTGTGACGGATCAGACTCATCCATGGTGCGCGTCGACTACCTACGTGGTCGCGTCTGTCCGCCATGCGACGACGTGCTCGATGACATGCTGTCAGATTCGGAGGAGTCACCGTGACCGAGCGAATCACGATTGCGATCTCCGGGTCGGTCCCCGGCTGCCCTCACTGCCAGGCAGACGCCCCGTGATCGACAACGTCATCGATCTTCGGATGGTGCCTCGTGGCGCGGACGCTCGGCGGATGTCGGCGTTGGCCGAGTCGTTCCCATCGCTGCGCGTGATGGCCGGGGTGCGGCCGTTCATGCCCAAGCTGATCGATCAGCAGCTGAGTCATCTGACCATTTGCGAGCCCGAGTTGCATGCGGGCCGGCTCGTGCTCAGCGTCTGGTCCTGCGAGCACCCATGGAAGGCGGGGCGCTTTGATCTCTTCGAGGCGCTCTTGTGGTGGGATGCTGAGCACCGCGCTTCGTTCCTGCGCTGGGTACAGAGCCTGAGATGACCGTGATCAAGCTCGGCTGGCCATGTGTGCTCCTGTGCCCGGCCGCAGGCGCTGGCCCTGGCTCCGGGTTGGTGCTGCTGAAATCTCCGTTGTCAAGAGCCGGATTTACGCGAAGGGCGTTCCCGGTTATCCTACCTGCCATGACCAGCTCCAGTGCCGCCGACATCCTGCCCGTCATGTCTGTTGCCATCATCGGGCCCGCGCTCATCATCGGCGCGGTGCAGTCCGAGGACGCGCTGCCGTTGTGGGGCCGCATCACGATGGCGGTGATCGGCGTGGCGGCGATCGGCGTGGGCGTCAAGGCGATGATCGAGTCCCCGTCGACGGGCGGCAAGGGCGCGATGGATCAGCTGGTGCTTGGCGCGCAGCGCGAGCTCGAACACACCAAGGACCCGGCTGTGGCGATGCAGATCGCGCTCGATCACTTGAAGCAAGACGCCGACTACTACCAGAAGCTCAAAACCGCGGGCCTGTAGGCAGCGCGAGTCTCTCGACACGACATCACGACACGCGAAAGGACCCGTCGCCATGGCCTCCACGATGCGCGCTGAGATCGCCGACTTCATCGACACGCTCAACACCGACAAGGCACGCATCCTCGAGTCTCGGTATCCCGAGGACGAGTTGCACGAGTACGCGGACAGCGCGGTGCCGGTCTACAACCGCGAGCTGGCCGAGCTGCTCGCCGACGATCCGGGGCTCGCGACGCTCGACGAACCAGACCTTGTCCCTGCGGACGCCGACATCTGGAAGCGTATCCAGATCGCGATCTACGAGCGCTTGCTCCAAGCCGGCCACGAGTGGCTGCAGGAGGCCAAGCAAGAAGCCAGGGACGCGGAAGCCGAAGAGCAAGACGAAGAGGATGATGACGAGCCATCGGATCCGGTCGGCCGCGAACTCATGCGCATACAACGCCGCGACACCGCGAGCGACGCGGATCTTCGGCGCCAATACCACGAGGGTCTCAACGTGTTGCCCGGTGAGACGAGAGATCAGTACGTCAGGCGTTGGCGCCGTGAACGGCTTGCGCAGGATCGTCATTATTTGGCGCTCGGTGAGAAGTACGATCGTGAGCACCCCGATCAACGTGCTCCGACAACCGCCACGCGCCGCGCGGCGCCCAAGCCGACTCGCCGTGCCACCCCACGCAAGCCCACTGGCAAACCCACGCGCAAGCGCTGATCGGAGTCTCCCATGCGTCCTGAACGATTCGCTCGACACGCCGCGACGCGCGCGGTGCGACCCCTTCACTGGTCTCCCGAAGAGGGCGTGCTCTACGAGTCCGAGGTTCGCGAGAACCAATCCGGCATGGGCCCCGAGGTCTTCGTGAGCGTCACGCTCAGCATCGACGGGCGCCCCGTGGTCCATCGCAGCGTTGCGCTTTCGTTCGGTGAGACGACCGATGAGATCGAGCAGCACGCCAAGAATCTCGCCAAGAATGACTGGGCGCTGCGCAAGGGCGAGCACCGCTCGATGCTGCGCCACGAGCGTATTCGGCGCGGGATGTCGTTCGAGCACACGGCCGACATCGATCCGCTGCTCGACGATCTCAGTCGCGCCCAGGCCGACGTCACGTCGGCTCGACCGCTCAGCGCTCAGTGGGAGAGAGCCAGCTACGATCTTCGCAACGTACTCAGGCGCGTCGCTGACGAGGGTTACACCAAGGCCGAGATCGACGACGCCATCGCTGATGGCAAGCGCCGCGGCAGCACTCGTCGCGCTCTGCCCGCCGCCAACCGACCCCGCCGCCGCTGACGGCTCTATTGCCTGAGCACTCGATCCTGGTGCATCAATCTGTTGGAGGTGCTCATGCGCGTATGGGTCGTAGAAGTCCGTGTGTTCGGCGAGTCGACAGATGCACCTGCCGTCAGTGCTTTTGCAACCCATGACGGGGCAACGCAGTTCATGCGCAAGCTGCTCAGCGGCTGCGTCGACACGCTGCAGGAGCGCACGGGCTCGCCCGATTTCTCCGAGTACCTGCAGTCGCTTGATGTTCCGCAGCGTCGGCACATCCTCGATGCGATCGACGCGTTTCGGCTGGCGTGGGTGCGCGAGGACTTCGTGGCCGCAGCGCTCGCGTGGTCGCTCCTGTACGGCCTGCGGATCAAGCTGCACGATCTCGAGGTGCAGTGATGGCGGCTCCGGTGGTCGTGCGCGTCTACGACGTGGACGGCGACGACTGGAACGGCTTTGTGCGTGATCACGAGCGCTTCGTGTGCGAGCTGACCACCAGCTACGAAGCCAGCGTGCACGCGTGCTTCGAGCAGCGGTCCTGCTCCGACGGCACGATGCGCATCGGCCGCGAGGCGCCCAGGGTCGAAGCCTGGATTGAGTTGCGCCCGACTGACGCGCATGATGCAGATCGGCTGGCACGTCAGCTGGCCGACTACTTCTGCCGCTGCGGCGGTATCTACGCTCGAGCCCTCGTCTCGGTCTACGTGGTACGAGTGCGAGTGGGCAACAGCTACGGAGGCCACCGATGATCGATCCTCAGTACGTGCAGCTCGCGAACCTGGCCGCCGACAAGCACGGCCTGCCGCGCGCGCTGGTGAATGCCGTGATGTCGACCGAGTCTGAGGGTGATCGCACGGCGGTATCCGAGGCTGGCGCGATGGGACTGATGCAGCTCATGCCCGACACGATCACGACGCTGAAGGTCACCGACCCGTTCGACCCGGCGCAGAGCTTATCTGCCGGCGCGCGCTACCTCGCGGATCTCCTGCGTCAGTTCCCCGACTCGTGGGAGAAGGTGCTGGCTGGCTACAACGCGGGCGCGGGCTACGTGGCCAAGAAGCCCGACCCCGGCAGCTGGGGCTCCGACGTGAAGAGCTACGTGCGCAAGGTGTTCTCGCGCTGGGTGCCGGGCTCGGTGCCGAACTTCGACAAGGTGCTGGACGTGACGATCGGTCCGGCGCAGCTGCTGCCACAGTACGAGGTGGTGATCGGGCCGGCGACGATCTTGACGCCGCGCTCGAACACTGGCATCGGCATGGGCCTTGCGGTGGTGGCGATGGGCGCGTTGGTGGTCACGCTGACTGCGCTCGCGCTCACGCGTAGGTGATTCGGAGAAGCAGATGCAGGGTACTTGCGCGCGCTGTCACCAGAACGAGCAGCAGCTGCACAGCTGCCAGCTCAACGTGATCGGCATCGGGATGTGGACCTGGCACTTGTGCACGGGCTGCCAGCGCGGGCTGGTGCACGCGGCGTTGGCGGCGGCGCTGCCGCTGACGCCTGACGCGCAGGAGCCTGCGCCCGAAGGCGGCGCGGTGAGTTGGGGCGGCGCGGACCCTGAGCTCGCGGCTGGTGAGCTGCCAGCACTGACCAACCCGACCACGGTGACCTGCGAGGTCTGCGGTCGTTTCACGGCGGACGATCTTCCGCGCTGCCCTGACCACCGAGAAAGCTAGAACCTACATGAGTAATGAACAGCAAGTGGTCGAAACCAAACACGAAGTTCGCTGCGAGCGTTGCGGATACGTGGTCGACCGACCCACGATGGTTGGGGGCATGCCCTACCACCAGGGTCCAGCGCACTGCGACCAGCTTGTGCAAGTGGCTGAGATTGCTGACTTTTTGCAGGACAGGCTGATAGACGCCGACGGCGAAGCGCCTGCCGAGGTCGTGGTGCTGGGCTATGCCGCCGGCAAGTGGCATCTGGACGCGGTCTCAGCTGACCGTACGCATGTGCGCGTGGCGCAAGCCGTGGGCGAGAGCCTTGCGCAGTTCCTGCTGCGCATCTCGGGCGGGCTCTTGCCGCTGCCCTGACCGCGACTGTTTCACGTGAAACACCATGCTGCTCGACCCAGCCGCCAGCCACGAGTCCCTGCAGTGGTTGGTGGCGTTGCTGGTGCCGGCGCTGGGCTATCTGGCTGCCTTTGCGGCGGGCGCGGCGCTCGTGGCATGGCTGATGATGCCCAGAAGGATGCTCTGCCGCTGCAGTCACCCCGACGCCCGCTGCTCGGGCTGCGCGCCGGGGCGCTGGCGCCGTCCGTCGAGCGCCGGTGGTCGCTGACTGTTTCACGTGAAACAGACCCCTGCTATCGTGGGCCATGGCCGCCCAGACCCCCCGTCAGCAGCGTTCCACCATCCTGCGCGAGCAAGAGCGCGCCCGCGCCGTGCAGAAGCGCCAGCGTCTGGCCGAGCTCCGCAGCGACCTGAAGGCTGCTCAGCGCCGCCGCGGCGAGTTCATCGCCGAAGTACGTGCCCTGTGCGAGTTGGCTCAGCGCCGCCTGCAGCGCACCGGGGCCGCTCGCCGCGCGCAGCTCGAGCGTGAGCTGGCGGTCGAACGCGAAGCAGCGGACGAGCAGTGCCGGCTGGCGACCGCCCGCGCGCGCCGCCGCGGCACCGAGGCTCTGGACACTGCCAGGCGCACGGTGCACGAGGAGCGCGCGGGTCAGCGCACCGAGGCGATCTACACGCGCCCGCGGCCCTTCGGTGAGCCGACGGGCGCCGCTCGCGGCCGTGGCCGCAGGCAGGCAGCCCTCGCCCGCGCCGAGCAGCAGGACGAGGCGGACGAGGTCGTCGAGCGCAACATCGAGCACGAGCTCGTGCCGATCTGGCATCGGGTCAAGCACAAGATCGTGGAGACCAGCCGCAAGTCGCGCACCGAGGCGTTCCTCGAGTGGGTCGCCGAGCACGAGTCCGAGGTCTACGCGATGCTCGAGTCCGAGTCCGATCGGTACGAGCGGCAGCTGGCGCAGCAAGAAGAGCAGGCTGCCTGGGAGCTGGGCCAGCGCTCGGCGTCAGGCCAAGACGTGCCGTTCTGAGACTGTTTCACGTGAAACAGTCCTGCTCTACCGAGCCAGGGCCTGCGTGCCTACGGCGCTCGAGCAGCGAGCAAGAGCGCGCGCGCGGCGTCGAGCAGCTCGCAGGCAGCGTCCGTAGCGGCCTCGCGCGCCATCTGCCGGCTCGTCGATGCCTCGCTGCACTCGGCCATGTGCCCGCCCTCATCGTTGGTGATGCTCCACGCGAAGCCTCCGCTGCACTCGAACACGCGCAGGGTGAGAACCTGCGTCACGAGCCAGTCCCCGCGCTCGTTGGTTTCCCAGCCGTTCATTCAGCCTCCTGTTTACCGACCGACATCGACGGCTCGACGGGCTTACTGGCCTGCTCCACGGCTTGCTCGAGGCTGCGGCGCAACTCGGGCACGGCCATGCAGATTTCGAGCGCGCACAACAGCTTCAGCGGCGAGCGCAGGTCTTCGACCGAGCAGTTGAAAGCCTTGGCCCAGTGCTCGATGCCGAGCGGGAGCTTGATCACCAGCTGCTGGCTGTCGGCCATCTGGTAGCGCTCGAAGGCTTCTTTCCAGCCGCGCACGACGTGGTGCTCGCACTTGAGCGCGATGATCACATCCACGGTGCTCTTGCCTTGGGCGAAGAGATCGAACGCGCGCGCGCTTTGCGGCCGGACGCGCTCTTGCAGCGCTGCGACCTCCTCTGGATCGAACCAGTGCCAGCCGGCCTCACAGACCGTCGCTCGGATGCGCCCGTCCTTTTCCCACTGGCGCAGCGTTCCACGCGGGATTCCGAGGCGCCGTGCTGTCTCGTGCCGGGTCAAACACGGCATGCGAGTCGCGGTCATCAAAGGTTTTGGGCGGCTCTTTCTGCGCTCCATTTCGGCAGTTTCGGCGCGAAACAGCCAAAGTTCAAGTCTGCTGTGCGACTGCGCACACTACAAACCCGCGTGAGTTCCGTGGACACTACCTTTTGCACGCCCAGCGGTTACGCGCGGGCACATCCAACCTCACCCGATATTTCTGGTAACAGGAGAATCCAACGATGGCCCACGCCCTCACCGCAACCCAAGTCACCGAGCTCGAGAACAACGCGCTCAGCATGAAGGCTCGCATCGCGAAGATGCGCGCCAAGAGCACCGAGCAGGTCGAAAGCCTGGTCGGCGCCACCGAGATGGCGACTGCCGCCTTCACGATGGGCGTGGTCGACGGTCGCTGGGGCGGCGTCGAGCTGGTCGGCGTGCCGCTGAGCCTGCTCGTCGCGGGCTCGGGCCACCTGCTCGGCTTCCTCGGCGTGGCTCCCACGCACATGCACAACTTCGCCAACGGCTCTCTGGCCGCGTACCTCACCACGCTGGGCAACGGCGTGGGCGCGCGCATGGCCATGGACGCCGCCAAGGCGCCTGCTGCGAAGTAGTCCGTAAGGGCACTTCCGCGGCTGGCGTGTGAATAACGTGGCCGACCAAGAGACTGGCCTCTTGGTCGTCCCCCCGAACGATGCACGGACTTTGCAGTGATACGAGATTCAGTGCGTAACCACTTGTGATTGCTCACTAATCCGAGGGCACGGTGCCCTCAACTTGCAAAGGAAACCTCTCCCATGGCTGTCTACGAAGACCTCCTCCGCGCCGCGTCGGGCATGTACTCGATCAGCGGCTTCAACCCCCAGCAGTCCCTGGTGACTGCGGGTGCCTCCAACCTCTCGGACTTGCTGGCGGCTGCCGCCGGCATGGACGAGCTGAGCCGCGAGCACTACCTGGCGCGCTCGGCCATCTCGGGTGCGGCTGCTGCCGCGAACCCCGCGATGACGCCGGCGATGCAGGCGGCGGTCGCTCAGCGCATGGTCAACTCGGGCCTGGTCGTGACCCAGACCCAGCCGACCCGTGCGCGTGAGTTCCCGCTGGGCTTCGAGTCGTCGATCCCGGTGAACCCGGGCCAGACGGCCTCGATCACGAGCCGGCCGCAGGTGCCGTTCCGTGGTGAGCGGCTGATCGTGCCCAGCGACATCGCGGGCTCGTTCACCCTGCTCGACCTGCGCGTCGGCAAGAACAGCCAATTCTCCTCGAGCGGTGCCGTTCCGGCCCGCACGTTCCAGGAGAACGCGGTGGGCATCCGGCTGCAGCTGGACACCGCGCAGATCTCGCAGGACATCACGATCAACGTGCAGAACATCGGCGGCG
>JAHFCT010000016.1 GCA_023249375.1 Gemmatimonadota bacterium | reverse complement strand
GTACCACTGTTTGCGCGCCGTCACGCAGTCTCCGCGCAGCGCGAGCGCAACGCCGTTACCTCGGCGGCCGGATCGGCCGCGCCGAAAACCGCATTGCCCGCGACAAACGTGTCGGCGCCAGCGCGCCAGCAATCGGCGATCGTGTCGCGGGCAATGCCGCCGTCAACTTCCAGCAGCGCGCGGCTGCCGGCGGCGTCGAGCAGCGTGCGAGCGCGCCGCAGCTTGTCGATGGACGCCGGAATGAAGGCCTGTCCGCCGAAGCCGGGATTCACCGTCATCACGAGCAACAGGTCGAGATCGGTCACCACTTCACGGATCGCGTCGAGCGAGGTCGCCGGGTTGAGCGCGACGCCCGCCTGGCAGCCGAGCGACTTGATGTAATCCAGTTGGCGATGCAGGTGCGGCGCGGCTTCGGCGTGAATGGTCAGCACCGACGCGCCGGCCTTCGCGAAGCTCTCGAGATAGTTCTCCGGTTCGACGACCATCAGGTGGACGTCGAGCGGGAGTGTCGTCGCACGGCGGCAGGTCTCGATGATCTTGGCGCCCCACGTGAGGTTCGGGACGAAGCGTCCATCCATCACATCGATGTGCAGCCAGTCGGCGCCGCCCGCTTCGATCATCGCGAGCTGATCGGTGAGGCGGGCGAGGTCCACACTCAGCAGGGATGGCGCGATGCGCACGGAATGGGCGCTCATGCAGGGCTCCGGAGTCGCGCGGCAAACGCGCCATCGGCTCCGTGCAGGTGCGGCAGCACGCGCAGGTAGCCTTGATCAAGGGTGGCCGACGGCACCGATCCCGCAGGCGGCGGCTCGAGCAGCCAGCCCGGATTGGCCGACACGAAGGCTTCGACCTGCGCTTCATTTTCCTCGGGCTCCAGCGAGCACGTGGAGTAGACGAGCAGGCCGCCCGGCTTCACGAGCTGCGCCGCCGAACGCAGGATGTCGCGCTGCGTCATGGCGGTGACCGCGAGATCGCTGAGGCGCAGGCGCCAGCGTGCGTCGGGGTGGCGCCGGAAGGTGCCGGTGCCGGTGCAGGGCGCGTCGACGAGCACGGCGTCCACCGGCTGCACCGCGGGATGTCGCGCGTCGAACGCGACGGGAGCGACATTCGGCAGATCGAGGCGGCGCTTGGTGCTGGTGAGCCGCGAAAGCCGCGTCGCCGAGATGTCGCCGCTGACAACGAGCGCCGCACCGCGCGCGAGTTCGATGCTCTTGCCGCCGGGCGCGCTGCACAGGTCGGCGACCGTCGCGCCCGCCGGAACGGCGGCATATCGCGTGACGAGCGTCGCGGCCGGATCCTGCACGAAGCAATAGCCCTGCGTGAACGGCGCGAGATCGAGGAGGCTGACGGGACCGACGACGCGAATGGAATCCTCGGCGAGCGGCGCATCTTCCACGCGCACGCCGGCGGTTTCGAGCATCGCCTCGAGCTGTTCACGCACCAGGCCCCACGGACGCAGGATCACCGGCGCCTCGCGGTTGTTGGCTTCGAGCAGTGCCCGCGTGGCGTCCGCCCCAAAGCGAGCCGCCCATCGCGCCACGAGCCAGCGCGGGTGCGAAAACTCCGTCGCCAGCGCGTCGATGGGGTCGGTGGGCAAATCGGCGCCGAGGGACGAACGTTCGCGGTCGAGGCGGCGCAGCACGGCATTGACCAGTTTGCTGGCGCCCAGCCCGTGGCGCTGCTTTGTCAGCTCCACGGTCTGGGCGATCGCGGCGTACGCCGGGACGCTCCCCATCTCGAGGAGCTGATAGGCGCCCAGCCGGATGAGGTCCGACAGGTCGGCATCGAGTCGGGCAAGCCCGCCACGCACGCGGGAGAGCAGGGCATGGTCGATCCACCCCCGCCGCCTGAGCATGCCGTAGACCAGTTCCTGGGTCCAGCGGCGGTCACGGCCGTCGAGGGCGACGGCGCGCCGTTCGAAGGCCGCGTCGAGGAGGACCCCGGTCCGCAGGTCGGCGCAGACGTCGGCGGCGGCCCGGCGCGCGTCGGTGACCGGGGTGCTGGTGGGGGCCGAGGTGTGGCTGCGGTGGGTCACGGGACGGGACGAAGGGCGGTAGAACCTATATAATAGCAGGGACGGCAATCCATCGCCGAGGCCGCCAGTTACCTCGTGACGGTCCGGCCCGTCTACAGGAAGCAGCGAACTGGCACTGCAGGCAGTGCCCGTTTGCAGCGCGTCCATTGGATTACGATATTCGTCTCCCCCGTTCTCCTCAGCACGGAGTGCGAATGCACGGCCGCAAGCTTGTCACCACTGGAACCATCGCGACCTTCGCGATTCTCGCTCTCGTCGGCGGGTGCCGCGAGGCGACTACAGGTCCCACATCGGTGAAGCCGCAAGACTTCGCTTCCAACCTGAAGCTCCTCTCGGGCAATCAGCAGCTCGGCGTCGTCGGTGCCGCGCTCCCTGAACAGCTCACGGTCAAGGTCGTTGATGCCGGCGGTCAGCCGGTGTCCGGCGCGACGGTGCTCTGGCAGGTGCGCGATGGCGGCGGCACGATCAACCCGCCGGCCTCTACCACCGGCGCTTCCGGCGTCGCATCGGTGACGTGGACGCTGGGCACGGGGCTCGTCGCCAACAAGGCGGTGGCCGTTCTGTCCGGAAGCTACGTGCTCGACAGCGCCGTCTTCACCGCCAGTTCCAGGGAAGGGCCGCCGGCGTCGATGGTCATGACCAGCGGCGCGGCCCTCCAGGCGCGGGTGGCGGCTCTGGTCTCCTCGCCGCTGAGCGTCGTGCTCAAGGATCAGTACGGACATCCGGTGCCCAAGGTGAAGGTCACGTGGCTGCCGCTGACCGCGCAGAGCGGCACGGTGACCGCCGTGAACGACAGCACGGACGCGTCCGGTAGCTCGACGGCCAACTGGACGACTGGCACGCTAGCCGCGACGCAGGTTGCCGCGGCGCGCATTGCCGGCCTCAATGACGTGATCTTCACCGTGAATGCCACGGCCGATACCAGCCGCCGGCTCACGCTGATCTCCGGCAATAATCAGAACACCGCGCGCGGCCTGCCGCTCACCACACCGTTGGTCGTCCGGCTTGCTGACCGCTTTGGCAATTTCATTGAAGGCGACACGATCATCTGGAACGACTCGATTGGCGGCGGCGGTTCCATTACGCCGACCCGCGGCGCCACCGACGTCAACGGCCTCGCGCAGGCGACCTGGACGCTGGGGGCCACGATCGGCTCGCAGGCCGTACGCGCTCGCGTTGCGCAGAGCCGCGTCACGTTTGCGGCGACGGCGCGCGTGGGGCTGCCCAAGACAATTACAAGCGCCGGCAACAATCAGGCGCAGCGTGTGGTGACCACGCTCGCCACGCCGCTCAGCGTCCAAGTGAAGGATTCGCTGGGCCAAGCCGTGCCCGGCCTCGTCGTGACGTGGTCGACGGTGAATCCCGGCGGCTCCGTTGCCAAACAGACCGATACGACTGTTGCTGACGGCTCCGCAACGGCCCTCTGGACGCTGGGCACGGTGGTCGGCGCACAAACGGCGTCGCTCACCATTGCCGGCGTTGCGAGCCCGCTGACCTTCTCGGCAACGGCATCGGCCGACACCAGCCGCCGGCTCACGCTCGTGTCCGGCGGTGCGCAGACGGCGGGCGTAGGCGGCGCGCTGTCCAGCATCAGCATGCGGCTGCTCGACCGCTTCAACAATCCGATTGTTGGTGACAGCATCTTCTTCTCCGATTCAACGGTCGGCGGCGGCAGCTTCTCCGCATCCGCTGCGGCCACGGATGCAACCGGCCTTGCCAGCGTCACGTGGACGCTTGGTCCGCGCGTCGGCGCCCAGAGCTTCCGATCGCGCCTCGCCGCGCCGCGGCCCGAGAAGGTGACGGTCACGGCGACGGCGACCGTGCAGTTGTCGGACGTCGTTACGGGCAACTTCCATAGCTGCGCCATCGCCAACGGCTCGAAGATCTACTGCTGGGGCCTCAATGACGTCGGCCAGTTGGGCCGTGGGACCAATAAGTCCACGAATGCCCCCACCACTCCGGTGGCGCTGGCACTCGACACCACGGCGGATGCGCAGACGCTCTTCGCGCGGTCGGTGACCGGCAGCCGCAGTTCCGTCTGCGCCGTCACACCGTCGAATCAGGTCTATTGCTGGGGCAAGGGATGGGGCTCGCTGGCGACCAGCAGCCTCCCGATCGCGACTTCCGTCAATGCAGCCGGCGGCTCGGGCACCGCACTTGGCTTGACTGACTTCTTGGTGGCGGAAGATCACGCGTGCCTCATTCAGACGTCGGGTATCTCGAACTGCACCGGCAACAATGATCACGGCCAGCTTGGCGACGAATCCGCTGGCCCGCCGTACACCTCGCCGGGCAACGGGACATGGCCGTGGGTGAACAGCCAGAAAACGTTCTCGGTGATTCGCCTCGGCACGAGCTTCACGTGCGGCTTCCACCGTTACCTGAGCGAAGGCGTCGGTGCGGTGCCCGACTCGTCGCAGGTACCGCTGTGCTGGGGCGATGGCACCGAAGGCCAGCGTGGTGATTCGTCGACGCTCAACAACATCGTGGCGCCCAAGAACTCCTCCGTCCCGCTCCACATCAAGGTGCGTTCCGTCGGCACGGCGCTGCTGCTGGCGTCGTTCGATTCGCTGTCGCTGGCCGTCGGCGACAAGCACGCGTGCGCGGTGATTGCGGCCAACTCGGCGGCGGGCACTGCGGGCGATGCATACTGCTGGGGCTTGAATGCGTACGGCCAGCTCGGCCGCGCAACGGCGGGTAGTGGAAACGCCGCGCGCGATTCGGTCGCTGGCAAGGTGGTTGGCGGTGTGTCCTTCGCACGACTCTATGCCGGCAAGTATCACACCTGCGGGCTGGACGCGACTGGCAACGCCTATTGCTGGGGCCGCAACGACTCCGGCCAGCTCGGCAACGGCCTGCAAACGACGACCTCAACACCGCAAGCGGTTCTGGGCGGGCTGACGTTCCGCACTTTGTCGGTTGGTGAACTCACGACCTGCGGTGTCACCGGTACTCCCGGACAGTCGGCGACGGCAGCGTCCAGGGTCTATTGCTGGGGTGACAACACGTTCGGCCAGGTCGGCAACAGTCCGGCAGCGGGCGCGTCCACGATGGTCCTGACGCCGGCTCGAGTGGCGGGGCAGAATCCGTAACGGCGATTGAGGACACGGATCACGGATCACGATTTAGGATTCGGATCACGGAGTTCGATGGCGATTGGGGGCGCATGGCAGCTTGCCGTGCGCCCCCATCGTATTCCGGATCCGCAGTCGCTATCCGTTATCGAGATCCGTGATCCCTGTCCTGAATCGCGCCCCCGTCAGGGCGCGCTGTCCCTGCGTCCACTCGCGCGCCTCCATGCGCCGCTTGCCAGCCGGATGCACCTCGCGAATGGCCACGGCGCCCGCACCGCACGCGACGACGAGTCCGATGTCTCCGGCCTCAAGCACCTCGCCCGCAACGCCAGCGCGGTCGGCGATGGCGCGCGCGCCGTACAGACGCACCTCGGCGCTGCTCAAGACGCCCCAAGCGCCGGGTTTGGGGTCGTACGCGCGCATGCGCCGCGCGACGATCTCGGCCGGCTGCGTCCAGTCCACGAACGCATTCTCACGCGCGAGCTTGTGCGCATAGGTGGCCTGTGCGTCGTCCTGAGGCTGCTCGCGGGCCTCGCCCAGTTCCATCAGCGCCAGCGCCTCAATCAGCGCGGTGGCGCCGAGCTCCGAGAGGCGCAGGCGCAGCTCGCCGCCGGTCTCATCGGGCTCAATCGACGTCGTGAGCACGTGCAGCACCGGTCCCGCGTCGAGCGCGCTCACCATGCGCATGATCGTCACGCCGGTTTCCGAAAAACCCTGCGCGATGGCCGCCTCGATGGGGGCCGCGCCGCGCAATCGCGGCAGCAGCGATGCATGGATGTTGAGCGTGCCGAGCCGCGGCAAGTCGATGACTTCCTTCGGCAGGATATGGCCGTACGCCACCACCACCGACAGGTCGGGGGCGAGGTCTCGCATCGAGTGCACGAAGTCCGGGCCGCGCGGCCGCTCGGGTTGCAACACCGGAACTCCCTCTTCCATCGCCACCTGCTTTACGGGCGACGCCTCGAGCTGCGAGCGTGATCGCCCGCGCGGCCGGTCAGGCTGGGTGACCACGCCCACCACATCAAACCCCTCGCCAATCAGGGCGCGCAGCGGCGGCGTGGCGAACTCGGGTGTCCCCCAAAAGAGGATGCGCACTAGAGCTCCTCTTCAGGATGCTCGCTCGCCGACTTGCCGGGCTTGAGGATTCGAATGAAGCCCGGGTACTGGTCCTTTTCGTCTTCCCATTTGGCCAGCGCCGAGCGCCGCTTGAGGAAGCTGAGATAATCGATGAACAGCTTGCCGTGCAGATGGTCGATCTCGTGCTGGAAGCAGCGGGCCAGCAAACCCTCGGCGTTGACTTCGATCGTCTCGCCGTCACGGTCGAGTGCGCGCACGGTGACGCGCGACGGCCGCTCGACATCGCCGTAGATGTCGGGGATCGACAGGCACCCTTCTTCGGCCTTGGCTTTCGGCCCCTCGGAATGCACGACTTCGGGATTCACCAGCGCGTACGCCGCGCCGTCCACGTCCGCCACGCAGACGCGTTCGGTGCGTCCCACCTGCGGCGCGGCGAGGCCGATGCCGTTGGCGGCATACATCGTCTCGAACATGTCGTCGATCAACCGACGAGTGGCGTCGGTGACTTCGGCTACCGGCCGCGTGTCTTCACGCAGCACCGGGTCGCCGAGCACCCGGATCGGGAGTACGCTCACGCGGCCGACGCGCCGCCCGGTGTGAACACCTGCGACACCGCGCGGCGCTGAATGACGATCTTCACGTCGCCCGTGCGGACGGTCACGAGGTCGTCCATCCCCTTGCTGGCCTTGCCCTCGTCGATCTGCTCCTTGATGTGCACCACTTCACCCACCACGCCGCCGGTGGTGACCACGCCGTCGCCCTTCTTGAGCGCCATGATGGCCGCCTCGAGCGTCTTCCGCTGCTTCTGCTGCGGGCGGATCATCAGGAAGTAGAAAATCGCCATGATGGCGCCGAGCTGGAACAGGAACGGCATGAGCGAACTGCCGCCAGCGGCGGGGGCGGCGGCCTGCGCGTAGATCGGAAGAAGGGCGGTCATGAGCGGGTCGGTTGCGAATGGTATCGTGCGAGCCACTCGCGGCTCCACGACGTAAAGTCGCCCGCGAAGATCCGGCTGCGGGCCTCGCGCATCAGCGCGATCAGGAAATGTACATTGTGCAGCGACAACAGGCGCGCGCCGAGCATTTCGTCGCTCTGGATGAGGTGCCGGATATAGGCGCGCGAGAACCGCCGGCAGCAGCCGCAGGCGCAGCCTTCCACCACGGGCCGGTCGTCCTCCCGGAACTCGGCGCGCCGCATGTTCACGCGACCGTCGGGGGTGAGCGCGGCCGCGTTGCGTCCCATGCGCGTGGGCGCCACGCAGTCAAAGAGGTCGACGCCGCGGGCGACGCCCTCGAGCAGATCCTCGGGATAGCCGACGCCCATCAAGTAGCGCGGCCGGTCGGCAGGGATGGCCGCGTCGCAGGTGTCGAGCATGGCGTACATGTCAGCCTTGCCCTCGCCGACGGACAGCCCGCCGATGGCGAAGCCGTCCCACGCGTGCATGCCAGCGATGGCGCGCGCGGCATCCTGCCGCAGCGAAGGATGAATGCCGCCTTGTACGATGGGAAACAGCGTCTGGCGCGGTGCCTCGGACGGCTCGTGCAGGCGATCAAACTCGGCGCGGCAGCGCGCGAGCCATCGAATGGACCGTTCGCTCGCGTCCTGAGACGCGGCCATCTCGCTCTGTCCCGGGATCACGTGATCGAACTGCATGATGACGTCGGCGCCGAGGTTCGTCTCGATGCGCATCACGCTTTCGGGGGTGAAGTGACGAGACGAGCCATCGATGTGGCTGCGGAACGTCACGCCGTCCTCGTCGACCTTGTTGAGCGACGCGAGCGAGAAGACCTGAAAGCCGCCCGAATCGGTGAGCATTGGACCGTTCCAGGCCATGAACCGATGCACACCGCCGAGCCGCTGCACGAGTTCATCACCCGGACGCAGGTGCAAGTGGTACGCGTTCGCGAGGATCATCTGCGCGTTCATGGCGCGCAGTTCGTCGGGGTCCAGCGCCTTGACGGTGGCGAGCGTGCCGACGGGCATGAAGACCGGCGTTTCCACCGCGCCCCGTGGCGTGTGGAAGGTGGCCGACCGCGCGCGGCCCTCGGTGGCGTGAATCTGGAACTTGAACATGAGCTGTAAACTACTTGGTGCAGGGGAAGGGGCAGGGTGTGGTGCAGGGGAAGGGGCAGAGTGCACCCCGCCCCTTCCGCTGCACCTAGATAACAACCATCGCATCCCCGTACGAGTAGAACCGATACCCCTCACTGATCGCCACACGATACGCTTCCATCGCCAGGTCGTAGCCTGCGAACGCCGACACGAGCATCAGCAGCGTCGAGCGGGGCAGGTGGAAGTTCGTGATCAGGCGGTCGGCGCCGAGCACGCGCCGCGGGGGGTGAATGAAGATGCGCGTCTCGCCCTCGCCGGCGTGGAACGTCCCGTCGCCGTCCACCACGCTCTCGAGCGTACGCAGCGACGTAGTGCCGACGCACCACACCTTGCCGCCGCCTGTGCGCAGGGCGTTCAGCCGATCCGCCGACTCGCGCGGCACATCGTACCACTCCTCGTGCATGACGTGCTCGTCGAGCGACTCCACGTCCACGGGCTTGAACGTGCCGGCGCCGACATGCAGCAGCACGTCGGCGCGCAGCACGCCGCGCGCATCGAGCGCGGCCAGCAGCTCGGGAGTGAAATGCAGTCCGGCCGTGGGCGCGGCCACCGATCCCGATTGCCGCGCGTAGACGGTCTGATAGCGTTCGATATCGGTCGTGGCGTCGGCGCGCGCGATGTACGGCGGCAGCGGCACGTGCCCGTGCGCTTCGATCATCGCCGCCTCATCACCAGCCACCACAAGGCGCACCAGCCGCGTGCGGCGTTCGGTGACTTCCTCCACGACGGCGTCGAATCCCGGCGCGATATGCACGGTGCGTCCCGGCTTCAGCTTGCCGCCGGGCTGCACCATCGCTTCCCATCGTCCGTCGCCGTGCCGGCGCAGCAGGAAAATCTCGGCCGGAGCGCCCGAGTTGCGCGCGCCAAGCAGGCGCGCGCGGAAGACGCGCGTGGTGTTGAGCACCATCACGTCGCCGGCGGGGATGAGCGGCGCGAGATCGGCAAAGTGCGCGTGCTCGATGACGCCCGTGTCGCGATGCACGATCATCAGTCGCGACGCGTCGCGCCGTTCGGCCGGCGCCTGCGCGATGCGCCCCTCGGGCAGCTCGAAATCGTAGTCGCTCGTCCGATCGCCTTTCATGCGATGGCCGAGTGCGATTCGGGCGTCGTGACGCTGAGGCTGGTGCGGCGCATCCGCGCCCCGTTACAGCAGCGACGTCTGCGCGTCACCGCTCTGCGACGGCGGCGTGATGCCGAAGTGCCGGTACGCAAGCGCCGTGGCCATGCGCCCGCGCGACGTGCGCTGCAGGAATCCGTTCTGCACGAGAAACGGCTCGTACACTTCCTCAATCGTGTCGGAGTCCTCGCCCACCGCGGCGGCGATCGTCTGCACGCCCACGGGACCGCCGTCGAACTTCTCGATGATCGCGCGCAGCAGCCGCACGTCCATTTCGTCGAGACCAAAATGATCGACGTCGAGCATCTCGAGCGCTTCGCGCGCCACCGCCTCGGTGACTTTGCCATCGGCCCGCACCTGCGCGTAGTCGCGCACGCGGCGCAGCAGCCGGTTGGCCACGCGCGGCGTGCCGCGCGCCCGCCGCGCCAGTTCGCGCGCGCCCGCGGCATCAATCTCCACCTTCATCACGTCGGCGGTGCGATGCACAATCAGCTCGAGCTCGTCGGCGGGATAATAGTTCAGGCGCATCTCGATGCCGAACCGCGCGCGCAGCGGCGCGGTGAGCATGCCGAGGCGCGTCGTGGCGCCGATGAGCGTGAACTTCTCCACGGGCATCGTGATCGTCTGCGCCTTGGGACCCTCGCTCAGGCGGATGTCGATCTTGTAGTCCTCCATCGCCGGATAGAGGAACTCGTCGATGATCGGCCGCAGACGATGGATCTCGTCGATGAACAGGATGTCGCCTTCGCGCAGGTTCGTCAGCGTCCCCACGAGGTCGCCGGGCTTCTCGAGCGCCGGCCCGCTCGTCGTGCGGATGTTCACGCCCAGTTCGCGCGCCACCAACTCGGCGAGCGTCGTCTTTCCCAGCCCCGGCGGACCGAAGAACAGCGCGTGGTCCAGCGGTTCCTTTCGCTCGCGCGCCGCATCGATGTAAATGCGCAGCGCATCCTTCACCTTCCCCTGCCCAATAAACTCGGCCAACCGCTGCGGACGCAGCGATAGGTCGACCACCGATTCCTCGGTGAGCACTTCGGGCGTGGTGATCTCGGGGCGGGACATGCCTGAATGTACGCGAGAGGGAGGGCGTGTAAACGGCGCGCGCGGCCGAGCTGCTACCCGCGCTTGGAGATTCGCCCGAGCGACTTGCGAATCAAATCAGCGGTGTCTGACGAACCCTCGTCGGCAAGCACAGCAGCGACCGCCTTCTCGGCATCCGATGCCTGATACCCAAGCGCCATCAACGCGCGCACCGCGTCGGCCCCGGGACCGGTGGGCGCCGCCGTGCGCCCCACTGCCGAGGCATCTCCCGCCGACGCGAGCTTGTCGCGCAGTTCGAGCACCAGCCGTTCGGCGAGCTTCTTGCCGACGCGCGGCACCCGCGTGAGCGTGGCGAGATCGTTGTCCTGCACGGCGCGCACCAGCCGGTCCCCGCCCAGTGCGGAGAGGAGATTCATGGCGAGCGCCGGACCAACGCCGGTCGTTCCCAGCAGCCGCTGAAAAAGCGCGCGCTCGTTGGCGGTGGCAAAGCCATAGAGGGTCCAGCTGTCCTCGCGCACAACCAGCGCCGTGAACAAGTCCACGGCGCCGCCAGGGCGGGGAAGCGACTCGGCGACCGACAACGGAATGTGCACGGCGTACGCCACGCCGCCCGCCGTCATGATCTCGACGCGGTCAATGTCGAACGACAGCAGCGTGCCGGCCACGCGCGCGATCATCGGGCCGCCGCCAGCAAGCGGGTGACGTCAGCCTGCATCACGCACGCCAGCGCGGCCGCGACGCCGTCCGACGCGTCGGCCGGCTGCGGCACACTCTTGAGCCGCAGGAGTTTCGTCACCATGAACTGCACCTGTTCCTTGGTCGCCGCGCCGTTGCCAGTCACCGTCTTCTTGATCTCAGCAGGCGGGTACTCGTAAATGGCAATGTGCGCCTGCTGCCCCGCCAGCAGCACGACGCCGCGCGCGTGTCCGAGCACCACCGTCGTGCGGACGTTCCGCGCGTAGAACACGTCCTCAACCGCGAGCGCCTGCGGCGCATGGCGCGCGAGCAGCTCGCGCACGCCTTCGTAGATGTCGGCGAGACGCGCCGCGAGCGGCTGGTCCGCCTTCGTCCGAATGACCCCGCACTCAAGCAACTCGGCGCCGCCCGCCTGGCGCATGCCGCGCGCGCGAACGACGCCGTAGCCCGTCACCGCTGTGCCGGGGTCTATGCCGAGCACGATCACGCGCTGGTCATCTCCGATTCGTCCATCTCGAAGTTCGCGTCCACCTTCTGCACGTCGTCGAGGTCCTCGAGCGATTCGATGAGTTTCAGCAGCGAGGCGGCGTTCTCGCCGGCCACCGCCACGTTGCTCTTGGGAATCCACGCCAGCTCGGCCTGCGAGGCGTTCAGCCCCGTCTTCGAGAGCGCCAGCTTCACCGCGTGCAGATCGGCCGGCGCCGTCGTGATGACAAAGGTCTCGTCCTCACGCAAGAAGTCTTCAGCGCCTGCCTCGAGCGCCTTCTCCATCGACGCGTCTTCGTCCAGCCCGGCGGCCGCCACGAAGATCTGTCCCTTGCGGTCGAACATGAACGCCACCGAGTTGCTGGTGCCCAGGTTGCCGCCATTGCGAGACAGCTTGGCCCGTACCTCGGCCACGGTGCGCGTGGCGTTGTCGGTGAGCGCCTGGATCATCAAGGCCACGCCGCCCGGTCCGTAGGCCTCGTAGACGACGTCCACGTACTCTGCGCCCTCTAGCTCGCCCGTTCCCTTCAGGATGGCGCGCTCGATGTTCTCCTTGGGCATCGACTGCGCCCGCGCGTTCTCAATGGCCGTGCGCAGCCGCGGGTTGCCGTCGGGATCGCCGCCGGCCTTGGCCGAGACGGTGATCTCGCGAATGAGCTTCGTGAACAGGATGCCCCGCTTCTTGTCGGTGGCACCCTTGGCGTTCTTGATGGTCTTCCACTTGCTGTGACCAGACATGACGGCGATTGCGGATTGGGATAACGGATCACGATCAATGATCCGGATTGCGGATCACGATTTCGATGGGCTGCGTTTGAATCTACCCCGCCGGAAGGCCCCGCAAAACGGGCAGGGGCGGCCCGCAAGCCGCCCCGCCGTCGTAACCCCTCCCCAGCATCTGCCATCTCCCATCTACGATCTACCCTCTCCTCTAGTGCACGCGCAGTGTCACACTCGCCCGCCAGCCGGTCACGTCAATCGACGAGCCATCAAGCGTCGAGTACAGCTTGCCAACCTGATACGTGGCGCTCGGAATGAACGTGAAGGTGCCAGTTCCCCAGCGCAGCCGCACGCCGCCGTTGCCAAGCAGGCCGGCCTTCACGCCGTCCACCTGCCAGTTGCGACCCTCGAGACTCGGCTCGATCAGCAAGTTGCCGCTGTGGAATCCCAGCGACACGGCCGCATTCAGCACGGTCTCGGGGTTGGCGACGCCGCCAAACTGCTGGCCCTTCGCGCGGTACAGACCCCAGCTGCTGATGTACAGGTCGGTGCTCCCCACGGGCACATACACCGACGCCTGCCCGATGTAGCGGTCACCCGTCGCGTACGATGTATTGGCCATGACGTCGTTGCCAAACGACGAGTACGTGACGCCCAGCGTCAGGCGCCCGCTGCCGATCGACCGGTCCACGCCAAGCCGCGCGCGCACTTCATTGGCTGGCGTGAACGTCAGCGTCGCCTTGCCGGTGTCGGTAACGGCCTGGAACGCGTCGAACTCGGTCGATTTCCGGAACGAGCCGGCGATGCCGATGTTCCAGTTGCCCAGGCTGCGGGCGAGCGCGATGCCGCCGGTCGTCGACAGTCCCGAGCCGTATGACGACGTCGGGAAGATGAGGAAGTCATTGCCGATCTGGCCGGCCGCGTCCGCCTTGCCTTCTTCGATCTTGTACTGACCGGTCGGCACATTCGCGCCGACCGTGAAGACGACGGCGTCATTGCCGAGCGTGAGATTGGCGCGCACCTGCGTATCCGTGAGCCCCGTAATCGAACTCGCACTCTTGCCGTTGACGCTCACGTCCGACGAGGCAAATGCAGTCGCTACGTCGATGTTGAATCGCGAACCAATCGGCACCACGGCCACGAACGGGACGGTGAACTGCGACACCGTCTTCGCTGCCGAGCCCGACCCGATCTTGATGGACACGTACTGCGGAATCGTCGCGAGCGCCGCGTCGCTCAGTCCCTGCGCGCCGATCGCAATCGGGCTCGCGGCAAGCAGCGCGGTGGTGAGGAACCTCGAAGAAAGTCTCATGCTACGGCTTCCGGATGACGATGGTCACCTGCCCGGTCTTCTGGGCTGGCTGGTCCGTGCCCGTCTTTTCCGAGGTGGCATCGCGCGTGGTCGGTGGCGTTTGCGGCTGCGTTTGCCCCGAACTTCCGCCCGTGCTCGTATTCACGGTGTTGGCGGCCGAGGGATTGATGTCACCCACGGCATTGGCGAGTGTCGAGGCGATGCCGCTGTTCGACGCGGCCACGCCGCGCTCGGCGGCGCCCACCGAGGCGCCTTCGCTGGACGTCTGCAGCCCTGATTCCACCTTGGCTGCGGTGATCTGCGCGCCCTGCTGCGCCGTGCGCGCGCTCTGCGCCTTCTGCAGCGCCGCGCCGAAGCCCGGGTCGATGGTGCGCGCCTGCTCGTAGAACCGAACGGCGTCGCCGTAGCGTCCTTCGTCTTCGGCCACGAGGCCGTTGCTGTACGCCAGGAAAGCCTGCAACGAACGCGTCGGGCGCTGTTCGATGGCGGCGCGGTCCGCCGCCGAAAGCCGCACGCCGAGCTGGTCGAACAGACCGAGTGCGAGGCTCTTCTCAATGGCGAAGATCTGGTCGAGCACGTCGCTGCTCTGCACGTCCTTGCCCTGTTGCTGCGACGTGGCGACGCTGACGACCGCGGCGTTGACCGTTACGTTGCGGCCTCCGGTCTGCAGGATGGCGCCCTGCACCACACGCGACGCCTGCACCAGCTTGCCGGCGCGCACCGAGGTGGCGGCGTCGGCGCGGCCCGACTGGCCCAGCGCGATCTCATCGATCATCGCCTGCACACGGTCGCGTTCGAGCAACTGCAGGTCGGGCGAACGGGCCAGGTCGTTGATGAGCAGGTCCGACATGCCGCGCGACAGCGGCGCCAGCGTCTGGTCGGTGCCGCTGAACGTCATCGGCATCACCGCGACGGTGCGCGGATCGCCGGTCTGCTGCGCGATGCGCGTTTCGTTGGCGATCGCGGACTTTGCTGCCGCGTGCATTTCGGTGCGCGACAGCGACACCAAGCGGGCGCGCACGTCGTTGCGCACCGAGCGCGTCTTGCCGACTTGGAGGTACGAGTTATAAGCCGCCTTCGCCGCCGTGAAATCCTGCAGCGCCTCAGCGGTCAGCCCGGCGTACAGTGCGCTCACCCCGTCCTTGGGGTCGAGCTTGTGCGCCTGTTCCAGCAGTGGACGGGCCGCCGGGAAGTTCTGCTTCTTGTACAGGTAGATGCCGAGGGCGCGGTTCGCGGCGACCGAGCTGGGGTTCGCCGCCTGCGCGCGCTCGAGCTTCGCGAGCGCCTTGTCGGGGGCCTGCTGTGCCGACGCGGTGAGCGTCAGTCCGGCAAACACGGGCAGCGTCAGTAGTCTCAGGTATCGCATTGCTCCGGCCTCCTATCGGTCGGGATCAAGCATGTCTTCAAACCGCATCCACTGCTTGTAGAAAAAGAGGTCCACGTAGCCCACGTTGCCGTTGCGGTTCTTCCGCACCAGCAGCTCGGTGGCTCCCTCCACCCCGTAGCCGGGGCGGTACATCTCCTCGCGGAAGATTGCCATGACCACATCCGCGTGCTGCTTCACCGAGCCCTGCACGCCAAAATCGTCGAGCACCGGGCGCGGGTCGGCGCGGTCCACCTGGAGCAGCGGCAGCTGGCAGGTGAGGACCAGCGCGATGTCCAGCTCGATGG
This sequence comes from Gemmatimonadota bacterium, assembly GCA_023249375.1. GTDB lineage: Bacteria > Gemmatimonadota > Gemmatimonadetes > Gemmatimonadales > Gemmatimonadaceae > PNKL01. The sequence goes on along the minus strand of JAHFCT010000016.1, from coordinate 52,408 downwards.
CGAGCGCCTTGAGAATGCGCACCGCGGCGGAGAGTTCCTCCTCCTGCGCCCGTGTGCTGCCGGCGAGGCCCTGCAGCGAGTCCACAATGATGACGCGCGCGTCAAGCGTGCGGCGAATGTCAGCGGCCAGCGCCTCGACGCCGCCGCCCGGCGGAAACGCGGAGATGCTCGGCACGGCCTCGCGAAAGCGCACCGCGGCGGCGCCGACGCCGGCCCGCGTGAAGTCGTCGAGCGACCCGCGGCGCAGATCGTCCACGCGGGCGCGACCCTCCATGGCGAGCGCACGCTCCATCACGCGTTCGTGCGACATCTCGCTCGTGAAGAACACCGCCGGCGTGCCCATCCGCGCCATGCGCAGCGCCATGGCCAACGACAGTGCGCTCTTGCCACTCTGCACGTCGCCGCCAAGCACTACGAGATCGCCGCGGCGCACGCCGCCGCCGAGCCACTTGTCGATGCTCGGATAGCCGGTGGCATACGCATCGTGTCCGCGGTCGCCGTCGGCGGCCGCGTCCACCCGGCGCATCACTCGGGCGAGGGGGGAAATGTCAGTCGGCCTGGACACGCCGACCCCAGCGTCGGGTACGGGTCATCTGCAAATCATACGGATGGGGCACGGTGGCCCACAAGCACCCGATCAGGCGCCAATGGTTCGAACCAGCCGCTCAAGTTCCAAACGTGACTTGCGATCGAGGTGCGGTGCCGTGACCTCGATCACGTTACCGAGCGCGGCGCCAAGAGCGGTCGGCTCGTCGCGCATCGTCGCCTCCATGAGCCGGGTCAGTGCCGCCCGCACCGGCGCCGCCAACGACAGCGCCCCCAGCCAGTGGCGCGCCGCCCCAGCGCGCTCGGTGCGCAGCGCGAGGGGTAACGCGGCGGGGCCGTGCGCCACGGCGGCAAGCCGCGCGCCCACCAAGGCCGCCATCAAGGACTCGCGAACCCCGCCGAGCGGCGCTCGGGAGGTCGCGATGGCAAGCGCCCGCAGCGGAAAGACGGGTTCGGCGAGCGCAAACGAGGGGAGGGCATCCGTCACCCCGACGAATCTGACCCACCCAGCGGTCCCTCGCCAGCGCACCTTGGCGTTGGCGACGCCAATTCATGGGGACTAGCTTTCGCAGGATATGGCGCCGCAGTCAAAATCCGTGCTCTGGGTGGACGACGAGGCCGAACTCCTCGAGTCGCACCGGCTGTTCCTGTCCGAGAAGGGCTACCGCGTCGAGATGGCGCGGAACGCGACGGACGCCCTGGAACTGCTGCGCCAGCACGCGTTCGACATCCTGCTGCTCGACGAGCAGATGCCCGGGATGCGCGGCGTGGCCATGGTCCGCGAGGCGCGGGAACTGGTGCCGTCCATGCCCGTGGTCATGGTGACCAAGAGCGAAGAGGACAGCACGCTGCGCGACGCGCTGGGCCAGGACGTCACCGAGTACCTGGTGAAGCCGGTGTCGCCGCGTCAGGTGCTGAGCATCGTCACGCGCATCCTTGAGGGGCCGCGTATCCGCAGCCAGGCGATTGCGCGCCGGTTCGTCGAACGCTTCCGCGAACTCGAAGCCGTCCGTCTCAAGGACCTCGACTGGCGCGGGTGGACCGAGCGCTACGCCGAACTCGTGCAGTGGGACGTCGAGCTCACCGCGGCCGGCGAGCTGGGGCTCAACACGTCGCTGCGCGCGCTCTTCCCGGCCATGCATCGCGACTTTGCGGCGTTCGTCGGCGACGGCTATTCGCGCTGGATCCACGACCTCGACGGCGACCGGCCGCCGCTCTCGGTCGACGTGGTGGGCGAGTTTCTCTTGCCGGTGCTCGCCGATCACAAGGCGGTGGTCTTCATCGTCGTAGACTGCCTGCGTCTCGACCAGTGGAAGGCGCTCGAGCCGATCGTCGCGCAGGCCTTCGAAATCGACACCGCGCACTACTTCTCGCTGCTGCCGACGGCCACGCCGTACGCGCGCAACGCGCTCTTCAGCGGCCTTTTTCCGGCCGAGATCGCCGAGCGGTTTCCCGCGTGGTGGGGCGACGGCGACGACGAGTCGCTCAACCAGCACGAGCGCGATCTGCTGGTGGAGCAGCTGCGCGCGCTGCGCGGCGAGACGCCGGTGCGATACCACAAGATCACGTCGGCGTTCGACTCCGACGAACTCGACCGCCACATACCGAGCGCCATTGCCCAGGAGGGCGTCAGCGCGTTCGTCTTCAACTTTGTGGACCTCCTCACGCACGGACGCTCCGAGTCGGCCATCCTCTACGAGGTGGCGCGCGACGAGGCGGCGCTGCGGCAGCTCACCGAACAGTGGTTCCGGCGTTCCGCCCTGTGGAACGTCCTTCGCGAAGCCGCTCGGCGCGGACTTCCCGTGTTGCTGACGAGCGACCACGGCTCCATCCACTGCAACACGCCGGCGACGGTCTTCGCCAAGAAAGACGCCACGCCCAATCTGCGGTACAAGATGGGCGAGGACCTGCGCGCCGAGCGTCCCGATCAGGCGCTCGTTTTTGCCGACGCCGCGCAGCTGCGGCTGCCGCCGCAGCCGCCGCGCGTAAACACGGTGCTCGCCACCGGCGACTGTTTCTTTGTGTATCCGACCAAGCTGCGCGAGTACCAGCAACGGTACCGCGGGTCGTTCCTTCACGGCGGGGTCTCCCCGGAAGAGGTCATCCTTCCGCTCGCCCTTCTCACGCCCCGCCGCTGATGGGTCCCTACCGCCGTCTCCAACAGTTCCTGCGCCCGTACTACGGCCGCGTCGTGACGACGCTGTTGCTGAGCGCGATGGCCAACGCGCTCAGCGCGTTTTCGTATGCGCTCTTCGTGCCGTTCCTCAACACGCTCTTCAACAAGGAGCCGTTCGACGCCGGCACGGGCTCACAGATGTCGCGCCTGCTCAAGGGAATGGGCGCGTGGCTGCTCGAGGGGCGGGAGGCGATGTCGGCGCTCCGCATCGTCATCCTCGTCATCCTCAGCACGATGCTGCTGAAGAACCTGTTTGCCTGGCTCGCGGGGCAGACCGGAGCGGGGCTGCAGGAGCGCGTGACGCGCGACCTTCGCAACGCCCTCTACACGCATCTCGAACGGCTGCCGCTGCGCTTCTTCACCACGCATAAGACGGGACAGCTGCTCTCGCGCGTCTTTCAGGACACACAGTCCACACGGCAGCTGCTCGCCGAGGTGGTGACGCGCTCGCTCAATGCAAGCACGCAGATCGTCCTCACGGTCGTGCTGCTCTTCTCCCTGTCTCCCAAGCTCGCGCTGCTTTCACTCGTCGTCGCCCCGCTGATCATCGTCACCTTTCAGCCGCTGCTGCGGAAACTGCGCAAGGGCCACCGCCGCCTCGCCGCCGAGTACGGCGAGATGACCAGCGTGGTGCAGGAGACAATCAGCGGTATTCGGCTCGTGAAGTCGTTCCGCGCGGAATCGTACGAAGGCGCGCGCTTCTCCGACGCGTCCAACCGCTACGCGCGCGGCATGGTGCGCATGAGCCGTCTGACGCTGATGTCGCAGCCGCTCGCCGAGATCGTCGGCACCGTGGTGGCCGTGGCGCTTCTGTGGTTTGGCGCGCGCGAAGTGCTGCAGGAACAGACGCTCACCGGTTCGGGCCTCGTCACGTTCCTCGGCGCGCTGATGTCGCTGCTGCCGCCGCTCAAGCAGCTCTCGCAGATGCCGGCCGTGGCCACGCAGTCGCTCGCCGCCGCGGAGCGGTTGTTCGAAGTGCTTGATCATCCCACCGAAGAACAGGCCGACGGCGGCACGCGCGCCGTGTCGGCGTTCAACTTCGAGCTGGCCTTTGAGAAGGTCGAGTTCAGCTATGGCGGTGAGCCGGTGCTGCGCGACGTGAGCTTCACCGCCAAACGCGGCGACGTCATTGCGCTGGTCGGCGCCAGCGGGGCGGGGAAGAGCACGCTGGTGGATCTCATTCCGCGATTCATCGAACCGACCGCCGGCCGCATTGCCCTCGATGGCGTGGACACGCGCGAGATCACGCTCGCCTCGCTGCGCGCGCTCACCGGCATCGTGAGCCAGGACACGGTGCTCTTCAACGACTCGGTGCGCGCCAACATCGCGTACGGCAACGGCGACCGGTACACCGCGGCACAGGTGGAGGCGGCGGCGCGCGCCGCCAACGCCCACGGGTTCATCAGCGAACTCCCAGAGGGCTACGACACGGTGCTCGGCGAGCGCGGCACGCGGCTGTCGGGCGGCCAGCGCCAGCGCATTGCCATCGCGCGCGCGCTGCTCGTCGATCCGCCGGTGCTGATTCTCGACGAGGCCACGTCGGCGCTCGACACCGAGAGCGAACGGCTGGTGCAGGAAGCGATCGATCGCCTGCTCGCCGGGCGCACGGTCTTCGTGATCGCGCACCGGTTGTCGACCGTGCAGCACGCGTCGCTCATCCTCGTGCTTGACCGCGGACGCATTGTCGAGCGGGGCACGCACGCCGAGTTGCTGTCGCTCGGCGGCGTGTACGCGCGCTTGCACGCGCTGCAGTTCCACGACGCCCCCGCCAGCGGATAGCCCGTGCGCGCTTGCTTTGTCGTTCACGGCGCGACGTGGTCGGGAACGACCCGCGCCTTCTCCGATGCCGCGTCGCTGCTTGCAATGCGCGGCTACGAAACGTGCTTCGTCGTGCCCTCGGGGAGCGAAGCCGAGCAGTGTCTGGCGGCCGCCGGCCAGGACGTCATCGGACTGTCCGCGGCGCGCGGATGGCTGCGCGCCGGCTGGCGACTACGCGCGGTCGTGGCGCGCCGGCTCAGCGAGGTGCTCTTCGTGCACACGGAGCACGAGCATCTGACCGCGGCGGCGGCGGTGCGTTTGGCCGGTCGCGGCGCCGTCGTGCGTCGCACGCCGTCGGGCGAGCGGCTCAGCATCGGCCGCGATGGTCGGCTGGCAATGCGACTTGCCGCGACCGGATTCGTCTTTGCGCACGCCGATGACGTGCGCGGCATGGCGCCCCCCCGCGGCGCACTGGCTGCGCACGTCGCGCCGGCGGGCGTGGCGGCCGCCACGCCCCGGCCTTCGGCCGCGGTCGGCGCCATCGCCGGCTCGAGCGCGCCGCGACTTGCCATCTTCGCCGGCGCCGACCGTCGGCGCGAATCGCTGGTGGCGCTGCGCGCGCTCGCGCTGCTCGCGCCGCGCATGCCGGCGCTTCGGGCCACGGTCTTCTCGCCGCGCGATGACGCCGACGCCGTGCGCATCGAAGCGGCCGCGCTGGGCGTGGCGGATCGCATAGAGTGGCGCGCCACCGGTGCGCCGCGTGGCGACGTCCTCGCCACCGCTGACCTCGCGTGGGTCATCGCCTCGGCCGATGACGCGGTCTTTGCCATGCTCGATGCGCTGGCGCACGGCGTGCCGGTGCTCGGTGAGCGATCTCCGTTGGCGGCGCGTTTTGTAGAGGACGGCGTGTCCGGCGTGCTGCGCCACAAGGGCGATGAGGCGGAATGGGCCTCGGTGGTGGCGGCCTCGCTGGCGCGCTCCGGGCAGTCGGAGGGAATGCGTCCTGCCGCGCTGCGGGCGGCGGCGCGCTGGCCCGTCGATGCGGGAGCCGACGGCTGGCTGCAGGTGACCGAGGCCGCGCGCGACCGCACGCGGTGGAGCGCTTGATGCGACACCTTTTCATCACACAGGACTACGCACCCGACATGGGCGGCATGGCGCGCCGGCACGTCGAGTTGTGCCGTCGCTTTCCTCCCGATACGCTCGTCTCCACGGTCTCGGCCGTTGACGCGGCGGCGGCCGATGCCGCGGAACCCGTCACGGTCAATCGTCAGCCCTTCAACTTCCGGCAGGCGGGACGCGTCACGAACCAGCTGCGCTGGGCACACTGGCTGCGCACGCGGGTCGGCGGCTATGGCATCGTACACTGCGGCAACATTCGGCCGTGCGGCTACGCTGCGTGGTGGGCGTGGAAACGCACGGGCGTCCCGTACCTCGTGTACGTGAACGGCGGAGACCTCCTGCGCGAACGCGAGAAGATGCCGCGGGGCCTCAAGCGCCTCACCGCGCGGCGCATCCTCGGCGATGCAGCGGGCATCGTCGCCAACTCGGCGTGGACCGGCGAACTCGCCCGCGACGTGATGCGTGAAGCTGGTGTGAGTCCGCTTCCTCCGGTCGCGGATTTTCCGCTCGGCACCGACCCGCTGCAGTTCGGGCCCGGTCACGCCACCGGCGAGATTCGCGCGAAGCTCGGACTCGGCGTCGATCCGTACCTGCTGACCGTCGCGCGCCTCGTGCCGCACAAGGGCCAGGACGTCGCGCTGCGGGCCATCGCTCGTCTCGCCGGGGAGTTTCCGAATCTGCGCTATGTGATCGTCGGCGAAGGGCCCGACGAACCGCGCCTGCGCGAACTCGCGCGCTCGCTCGGCGTTTGCGAACGAGTCGCCTTCGCCGGGCCAATGCGCGACGACGAGCTGCCCGCGGTGTACGCTGGCGCCGCCGTGTACGTGGGTCTGTCACGACTCGTGCCGCCGATCAACGTCGAGGGATTTGGCATCTCGTTTGTTGAGGCCGCGGCGAGCGGCGTGCCGTCGGTGGCCGGCGATTCGGGCGGCGTGCGATCGGCAGTGCTCGACGGCGACACGGGACTGGTCGTGCCGCCGGCCGACGACGATCGCGTGGCGGACGCCATTCGTGTGCTGCTCGCCGACGAGGGACAACGCCGGCGACTGGGCGCGGCCGCGCGCGAAGCGGCGCTGCAACGATTCAACTGGGAGCGCGTCGTGCGCGACACGCTCGAGTTTGCCGCGCACTGCGTGGATCGCCAGCGCGCCGGCACCGCGGAGCCCGCCTCGTGAAGATCACGTGGAAACACTGGCTCGAGTACGCGCTGCTGCGCATCGTCGCAACGGCGCTCGGGCCGCTTGGCATCCGGCGCGCCGGTTGGATCGGCGCGCGCCTTGGTGCGCTGGGGTATTGGCCGCTCGGCATTCGCCGCGGCGTCGTGACGCGGCATCTTGCCGCCTGCTTTCCGGAGCGCACTGACGCCGAGCGCGTGGCAATTGCGCGGGCGTGCTATCAGCACTTGGGGCGCGTCGCCATCGAGTCGATCCTCATGTCGCGCCTCGGCCCCGAGTCGCTTCGCGGCCTGTTCGAACGCATCGATGGCTGGGAGATCATCGAACGGGGCCGCGCGCGCGGGCATGGGTTCGTGCTGGTCGCGGGACATCTCGGCAACTGGGAACTTTCGGGCGCGTATCTCTCCGCCATCGGCGTTCCGGTGGCCGCCGTCGCCAAGCGGCTGCTGAATCCGTTGGCCGACGGGTTCGTGAATCGCACACGGCGTCGCCTCGGCATGGCGGTTGTCTACGATGACGAAGCCGTGCGCAAACTGCCGCGCCTGCTCAAGGAGGGATACGCCATCGGCCTGCTCGCCGATCAGGCGGGCCTCGCCGCAGCGACGCACGTGCCGTTCTTCGGCCGGCCGGCGCGCACGCCGCGCGGCCCGTCGGTCTTCGCGCTGCGCTTCGATGCGCCGCTCGTGTACGTCTGCGCCGCGCGCCAGCCGAACGGAAAGTTCATCTTGCATCTGGAAGAAGTGGACGTCACGCACACCGGCGATCTTGAGGCCGACGTGGAAGCCACCACGGCGCGCTTCACCGCCGTGCTCGAGAAGTGGGTGCGCCGCTACCCCGGCCAGTACCTCTGGGCGCACCGCCGCTGGAAGCGGCAGCCCGAAGACACTCCACCCGAACTGCGCGAACCGTGAGCGCGCAACGAGCCCTGTCATGACCTACGACGTCGACGCCCTTCGCGCGCGGGAATTCCCGTGGGCCGCGCGCGGTGAGCGCATCTATCTCGATCACGCCGCCACGGGGCCGCTCCCGCAGCGCGCGCGCGACGCGCAAGCCGAGGCGAATCTCAATCGCGCCGAGCTCTGGCGCGTCGGCTTCGACTACTTCTGGGACGGGGTGGTGCGCTCGCGCGAGCTCTCGGCGCGCCTGCTCAACGCGTCGCCCGAGGAGATGGCGATCACGACCAACACCTCGATGGGTGTGAACCTTGCGGCGCGGGCGTTGCCGTTCAAGGCGGGCGACGTCGTGATCTCGTCGGCCGGCGAGTTTCCCGCGAACATCTATCCGTGGATGGGGCTCGAAAAGGCGAAGGGCGTCTTCCTCGAGCTCGTGCCGATGAAGCATCGCTTGCCCGACGAAGATGCACTCATCGCGGCGCTCGACCGTCCCAACGTGCGCTGCCTCACGGTGAGCTGGGTGTCATTTGCCACCGGCGCCAAGCTCGATCTTGTGCGGCTTGGCGCGGAGTGCCGCGCGCGCGGCATCTGGTTCGTGGTCGATGCCATCCAGGGCCTTGGCCCCTCGACGATCGACGTGAAGGCGTGCCAGATCGACATTCTGGCGAACGGCGCGCAGAAGTGGCTGCTCTCCCCGTGGGGGACCGGCTTCGCGTATGTCCGCCGCGAGCTCGTCGAGGCACTCGATCCGCCGGCCGTCGGCTGGCTGTCGATGCCCGCATCGGCCGACTTCACGCGCTTCCTCGACTACGACTACGCATTCTATCCGGACGCGCGGAAGTTCGAGGTCTTCACCGCGCCGATGCACGATCTCAAGGCGATGGCCGCGTCGCTGAGCCTGTTTCTCGAACTTGGGCCGGCCAACGTCGAAGCCCACGTGCGGTCGCTCGCCGACCACGTCGTGGCGTGGTGCGAGGGGCGCCCTGGCGTGCGGCTCATCACGCCCGCTGATCCGCTGCGGCGTGCGGGCCTGATGTCGATTGCGGTGGACGATCTGGCCGCGGCCAGCGCGCGACTCACCGCGGCCGGCGTGTCACACACGGTGCGCGAGGGAGGGATTCGCCTCTCGCCGAGCCTGTACAACACCACGGCGGAACTCGACGTCGCGCTTGCGGCGGTGGAGCCGCGATGAATGTCGCGGCGGTGGTGCGTGAAGTGCGCGACGAGCTCGCGCGCAAGGCGTCGGCCAAGCGTGCGGCGGGCGCCAAGGCGTATCTCAAGAGCGACCTCGAGTTCCTCGGCGCCGACCAGCCGGCGATCCGCCGGGTGGGCAAGGCGCTCGCCGGCCGTATCCGCGAAGCGGGCGACGAGCCGCTCCGCGCCGTCGTTTCGGCGCTATGGCGCACGCGCATTCACGAGCTGCGATCGGTTGCCATTGCGCTGCTAGAGCAGCGCGAGTCGGTGCTTGACGCACACGACCTGCCGCTGCTCGAGCGCCTGCTGCGGGATTCGCGCACCTGGGCCTACGTCGATTGGATCTCCACGAAGGTGCTGGCCCCGATGCTCGTCCGCGACGAGGGCGTGCGTGCGGTGCTGCCGCGCTGGGCGACGGACGACGATTTCTGGATTCGCCGTGCCGCGCTGCTCTCACTGATGCCGCCCGTTGTCCGCGGCGAGGCGCCATTCAGCGCTTTTGCGGTGCTCGCCGCGCCGATGCTCGGCGAACAGGAGTTCTTCATTCGCAAGGCGATTGGTTGGGTGCTGCGCGCCGTGAGCAAGAAGAACCCCGCGCCGGTCGCCGCCTTCCTGCGCGCGCACCGCGCCGATGTGTCGGGGCTCACGATGCGCGAAGGGGCCAAGTACCTCCCCGTGAAGGACCGGCGCGCGTTGCTCGGCAAGTAACGCGGCGCGCGCGCCGAAACCCCGATCCCTAGCGCTCCATCTCCAGCACCGCGATGTCGCGCGCGCCCTTGCGAAGCAGGAACCACCGTTCGTGCACCGCGCCCGCCGCGTCGATCTCCAGCATCTCGGCGCCGAGTTTCTCGCCATTCACGCTCACGGCCCCCTGCTGCAGGAGCTTGCGCGCGGCCGTGCGCGACAGCGCGAAGGCGCGCTCGAGCGCGTCGAGCACATTGATGGCCCCCGCGCCGGGGAAGCGCGCGCAGGGGATCTCGTTCGTCAGTGTGAGGAAGACGTCCGCCGAGAGATCGCGGGCATCGACGCGCTTGTCGAAGATCACCTTCGACACGCGCTCGGCGAGCGCTGCCGCGTCGCGTCCGTGGACGAGGGCGGTGACCTCGGTGGCGAGGCGCCGCTGCGCGGCGCGTTCATGCGGCGCCGCGGCGAGCGAGGCCGCGAGCGCGTTCATCTCGTCCTGGCCGACCAGCGTGAACATGCGAAGGAACTTCACCGCGTCGGCGTCGTCCACGTTCACCCAGAACTGGTAGAACTGGTACGGCGACGTGCGCGCGGCGTCGAGCCAGACCGCCCCAGATTCCGTCTTGCCGAACTTCGTCCCGCTCGACGTCGTCACGAGCGGCAGCGTGACGCCGTGCGCCTCGCGCTGCAGCGTGCGGCGAATCAGCTCGGTGCCGGCCGTGATGTTGCCCCACTGGTCGCTGCCGCCAATCTGCGCCGTGACACCGTAGCGCCGGTTCAGCTCGAGGAAGTCGTACGCTTGCAGCAGCATGTACGAGAACTCGGTGTACGAGATTCCGCCCTCGAGACGCGCCTTCACCGATTCCTTCTGCATCATCACGTTCACGGAGAAGTGCTTGCCGACATCGCGCATGAACTCGACGGCGCGCAGCGTCCGCAGCCACTCGCCGTTGTCCACCAGCCGCGCACCGGTATCACCCGAGAAATCCAGGAACCGGCCGAGCTGCTCGCGCAGCCCCGCGACGTTCGCGTCAATCGCGTCCAGCGTGAGCAGTTGCCGCTCCGACGCCTTGCCGCTCGGGTCGCCGATCATGCCCGTGCCGCCGCCGACGAGCGCAATGGGGCGATGCCCCGCGCGCTGCAAATGCACGAGGCCCATGATCGGCACAAGGTTGCCCACGTGCAACGACGACGCGGTCGGGTCGAACCCGCAGTACGCGGTCACCGGTCCCGCCGCAAAGTGCGCGTCAGCGCCCTCGGTCTGCTGGTACAGCAGGCCGCGCCAAGTCAACTCAGAGAGGAAATCGCTCATTCCGAAAAATATACCCCCGCCACTCGCTCAGGCGCGACGCGCCACGTCGGCGAGGAAAGCGTACAGCCGGCTCGTCACGACGCCCATTTCATGCTCGCGCCGCACAACGTCCCACGCGCGGCGCGCCATCGCCGGGCCCTCGGCGCGCGACGCGAGGCACGCGCGCACCACGGCGTCAATGGCGTCGGGCGGCACATCCTCGGCGAAATACGCGCACTCGTGCTCGCGCAGGAACACGTTGGAGGCGGCGTACCGCGGCCCGCACGCAAGGATCGGACGCCCCGCCGCCATGTAATCCGTCACCTTGGTCTGAATCGACGAACGCGACATATGCGCTTGCGATGCCTCGAACGACGAAGCCACGAGCAGCATATCGCAGCCGCCGAGCGCTTCGCCGAGCGCCGCGTACGGAACGAGCCCGCCGTCCACCACACCCCACCGGCGCCAGTCAGCCTCGTGGCGGCCCCAGAAGAACCGGTCGGTGAAGAGCACAAACTCAACATCGGCGCCCGCCGCGCGCAGGCGCGCCACGCTCTGCGCCACTGCGGCCACCGCGTCCCAGTGCATTGGCCACACCGACCCGGCGTATGCGATGCGAAAACGTCCAGTCCGCGGCGCCGCGAGCGCCGATGGTTCGGTGCCGCCAAGCGGCACCGGGTTGTGCACCACGTGCGCTGGCCGTTCGGCCGCGGCAAACTGGCGCATCGACAATAGCAGGTACGGCGAGATCGCGAGCCATGCCGCGGAATCGCGCAGCAGCTGCCGGCCGCGCTGCTGCGTGTCGAATGCAATCGGAATGCCCGGCTCAAATGCGAGCCAGTCGTCCATCAGATACGTGACCACCGGCGCGAACGGCTTGCATCGCTCGGCGATCGCCACGCCCACGGCATTGGTTGGCACGGCCACCACAAGCTGAGGGCTGAACGCGCGGATCGCGGCGCGCCCCGGAAGCGGGCGCACACCCACCCACGCAGCATCGACGTGGCCCACCCAGCGTCGCAGCGCCTTGGCCACGCGCCCCGGGATTCCGTGCGCCGCGGCGAGCACACGTTGGCCGCCCTCCATCGTGATGGGCACGACGGCGCCGCCGCCCACCGCCAGCATGCGATCCGCCGGATAGCGCGAGAACAGGTTCACCAAGGTGCGCCCCGCGCCGCGGCTCCCCGGCGACAGGTCGGCATCGGTGACGAGCAGGATGCGCGGCAGCGCATCCTGCGGCAGCGCATCCTGCGGCAGCGGCGTCCGCGCCTCCGAGTCCGTCACTTCAGGCGCTGCTGCCACGCCTCGACGATCTCGTCGAAAATCGTCGCCAGCGGCACGGTGATCGACCAGCCGGGATAGTGCGCCATCATCTTGCGCAGGTCGCTGTAGTAGCAGATGTGGTCGCCGATGCGGTTCTTTTCGTCGTATTCGTACCGCATCGCCTTGCCCGTGCGCTCGGCCACCATCGCGAACGCTTCGAGAATCGAGCAGGCATTCCCCTTGCCGCCGCCAAGGTTGTACACCTCGCCCACGCGCGGCGCCGCAATGAACGCCTCGGCAAACTTCGCCACGTCGCGCGAGTGGATGTTGTCGCGCACCTGCTTGCCCTTGTAACCGTAGACGCGATACAGCCCGCCCTCGACGTTCACCTTCACGAGGTAACTGAGAAAGCCGTGCAGCTCGACGCCCGAGTGACTCGGCCCCGTCAGGCAGCCGCCGCGCAGCGCGCACGACTTCATGCCGAAGTACCGGCCATACTCCTGTACCAGCACGTCGGCCGCCACCTTGGACGCGCCGAATATCGAGTGCGTCGACTGGTCGATGCGGAAGTGTTCCGGGATGCCGTGCACAAATTCCGGGTCGGCGTAGTCCCAGCGCGTTTCGAGTTCGTTCAGGCGCAGTTCGTTGGGTGCATCGCCGTAGACCTTGTTCGTGCTGAAATGCACGAAGGGCGCGTCGAGACAGTGCGTGCGCGCCGCCTGCAGCAGGTTCAGCGTGCCGACGGCGTTCGTGTCGAAGTCGTCAAACGGAATCGCCGCCGCGCGGTCGTGGCTCGGCTGTGCCGCCGAGTGCACGATGGCATCGGGCTTGAGTTCGCCCACGAGCGCGTCGATTCCCGCGCGGTCGCGCATGTCGAGCTCGTGGTGCCGGAAGTTCTTCCAGCGATCCACCAGCCGCTGCTGCATCCAGCGCGTGTCACCGCCCGGGCCGAAAAACACGGCGCGCTGATTGCTGTCCACGCCGTGCACATCCCACCCCAGCGCGGCGAAGTGGGCCACCATTTCGGAACCAATGAGACCGGACGAACCGGTGACGAGAAGTCGAGACATGCCTGAGAAGCTAAGGCTGAGGGCGGGGGAGGGAAGAAGGGCGTGCCCCGCACGCGTGTAATCAACTCCCCTCCGAACCCCGGCATCCCATCCCCTCCGAAACCCCGGCATCCCACCGTGCCTCTTCCCCTGCACCCCACTGTGCCCCATCCCCTGCACCCGATAGTAGATTTTCCGTTGATGAAGAAACCGCTTCGGTATGCGCTCATCGCCAGCGCCTTCCTCGCCACGTTCGCCGTCGGGTTTGTCACCCTCGGCTGGCTCCTCGTCTGCCGCGGCAACGAGTGCCCGAGCATCAGTGCGCTCGACAAGTACCGGCCGCGGCAGACGTCCAAGCTCTTTGCGGCGGACGGCCGCTTTGTCGCCGAGTTGGGCATGGAACGGCGCACGCTCGTCCCCATCGGGCAGATCCCGCGCGTGCTGCGCACCGCGTTCATCATCACCGAAGACCGCCGCTTCTATCAGCACAACGGTATCGACCTCGTCGGCGTCTTCCGCGCCGGCATTGCCAACGTGATGCGCGGCGGCTTCTCGCAAGGATTCTCCACCATCACCATGCAGCTCGCGCGCAACGTCTTCCCCGAAAAATTGTCGCGCGAGAAGACGCTGCTGCGCAAGCTGCGCGAAGCGCGCGTGGCGCGCGAAATCGAAAGCAAGTACAGCAAGGATCACATTCTCGAGCTGTACCTCAACCAGATCTATCTGGGCAGCGGCGCCTACGGCGTGGAAACGGCCAGCCAACGCTACTTCGGCAAGCCGGTGCGCGACGTGAACCTCGCCGAGGCGGCCACGCTCGCCGCGCTGCCCAAGGCGCCTGGACGCTACGATCCCCGACGGTTCCCCGAGCGCGCCATCCAGCGCCGCAACACCATCCTCGAGCTCATGCGCCGTGAAGGGGCCATCAGCGACGCCGACGCGTCGCTCGCCAAGGCCTATCCGATGCGGCTCGCTCACGGCGCCTCAGGTGACGTCGCGCCGTACTACGTCGAATGGGTGCGCCAGCAGCTCGAAGCCAAGTTCGGCGAGCGCATCTACCAGGAAGGGCTGCGCGTCTACACCACGCTCGATCTTGAGCTGCAGGGCGCCGCCGAGCGCTCGCTCGAACGACAGCTCAAGGCCATCGAGGGCGGGTCAGCGGGCGCGTTCCCGCATCGCACGTTCGAGCAGTTCCTCGCCTCTGCCGGCGCCGATGAACCTGCTCCCGGCACCGTCACACCGTACCTGCAGGGCGCGTTCATCGTGCTCGATCCGCGCAGCGGCGCCGTGCGCGCCATGGTGGGCGGCCGCGACTACGATGATTCCAAATTCAATCGGGCCACGCAGGCCCTGCGGCAGCCGGGCTCGACGTTCAAGCCCATCGTGTACGCCACCGCCATCCAGAGCGGACGCTCGCCCGCGTATGTGCTCGACGACGCGCCCGTGGAACTGCCGCAGATCGCCGGCGATACGTGGCAGCCGCGCAACTACGACCTGAAGTTCGAAGGACCGATGATCATGCGGCGCGCTCTGTATCAGTCGCGCAACATGCCGGCCATTCGGCTCGGAATGGAACTCGGAGAGCAAAGCGTCGTCGATATGGCGCGCAAATTCGGTCTCACGACGGCCATTCCCGAATATCCGTCCATCCACATCGGCTCGGCCGACGTGGTTCCGCTGCAGATGGTCGCTGCCTACTCGACCTTCGCCAACCTCGGCTGGCGCGTTGCCCCGGTCGGCATCCTTCGCGTCGAAGACGCACAGGGCAAGGTGCTCTGGAAGCCCGAGATCTCGCGTGAGCAGGTGCTCACGCCCGAAGAATCGTGGCTGATGGTCGACATGATGAAGGACGTGCTCCGCCGCGGCAGCGCCGCCGGCGCGGTCGCCAACACGGGCTTCAATCTCCCGGCGGGCGGCAAGACGGGAACGACCAACGATTACACCGACGTCTGGTTCATCGGGTACACCGCCGATCTCGTCGCCGGTGTCTGGATGGGCTTCGACAAGCCGCAGAAAATCATGCCCAACGCGCAGGGCGGGCGCCTCGCCGCGCCGGCGTGGGCGCAATTCATGATTGAGGCGTACCAGCGCAAGCCGTCGCCGCCCGACTGGCCGCGTCCTTCATCACTCGTGTCGCGCCAGGTCGATGACCTCACGGGACTGCTCGCGAATCCGGGATGTCCGGCCGAGGACGCGTACTTCGAATGGTTCATCCCCGGGACCGAGCCGATCGCCGAGTGCCCGCCGCGCGCGCTCGGCGCGCGTCCGGCGCCCGTGCCCGACAAGAGGCCGCCGCACCCGACGCCGCCCGGCGCTCCGCCCAAGAAACCGTGAGCGCCGCGCGCACGCGCTACCACGCGCGCTGGGTGCTCCCCATCGCCGCGCCGCCCTTCGAACACGGCACGGTGATCGTCGACGACGATCGCATCGCCTGGGTGGGGCCGCGCGCAGAAGCGCCACTCGGTGGCAGCGACGACGATCTCGGCGATGCGGTGCTGATGCCCGGGCTCGTCAACGCGCATACGCATCTCGAACTCACCGTGATGCGCGGCTTTCTCGAGGACTTGCCGTTCTTCGACTGGGTGCGCACGCTTACGCGCGCTCGGCACCATGTGCTCGATGCTGCGGCCCTGCTCGACAGCGCGCGCGCCGGCGTCGCCGAAGGACTGCGCGCCGGCATCACGACGTTCGCCGACACCGGCGATTCATCCGCCCCGTTCGATGCGATGCGCGAGCTCGGCGCGCGCGGCATCGCGTTTCGTGAGGTGTTTGGCCCCGATCCGGCGGAAGCGGCCGCCTCACTGGCCGACCTCAGGGGGAAAGTCGACGCGATGCGGTTGCACGAGACGCCTCTCGTGCGTGTTGGTGTCTCGCCGCATGCGCCATACAGCGTCAGTGACGCGCTGTTTGAGTCCGTCGCTGCATACGCGATCGCCGAAGGACTTCCCATCGCCGTGCACATCGCCGAGGGCGAGGACGAGACGCTGCTCGTCGAACGCGCGCAGGGACCCTTCGCCGACTTCCTCCAATCGCGCGGCATCGACGTCGAGCCGCGCGCCCGTTCGCCTATTGCGCTCCTCGCGCGCTGTGGCGTGCTTGCCGCACGGCCGCTGCTCATTCACGCCGTGCGCGCCGACGCGCCCGACATCGCCGAGATGGCGCTCCATCGCTGCGGCATCGCGCACTGCCCCGCGAGCAACGCGAAGCTCGCGCACGGCACGGCGCCGCTCCTCGACCTGCTCGGTGCGGGCCTCGACGTCGGGCTTGGATCCGACTCGATGGCGAGCAATAATCGCATGGACATCCTCGGCGAGGGTCGCTTGGCTTCGCTGCAACAGCGGGCCCGCACGCGCCGCGTCGATGCGCTGCCGGCATCGCAGGTGCTCGAGTTGGCCACCCGCGGCGGCGCACGCGCGCTGGGACTCGGCGATCGCATCGGGGTGCTCGCCGAGGGATATCGGGCGGATCTTGCGGCGTTTGACCTCTCACCAGCGGCCAGACCGGTGCACGACGTCGCCGCCGCGATCCTGCATGCAGGGGGAATCCCTGCCCGGCGCACGGTAGTTGCCGGACGGTTGCTGGTGCGAGACGGCGTTATGCTCAACGAGGATCCGTCACTCGGTTCGCGCGTGCAGAACGTGGCCGATGCGCTGGGGCGCTGGCGCCGTGCCAACCCCGTCGTTTAGAATTCGCATCGGCCCCTGAGCAGGTTAGTGGCACGCTGTCCCTCTCTGCCGCACCCTGTTGCACTCTTCGACAGCAGAGGAATCATGTCTCACCAGCCAAACCCGAGCGGCGCTACCCAGAAGATCTGGCGTGATGGCGCGCTTGTTGATTTCCAGGATGCCAACATCCACGTGATGTCCCACGTGGTGCACTATGGCTCGTCGGTCTTCGAGGGCATCCGCTGCTACGAGACCCCGTCGGGCGGCGCCGTCTTCCGCCTGCGTGAGCATATGCGGCGCCTGCAGGACTCGGCCAAGATCTACCGCATGGATCTCAAGTATTCGCTCGACGAACTCTGTGAGGCCGTCGTCGACACCATTGCGGCGAACAATCTGAAAGAGTGCTACATCCGTCCGCTCGTCGCCCGCACGGGACAGCAGATGGGCGTGCACCCCGGCAACGCGCCGGTCGAGACGTTCATCATCTGCTGGATCTGGGGACGCTATCTTGGCGACGAAGCGCTTGAGCGCGGCGTCGACGTGCGCATCTCCAGCTGGCGCCGCTCCGCGGGAAGCACGCTGCCGGCGATGGCCAAGGCTGGCGGCAATTATCTGAGCGGGCAGCTGACCAAGATGGAAGCCAAGGTCGACGATTACGTCGAGGGCATCATGCTCGACGTGCACGGCCAGGTGTCCGAGGGCAGCGGGGAGAACCTCTTCCTCGTGCGCGAGGGCGTGCTCTACACCTCGACCATCGGCGCCAGCATCCTGCAGGGCATCACGCGCCGCTCGGTGATCCAGATTGCCAGCGACCTCGGCATCGAGGTGCGCGAGTCGCCGATTCCGCGCGAAATGCTCTACGTCGCCGATGAAGTCTTCTTCTGCGGCACTGCCGCCGAGCTGACCCCCATTCGGACGATCGATCGTATTACGATTGGCGAAGGGCACCGCGGTCCGATCACCAAGGCCATCCAGGAACGGTACCTCGGTACCGTGTATGGCAGGCTGCCCGACGTGCACGGCTGGCTGACACCGGTTCCCGTTCCCGCGGCTGCGAGTAGATGACCATGCAGCCGCCGCGCATCACGCTCGCTCGTTCGGAGGAGTAAGTGCTCGTCGGCTGCCTCGCGCTCAACTCGTCGTTTGAACCGCTGACGCTCGTGCCTTTGCGCCGGGCGTTGCGGCTTGTCATCGATGGCAAGGCGGAGATTGTTGAGGCGGACGGCGAGCGCTCGGTGCGCTCGGCCAACCAGCGGTTCCCGCACCCGGTGGTCATCCGGCTGACCAAGTACGTGCATGTGCCGCGGCGCTTCCGTCGGCACGTGACCAACACGTTCCTGTTTGCGCGCGACCACTATCGCTGCCAGTACTGCGGCCGCGTGTCCGCGCTGCTCAAGCCGCGCGAATCGCTCACCCGCGACCACGTCATCCCGCTCTCGCGCGGCGGCGACAACACGTGGACCAACGTCGTGACCGCGTGCAGCTCCTGCAACACCCGCAAGGCCAACCGCCTGCCGGGTGAAATCGGCATGCGGCTGCTGCACAACCCCGTCGAGCCGCACTTCGTGCATCTCTCGTGGGCGGTGCGCAAGCTCACGCCCGCGCAGAGCAAGTACATCAGGATGTTCTACGGTGCGGCCATGCTGCACGAGGTCGAGCGCACGGTCGACGTGCGGCGCGTGACGGTCGACGCGAGGTAGCAGCCCGCCGGCGTCGGCTACTTCTTGCCGTCGGTCACTTCAAAGACGCTGGTCCGCTCGACGTATTCGCGCCGTTCGCCGCCCATCAGCCGCGTCGCGACCGTCTTGAGTCCGCGCCCAAGCACCGTGCCGGGATTCCGCTGGCCGCGCACCGCCGGTTGCAGTTCGCCGCGCAGCCAGCGTTCCACTTCGTCGAGATCCGTGAGCGACAGCGTCTCGACGCTCAGCGTCGCCTGATAGTAGAATCGCCGTCCGGTGGCAAAAGCGGCGATGGGCGCACGCACCGGCCGAGCCACGGCCGCCGCCGCGTCGTTCAGTTGTGCGAACCGTCCAAGCGAAAACGGTTGATCCGCCACGAGCTGCGTCACCTCGTACGCATGCTCCACCGCGAGCCACCGCACCACCACGTCCCACTCGGTGACCCGCTCGAGATCATTCAGCCATCCGCCCACGCTCCACAGTTCCACCGTGAAGTGCAGCCGAGCCGGAAAGCCGCTGGCGAGCAGCTCCTGCAGCTTGCGTCCGGTGAGCATGTGCGACGCCACGACCACCGGCCCGGTGTGCGCCGCCTGGTCAGCGGCCGGCGCCACGATCGACAGCGTCGGCTTGCCCTGCGCCGTCGCGCGCGCCGCCGTCGTGCCCAGCAGCACGACGACGAGCAGCAGCGAACGAAGCAGGCGGCGGGGCATCAGAAGCGGTGCTGCACGCGCACCACCACGTTCATCGGTTCGCTGGCGGTGGTGGTCGCCTTTGCGAAATAGATGCCGAACGAACCAAAATCGAGTCCGGCGCCGATGTCCCCGCGAAACGTCGACAGCGGCGGAAGATCGTCCTTCGCGTACGTCGACTCCGCTCCGGGAGCGCCCACGTTCCAGCCGCGCCCCGCGTCGGCAAAGATCACCCACGCCGCGTGACGGTTGAACCCAGGCCGCCACCAGTCGTCACGCGCATCGTTGCGCACCCAGCTCAGATGGAAGTCGCCGCGGAACTCCGCCTGAAACAGCATCACGCGGTCGCACAGCGCCGGCGCGCCGCGCAGCGCCGTGCCGCCGCACGTGAGTACGTCTGGGTTCACGCGCCACGCGCGGCGAAAATCGTAGCCAGGCAGCGTGCCGGGACCGCCCACCGAGAGGCGCCGCTCCAACGGCAGCCGGTCGCCCGACATCCAGCCGCCAGTGACGAAGCGAAGATTCAGCGACGCGTCGGGCGCCAGCCGCGTGTAGCGACGCGCATCCAGGAAGCCGCGCGTGTATTGCACCTCTTCCGGCGCCATCAGCACCGACAACAGTCCCGGGTCTCGCGCCAGCGTGCCCGAGCCCCGCTCAATCTCGGCGTCCAGATACCAGCCGCCCCACAGCGAGTTCTCGCGCCGCCGCGTGTCCACCCGCAACTTCGTCGTCGCCAGGTGCATCGTCCCCTCGTCCATTGCCGGATTCGGCCGCCACGCCTCCTCGCCGCGCAGAATCGAAATCGGATCGCGCTCACGTGCATTCTCCCAGCGCTCGTCGCCGAGCGAGAACGTGAGATCGGCGTCGACGCCGGCGTGCAGCTTCACGAAGCCCAGCCCGCCGTGGCGCCGGTAGTAGTCGCGAAGGTCGCGGTGCAGCGCGAACGCGGCGAGCCCGGCCTCGGCGTCGCCCATCTGCCAGGCTTCCACCGCGTCGACCACGTCAAACGTCCGGCCGCCCACGCCGAGCCCCAGTTTCTTTCCGAGCTGCAGCTCGCTCGTCACGTCGTGCCCGAGTGTGCCGCGGTTCCACGCCATCGGTCCGGCAGTGCGCACGATGCCGAATGCGTCGAGCGTGAAGCGCCCCCAGTCCGTTACTTGATGGATGCGCGGGCCCGCGAGAATCGGCAGCCCCTCGACGCGATTGTAGGTGTGCGCGCTGGTGAACGTCAGGTCGCGCCACGAACGGTCATCCGATGGCACTGGCCGCCGGCGGGGCCGCCGCTTCCACCACGCCTCGTCATACGATGGCTCGGCGTCGGCCACCAGGCGCTGCTCGGCGAAATGGTAGCGCAGCAGCTCTGCCTGCTGCAGCACGTCGCCGCGCACCGTGGCGCCTTCCCGCCCGCTGATCGTGCCGCCCACCACGATCAGCCCGCCCACCGATGCGCCGGCGGCGAGCTGCACGTCGGCGTTGATCGCCACCAGCGTGCCACTGATCCGCCCCGCGATGCGCACTGGCCCGTTGAGCACCGCCACATCGCCCTCGATGGTACGATCGGCGGCAACGTCGAGCACGCCGGTCACGCGCATCGTCGGATCAGCGTTGTACTTGGCGACCGCGGCGGTCGCCGCCTCACGTCCCGTCGCGTCGCGCTGCTGAGCGCGCGCGGCCGGCGCCAACGCCAGCAGGCCCATCGCGAGCACCAATACTGGATGCCTGCGTCTCATCGTGTGTCCTCGTGAACTGGAGATACCCACCATGGAGCAGGGTGCGTGCCGCAGGCGTCGCCGGCAGACAACAGCCGCTGGCACAGGCACTTGCCGCGTGTGCCGCGCGTCTGGGCAACGCCGAAGTCGCAGGAAGAGGTCACGCGACGTGTCGATTCGTCACTCGCCGCCGTCGGGCTGAAGCCCGAGGCGCCGCATACGACGGTAGAGGTTGGGGCGATCCGTGCGCAGACGCCGTGCCGCATCGGCCACTACGCCGCTCGCCGCCGACAACGCACGCGTGATGAGCAGCTTCTCGTACTCGTCGAGCGCATCGCTCAGCGTCAGTTCCGGCTGCACGAGATCGGGAAGCGCCGGCGAGGACAACGGCACGAGCGGAAGCACGCCTTGCACTTCCTGCTCGCCGATCGGCCGGCCGGCGTACAGGATGCCCAGGCGCTCCACGATGTTCGCCAGTTCGCGCACATTGCCGGGCCAGCGATAGCGGGCAAGCGCGCTCACGGCCTCAGCGGTCCACACCGGCACCGGCTGCGCCGAGCGGCGGCGCTGCAGCGCGGCGAAATGGCGCACGAGCGGCGGCACGTCGTCCGGGCGCTCTCGCAGCGGCGGAATGGGGAAGGGAATCACGTTCAGCCGGAAGAACAGGTCTTCGCGGAACTGCCCCTCGCGCACGGCACGCTCGAGATCGCGGTTGGTGGCCGCCAGAATGCGCACGTCCACCTTGATGGAACGGCCGCCGCCCACGCGCTCGATCTCACGCGCTTCAATGGCGCGCAGCAGCTTCGACTGCGCCTCGGGCCCGAGGTCGCCGACTTCGTCGAGAAAGAGCGTCCCCGTGTGCGCCAACTCAAAGCGTCCGAGGCGCCGCTCGGTGGCGCCCGTGAATGAGCCGCGCTCGTGCCCGAACATCTCGCTCTCCACGAGGTCGCGCGGAATCGCGGCGCAGTTCACGCGCACAAAGGGCTTCTCGCGCCGCGGACTCTCGGCGTGGATTGCGGCGGCGACGAGTTCCTTGCCCGTTCCCGATTCGCCCGTGATCAGCACACGCGCGTCGGTGGGCGCCACGCGCGAAATCAGCTCGCGCACCGTGCGCAGCGCCATGCTGTCGCCCACGAGTTCGCCGTGCAAGCCCAGGTCCACGCGCAGCGCCGTGCGTTCGCGCCGCGCCATGCGCAGTTCGAGCGCGCCGGCCAGCGCCAACAGCACGCCCTCGGGCGTCAGCGGCTTCTCGAGAAAGTTCACCGCGCCCAGCCGCGTCGCCTTCACCGCGTCGGCCAGGCCGGCACGCCCGCTCATCATCACCACCGGCAGCTCGGGAAAGCGCTCGCGCAGTTTCTCGAGTGTGCCCATGCCATCCATCGCGCCCGGCATCATCAGATCGAGCAGCACGAGATCCGGCTCCCACTCGAGCGCGCGCGCGAGCCCGACCTGGCCGTCCGCCGCATCGCGCACCTCAAAGCCCTCGGCTTCGAGCAGCGCGCCCACCATCCGCCGGATGTTGGGCTCGTCGTCGATAATCAGGACGGAAGGCATCGCGACATCACCGGTCGGATGGAGGAATCTGCGCGGGCGCCTTCTCGGCGAGCAGCTTCGTCACAAAGCGCTGTCCCTCCGACACACGCTCCACTTCAACCGCGATCGACTCCACCGCCCGCTCGATGCGATCCAGTCGATCCTCGATGTCGCGAAGCGGAAGCGCCGTCGGCGCGCCGCGGTTCTCGAGCCGCCGCGCCCACGCACGGACGAGCGGGACCAGGATCATCGATCCCGTGCCGAAGATGATGGCGACGATCGCAACGTCCTCGCTACCGGCCTGCAGAACGACTGGTGTATTGGCCATCGGCGCGGCGAGCAGCACGCCCGCGTGGATGATCATCGTCCCTCCGCCGGCGGCGCCTGCGACGCACTCGACCGCTCCGACAGCAGCTTCGTCGTAAACCGCTGCGCTTCCGAAATCCGCTCCACCTCAATCGCAATCGACTCCACCGCGGCTTCGATCCGCGCCAGCCGCTCGTCAGCGTGCGGATCGCCGGCGCTCGGCAACGAATGCCGCTCCCGCTCGCGAATGCGCGCACGTACCAGCGGCACGCCGAGGACAATGGTGACCACCATCGCGAAGAACGCGATGGGAACCAGCACTTCTGGGCCGTTCATCGGGATGCTCCTCCGGGCGGCAGCTGCGCGCCCTCTGGTCGCTCGGCAATCAGCTTGGTGACAAATCGCTGTCCTTCGGAAATGCGTTCCACTTCAATCGACATCGCCTCGAGCACGGTTTCCATGCGCGCGATGCGATCCGCGCCGCCCGGCAGCTCAGCGCGCTTGGCCTCGCTCTCGATCTTGCGTGCCCAGGCAACCGCCAGCGGGTACGCGACCACACCGATCACCGCCAGCGCTCCCAGCACCACCATCGTTTCCCCCGGCTGCATCATCGCTGCGAATCTCCATGCTCGTGCGTGGCGGGAAAGGACAACCGGATCTCGGTGCCCTCGCCGGGCGCGCTGCTCGCCGCCACCCGTCCACCGTGTGCCATCACCGTCTGCTTTACGATCGCGAGACCGAGTCCCGTCCCCGCCGTCTTGTCCGTGACGTATGGATCCCAAATGCGCGGGAGTCGGTCGGAGGCGATCCCGCACCCGTGATCGCGCACCGCCACCACCACCATTCCGCCGTCGCGGCCCACACGCACGTCCAAGCGTCCGTCGCTCGCGCCCGCTTCCACCGCATTAATCAGCACGTTCGCGAACGCGCGGTGCAACGCGTCATGCTGTCCCTGTACGAGCGGCAGGCGCGCTTCGGTTTCGACCGTCAGCGCCATCGCCTCCGGCACCGTGGCGCGCGCCGCGTCGCGTACGATGTCGCCGAGGTCAAGCGCCGCCGTTGGCCCTTCGGGCAGGCGTCCGAATTGACTGAAGCTCCGCGCCATCGCTTCCAGCCGTTCGCTCTCCGTCGAGAGCACGTCGAGCGCGCCTGTCATGTCCGGCGTTGCGTCGCGCCGCAGCCGCGCAATCGCAAAGCGTATCGGGGTGAGCGGATTCTTGAGTTCGTGCGCCACCTGTCGCGCCGACTCGCGAAACGCCTCGAGCCGCTCCGCGGCAATCGCCGCCTCGCGTCCGCGCTCGAGATCGTCGGCCATCGTGCGCATCCGGTCGCGCAGCACGCGAAACTCCGGAGCGCCTCGAGACCCCGCGGCGTCAGGCAATGGCTCGCCGCGCGCAATCCGCTCCGTCCAGCCCACCAGTTCATCGAGCGGACGGCTCAGCTGCCTGCTGAGGTGCCCCGCGATCCGTGAAGCGAGGTAGGTCAAAAACGCCAGCAGAATCAACCCGAGTGCAAGCAGCGCCGGTCCCGTCTGCCGAGCGAGGTACGCAAAACGCCGCGCCTGCGTGACCGAACTCGTCAACTCCTGCTCGTGGCGCGCGAGCGCCGCCTTCGCCTCCGCTGATCCCGGCGCGGATCGCGTCAGTTGAATCGCGCGTGTTCCAGAGGCCGCAACACTATCCCACGCCGCGGCTCCGCTCATGCGCGGCAGCACGCGGCTGGTCGCGCCGCCCCACGCCACCGTCAGCACGATCGACGGGACAAGGGCGAACAGCGCCAAGATGACGAAGAGCCGCGCGCGGAAACCGAGTGGCACGATCTCGGGTACGGGGTCAGAACCAAGTGAGTTTCGTTTAGACACGCCCCCGAAACTTGCTACCGGCGCGGGTTTGCGGCCACAGGCTCGTCAGGACGGGTGCCGCGAACCCCCGTGACCCGTTACATTCCTTGCTCAGAAGTCCCGGACGTTGCCGATGATCGGGTGATCATCGGCTTCGCCCGTGACCTCCGGGGCCACCCAGCGTCCGCGCCGCCCGCGTCTCTCGGCACCGCCGACAGAGTGTGTGAGCGTGCTCGCGGCCCCTTCCGCAACCGGTGCTTTTCGGCCAGCCGCCCCTTCGGGCGCTCCCGTCAAGACACCGTGAGATACACCAACCACGGGTAGCCGTCGCGCCTCGTCCCTCTCAGGACGGCGCCGGCGCGCCTGCCCCCGGGCCACTGTGCCCGGCCAACGCGAGAAGGCATGAACAATCGTCACCTGCGGAGCACCACGCTCCGCGCCCCCGTCGCTCCGCTTCACCGCGGACCGCAAGCGGCTGCCCACGCGGCTGCCGGCCTTACCACCCCGCACGCCGCGCCCAACGCCGCCCTGCTCATCGATTTCGACAACGTCACGATGGGCATTCGCTCCGATCTCCAAACGGAACTGCGCAACCTGCTCTCATCCGAGATCATCAGCGGCAAGGTCGCCGTCCAGCGCGCTTACGCCGACTGGCGCCGGTATCCGCAGTACATCGTGCCGCTGTCTGAGTCGTCCATCGACCTGATCTTCGCCCCGGCGTACGGCTCGTCCAAGAAGAACGCCACCGACATCCGACTCGCCGTGGATGCGATGGAGCTCATCTTCACGCGTCCGGAAATCGGCACGTACATCCTGCTCTCGGGCGATTCGGATTTTTCGTCGCTCGTGCTGAAGCTCAAGGAATACGGCAAATACGTCATCGGCGTCGGCATTCGCGAGTCCTCCAGCGACTTGCTCGTCCAGAACTGCGACGAGTACTACAGCTACAACGCGCTCGCCGGCCTCGTGAAGACGGGCGACGAAGCGACGGCGCAGAAGTGGGATCCGTGGGAGCTGGTCACCGAAGCGATCTCCCGCATGTCGAAGAACGGCGACGTCATGCGTTCCGACCGCCTCAAGCAGGTCATGCAGGAAGTCGACCCGACGTTCGACGAAAAGAACCTCGGCATGTCGAAGTTCTCGCGCTTCTGCCAGGAGGCCTCGCACAAGGGGCTCATCCACGTCACCAAGCTCGAGAACGGTCAGCTCGAAGTCTCGCTGCCCATTGCGGGCCGCAAGGATGCTCCGAAGCCGGCCGATGCCCCCGCTGCCGCCGCCAGCGCGCCGCGTGATGAAGACGAGTCGCGCGGTCGTCGTGGACGTCGCGGTGGTCGCGGCCGTGGCCGAGAGCGCGGTGCTGAGCCGCGGCCGGAAGCCATCGGCGAATCGCCGGCCGCTGCCGCCCCATCCGCTGCCGCGCCGTCCGCTGCTGCCGCTCCCGCGGCAAAGCCGGTCTCTGCACCTCACGCGACCCCGCATGCCGCGCCGCTCGCAACCGCGCCTGCCGCCGCACCGCACCATCCGCGTCACGAACGTCGTCCTGCGGCGCCGGTCGTCGACGCAACCATCGGCGTCGCCGGTGTGCGCCTCACGCGCGACGAGGCATTCTCGCTCGTCAAGCGCGCCGTCGAGGCACTCGCCAAGGGCGACGCGTCGGCGTTGGCCGAGGCCGTGCGCGTCAAGGCGCGCGAACTGCTCGGCCGCGACAGCGAGTCGCTGAGCGAGCGCAACTTCACGCGCATCCTGCGAGACACGCACGACGCGGGCGCGGTCGACGTGCGGCGACGCGGCGATTCGTTTGAAGTGTCGCGCGTCGAGGGCACGGTCAGCGTCGCCGATCAGCTCCACGCCGCCGAAGCGCAGGCCAAAGCCGAAGCGCCCCCGGCGCCCGTCGCTGCGCCTGCTCCTCGCGGTGTCGGCGCTGGCCGCGGGCTGCCCAGCAAGGGCGGCCGCGGCGCCAAGCTGCCGCCCTCGCTGCTGCTGCTGGGTGTTGTCGACGACACACCGGCTCCCGTTGCCGCGCCCGCTGCTCCCGCGCCGAGTGCGGCGCTGGCGACGGCTTCGGCGAAGAAGGGCGGTCGCGGCCGCAAGCCGGTCAAGGCCGTCGCAGCGCCCACGCACGCTGAGCCAAAGGCCGGCAGCGCCGCTCCGAAGGCTGCCTCCGCACCGAAAGCCCGGCGCGGTCGCAAGCCGGCTGCCAAGAAGGCCTCGGCCGCGTAGCCGTGCGGCGCGTTCGCGTTCTTCGTGACCAGGACGCCGCGTCCCCCTCGGGGACGCGGCGTCTTGCGTTGCGCGTGCTCGCGCGCCAGTTCTATGATCGGGAGACAGAAATCGTCGCGCGCGATCTCATTGGACGCATCCTGGAATGCACGCGCGACGGCGTGACGTGCCGCGGTATCATCTCGGAGACCGAGGCCTACCTCGGCGAGCACGACCCCGCCTGTCACGCGGCGGCGGGCCGCACCGCGCGCACGGCGGGATTGTACGGCAAGCCGGGCACCGCGTACGTCTACTTCATCTACGGCATGTACTGGTGCGTGAACGCCGTCACACGCGCCGAGGGCATGCCGAGTGCAGTGCTTATTCGCGGCGTGCGTCCGCTGACGGGGCTCGACGCGATGCATCACCGGCGCGAAGCGAGCCGGACGCGCTACGCGCGGCGCGGACGCCACGTCGCCGCGCGCGCGCTCTCAGAACACGCGCTCGCTGACGGACCGGGAAAGCTCTGCGTCGCCTTTGGAATCGACGGCCCCACGCATCACGGTGCCGATCTTCTGCGCGGATCGCCGCTGCGCATTCTCGAGGGCGTGCCGGTCGATGATGCCCGCGTGCTGGTCACACCGCGCATTGGCATCAGCAAAGCGCGGGACTGGCCGCTGCGCTTTCTCCTGTGCCCCGACGGCTGACCGTCGCCGACCGGTGACGCATCAGCAGGACCGGCCGCTGTCTGTGTGACCCCGCGCGTCAATGCGGCGATGCAAGAAGGGCGGGCTCCGTTCGGAGTCCGCCCTTCGGCATCAGTCTGCGATCATCCGCCGGCCGATCGCTATCTCAGCTTGTCGATCGACGTCCCGAAGTTGTAGCGCACGCCGGCTTCCCAGAAGGAACTCTGGCCGTCGCCGTTGATGAGCCAGGAGCCGGTGCCCTTGGTGGGCATCATCGTGTACTGCGCATACGGCGCAAACTTGCGCCACGTAATCATGAAGCCCGCGCTGTACGTCGCCTTACCCTGGGCGCGCGCATCGTTCACCCGCTTTTCCGCGGAGTCGCGCGCCGCGGCGCTGTTGAAGAAAGTCCCAATCGGCGCGGCCGCCTTCACGAAATTGAACGAGTAGCCAAGACCGACATACGGCCGGAACCACGTCCAGTTGGGCAGGAAGACAATGCCCTGGAAGCCGACGCGCCGCAAATCGGTCATCAGTGCCTTGCGCAGCCCTGACGAGTTCGGGTCCGCCACGGTTGAGGAGTCGGTGAAGTACGCCTGCGACCCGTACAGGTCGAGCGCCCAGCGCTGCCGCGTGATCAACCAGTCGGCCGAAACCATCGGCGCGTCGATGCGGTGGAAGTACGTGGGGAACGACATGCGGCCGCCCCCCACGCCCCAGAACCACGAGTTGTCCATCGGCGCGCCAGCCTGCTGCGCCGCGGCGGCGGCTGGGAGAATCGCCGCCAGCGTGAGCGCGCGGCCAAGGCGTGAGATCGTACGCATGCTAGACCCCTCGAATAGGAGGATCGCCAGCTCACCCGCGCACCGACGCGACACAAATTGCCGCACGGTGACCGGGGCAGCCAGAGGTACCGGATGAAGACGATGCGTCCCGCCCCCGGGTCACGAACCCGGGACCCGCTACTTCGCCAGCCCCACCCGGCGCGCCACGCTGCTGATGGCCCGCACCGCATAGTCGAGATCGTCCTTCGTGTGCGATGCCGAAATTTGACACCGCAGCCGCGCCGTCCCCTGCGGCACCACCGGGAATCCGAAGCCGGTGATGAAGATGCCCTCGTCGAGCAGCATCTCGCTCATCCGGATAGCGTGCGCCGTCTCGCCAATGATGATCGGGATGATCGGCGTGTCACCGGGCAGCGGCGTGAATCCCGCCTCGATGATCGCCTGCCTGAAGTACGCCGAGTTGTCACGCAGCGACTGCACCCGCTCCGGATGCGCTTCGAGAAACTGCACCGACGCCAGCGCACTGGCCGCCACCGTCGGCGGCAGCGCGTTGGAGAAGAGCTGCGGCCGCGACCGCTGTGTCAGCATGTCGCACAGCGACGCGCTCCCCGCCACAAAACCTCCCGCCGCACCGCCCAGCGCCTTGCCCAGCGTCGACGTGATCACATCCACTTCACCTACCACGCCATAATGCTCGGCCGTCCCGCGTCCCGTGGCGCCCAGCACGCCCGTCGAGTGCGAATCGTCCATGACGACGATGGAGTTGGTGTCGCGCGCGATCTGCAGGATCTCCGGCAGCTTCGCGATGCTGCCTTCCATCGAGAAGACGCCGTCCGTCCAGATGATGCGCCGCCGCGCGCCCGTATTGGCCGCGAGCTTCTCACGCAGGTCGTCGAGATCACCGTGCTTGTACACCGCCGTCGTGCACTTCGTGATCGCCTTCGCCAGCCGCACCGAGTCGATGATCGACGCATGATTGAGCGCGTCGCTCACCACGAAATCGCCCTCCTCGGCGATGGTCGCGGTCAGTCCCTCGTTGGCGTTCCAGCAGCTCACGAAGGACATCGCCGCCGGCGTGCCGACAAAGCGCGCCAGCGCCTGCTCGAGGTCGCGGTGGATGGTGAACGTGCCGCAGATGAAGCGCACGCTCCCCGTGCCCGCGCCGTAGTTGCGCAATCCCTCGTGGCCAGCCTGCACCACCGACGGTTCCGCGCTCAGCCCCAGGTAGTTGTTCGAGGAGAGGATCAGCACCTCGCCGCGTCCTTCCATCCGCACGCGCGCCGCCTGCGGCGACTCGAGATAGTTGAGCCGCTTGTACACGCCGTCGGTCTTGAGTTGTGCAATGGCGCCGTCGAGCGACGCGTTGAATTCGGTGTTCAGTGCCATTTTGTGTTCACCCGATCTCGAAGACCACCTTGCCCGCCTCGCCGCTCTTGATCACGCCAATCGCCTCGGCGTGCTGCTCGAGCGGAAAGCGGTGCGTGATCACCGGCGTCGGATCGAACTTGCCGGAGCGCAGGAACTGCGTCATCTGGATCCAGGTGTCGTACATTCGCCGCCCTACCACGCCGTACACCGTCACGCCCTTGAAGATGATCTCCGTGGCGAGGTTCATCTCCATCGGCTTCGCCGGAATGCCGAGCATCTGCACGCGGCCGCCCACACGCACTTCCTTGAAGGCTTGGTGCACCGCGGCGGGGACGCCCGCCATCTCAAGCACCACGTCCACGCCCAATCCGTCGGTGGCTTTGCGCACTGCCTCAGCCACCTGATCGGGATGCACTGCGTCATGAGCGCCCATGCCTTTCGCCAGTTCCAGTCGCCGCGGATTCACGTCGCTCGCAATCACGTGGCTTGCCCCCGCCGCCACGCAGATGCCCACCGCGAAGATGCCGATCGGCCCGCATCCGGTGACCAGCACCGTGTTCCCCGGAATGTCGGCCGTCAGCGCCGTGTGAAACGCATTGCCCATCGGATCGTGAATGCCGCCGATTTCGAACGGAATGTTGTCGTCGAGATGCCAGACGTTGCCGGCGGGCATCGCGATGTACTCCGCGAAGCAGCCGTCACGGTCGACGCCGATGATCCTCGTGTTGGGGCAGACATGCGAGTTGCCCGTGCGGCACAGATGGCAGCGACCGCAGACGATATGCCCTTCGGCCGTCACGCGGTCGTTGATGTGCACATCCTGCACGAGCTTGCCGACCTCCACCACCGTGCCCGCAAACTCGTGGCCCACCGTGAACGGCGGCTTGCAGCGGTTGCGCGCCCAGTCATCCCACTCGTGAATGTGAACGTCCGTGCCGCACACGCCGGCACGAGAGACCTTGATGAGCACTTCGTTGTCGCGGATCGTGGGAACCGGGACGTCCTTCAGCACGAATCCCGCCGCTGGGGATTCCTTGACGAGCGCTTTCACGCGCGGAAACTCCGATAACTGGTGGTCATCACCGGCACGACATCACACGTCATCGTGCACCGGACGAGCTTGTCACTGCCGAACGATTAAACGTCGCCCGCAGCGGTGCCGCAGGGAAGGGCAACGCCGCACGCACGCGCTTCGCTGAATATCCGCTGCACGTGAAAGCGCATCAGGAACTTCCCCGTGCACCTGTGAGGGTTTTGCGCGTGGCGGCACGCAGGCCTGCGTCGCTACAGCAGTCCCGCTGTCTGCCCGCCATCCACCTGAATCGCCGTGCCCGTCACGAAGCTCGCGCGCTCCGATGCGAGAAACGCCACCAGCGCCGCCATCTCACGCGGCGCGCCGACGCGCCCAAGCGGCACGTGCGCGGCGCGGCGCGCCAGCAGCTCATCCACGCTCTTGCCCTCGCGCGCCGCCCGCATGCGCGCCAGTTCGCCCGCGCGCGCCGTGTCGAAGTGACCGGTCAACAGTGTGTTCACGAGCACGCCGTATTGCGCCACCTCGTTGGCCATCGTCTTCGCAAAGCCGAGCAGCCCCGCGCGCGCCGTGTTCGACAGCAGCAGGTCGGGCTGCGGCTGCTTTGCCGCGAACGACGTCAGAAAAATCACACGCCCCCAGCGGCGCGCACGCATGCCCGGCAGCGCCGCCTGCGCGAGCTCGATCGACGCCAGCAGGTTGAGCCGCAGCGCCGCCTCGAACTGCGCCGTCGTCGCATCAACGACATTCGTCGCCGGCGGGCCGCCGGCATTGGCCACCAGAATGTCCACGCGCTCAAGGGCCGCCTCCGCCAGGCGCACGCATTCTGCGGGAGCGCCGGCCTTCGCCAAATCCGCCGGAATCGCGATCACCCGCACGCCAAATCGCCGCACCAGATCATCCGCCACTTCCTGCAGGCGCTCCTGCCCCCGCGCCACGATCGCAACGTCGCACCCCTCAGTCGCCAGTTCCTCGGCGATTGCGCGTCCCAGTCCGGATGATGCGCCGCCCACCAACGCCACCTTGCCGCGCAATCCCAGTTCCATGTCAGTCTCCTCCGACCGGCGCGCCGACTGCCGCCGGCTCGATGCGAACGGCGCACACCTTGAACTCCGGAATGTGCGCCACCGGATCCAGCGCCGGATTCGTGAGCAGGTTCGCCGCCGCCTCGCGGTAATGCATCGGAAGGAACACCTGATGACGCGCCATGCGTGGGCTCAGCCGCACGGCGATCCGAATCTGCGCCCGGCGCGACGCCACCAGTACTTCGTCGCCGTCCTGCACGCCCAGTTCCGCCGCATCCGCCGGGTGAAGCTCAATCGTCGGACCGCTCTCGCGCGCATCGAGCGCGGTGGAACGCCGCGTCATCGTCCCCGTGTGCCAGTGATAGATCTGGCGCCCGGTGTTGAGGAAATACGGATACTCCGCGTCCGGCATCTCCGCGGGCGGCAGGTACTCCACCGGCACCATCGTCGCGCGTCCGTCCGTCGTCGGGAACTCGTCGGCGAACAGGAAATCGGTCCCCAGATGCTTCTCGTCGGTCACGGGATATTGCAGCCCCTCTCGATGCGTGAGCAGCCGCGCGTGCGTCACGCCGCGCAGCGTCGGCGTCACGTGTGCAATCTCCGTCATCACGTCCGCTGCGTCCGCATACGGCGCGGCCAGTCCCAGGCGCTCGCTCAAGTCGATGAGGATCGCGAGGTCCTCCCGCGCTTCGCCCGGCGGCCGGATCGCCTTCTCCGACAGCTGAATGCGGCGCTCCGTGTTCACGAACGTCCCCGTCTTCTCGGCGAACGACGCGCCCGGCAGCACGACGTCGGCATAACGTGCGGTCTCCGTCAGGAACAGGTCCTGCACCGCCAGGAACTCCAGTCGGCGGAACCACTCCTCCGCATGCGACACGTCGGGATCCGAGATGATCGGGTTCTCGCCCATGATGTACATGCCGCGCACCGGCGAGTCCGCGCCGACTATCTGCGTGACCTTGCGCCCCACGGTCAGCGACAGCCGCGATGGCTCGATGCCCCACGCCGTCGCAAAAAAGTCGCGCACCTCGGGATCGTCCACGCGCATATAGTCGGTGTACGCGAACGGGATCGCCCCCATGTCGCTGGCGCCCTGCACGTTGTTCTGCCCGCGGATCGCGATCATCGCCGCGCCCCAGCGTCCAATCATGCCGCACGCGAGCATCAGGTTCAGCAGCGACGTCACGATGTCGGTGCCGGTGTGATGCTGCGACAGCCCCATCGCCCACAACGTCGACGAGTTCGGCCCGCGCGCATACGCCTCGGCGGCACGACGGATGAGCGCCGCGTCCACGCCCGTGATCGCCTCCGCCGCCTCCGGCGTATATGGCGCCACCGCGTCGCGCACGGCCGCAAAGCCATGCGTGCGCGTCGCGATAAACTGCGTGTTCTCAAGCCCCTGCTCGAGCACGTGGTGCAGCATCGCGTTGAGCAGCGCCACGTCCGTGCCCGGCATCACCTGCAGGTGCACCGCGGAGCGTGCGGCCAGTTCCGTGCGGCGCGGGTCAGCCACCAGCAGCGTCGCGCCGCGCTTCACGGCGCGCTTGATCGCCGCGCCAAACACCGGATGGCTCTCGGTCGTGTTCGCGCCGAGCACGAAGATCACGTCCGACGCCTTCTCCACCTCGCGCATCGAACCCGAGGCGGC
Organism: Gemmatimonadota bacterium; assembly: GCA_023249375.1. GTDB lineage: Bacteria > Gemmatimonadota > Gemmatimonadetes > Gemmatimonadales > Gemmatimonadaceae > PNKL01. Next base: position 19,098 of record JAHFCT010000016.1, on the reverse strand, counting down.
CGTCGTGCTCAGTGCCCGCTGCATCGCCGCCACCGATGACGAATGGCACAGCCGCGTGCAGTGGTCGACGTTGTTCGTGCCGATCGCCGCGCGGAAGATCTTCTGCAACAGGTAGTTCTCCTCGTTCGAGCACTTGGCCGAGCTGAATGTGGCCACTGCGTCCGGGCCGTGGCTGTCGCGCAGGCGCGCCAACTGCTGCGCCGTCAGCTCCATCGCCTCGTCCCACGTCGCTTCGCGAAACGGCGCATACCACTCGTGCGGCGTTGCGACGCGGTCGCGCGGATCGCCCAGCGACCCCATGCCCGTCGGCAGCGTGCGCAGCGGGTTCGACTGCGGCCGCCGCTTGCGGCTCGGCCCTTCAGCGCGAATGCTCTCCCACGGTCCGCCGCGGTGCGGCCACTCGGCCGCGCCATCACGCGTGGCGTCGAACGTCCACGTCCCCTGCGCGTCGCGCTGCCAGCCCTTTCTGATGAGCGGCATCGTCAGCCGGTCGCGATGCAGCACGAAGTCGGTGCCAAACCGTCCCTTCACGCACGTGGAGCCTTCGTTCGCCGTCGGCTCCTCGATCCACGGACTCACCACCCGTTCGAGGTCCTCGCCTCGCACATGCAGGTCGAGCTGGCATCCCACACCACAATACGGGCAGACGGAGCGCACCACGCGCTGGGGCAATGCCATCGATTCGGCTTTGAACTTCGCCAGCGGAAGAATGTCGTGGATTGCCCCCGTCGGGCACACACGCACGCATTCGCCGCACCAGGTGCAGCCTGCGTGCTCCGGATTGCCGTCGGCGCCGACGATGATCTGCGCGTACGGTCCGCGCTCCGCGACTTCGAGCACACCCACCACCTGAATGTCTTCGCAGGCGCGCACACAGCGCGTGCACAGTACGCACGTGCTCATGTCGTGCCGGATGATCGGATCACCGGCACGGCTATCGCCCGTGCGGAGCGGCAGCGTGCTGCGCCGTTCGAGCGGCACATCGTACCGGCGCACCAGCTGTTCGAACTCGTTGCGCGCGCCCTCCTCGGGGACCTGCTCCACCGGATAGCGCTCGAGCAGCATCGAGAGCACGGCGCGGCGATTCGCAATCGCCGCGTCCGATTCCGTCGTGACCACCATTCCCTCGGCGGCGGCCGTCGCGCACGCCGGCAGCAGCTTGGCGGAACCATCCACGGAAACGAGACACACACGGCAATTACCGGCCGTCGTCAGGCGCGGATACCAGCAGAGGGTCGGAATGTCGATGTCCGCCGCACGTGCCGCGTCGAGGATCGTCGCACCCTCGGCGGCGTGCACGGACTCGCCGTTGATCTTCAGCGTTGGCACTCGGGCACCCTCTCCGGAAACGGCATGGATTAAAGTTGGCCGCGTGCTCGCGAATCGCAATCGCCCTGCGGCCGCGACCGCGCGCCGATGATGAGCGCACGCGGCGTGAGTGACATTCTCAGAGGAGAATCGTCGATGGACCAGTGGCATGCGCCGGCAGCGCGCGCGACGCACGATCGCATGCCGCAGCGCCGCGCGAGGACGGAACGTGCCGCGATGACGTGTCGATATCGTCGAGAAACCCGAAAAAGAAATTGTGGCGTTGGTACTTGCGCGATTTCGAGCTTTATACAATCGTGTATGCAAGTTTGAAGCGCGACTGGTCTATTGATGTGATGTGATCGATGTCGCGCGCGCTTTTTTGAAGGAACGATCGAACGCTTAGCAACGCGCCCTTCGGGGCCGTGAACAAGTTTCCGTCGTGGTAACGCGGCGGAGAAACCCAGCGATTCACCGGGGAATCGCCAGGGAAAGACCCTCCTTACAGGAGCTAGTACAATGGCTGCCAAGAAGAAGGCTGCGAAGAAAAAGGCTGCAAAGAAGCCGGCGAAGAAGGCCGCGAAGAAGAAGTAGTTCGCTTCGCTCTTCGGAGCACACAGGGGAGCTGGCATCTGCCGGCTCCCCTGTGCGTTTCTGGTCATGCCGAATTGTGGTGCTTATGCTGCATTGAAGGCGCGGTTCGTTGCCGCGCTTCGCCGATCGAGCAAGTGGCTGGCGATCGATCATCCGACCGACTCCAACCCCGATCGCGAGGTCGCCTCCGCCAGAAACCCCTGGACCGATAAGCAAAGCGCCACGCATGATTCGCGAGGCGCATATGGTTCGTTCAAGATCTTCTTGCCATTCCGGTTGCGGTCTCGCGACACCGATCAGTCCAACCGCGAACCTCGCGGACTCTTGCGTCCTTCATTCGTCGTGGTGGTCTCGAGCGCTCGCCCTTCGCGGTTGTCCAACGCCGATGCCGTGCGGAGTCTCGCGACTACGCCGCAACGGGCTTGGGATGTTCCACGGGTTCCGGCACCGGGACCGGTCCCCAGATATATGCGGACAAACGCGGCGTGTCCTCGGCGCGCGGCCCGCGCGAGATGATGATGCCGAGTGGCTCTTGCTCGTTGATCTCCGCCTGGCGAATCTGTTCCATGACTGCATTCCTGCTTCGGGGGGTGACGCTGCCGATGAGCGGCAGGGCTCGTCCTTTCTAATAGAAGTACTATTGATTGGACGTTGCACGAGCGATGCCAGTTTCCATGAATAAGTAAATCATTCAATAACAAGTAGTTATGGAATAAATAACCGCCCCCAAAGGAGGCGGTTGTTTCGTTCTGACACGACGAAATTTCGCTACTCGTGTCAATACGTTACGCGACGGCTTTTCGAGCGACGAATGTCTTAGACTCGCCCTTGTCCGGGACGATCGAAATGTGCCAGCCATGGTACTGCTCGCGAAGCTCGTCTTCGTCGATCATCGATGAGCCGGCGATGATGGTCTCGACCAGATGCACGCCGCCATCGCTGGTCACACTCTTGAGCACTTCGATAACACGCGCGCGCTCCTCCGCGGATAAACCGGAGAACGCCGCCGGAGTGCACACGACGGCGGTCAGCGGATCGTCAGGCGTCCAGCCGTGCAGGCACGTGTGCAGGTCAGAGACCATGCCGCGCACTTTCTCATCGAGACCGGCCGTACGGGCTGCTTCCATCATGCGCTCGACCACGGCGCGCTCGGGTTCCACGGCCGTGACATCGCAGCCATTTGCTGCGAGATACAGCGCCGATCCCTCGACGCGCGCCCCGGTCACCAGCACCGAGCCGGAGCCGGGAAGCGACGGAATCGCGGCCTTGAGTGGCGTGTCGCCGCGCAGGCCCCAGTGTTCGGGACGCTGAAGCTCCGACGCGTTCCGTTGAAGCCGCCTGCGCCACGTGTCGTATGACGGCAGCCGAAGCCGGCCGTGGATCACCTTATCCACTTCGGCCGCCAGCAGCAGTTCCGTCATCCCCATCTGCGCACTGCTGCCGAGGCGTCGAACGGCCTCGTCGGCCAGCGACATGAGGCTCGTTCGGCTGACCGAGTTCTTGTAGTCCTCGATCTCGCGCTCGACATACAGTTCGTACTCGTGGCGAAGCGAACGGGGGCGGTGCGTGGACATGGATGGGGTTAAAGGCCTGTCCACAAGGTAAAATTCCGCGCGCACAAAGCAATTCCTTGCGCGGACGAGATTGTGCGTTCATGTGTTCAATCCTCGTGCTGCCGCCTTCCGCGACTGGCTTTCCGTCTTCCGTCTGCCCCCATGCCCGAACTCCCCGAGGTCGAATTTGCTGCGGCCATCGCGCGCAAGGCGCTGCTCGGCCGCACGATTGCCACCGTGACCACACTTCATGCGTCGCAACGCCGCGCGCTCCCGGCGCGCGACGCGCGGCGGCTCGCCGGCCGGTGCGTGGTGCGTGTCAATCGCCATGCCAAGCACCAGCACCTCGTCCTCGACGACGGCGCGATTCTCGCCGTGCACTTCCGCATGAACGGCGACTGGGAGGTTGGCGACAGCACGCAGCCGCTGCCGCGCTTCGCGCGCATCGTCCTCACGTGCACCGACGGCAGCAGGCTCTGCCTCGTCGACTCGCGCGCCCTCTGTGCCGCCACCTACCACGCGCCTGGACGTCCGCCGGTGCTCGCGCTCGGCCCGGAGCCCGATGCGCTCACGGTCGACCTGCTCGGCGCGGCGCTCGCCCGGCGATCCGGTCCCATCAAGACGGTCCTGCTCGACCAGCGCGTCGTCGCCGGCCTTGGAAACATCTATGCTGCCGAAGCGCTCTGGCGCTCACGCATCCATCCGGCGCAGCCCGCGCGCTCACTCTCCGAGGCGCAGCGGCGCGACCTCGTGCGCGGCATCAAGGCAGCCATCGCCGACGGTTTCGCCCGGCAGGGGCGTTACCGTGATGGCACGCGCGAACGACCGTTCCGCGTCTACGATCGCGAAGGCGAGACCTGTCGGCGCTGCCGCGCCGACGTATCGCGCATCAGCCAGGCAGGGCGAAGCACCTATTTCTGCCCTAGCTGCCAGCGTGCGGTGAGCAGGAAGCGTGGGTAACGGACGGAGCGCCGCGCCCTATGCCTCGCCGTTCTCCAGTAGCAAGCCCTTTAGGTACCCCGTCTCGGGAATCGTCAGCAGCTCGGGATGATCGAGCGGCTGGCCGGTGAGCGCGCGCAGGATCATCGGACGCTGGCTGTCGGCTGCCGCGTCGTGCACGACGTCGAGAAACATCGGCTTCGTCACGTGGTAGCTGCAGCTTGCCGTAAACAGCATGCCGCCCGGCGCCAGCAGCCGCATCGCGCGCAGGTTGAGTTCCTTGTAGCCGCGCAGCGCACCGGCAATCGATCCGCGGTTCTTCGCCAGCGCCGGCGGGTCGAGCGCGATGACGTCAAAACGCTCCCCCCGCGCCGCGGCGTCGCGCAGGTAGTCAAACGCATCCGCCTCGACGCACGTCAGCGTGTCAATGCGGTTGCGCGCGGCGTTGGCGCGGGCCCGTTCGAGCGCGCTCGCCGACGCATCGACCGCGACGACCGACTCCGCGCCCCTCGCGAGATGCAGCGCAAAGCTGCCGTGATAACTGAAGACGTCGAGCGCGCGGCCGCGGGCGTGGGTGCGAAGCATCACGCGGTTTTCACGCTGGTCCAGAAACGCGCCGGTCTTCTGCCCCGTCCATGGCGCCGCCAGGTACGTGACGCCGTGTTCATCGACTTCAACCTCCTCGGGTACTCCACCGGCGAGAACTTCCACGCTCTTGGGCAGCCCTTCGCGGGCGCGCACCGGCGCATCATTGCGCGCGAGAATGCCGGCGGCGCCCGTGAGTTCCTGCAGCACGTCCACGATCACCGCGCGCTGCGCCTCGAGTGCCGCCGACAGGAGTTGCACCACCAGCCAGCGGTCGTAACGGTCCACGACCAGCGCCGGAAGCCCGTCGCCCTCCCCGTGCACCAGACGGCAGGCGTTGGTGACGCTCGCGAGCGATGCGCGCCGCGCGATGGCGTGCGCAAGCGCAGCACGCCACCACGCACGGTCGATCACCGCGTCGCTGCGGCGTTCGACACGGCGCAGCACGATCTCCGACGTCGGGCTCCACCAGGCCCATCCCAACGGCTGTCCGCGCGGATCGGCGATGCGCACCGGGCCCGCCGGAACGCCCGGTGCTTCCGCGAGGTCGCTGCGGAAGATCCACGGATGTCCCGACGCCAGCCGCTTTGCGCCGCGCGAGGAGACAACAGCCACAGATGAGGACATGGGGCAGAAGCTACTGGCGGCGAGGCGACGATGACAGACCACGGATCACGGAGACAGATCACCGCTGGCGATGTCGGACGCGGATCCACGATATCGGCAACACGTTGTCGCGCTTGCCCCCGCCGTCGCCTCCGCGCACCATTACAAGATGCCGCTCAGAGCCCTGCGGGGCGCCACCACCGTCGCCGCTGACGAGCCGGCGCTGCTTGTCGACGCCACGCAGGAACTCCTGCGCACGCTCCTCGAACGCAACGCGTTGCATGAGTCTCAAGTGCTGAGCGCGTTCTTCACCTGCACCTTCGACCTGACGAGCGCGTATCCGGCGCAGGCGGCGCGTGACATGGGGTGGCGGCACGTGCCAATGCTCTGTGCCGCCGAACTTCCCGTGCGTGGAGCGCTGCCGCGCTGCATACGCGTGCTGCTGCACGTCGATGTCGGCGAAGCGGCGACGGCCGCTCGCCACGCCTACCTGCGAGAGGCCGTGGTGTTGCGCGGCGACCTCGACGACGGACGCCCGTAGCGGCACACCGCGCCTACGGCTTGCGCTTCTTCTTCGGTGCGGTGATCGGTGCGAGTGACTCAATCGGCGCTCCCACGGCGCGCGCCGCCGAGTCGCGCGCGGCGCGGATGGCGTTGGTCTCGCGCGTCACCGAATCTTGACCAGCGGCGGCGCGCACCATGCGAATGGCCGCGAGGTGTTCGCTGTACGTCGTGCGGAACTCGTGATGGCCGTCGGGATGCGCAACGAAGAACCGGTACGGCACCTTGGCCGGATGCACCGTCGCGCTGAGGCTGCTCAGGCCAGGCGAACCGATGGGACCGGGCGGCAGTCCGAGCACGCGGTACGTGTTGTACGCGGAGTGGACGCGCAGATCCTTGAAGTAGACGCGCCCCGGCCGCTTGCCCAGCGCATACGTCACGGTGGGATCTGCCTGCAGCGGAATGTGCAGTCGCAACCGGTTGAGATACACGGCCGCGACCACCGGCGCTTCCTCACGCCGGCGCACCTCGCGCTCCACAATCGACGCCAGCGTCACCGCGTCATGCCGGCTGAGCTTCAGGCTGTCGAGGGCCGCGTCCCACTCGGGACGCCAGAGCGACTGGAACCGGCGCACCATCGCGGTCACTGCCTCATGAGCCGTGATCTTGTCCGGAAAAGTGTACGTGTCCGGAAAGATGTAGCCCTCGAGATTCGGCGTCGGAACGTCCAGTTCGCGCAGCAGCGACGTATCGCGCACCGCGGCCTCCAGTGAGTCGCGCGACACATCCAGCGCCTCGGCCAGCAGCGGCACGATCTGCGAAAGATCGTACCCCTCGGGAATCGTGACCGTGTGCACGATGCCCTTGCCGCGGCGCAGATCGTCGAGGAGTTCGTTCCAGCTCGTGCCGCGCGCCAGCACGTACGTGCCGTAGCGCATCGAACGGTCGCGACCGCGCAGCTTGGCATAGATGCCGAAGACCCGCACGTTGCGCACGAGGCCGTGCGCGGCGAGTGACTCGGCGGCGACGCGGAAGCTCACGCCTTTGGGAATGGTGACCTTCTGCATCGGTCCCTTCGACGTGCCGCAGGCCGCTGCCAGCAACACGAGCGCAACGCTCAGTGCGCGCACGGTGCTACGCGTCATCGGTCGTCGAGCCGCCGTCATCCGCCGCCTGACTGCCGTGCTCCGTCGTCTCGTCAGCCCACAGCCGCGCGCCGTGCGCCAGCGCCTGCTCCAGCAGCACGGTGGCGGCCAGCGCGTCTACATCCCCACGACGGCCGCGCGTCGAACCGTCCATCGCGCGCACGGCGCGAAGCGCCGCGGAGGTCGTGAAGCGTTCGTCGAGCAGTCGCGCCGGATGCCCCGTTCGCGTCTCGAGTTCCTCGGCGAGGCGCCGCGCCTCCAGGGCGCGCGGCGTGTCGTTGCCAGCCTCGTCGAGCGGCAGCCCGACGAGGAACGCTGTGGCTCCCACCTCGGACGCCTTGGCGAGCAGCGCGGTCAGCGGCGGCCGCTTTCCCGCGCGGCGCTCGATGAAGCCGGCCGGCTGCGCAATGAGCCGCGTCGGATCGCTCATTGCCAGCCCAACCCGGCGGTCACCCAGGTCGATCGCGAGAATGCGCCCCGGAACCGTGTTCACGGCGCAGCCCACCAGCAAGCCGTCGTGCAGCCCGGACGCGCGCCGGACCGTGCCACGAGTACGTCGACGCTGGATGGTTCATCGCAATCCTGAATCGTGATCCCCGATCGAAATCCGTGATGCGTGATCATACATCGCCCTCAGCCATCCTGCGGAAGAACTCCGCATTCGACTTTGTCCGCTCCATCCGCTTGGCGAGGAAGAGCACCTGCTCTTCGGGCGGCATGTCGCCGAGGAAGTGCCTGATGATGAAGATGCGGTTCTTTTCTTCCGGCGTCAGGAGGAGCTCTTCCTTGCGCGTGCCGGACTTGGGGATGTCGATCGCAGGGAATATCCGGCGATTCGCGATTTCGCGGTCGAGCACCAGCTCCATGTTGCCGGTGCCCTTGAATTCCTCGAAGATCACTTCGTCCATGCGCGAGCCCGTGCCCACGAGCGCCGTCGCCACAATGGTCAGCGTGCCGCCACCGTCGATGGAACGCGCCGCGCCGAAGAACTTCTTGGGCCGTTCCAGCGCCTTCGCGTCCACGCCGCCCGAGAGCAGCTTGCCGGACATCGGGATCACGGTGTTGTGCGCGCGGGCGAGCCGCGTGATCGAGTCGAGCAGGATCACCACATCGCGTCCATCCTCCACCAACCGCTTGGCGCGCTCGATGGTCATCTCCGCCACTTGTACGTGTCGTGAGGCGAGTTCGTCGAACGTGCTCGCCACCACCTCGGCGCCAGGAACCGACGCGATGAAATCGGTCACCTCTTCCGGTCGCTCGTCGATCAGGAGCACGATCAGCGTCACCTCGGGGTGATTCTCCGAGATGGCCAGCGCCATCTTCTGCAGCAGAATGGTCTTGCCGGCGCGAGGCGCTGCCACGATCAGCCCGCGCTGGCCCTTGCCCAGCGGCGTCATGATGTCGACGAGGCGCATCGCGAGATCGCCGTTTCCGCGTTCGAGTCGCAGCCGCTGCTTTGGGTACGCCGGCCGCAGGTTGTCAAAGGGAATGCGCCCCTGCGCCGCCTCTGGCGCGCGGCCGTTGATGCTGTCCACCTGCAGGAGCGCAAGAAACTTCTCCCACGGCTTCGGCGGCCGCACTCGGCCGCGCAGCGTGTCGCCCGTGCGCACGCCGAACCGGCGAATCTGCGTTTGCGAGACGTACACGTCGGCCGCGCCGGCGAGATAGCTGTTGTCCGCACTGCGCAGGAAACCGTGACCCTCCTTCACCGTCTCGAGCACGCCTTCGGCGAGCAGCGTGTCGCCGCGCGCGAGCAGGGCGTGTTCGATGCGGAAGATGAGGTCGGGGCGGCCCAGCGCGGCTGGTTCCGCTATGCCCAGCGACTCACTGAGGGCAAGCAGTTCGGGCAGCGGGGCGCGCCGAAGTTCGGCGATGTCCACGTGGCGTCGTGCGGGGAACGGCTCCCGAGGGGACGGGGGAGCACGGGGTTGGGCTGGGCCGCGGGCGAGCGAAGGCGCTCGGGCTGCGGGGAGGGGAGGGGATGCGCGAGGCGGGATTCGAACCCACGACCTCTGCCTCCGGAGGGCAGCGCTCTATCCAGCTGAGCTACTCGCGCGCACCGCCGTCGGGCGGGAACCGAAAGCTACGGGACCTCGCTCCTGGGAACAAGCGGCCCAGCGGATCAGCCAGCCTTGCTGTCGGCGTGCCGCAGCGACGCCGGAGCCACCGCTCGGGCGAACAGCCGGCTCATCTCGCTGATCGTCCCGCGCTTCCGGAGCTGCTGCGGGTTGAGCCCGGTATAGCGCTTCAGCATGTTGCGAAACGCGGCGCCGCTCGGGAACTGGAGTTCGAGCGCGATGTGATCGACGGGTCGTCCGCGATCCTCGAGGAGCACGGCGGCGGCGAGCATTCGGCACCAGCCGAGTATCTGCTGCGGCGGCAGCGTGCCGGCCTGCGTGCAGCGATCGTGCAGGGTCTTGCGATGCAGGCCGAGGGCACCGGCCGCGTCGTCCACGCTCATGGACCGCGTGGCGTTCTTGAGGCCGAAGACGACGAGCGGGCGGACGCGGTCGGGGGTGTCTGCGCCAATCCTGTCCCACAAAATGGCCTGCCGACAGCGCTCCCTCGCTTCGAGCAGTGCGCGGCGCACGAAGATCGGGGAGCGACGGTCTTCGTCAAAGAACAGCGCGTGCACACCGGTGCGCGCGATGCGGAGCAGGGCATCCGTCGCTGCCGCGCCTCGCGTGACGAGGGCAACGGTCGACACCGAGGGGAAGTCCTGCGCGGCCGCTTCAAGCAGCGACTCCGTGCTGCGGCCCGCGCCATCCTCCATTTCGCAGACGAGCGTACGGATCTCGCCGCGCCAGAGGGCGTCGTGGGCGTCCGCCACGGTCGTGAGGCAGTGCACGGCGCTTCCCGTCGGAATGCCGTTCAGCAGCCAGGCAGGCGGCCGCGCATCGCGGCCGAGCAGGTGAATTAGGGTGATTTCGCGATTCACGTTACGTGGCGTAACAAAAAGTTACGTGGCGTGTTAGTCGACCGGCGCCGGCAGGCATACCCTTTCGCCGAACCCCTTCCTCGTGGAGCGTGCCCGTGTCCCGCCAGTTCATCGTCCGCCTCATTCTTGCCGTTGCCCTGCTGGGGACCGCGGCCGCCTGCAGCAAGCTTCCCACCGCGCCCGATTCGGCCTCGAAGGTCCACCACGATACGTTCCCGTGGAACTGAAGAAGCGGCATCCGTCAGGCCTCCTGCAGCTGTGCGACGACACGCCGCGCCGGTGCGCTGAGCACACCGGGTTCAGCGTCGGGCACCCCGCTCTCGAGCAGGCGCTCGCAGCGGGCGACAATCGAAACGAAGTCCTCGCGGGTCGCATCGCGCTGGATGGCGCGTGCCCACCGGCGTGCCTTGGCGACGTCGCCGATGCGGGCAAACGCCTCGGCGACCTCGCTGCGCGCCTCGAGTTCTTCATACGGCAGATTGACCGCGGCCGCGGTGGCCACAAGACGAGCAGCGAAGCGCTCGACGATGGCGCGCCGGCCGAGCGCAGCGGCGGCGAGCGCGCCCTTCGCGAAGGTGCCCATGCGCATGCGCGGCTGTCGCGATCGCCGAGCGGCACGTCCGACGAGTTGCAACGCAGTGTGCGCTTCGCCGGCACGCAGCGTGATGCCGGCGAGATTGATCAAGACGCCCGCCTCGTCCCACCCGGGGAGCGCCCGAGTGGCCAGCGCCTTGTAGCCCGCGATCAACGCGCCGCTATCGTCGCCGGCCCCGAGGGCGAGCGCCATCTCGCCGTGGTAGGAGACGCCGACGACCACCGGATGGTGGCCCGAGGCCACGCGCGCACGGCCGTACCATTTGAGAGCGGCGCGGCGATCACCGCCGATCATGCGAAGAATCCCGCGTCCGACGAGCGCCCGCCCGCGCAGCTCCGCGAGGCGATGGCGAGTCGCGAATCCATAGAGGTAGGTGAAGCAGTTCTCGGCGGCTTGCGTCGCACCTGCCGTTCGGAGAATGCGCGCCTGGCGGAAAATCGCCTGCGCGGCGCTCTGCGGCTCAGCAGTGTCCCAGACGCGGCGGGCGGCAGCGAGGGTGGCATAGGCGAGCGTGATGGCGCCGGCGGCCTCCATCTGCTCGGTGATGCGCAGGAGTTGTCCAGGACGCGGCGCGGGACGCAGGGGAACGGCGCCCTTGCGCCACCGGGCGGGCTGGGCGTCGGCTGCCCATTGTTCGACCCGCACGCCGAAGCGCAGCCACCGGGCGTCGTCCGCGCCGAACGTCAGGACGTCGGGCGTCCGCTCCAGATCCCGACGGTACGCCGTCAACACGTCGCAGATCAGCGAGGAACCGTAGCGATCGACTAACCCAACGCTCATGTCGGTGGCGGAAAACGGAGAGAACGACCATGCGGTCCCGGGCCTGCGCCGCGTCGCGCGGAACCCAGTCAACATATTATACCATGTAACGGCAGATGCGTTTTCGCAAGGTCTCTAGTTAACGTTACGTGACGTAATAGCATTTTTCTGCCAATCCGCTATACTGACTGGGTGCGCGCGCCACGCCGGCGGAAACCGGCGTCTCTTCCCGAAGTGGCCCCAACCCTGTCGCCGATGTCTTTGCATCTCAGCGAGCCCGCCAGATTCGCCCCCGTCCCCCCGCCGGAACAGCCCGCGAACCGCGCCTTCATCAGTGTGCCTGCGCCGCGGAGCGGTGCCGACATCCCCTGGCTCACCCGTGCGCTCGCCACCGCGGTCGTCGCGCACGACCGGGTGCTTGTCGTACTGGAATCCGAACTCGCGAGCTACGAACGCTGCGCCACGCCGCACCAGGTGCTCCCGCGCCTCCAGCTTGCTGAGGAAGCCGAGTTGGTCGCCGAGCATACGATGGCGGGATGGCACCAGGTGGATGCCGTTCGTCGCCAGCTGCCGTATCGCGATGGAACGCGTGTGCACATCGCCGCGTGGACGCACTTCGTTGATTCGAACTTCGCCACGCTCTGGCGGCATCTCCTGGCGGCGTTCGCCGTGACGTCGGCATTCCGCCAGGACGTGCTCGAGCTGGGGCACGCCGCGCTGCGCGAAGGGCGCATCCTGCCGGGCGCGCTGCATGCCGAACGCATGGCGCGCGCGGCATGCTTTCGCGAGGTGGAATCTCTGGCGATGCGGCTGCGCGTGGCCGAAACCGCCGGGTACTGTCACGAATACGGACCGCTGAACGATGGCATGCTCGCCCAACGCCTCTACGACAACGCGTACGCCGCCGACGGATTGACGGTTGAATCGACGCTCGGCCAGCCGGCGCAGCGCGTCTACCACCACCTGCCGTAGCGGTGCCTAGCGCCCGCGCTCGGTGGCCAGCAGTCCACGCGACACCGTGGCGGTCGAACGCCCTTTGCGCGGCTTGATGGGAGAGAGCCCCTTGTCGCGCTGCACCGCATCGCGATAGAGAGCTTCGTAGTCGAGCGGTCCCACTTCAAGGCGGCGGCCCTTCTCCTTCAGGAAGATCCCGTGCACCGTGAGGCGCACGATCATTCCTTCGATCTCGCGGATGACTTCGGTAGCGGGCACCCATTCCTGGGTGGCGGGATCGGTGTAGCCGCGCTTCAGCTTCGTGGGCATCGCAATGCAGGTTGGAGTGGTTCGACGCGCGAAAGCTAACGGGTGACGCGTCTCCCCAAAAAGCAAACTGCCCGTCACCTTGACGGGCAGCTGCCAGCCGGTCTCCCCGCACTCCATCCGGCTTACGAACAGGTCGGCCGCCCCATTGGAAGCGGAAGCGTGCACGTCTTCGTCGTGCCATCCTGCGTGATGACCATCTTGGCCGTCGCCGTGCCGTCGTAGGTGATGACTTCGCGGCGCGCCGCGTTGGTGGTGCCGCTCGTCCGGACGACGGTCACGTTCATCACGCGAATTACGGTGCCCGCCGTCGGATACGTTCGTCCGGTGTCCGCCACCGGGACGATAATGCCGCGCACCGTGTCAGCGGCGACGCGCGTCAGCGTGAAGGCGCCGCTGCCATCCTTGCCAGCCGTTGTCTCCTTGCCGGCCGCGGTGCCGTTCACGGTGTGCGTCGAGCTACCCTGCGCGAGACCGCCGATCGTGCGGTCGCTGGAGTTGCTGATGGTCGTGGTGGCGCTGTCGCGCCGCGTCATCGTGCCGCTCACCGTCACCTGTGTGTTGATCGTGTTGGTCTTGAGACTGTCGAACGCCGACTGCACGGCGCCCGACGCGTCAAACCAGGCCACCGAACGCGTCACCGTCAGGCCGTGCTCCGTGACGGGCGTGCATGTGGCGCGCTTGGCCGTTGCATCGTACGTGCACGCGCTGTTGGCGACCGCGGGCTCACCGTGGCGGCCGTGCCCAAAGTCGTGGCCGAGTCCCATGCCGCCGCCGAGGAAGTCGGGGCCGAGGCCTCCGCCAATCATCGGACCCATGCCCCCACCCATTCCTTCGTGCGGCGGACGGCCCATGCCATCCATGGGCGCGCCCGGGAACATCGGGCCGGTGCCTTCTGCCCCGTCGGCGTTGTACGTGGTCTGCGCCGAGGTGTAGCCCACCGGCACGGTCGTGAACGCCGAGGCGAGGCTGGTCCGTGCCAGCAACGCGCGCTCGTTGGCGGCGGTCGGGTCGCCGCAGGCGGCGACGGCGACGGCCACGCCGACAATTGCGAGCGAGTGAATGCGCAGGTTCATCACCAGGTTCCTCCGAAAAATGCCGAGTCGTGCTGGCCGACCAATTCGACCATTTATCGGCTCCACGTCCACGAGACACGCGAGCGCGCCGACACCCTATCGATCGGCTTCTAGACGTGCGGCTGCGAGCGTCAGCGGCTCGGGAGCCAGTCAGCCAGCTGTTCGCGCAGCTCCTTGAGGGCGCGCGCCATGCGCGCTTCGACGGTCTTGACGGAAACGCCAAGGGCGCTGGCGATTTCGTTATACGTGAGTCCGTCGCGGCGGCTCATCTGAAAGACGTCACGCACGGGGTCGGGGAGCGACGCGAGGACGCGGCGGAACTCGCGGTCGAGTTCGCGCGCGTCGAGTTCGGCGGGCGACGACGCCTCCACCGATTCGGGGCCGCGCACGTAGGGCTCGGCGTTCTGCGCGACGCGGGCGTGCCGCAGGTCGTTGAGCGCGCGGTTGCGCGCGGCACGAAACAGATACGAGCGCCAGGTCAGGTCGATCTCGAGCGTTTCGCGACGCCGCCAGACTTCGAGCATGACGTCCTGCACGATCTCCTCGGCCACCGCGCGGCTGCGAAGCAGTGACTCCGTGAAGCCCACCAGCGCGGCGTAGTACTGGCGGAACAGGACATCAAATGCCTGTTCTTCGCCCCGCCGGATTCGCTGGAGCAGTTCGCGGTCGTCCATACCCAATTGTATTGAGGTCGGGGAGCGATTAGGGTATCCTGCGGTTCGCGTGTCCTTCTGATGTCATGACCGAATCCCAGCCTTCCCCTGAGCGTCCCGCCGGTATGCCCGCGTGGGACGCGATCGCGCGGCATCTCGCCGGCGAGAGCCCCGCGGATGAATCCGCGGTGGTCGGGGCGTGGCTGTCCGAGCATCCGGAAGAGGGCCGTGCCTTCGAGTGGTTGGCGTCGGCATCGGCGCGTCTGGGGCAGGAGCCTGGCGAAGGCGTTGATGTGGAATCGGCGCTGCGGCGCGTGCACGAGCGCATGCGTGCGCCGGCCGTGCCGTCGATGCCAGTGATACCGCTGCTCGCAGCCGCGCGTTCCGCCCGGAGAGTGTATCTGCCGTGGGCGGTCGCCGCCGCGGCGGTACTGATCATCACGGTGGGCATCGTGCAAATGCGGAAGGACGGCACGACGGATGCGGCGCGGGTGGTATCGACGGCGACGGGGCAGATTGACTCGACGCGACTGACGGATGGAACGCGCGTGATTCTCGGCCCGTCGAGCGAACTGAGCATTGCGCGAGGCTACTCGACGGGGCGCCGCGAGGTGCGGCTGCGCGGCACGGCGCAATTCGCGGTGCGTCATGATGCGGCGCATCCGTTCACGGTGCGGGCGGGCGAGGCGGTGATCACGGACATCGGGACGGTGTTCACCGTGCGCGGCGACAGCATGGAAGGCGTCGAAGTGTCCGTGCGCGAGGGCTCGGTACGCGTCCAGCGCGCGGGCGGCGCGACGGCGGTGCTCGCGGCGGGCGACCTCGCGACGCTTCCGCAGGCAGGCACGCTGGTGGTGCGGCGTGCGGCGGCCAGCGAAGATGACGTGGCGTGGACGCGAGGGCGGCTGGTCTTTCGCGAGACGCCGCTCACTCGCGTGCGCTCCGATCTGCGCCGCTGGTTTGGCGTGGAGCTGATCGTCGCCGATTCGTCGCTGGCGGCGCGGCACCTGACCGCTTCGTTCAATCACGACTCGCGGCAGCAGGTCTTCAACGTGATTGCGCTGGCACTCGGCGCCTCGTACGACGTGCGTGGTGACACCGTGACGCTGCGTCCGGCGTCGCTGACGGCTCGTCCGCACAGATGAGCGCCGTCCGGCTCCTGCGGCGCGCGCTGTGGGCCACGTGCGTGCTGGCGCCGCTGGTGACGGCGGCGCCGCTCTCGGCGCAGGCGGCGCCGCTTGAGCGGCGCGTGAGCCTGCAGCTGCGCGATGTCTCGCTGCGTGATGCGCTGGATCGCGTAATGGTCGTGGCGCACGTGCGCATCTCGTACAGCGCCGAGTTGCTGCCGCTCGACCGGTCGGTGCGCGCGACGTTTGATTCGGCGAGCGTCGAGACCGTGCTTGGTGCGCTGCTGCGCGACGTGGCGGTGGCACCCGTGGTGTCTGGCGGCAACCAGATTGTGCTCGCGCCGGTGCGCGACGCGCGCGGTCTTGAGCCCTCGCCGGCGCCGCGTGCCGTTGGCACGGCGGCGCTCGACCGCGTGGTGGTGACCGGCACCGCCGATGGCGGCATGCAGCGCGCGCTGCCCGTGGCGCTGGCGATCATCGATGGACGCGATGCGCGCGAAGCGGGTGTTCATGATCTCGCGTCGGCGCTGGCGACATCGGTGCCGGGGATGTGGGCGTGGGAGCAGTCGCCGGCCTCGCTCATCGCGCGATACGGGAGCATTCGCGGCGCGAGTTCGTTTGGTGCGTCGTATCCGAAGATGTATGTCGACGGCATCGCGGTGGCGAACCCGCTGCTCATGACGCAGTTCGATCCCGAGAGCGTGGATCGCATCGAGGTGATTCGCGGACCGCAGGGCGCGGCGCTGTACGGGGCGGACGCGATCAGCGGCGTGCTCAACATCGTGACGCGGCACGACGGCGTGGATGCCGGTGCGCCGCGGGCGCGAATCCGGGCGAACGCCGGGTACTCGTCGAGTGATTTCACGTCGTCGGCGGTGCTGGCGCAGGACCACCGCATTTCCGTCGGCCTGGGCTCGGGACTTCGCACGGCTCAGCTGGGGCTCGGGGTGTCATCGCTTGGCGCGTACTACACGGGTGCATCAAGTCAGAGCGTGCAGGCGAGCGCGGGTACGCGGCTGATTGGGGCGCGCACCGTCTTCACCGGCACGGCGCGGTTTGTCACCGGCAACGTCGGGTCGACGACGAACCCGCTGCTCATCGAAGCAGCGACGGCAAGCGGCCGTACGCTGAGCCCGGCGGCCTTCGAGGCGCGCTCGCAAGGGCTGCAGGAGTACACGCTGGGCGCGACGCTGAAGTTCGCGCCGAGCGATCGTTGGACGCACACGCTCGTGGCCGGCTCTGACGGGTACGCGCTTTCGAACGTGGCCAATGATTTCACGCCATTTCCCTCGAGTGCCGATTCGGCATTGCGCGCGGCCAGCGGCGCCGCAGACCGGTCGACGCTGCGAGTGAGCAGCGTGGCGCGCTTTGGCCGTCCGGAGGCGCTTGGCGCGACGCTGACGTTCGCCGCCGAACATTCAGCGATGCGGCAGGAGACGCCAGAGATCCGGCTGGGGCATGCGATGCGGCGCGGCGAGAGCGCGATGCGCGGCTTTGCCTACGCGCAGGGTCCAGTGGCTGCGCCCGTGCTTTCTGAGTCGACGGACTGGTTCAGTGATGCCGGCTTCACGACGCAGCTGGATGTGGCGGTGCAGGGCGCGTGGTTCCTGTCGGCGGGGCTGCGGTTGGAGCGCAACAGCGGCTACGTGACGAACGCGCGCGCACATGCGCTGCCGATGCTAGGCGGCGCATGGGTGCACGAGGCCGGCGGCGTGACGGTCAAGGTGCGCGGCGCCTTTGGACGCGGCATGCGTGCCCCGCGCACGGCGGCGCGCGAGACGCTCGCCGGCGGATTCCGCGCGCAGTCGGTGGTGCGCGATCTGGCGCCGGAGGAGCAGTCGGGCGTCGAGGGTGGGCTGGACATCATGCTCGGGAAGGTCGCAACGCTTCAGATCACGCGGTTCGACCAGCGCGCCAGCGGGCTCATTCAGCAGGTTGTCATTCCCGACAGCACGACCGCGGCGGACGGGGTGCCGGGCGGCGGACTCGCGCTGCAGTACCAGAACGTCGGTTCGATCGACAATCAGGGATGGGAAGTGCAGGGGACGCTGCGGCATGGACGCTTGAGCGGATCGCTGGCGTACGCGACCGTGGACAGCCGCGTGCGATCGCTCGCCGCGGGATACACGGGCGACCTGCGCGCGGGCGACCGCACGCTCGGCGTGCCCGCGCGCACGCTCAGCGCGACGGTTTCGTGGACGGGCGCGCAGTGGACGGCGCAAGTTGGCGTCGCCCGCGCGTTCGACTGGATCGAGTACGACCGGCTCTCGCTCGCCACGGCATATGTCGGCTTTGACCGCGCGGCGGTGCCGCTGTACGGCGCGGATCTGCGCGGCTACTGGCGAAACTACGGCGGCAACACGCGGCTGCGGACCTCGATGTCGCGTGAGTTCGGCCGCGGTATCTCGCTGGTCATGACGGGCGAGAACCTGCTGAACTTCCAGCGCGGCGAACCGGACAATGCGACGATCGTGCCGGGTCGCACCATCACCACCGGACTGCGGCTCTCGCGCTTCTAGACGCTGCGCTCGGCGCCGCTGACGCGTAGCCGAACGTCGACCGCCACGACGCCCTGCCCGTCGGGCCGCACGCGCAGCGGATTGATCTCGACCTCCGCGATCGTGCGATGATCGGCCACGAGCTGTCCGAGGCGGAGCAGCGCGTCCATGGCGGCGGCGCGATCCGCCGGCGGCACGTTGCGGAGGCCGCGCAGCTTGCGGCCGGCCCACGTGCTGTCGATCATCGCGTCGGCTTCGGCGCGCGGGAGGGGCGCAAGCGCAAAGGCGACGTCCTTCACGCCTTCCACCTCGGTGCCGCCCGCGCCAAACATCACGAGCGCGCCAAACTGCGGATCCTGCACGGCACCGACGATCACTTCCTGTCCTTCCGGCAGCATGCGCTGCACATGCACGCCGTCGAGCCGCGCCAGCGGATGCGCACGCCGCGCATTGGCCTGCACCGTAGTGAAGCCCTGCCGCACGGCCTCCGCGTCGCCCAGTCCCAGCAGCACACCGCCAACGTCCGATTTGTGCGGGATGTCTGGTGACGCGACTTTAAGGGCGACGGGGAATCCGAGCTGCGACGCCACGTGCACCGCGTCGTCCGGCGTCGCCGCCAGCGCGATGCGCGGCAGGTCGATGCCGTAGGCGCCAAGCACGCGCGCGACGTCGTCTTGCGCGAGAAATCCATCCGGGGCGTTCTCGAGAACGGCGTGCGCGTCGGCGGGGCGCACGTCGTTGAATCGCACCGGTTCTGGCGACGGCGCGGCAAGGTGAGCGGCCCGCCGGACGAGTGTTGCCAGCGCGCTCGCGGCGCGCTCGGGGAACCGATAATCGGGAATACGTGCGCCGCGCAGCAGTTCACTGGCGCGGCGAATCAGATTCTCGCCCATCAGCGCCACCACGACCGGTTTCGACGAAGCGCGGATGACAGGCACCAAGGCCTCGCATACCGACTTCG
>JAHFCT010000098.1 GCA_023249375.1 Gemmatimonadota bacterium | reverse complement strand
AGCGCCACGATGAGTACGTAGGGCATCTCATCGGTGGGCGCGAGACGTTCGATCCTCGCACGGTCGGTCGCATCCAGCCGTGACATCACCCGCGGCCGCAAGCTGGCATCGCGTGCATCGAGGTACTCGAGTGTCGCATGCAGAGCCACGCCCTTTGCCATCGGGGCGCTCATCGGGCCTCCGCCAGCAGCGCGAGCTGCGCACGATCCACCTTCCCCGACGCAAGGCGCGGCGTCTCGGCGAGGACCGTCACGTGCTTGGGCACCTTGTATGCCGCGATCCGTGTGCGCAACTCGGCGAGCACCGCTGCCCCGTCGAGCGGCGTGCCGGTGCGCGAAACGAGGAAGGCGTGTCCCACTTCGCCCCAGCGCGCGTCCGACACGCCGATCACCACCGCCTCGCCGACACCGCCGCACTCGGTGAGCGCCATCTCCACCTCGCCCGGAAAGATGTTCTCGCCGCCCGAAATGAACATGTGCTTTCGGCGGCCGCGAATGTAGAACGCCCCGTCGGCATCGCGCATCGCGAGGTCGCCCGACCGGTACCACCCGTCGCTCGTCATCACCTCCGCGGTGCGCTCGGCGTCGTGGAGATAGCCGCTGAACAGCTGAGGCCCGCGCAGCAGGATCTCGCCCGCGTCGCCGACGCTGACGTCGCGGCCCGCGTCGTCCACAAGCCGTATCTCAACGAATGGGCACGGCCACCCCACACTCCCCGGCCGGGCCAGGGATTCGTGGTCGCTGATCATGAAGCAATTGGGGCCGAACTCGGTCATCCCGAACCCTTCACGAATGACGTAGCCGACCGCCCGCACGCGATCGGCCACCGACTGCGGCAACGGCGCCCCGCCAGAGATGAAGTGGCGCAAGTAGGGCAGCGGCCGGCCGAACGACGGATGGGCGCACAGCATCACGAATTGCGTGGGCACGGCAAACGCGATCGACACACGCTCCTCGTCCAGCGCCGCCAAGAAATGCGCCGGGTCGAACGTGTCGAACAACACCACGGTACCGCCTACTGTCCAGAGCGGGATGGCGATGACGTTCCAGCCGCCCGTGTGGAAGAACGGTGTCGAGACCGGCCCCGTGTCGCGTGCGCCCAGTTGCCACCCGGTGGTCGTCGCGAGCGCATTGAAGAGCAGTTGCCGATTGGAGAGCATGGCCCCCTTCGGCTTGCCGGTGCTCCCCGACGTGTACAGAATCAGCGCCGGCGCTTCCGCGTCGATCTCCGCCGCGCCCAAGGGTGAACTGCCCAGCGGCGTCACGGTGGCAAGCGCGGCGTTTGCCTCGCCAAGGTCGAGCCACGACGCCGGTGTCACCGCACGACCGATCGCGGCGAACCGCGCATTCCCGACAAGCAGCGCTACACGCGCGTCGCACACGACGCGCGCCAACTCGGGCTCCGCCAAGCGCCAATTGAGCGGCACGAGCGCCGCACCCAACCGCACGCAACCGTAGAACAGGCCGATGACTTCAATACTGTTCAGCGCAAGGAGCGCGACGCGATCTCCCTCGCCTATGCCGCGCGCGGCCAGCAGTGCCGCCCAGCGCTGTGCCGAATCGTCCACGTCGCGGTACGTCGCGCGCGTGCCTCGCTCCCGGTCGATGATCGCGACCTTCTCCGGCGTCAGACAGCCCCACCAGCGGAACGGGTCGACGAGCGCGCCAAGCGCACCGAGCGGCGGCGCCATCACCGACCGCCTGGCAGTCCCATGCTGCGAAAGAAGTCGAGCACCATCTGCGTGGCGCTGACGGTGGCAGGATTGGTGAAGGAACCCGACGCGTCGCCCCCGGACCAGGCGTGGCCAAGCCCGGGAATGAGATGTGTTTCAACGCGCGCCGTCTCGCCGATGAGCGTGTGCCATCCGCGCCACTGCGCGGCTAGTGCATCGAGATTGCGCGGCGCCACCACCGCGTCGGCGGCGCCATGGATGGCGAGAAGCGGAATGGCGTGCGCATCGGCCCCCATCGCGTCTCTCGCGCTGCGCGCCAGTACATCGGCTCCCTCCGCCGGGCCCTCCTTCATGGCCGTGCGCGCGGACGCCACGTCGTGCGCCACCAGCGCGCCGAGTGATGAGTGCACGGCGATGGCGCGGACGTCACGCGGGTACGCGGCCGCATAGTTGACCGCCATCGCGCCTCCCGCCGAGACCCCTGCCACGAAGACAAGCTTTCGATCCACGCCCTGCTCGGTGACGATTGTTGTGACGAGCACATGCAATTCTTCCACCTCGCCGGCGCCACGATGCGAATGCTCCGGCACGTACCAGTTCCAGCACTTCTGTGCGTGATTGGCGGCGCGCTGCTGCGGCCAGAGCACCACGAAACTGTCGCGGGCCGCGGCGGCGTTCATCTGCGTGCCGCGCGCGAAGTCCGCGGCGTCCTGCAAGCATCCGTGGATCATTACGAGCAATGCGCGCCGTCCGGCCGGCGGCAGCGCCGCCGGCACGAACAGCGAGTAGTCCAGTTCGCCCGCGCTGGTGGTGATGCGGCCGGCGTGGAACGCCCCGCCCACGACCGCCTGAACGGCCGTGGGTGGGGCACCCGTGACCTGACCATTCGCACCGGTCGCTGACAGCGCCAGCGCGAACGCCAGGCACGAACTGAACCGATTCATGTTCAGCGGCCGTACCGCACGCCGACGAACATCATCGGGCCGATGAACGGCATGTTGAGCATCTCCTGATGTTGCCGGCCGGCTCCGCACTTGCTGCCCTTGGTGAACGTCGCGCTGTTCGTGCCCGCGATGCCCGCCGCCGGTGGTGTCGTCGTGCCCGACGTGCAGGTGTAGATGTTCTGCCAGCGGATCATCAACTTGGACGCCTCCCACGGCAGGTCGAACCCGAGGTTGAAGTCCAGCGTGGTGAAGCCCGGCAGGCGTCCGACGTTGACCCCCGAGCGGAAGAAGTACTCGTTCACGGTGCGCATCATGACGCCGCCGCTGAGGCGGTTGGCAATCTTGGCCTGATCAAGGCTGACGGTCCACTTCAGGGTCGGGCTGTTGAAAGCGGTCGCTTCGGTGCCGGCCGACGCCAGCGAACTGGAGGCGGGCGGCTTCTCGATCGTGTCTACCTTCAGCAGGCTCAGCGTGCTGCTCATCGACAGCGTGTTCGTCAGCACCAGCCGCGCGCCCATGTCGATGCCCGAGATCTTCGCCTTGCCGATGTTGATGTAGGTGAGCGCGATCTGCGGGCCAGCGTTGACTTCCGAGCCGACTGCCACGCCCGTGCCGATGTTGTACGCGGTCGTGGCTGCCGCACCGGCCAGCGGATTGGCAATGATGATGAGCGGACTGAGGAAGTTGTCATACGTCGACTTGTAGCCAGTGATGTCGAGGTACAGGCGGTCCCTGATGACGCCCTTGTAGCCCAGTTCGTACGTCGTGTTGATCTCGGGCTGGATGGGGTTGTACGTGGCCACCACGGTGCCCGCGCTGTTCTTGATCGTGAAGCCTTCCTTGTTGCCGAAGATGCCGACGTACGGCGAGAAATTGGGGAAGTAGAAATTCGTCTGCAACAGTGTCGGCGACTTGAACGCGCGGTTGTACGTGACGCGGATCGTCTGGTCGCCAACGGGCGTCCAGAGCAGTGCGGCCTTGGGGCTGAACTGCGCGTCGTAGTTCTCGTGCTTGTCGTAGCGTCCGGCGCCCACGAGGCGCAGGTTCATCGGCAACGGCGTCTCGAACTGCAGATAGCCACCCGTCTGGGCCGCGGTGATGTCGGAGCCCGTCAGGCGGTCGCTCAGCCATTGGCGCTTCGACGTCACGACATCCTTGCGGAGCTGCACGCCCCAGATGAAGTGCGTGTTGTCCAGCGCGGCGATGCCGGTCTTCGTCAGCATGCTGGTGGAGAAGTTGTTCTGCACCTCCGCGGCCATCAGCGTGCCCTTGGCCGGGAAGTCGGACAGCGCCTTCACCGAGTCATCAGTGATCGTCGGGTAGCGCACGCGGTTCTGCGTGTAGCCGTTCAGCTGGTACGTGTCGCCAGAGAGTGACTGCGCCTGGTACGCCTGCGCGAACCAGCGCGGCGACGTGTACTTGGCCTGCAGTACGCGGTACTGCCAGTTGATCAATTGGTTGCGGCCCACGTTCGTTTGGCCGATAGCGTTGCTGACGCTGGCGCCCGCCGTAATCTCGAGGCGTCCGCCGCGGTCGAAGTAGTACGCGAGCGCACCGTAGCCGCGCTTCACGTTCGTCGCGAAGTCAGTGCTCTTCTCGGGAAGCGGCCCGCTGGTGCCGACGGTGGGGTAGACCGGGGTCGAATGGTAGTCCTGCGCGCTCTGGTACTCGCCCGACACCTTGCCGGCCCACTTGCCGTTGCTCGACGCCTTCGCATAGCGCGCCTGGGCATCCATGAACGAGCGAGTGCCGCCCGACACCTCGCCGCTGAATCCCTGATACTGCTTGGCGTCCTTTGCCTGCAGCGTCACCACGCCGTTCGACGCATCCGGTCCGTAGAGCGCCGAGCCCGGACCCACCAGCACCTCAAGCCCGGCGAGGTCCACCTTCGGGATCGGCGAGAAGCTGCCGACGGGCAGGCCGTTCTCCGGCAGCACCCCGATGCGGCCATCTTCCATCTGCAGCATGCGGTTGTTGAACGACGAGTTTAACCCGCGCGCGTTCACGGCCACCGCCGTGATACCCACCTGAATGAAGTCGATGCCCTTCACTTCTTTCAGCGCCGGCGCGAAGCCGTTGCCGATGGAGTTCTGGAGGGCGATCGCGTCCAGTCGCGAGATGGTGGCCGGCGCGTCCGTGATCTTCTCCACGCGGCGCGAGGCGGAAATGACGACGCCACCGAGCGTCACCGGCGTGGCGTCGAGCACGAACTCCACCGTGCTGGCGGCTCCGGCGGTCACGGCGATGCCAGTCTTCGTCGCCACCTTGTGGCCGATGTGCTGCGCACGGATGGTGTACGTGCCGGCCGCCACGCCGGTCACCGTGAACCTACCGTCCGCGTCGGTCTCCGCGCCGAGCGCCGTGCCCGCCACGAGCACCTGCGCGCCGTTCAGCGGCAGCTTCGCCGCGTCGGTCACGCGGCCCGTGATGCGCCCGGTTTGGGCCATCGCCGGCAGCGCCGCGACGAGCAGCACCACCAGCGCGCGCCGAACGGTGCTGAGGAACGAGTTGGACATCATGGTCTCCTGGTCGAAAGAGGGGTGGAACCGGGTAAGAAACGCTGGACTTCTGTCAGGTCATGAGGGCGGCGGCCCTGGCCGTGCCCGCGGCGTCAGGGGCTCATTCGCTCTCCTCCGGCATGAGTATGGTGGCTTCGCCT
>JAHFCT010000097.1 GCA_023249375.1 Gemmatimonadota bacterium | reverse complement strand
CGGGTCGAGCTGGATCATGCTGTTCGCGAGGAGCATGCGATTGCGGATGTCGTTGAACGCCTTCAGTGAATCCTTGTCCACCGGCGCGCGCATGCCGATGTGATCGTTGTGTCCGCCGATGGCGACGTACTCGTTCTTGAGCATCGGATCGCTGCCGGGCACGATGCCAACGACGTTGCGTGCGTACTCACTGGGCAGCTCCACGTAGTCGAGCGAGGCGCTCACGCTGCCGCCGATCATGCCCAGCGAGAGCGTCTCGACCGGGCGCTTGCCGAAGAGCGCGGCGGCCGCGGCGCGCGTGAGGCGAATGCTCGCCTGCGGCGCGAGTTGGTTGAGCTGTGTCTTGAGAATCGTGAGCGAGTCGGGCGGCGCATTCTGCGCACCCGGCGGGCCGCCAAATCCACGGCCACCCGCTGATCCCGTCGCGACGATTGGCTGGTTGATTTGCGCGCGCTGCGCCGGCGTGAGCGTGTCGAGATTGATGATCGCCACCGCGACGGCGCCGCTGAAGCGCGCAAGCGGGTTCACGAAATTTCCGAAACCGCCACGGCCACCACCCGGCGGGCCAGCCGGTGCGGCGGATGGCGGCGCCGGCAGCAGGACGACGAACTTGCCGTTCGCCTGTGCCGCCGTGATCTGCTTGGTGGTGTCGCCGAGTGTGCCGCCAAAGACCACTTGCACGGCGCTGATGGGTTTGGGGGCACGCGCGCCCGGCACCGGCACCCAGTCCTTTTCCCACGTGAGTGGATTGCCGTCCACGGTCAGGCGCGAGTGGTCGGTGAAGAACCGGAAGTGATACGGCATCACCTGGAAGTAGGTGCCGTTGTCGCCAGCCGGGACGACGTGAAGCCGCTTGAGTTCGGCGGCGATGTAGTCGGTCCCCTTCTTGTTGCCGATGCGGCCAATCTGGCGGCCCTGCATGGAGTCATCGGCGAACTGATAGAGGCGGATTTGCAGGTCGCGGGGCGTGATGGCGCTCGAAGTGGGCGCCGGCGCGAGCTTCTCCGGGTTGCCGTATCGGTTGAGCTTTCCCTGCCCGGACGCCGGGTCGGAAACCACGACAAGGGCGGTGAGGGAAAACAGGACGCGTCGGATGGGTGTCATTCGGACTCCAATCGGGGGAACCGCGGTGTAAGCTGGTGGTACGATTACGCATTTCGCCACCCCAATCGTTGACCATGAAGATCACAAATCGTGTTCTCGCGTTGCTCGCGTTTGTTGCCGTCGCCGCATCGGCGGACGGGCAGAACGCACCGTCGATTGCCACGGGCCGCTTCAGCGGTTCGCTGCGCGGCTCGTTCATGAGCGGCGTATCGGACGTGTCGCGGCTCTCCGGGAACGCCGACATCTCGGCGCTGCCCGACCGGCCTGGCGTGTTCAAGGTGGAGTTGCGCGTGTCGACCAGCAGCGCCGCGAACGGTGCGGCGGCTACGAACCTGCTGCAGTGGAGCATCTCCCCGGGCCGTTGCGGCTCTCGGATACAGGTCGTGCTGGCCCCCACGGAACTGCCGGCGCTCGAAGTCCGCACGGGCGGCGACGCCGACCTCACCTGGCAGGGGCCGATCAACCTGGCGTCGAACGGCAGCTACCAGCTGGTGGTCTTCGATAAGGGAACGAGCCAGAACAACATCGTGGCCTGTGCCAACCTGAAGTACTCGGAACCCAAGAAGTGACGGTGCAAACGCTCTGTTGGTGCCGTCCGTAACAGATGTAGGCGCGCGCGTGCCGCGCGCTTTCTCAGGAGGAACATGTGAATCTCAAGCGCTTTATTGCCCCCGCACTGGTTGCCGCGCTGTTCGCGACGGCCGCACCCGGTGGGGCTCAAACATTCAAGGTCGAAAAGTGGCAGATCGGCGGGACCGGCGGCCACGATTATATCACCGCGGAACCCGGCGACACCCACGTGTTCGTGTCGCGCGGCACGTCGGTGCTGATCGTTGACGGCATGAACGGCAAGGTTGTTGACAGCATTCCATATACCCTGCGCGTGCATGGCATCGCGGTGGCGCCGCGCGAATCGCATGGGTTCACGTCGAACGCGGGCGACTCGACGGTGACGTGGTTCGAGCTTGGCAGCCACCGCATCATCAACACCATCAAGATTGACGCCGGCGGCCTCGACGGGATCACGTACGACGAGACGGCCCATCAAGTGATCCTGACGAACCACAGCAACCCCGGCACCGTCGTGGCGCTCAACGCGCAGACGGGCGAGTTCTCGGGCACGTTCGTGCTCGACGATCGCGCGCCAGAAGGCGCGGTGGCCGACGGCAAGGGACGGCTGTATGTGAACCTCGAAGGGAAGAACGTCGTGCAGGTGCTCGATGCCGGCCTGGTGAAGGGGATTGCGCAGTGGCCGGTAGCGCCGTGCGACGGACCGACGGGGATCGAGTACGACCACAAGGGCGCTCGGCTATTCGTCGGGTGCAGCAAGAACTCCATCGTCTTTGACGTGAAGACCGGCAAGATTGTCGCGACGATTCCGAACGGCGATGGCGTGGACGGCATCGCGTTCGACCAGGAACAGAAACTCCTCTACATCCCGGCCGGTCGCAGCGGCAACGTGACCGTCGTGAAGCAGGAGACGCCGGACAAGTACACCGTGGTGGCCACGGTGCAGACGATGCCCGGCACGAAGACGATCACGATTGATCCGAAGACGCACCGGGTGTACACGGTGGCGCTCGAGCGCGGTCCCGCGCCGGCCGCTCCGGCCAACGCGCAGCCCGGTGCGCGTCCGCCGCAGGCGCCCGTTATCGGCGCGTATTTCTTTGCGATCACGCACTAGGAATCATTAGTCGGCAGGCAAGCGTCCGGGGTCATTGGCCCCGGACGCTTGTTGTATCTTTTCCTGTATGGGCTCGCTCTACTATTTCAACGTCACCGTGCATGTGCTCGCCGCGCTCGTCTGGCTCGGCGGGATGTTCTTCTTGGCGCTCGTTGGCGCGCCGGTGCTGCGCGCCGTAGAGAACCTCGAATTGCGCCAGAAGTTGTTCGATCAACTGGGGATGCGCTTTCGATCGGTGGGGTGGATAGCGCTCGGCGTGCTGTTGGTCACGGGACTGCTCAACCTGCAATTCCGTGGCTTGCTCTCGTGGCGCGTGCTGACGGATCCGGCGTTCGTGCGCTCGCCGTGGGGCATGGCATTCACGGTGAAGATGGCGGCGGTGGCCGTGATGCTGATCATCGAGGGGTATCACGACTGGGTGCTCGGCCCGCGCGCGGGGCGCGTCGTGGCGGGATCACCCGAGGCGCTAACGCTGCGCCGTCGCGCGTCGCTCTACGCGCGCATCAGCGCCATCTGCGGCGTGATCATTGTGCTGGCGGCGATTCGGCTGGCGAGGCCGTGACCGACCGATGGCAGATAGCAGATGACTACAGCGGCTCCGTGAGACTAGCGCGGTTTCTTATGCAGCGCGCGCGCGGCGAATAGGCCACCGATGAATCCGCCAAGGTGCGCTTGCCAACTGATCCCCATCTGCCCGGGGAGCACGCCGAGCACCATGCCGCCCCACATCGCGGTCACGGCGAGTGAAACAACGAGTGGCATGAAGCGCCGCGCATACCAGCCGCTGAGCATCAAGTAACCGAGGTAGCCGAAGATCACGCCGCTCGCGCCGATGTGCACGGTGCCCGGGGCGCCGAACGTCCATGCGCACAGCCCGGCGCCGAGCGCGGCCGACGCGGAGACAATCCAGAACGTGCGTCGCCCGGCGAAGGCGAGCGTGAGCCAGCCGAGGATGAGCAGCGATACGCTGTTGGCGGCGAGGTGCGCAACGTTGGCGTGAAGAAATGGGGCGAAGAGAATGCCCCACAGTCCCCGTTCGGTGCGCGGAATGATGCCGAACTGGTTGAGTAAGCCGCCGAGCAGTGTGTTGGCGCCAAGCGTCGCCCACGAAATACCCAGCGGCGTGCCGAGCGTGATCGCCTGCGCCTTGACGGTGCGGGCGAGCGACGTGACAGGGCGCGTGGTGGGAAGCGAAGCCATGATGGGAAATGAAGTGCGTCAGCACACCTGACGAAACCCCGGGTGCTGGAGTTTCCGCCGGGGGCGGCTGGTCATCGCTCCATACCCGCGTCATCTTTGCAGCCAACCGCACCGGAGTGTTCGCCGTGACCGTTTTGCGCTGGTCCGCTCGCATGGTGGCTGCGCTGGCGTTGTTTGCCGCGCTCCCCGCGATGACGCCTCCCCTCGCCGCGCAGGGCGCGTTGACTCCGTTCGTGCGCAGCCAGGTGGACGCCGTCTTTGCGCGCTGGGATCACACCAACACGCCCGGATGCGCGCTTGGCGTATCGCAGAACGGGCGCACGGTGTACGAGCGCGGATACGGCATGGCGGAATTGCAGTACGGGCTGGCGATCACACCGCAGTCAATCTTTCACGTCGCGTCAATCTCGAAGCAGTTCACCGCGTTCTCCGTGGCCCTGCTCGCGCAGGACGGCAAGCTCTCGCTCGACGATGACATCCGGAAGTATCTGCCCGAGATTCCCGACTACGGCACCGTGATCACGGTACGCCAACTCATGCACCATGTGAGCGGCCTGCGTGACCAGTGGCAGCTGCTCGGCTACGCGGGGTGGCGCTTCCCTGAGGACCTGATCACCGAGCAGGACGTGATGAACATCGTGCGCCGACAGAAGCGGCTGAACTTCACGCCGCAGTCGGAGTGGCTGTACAGCAACACGGGCTTCACGCTGCTCGCGGTGATCGTCAAGCGCGTGAGCGGCCAGTCGCTGCGAGAGTTTGCGCAGCAGCGGATCTTCGGGCCGCTGGGGATGGTGCACACGCATTTCCACGACGACCATGCGATGATCGTGCCAGGGCGCACGTCCGCCTACATACCGCAGGCGAATGGGTGGAAGATCTCGATTCCCGATTTCGACACGTACGGGGCGACATCGCTCTTCACGACGACGGGCGATCTGCTGACGTGGATGAACAACCTCGATCACCCGACGGTGGGCACGGCGCAGCTGGTCGCCGAGGCGCAGAAGAGCGCGGTGCTGAGCGACGGCACGCCGGCCAACTACGGGTATGGACTGTCACTCGGCACATACCGCGGGCTCGTTGCCATTGGGCATGGTGGGGCTGACGCCGGGTATCGCGCGCAAGTGGAACGCTATCCCGAACGCGAGCTCTCGATTGCGGTGCTCTGCAATGCGGGCACCGCCGCGCCGAACGTGATGCTGCGCCGGGTGGCCGACGCCGTGCTGGGCGCGAGTGTGCCTGCCGAAGCGGTGAATACGGATCCCGAACCACAGCAAGTGAGCGTGGATGTGCTCGCGCGTTGG
>JAHFCT010000096.1 GCA_023249375.1 Gemmatimonadota bacterium | reverse complement strand
CGTATTCGTTGTTTCAGTTCGAACGAAAGGTCGAAGTGCGGATGTATCAACCGTGTGCCACTGATTTCTGCTCGACGGTCAATTACGCGTTTGATGAGGGCCGTGTCGTGGGCGCGGCGGCGAACGCGCTATTCAACATCGATGCGCGCGGCATCGTCTATGCCATCGGCGGCGCAACGTTATTCCGCAACAATGGACTTCGTCTCGGCGTTTTGGCG
Organism: Gemmatimonadota bacterium; assembly: GCA_023249375.1. Lineage (GTDB taxonomy): Bacteria > Gemmatimonadota > Gemmatimonadetes > Gemmatimonadales > Gemmatimonadaceae > PNKL01. Next base: position 5,154 of record JAHFCT010000096.1, on the reverse strand, counting down.
GGCGCGGGAATTGCCGTGCCGGTCGGCCCGCGACTGCGCGCCGTCGCCGAAGCGCGCGTGCTCGGCCCGCTCAGCCATCGGGCCGCGCATCATTCGATCGTGCCTATCACGATCGGGTTTCGCTACTGAGATCACATCGGCGCTGCGTGACGGATTGAGTGACGCATCCGTCGATTGCTGACCCCTACTTGCACCCCGCCGCGACGCGTTTCGCATCAGGCGACCGCGGAAAGAGCGCCAGCGCCGACTTGGCTTCCACACACCCGCGCGTGCGACTCGTGCGCCCCATCATGAGCTGCGCGTAACGCAGACGCGCGCGGAACGATCCAGGATCAAGCGACACCGCCCTCCCGAGCTGCCCTGCATTGTACGCCGCCATCGACGCGATCTTGAGAGAACTGTATTCGGCCGCCGCACATCCGGTGGCAAGAATCAGCAGACTGAGCAGCGCGCGACGCGTGCGCCCCATCGGCGCTAATGCTGGAGCAGCGGCCGGCGGCAGCAGCGCGCCCATTGCCCCCCAGAACACCAGCGTCGGCGTCGCCAACAACAACACAGCATCAAACGCGCCCTCGGCGGCGATCACCACCACCATCGCCGTGGCCGCGATGGCGCGCAGACGTTCATCGAGCGGCACATCGAGTCGCCCCCATCCCATCAGTCCCGCCAGCGCGAAGCCGGCCATCAGCATCGTCCACGCAATGAACGCGGGTAGGCCGCGCTCCGAGAGCATCGCCATCCAATCGCTCGACGGCCACGGGTTGGCCGTCATCCCCGTTTCCTGACTCAGCGACGGGTCGTTGGCCGGCGCGATACCGGGATACTCCACGGCCCAGTTGCCCGTGCCCGCCCCAAGCGCCGGATGATGCAGCGCCAGCTTTACGGAGTTCGCGTACTGCCTCAAACGGCCGCGTCCGCTCCCTTCGTGATAGTTCACGAGTCCCTTGGCCGACTCGAGATACGGATTGTCGCTGCGCCAGTCGAGCGAGTTGGGAATCACGATGGCGCCCGCGCCGCCCACCACCATCCCCGCGATGATGAGGGTGAGCCCGCGCCGAGCGGCCGCGTCGCGCCACAGCGTGCCGCGACGCCACAGCCACGCCAGCACCACGACCACAGCGCATGCGACGAGTGCGAGCCACGCCGCGCGTGTGCGCGACAGCACCAGCGCGGCCGCGTTAATGCCGAGTCCTATCGACGCGACTAATGCCCCAGGAAATCCGCGTGCGCTGAGTGCGAGATACCCGAGCAGCGGCACGCCCGCCGCCGCGAGATGCGCCATGAAGTTGCGATTGCCAAACGTCCCGCCCGGCGCGCGGCTCATCGACGCGAGATCGCTCGACACCCCGTACGCCTGCGCGAGCGCCGTCGCCGCACCAATGACGGTCACCGCGGCGAGTCCGCGGATGAGCACATCGCGCGCACCGTGCGCCGCGGCCGCGCGCGCCGCCCACCACGCAAACGCGGCACTCACGCTGATGGCGAGTGCGCGCATCGCCAGCCATCCGTTGGGCGCAAAGAGCGCGGACGCGGCCGACAGACCGAGGAAGAAGATGAGCGTGCGGTCGATCCGCGTGCGCGTCAGTGCAGCGCCGCCCGCCACCACGAGCACCAGTGCCAAGGCCGCCCCGACATGCAACGCCAGTTCCTTTGGCACGAGGAACCGGTCGAGGTCGAACGACCGGTACGGCAGCGCGATGAGCACCGCGACGACGCCAAACACCACCAGGGACCAACCGCTGGCCAGACTCGTGCGACGAGAAACGCTCTGCGTGCTCACGCGGATAGGCTAACGGAACCGGAGACTCACCGAAAGGGCCACTGCACCCTTGCGGTGGTGCTTCGGCGGGGAGACGTTCCGACCAGCACCCACTCCAGCCACTCGTGCGGACGTCTTTTCTCGCCTTTCTGATTGCGCTCATCGCGGCCGCGGGTATCCTGCCGGCGCAGTCGCCTGGGCTGCCGCTGACACAGTCGCCGATGCCGACATCCGGCCGCGCCGGCCGCGTGCGCGGCTTCGTCATCGACTCGCTGCTCGGCGACGTGCTCCCGCGCGCCACCATCCACATCATGCCGCTCGGGCGCACTGCGCAGAGCGATAGTGCGGGCCGGTTCGTCATCGACAGTGTGCCGCCGGGCGAGTGGGTGCTCTCGTTTACTCATCCATCGCTCGATTCCATCGGATATACCAACGTCGGCACGCGCATTCGCGTCTTCGCTGGTGCGACCACCACGGCCACGCTTTCGACATCATCGTTCGAGGTGCTGCGCGCGGAATACTGCGCCGACACGCCCGACAGCCTGTCGCAGACGCTCACCTACGGCGGCGTCTACTCTGCGGATGACGCACGCCTCGTAATCGACGTGGCGGTCAGTTGGATTTCGGCCAGTGACGCGCCGCGCCCAGGCACGGTGCGCACCGTCTCACTGAGTGGCCGCCGCATGTGGATCGCGTGCGGCATTCCCTGGGGGACGTGGATTCACGCCTCAATGCGCGATTCCGCGCGCGTCGCGTCCGCCTTTCTGCAACTCGGCCCGCGCGGCATCGTCATGCACGATCTCGTGCTCTCCAGCGGCGTCACGATCCTGACGGGCGTTGTTCGTGATCAGGAGGGACGGCCGGTATCGAACGCGCGCGTGTCAGTCGTTGGCACGGACTTGGCTGCCGAGAGCGATCGTGCCGGCGCGTTCGCAATCGCAAGCACCCCCAATGGATCGGTCACGCTCGATGTGCGAGCCGCGGGGCATCGACCGTGGCTCGCGGCTATCCGGGGCAACAGCGAGCGCCTCGACGTTCGCCTGCAGCCACTCGAGCAATCGGCGGAGGACGGGCCGCGCGGAAGCGACTACCTGCGCCTGTTGCAGCGCAGCAATCGTCCGGGGCTGATTCTGCTGGCGGGACCCGGCCTCGCCGAGGACAGTTCGTCGCTTGCCCAGATGATGCCGCCCAATACGTGCCGGTGGTGGCTGGATGGCCGGCCGGTGGATCGCGATTTCTTTCTCGCGCAACCACGTCACTCGTGGCGTGCGGTCGAACTCTACGCGCGGGGTGCGGACGCGCCGCCCGAGTATCGGACGGCGGATTGCGCCATCGCCCTGTTGTGGACCGCCGCCGCGGATTGGTAGCCGCGACAGTTCCCTATCGTCATTCATTCCTGAACGTTCACTCCTGCCCAGTCAGGCCATGTCGGAAGAATCAACGATTTCGTTTTCGCTGTCCCTCAAGGACAACTACGCCTTCACCGTCGATTTCGGCGATGCCGGCACGCCACCGATGACGATCGACGAGATGCCGCCGCTGGGGAACAACGAAGGACCCAATCCCTCGCGCGTGCTCGCCTCGGCCATCGCCGGTTGCCTCGGCGCGAGCTTGCTCTTCTGCCTGCGCAAGGCGCGCATCGAAGTGCCCGCGATGCACACCGATGTGCACGTGACGAGCGGGCGCAACGCGCGCGGGCGACTGCGCGTGCAGAAGGTCGCTGTGCGACTTGCGCCGTCAGTACCGCTCGATCAACAGGCGCGGATGACGCGGTGTCTCGAGATCTTCGAGGACTTCTGCGTGGTGTCGGCGTCGATTCGTGAAGGCATCGTGATTGACGTGCAGGTCGACACGCAGCCGGCGTAGCACGCCCGGCACATCCCGCGATCACACAGCGTCGTCGCGGTCGGTCGCTAGAACCGCTCCCCCTTCGCCTCGCGCTGTGCGCTCCCCGCCGCGCGAATGCGCGGGTAGAGCGTCCAAAACACCAACGCGAGTCCCGTCGCCTGCAGCAAGCCGCCCGCCACGATCGCGGCGCGCAGCCACGCCCCTGGATCAAAGCCCGCGAGCACCTCGCTCGCCACGCGGAGCGCCGTGCCACTCGTCAGGCACCACCACGCGGCCTCCGCCAGCCCCGGCTTGTATCGCGTATCATCGGCCGCGGGGCGAGGAAAGATCCACAGCGCGACACCCGCGATCACCATCATCACGAAGCCAACCAGCAGCGCGTGCGTGTGGGCGCTGAGTTCGCGCGCCGAGATCGCTGCGCCGCCAATCTCTCGGCGCACCAGCAACCAGACGCCAAGGGCAAGTCCAACCACAAGAAAGACGAAAGCCGTCTTCAGGAAACGTCGGGCCAGTGAGTGCATGCGTCGATTCTATTCGGGCAACGCGCGTTCGCTAGCGCCAATTACGACATCGGAAGACGACGCCCCTGCCCGTCTACCGCGCGCGGCTTTGGCCCCGTGCCATCGAGCGTGCGCCAGATGTTGTAGATGAAGAGAAACGCGCCGAGTGCGGAGAGCACGGCGCCTGCTTCCACCGCGGCATGCGCGGCGGGCATCCAAGGCAGGAAGAGGAAGCCGAACACCAGCACCACGAGTCCAGCATTCGACGCCCACCAATGCACTTCGGCCATGCGACGGCTGTGCAGCGCGTGACTGCTGAAGCGCGGCACCACGTGATAGGCCACGCCGAAAATGAACATCGAGACGAAGCCGAGCAGGTTCAGGTGCGCGTGGGCGGGTCGATAGATGGTCGCGTTGGGCGAGAACCCCATCCAGATGCCCATGATGATGCCGAGTCCCAGATAGACGAGGGAGCTTTTGACGAAGAGTCGGGTGAACCAATCCATATAGATGCAGTGCGATGGGTGATGCGTGAGGAGCTAGCGCGCGACGGCGTGAAGTTCCTGCAGCAGCGTATCGAGATTGAGTTGGTGCTTCTCGCAGACGAGCGCCAGCGGCTTGGCGCCGCCGCAGCACGCATCCAGGCCATGCCGGCCAAAGACCTCCACCGCGCGCGGCGCGGCGAGCGAAATCTCATTGAGCGTCATCGTGCCGGTGATGGTTGCATCGGTGGTAGCGGGCATCGGGTGCTCCTGTCGGGGAATCAGGTCAGTGCCCTGAAAGTGGCATATTAAATACCTTTTATCTGTCAGGGAACTTCCGCTCGTTTCGTACGGTCTCTTGGAGGCACGCGCAATTCGCCGAAAGGCCGCTTACATTGAAGGCACGACCCTCAGCCATCAGGTGCCATGGCCAATCCGCGCGATCAGGAAGTGCAGAAGCTGCTGAAGAAACTCGCCAAGGCGGGCCCCGTGAAGCCGCGCGAGGAGTTCGGCAAGACGTACGACAAGACGGCGCCCAAGCGTGCCGAAGAAGACCACGAGAACC
>JAHFCT010000015.1:7039-71684 GCA_023249375.1 Gemmatimonadota bacterium | reverse complement strand
GCGACGCGCCCGTGACGAGCGCGGTGCGTCCCGCGAGCGGTGCTGCCGAGTGTGGAGTCATTGGGGCGACGGAGGGGGCGGCAGTCAGCGCAGCGGGTTCGACGGCCCGTGGGCGAGCCGCAGGAACTCATCGCGCGTCTTGGCATCGTCGCGGAACGCGCCGCGCAGGGCCGACGTGATGGTCTTGGAGTTCTGCTTCTCGACTCCGCGCATCATCATGCACAGGTGATACGCCTCGATGACGACACCGACGCCGCGCGGCTTCAGCACGTCCTCGATGGCCTGCGCGATCTGCTCGGTGAGTCGCTCCTGCACCTGCAGGCGGCGCGAGAAGACTTCGACGATGCGCGGCAGCTTGGAGAGGCCGACGATCTTGCGGTCGGGGAGGTACGCGATGTGCGCCTTGCCGAAGAACGGGAGCATGTGGTGCTCGCACATCGAGTACAGCTCGATGTCGCGCACCATCACCATTGACTCGTGCGCTTCCTCGAAGACGGCGTCGCCGACGACATCGGCGATGTCCATCTGATAGCCGCGGGTGAGCCAGGTGAGCGACTTCGCGACGCGGCTGGGCGTCTTGGCGAGCCCTTCGCGCGCCGGGTCTTCGCCGAGGAGCTCGAGCTGGCGCCGGATGAGGTTCTCGAATTCCAGGTAGCGGTCGCCACCGATGTCGACGCCATCGAAGGCGTCGTCAGCGGAGTCGAGGCGGGCGGAGCGCAGCGGACGGAGCGGGCCCTTGGCGTCAGCGGCCATCGTATTCCACCCAGTTGTTCTCGGTTTCCCAGAGCTTGAGGCGCGTCAGCGTGCGCGGCTTGAGCGCTGGGTGGAGGACGCGCCAGAACATGAGAATAATGTTCTCGGCGGTGGGATTTGTTCCCGACATTTCGGGAACGTCCAGATTGAAGTTGTGGTGGTCGACGCGATCGAGGAGGTCGCGTTCGACCAGTGTCTTGAGTTCGGCGAGGTCGATGACGTAGCTCGAGACCGGGTCGGGTTCACCGCTGACGGAGACTTCGAGCGTGTAGTTGTGCCCGTGCCAGTTGGGCGAGTTGCACTTGCCGTAGAGCGCGCGGTTCTCGTCATCGCTGAGCGCCGGATTGTGGATCCGGTGGGCGGCGTTGAAGGTGAGGCGGCGGGTGACGGTAAGGAGGGGCATGGCCTCAATCTAACGCACAACGCCCCACTCACCGAAGTGAGCGGGGCGCTGCGAGGAGACGGAACGAAGCGGGGTTTTTGAAGCCCTGTCGAATGATGAGCCCCTCACCCGGCCTTCCGTCTTCCCCGCGTGGGGGCCTGACGTCAACCAAGTTGTCGGATGCCACTCGGAGGACTTGTTGGCTCAAAAAAGAAGTCCGCTTCGCCCCTTCTTGGCCTCTACAATAGCATCGGGTCCGTTAACGGGAAAGTGGAGTGGACGCCGCCACCGCCACGGCCTTACCTTCTGAACCATGCGCTACAAAATTGCCGCCGCCGCCATGCTCGCCATCTGGGCCGTGGCCACCGCCTTCTATCAGGCGCCAGGGTGGATTCATCTGCTCCTCAGCGGCGGCCTCGCCCTCTGGATCTACGGCGTTGTGGCGCCGCCGACGGCCAACAAGAAGTAAGGCGCCGCCCCGCCTCAAATCTCCCAGTTCGACAGCACGATCCCGCGCGCGGGAACGCGCTCTTCGTTCCCCGCCATCGTCATGCGCAGATCGGTCCAGCGCACGCGGGCGCCGGCGGCCACCAGATAACGGTACGCATCGTGGTAATCACCCTGCACGCGCACCGCTGCGCGCGGCAGGCTGCAGTCGCGCGTGTACGCGCCCACGGCCGCCATCAGCGGCGCCAGCATCGTGATGTCGCTCACCGCAAGCTTGAGCACCCGCAGTTCATCCTTGGCGCGCCCCTCGATGAGCGGCGCCTCGTGGCACAGCGCAAAGCCCTCGACGCCGTCGTGCCCGAACAGCAGCACGGTGTCGCCGACGCCGAGCTCGCGCGTCAGCCGCAACTCGCGCGTGAAGTCCACGCCGGGCTGCAGACGCTCGACCAACCGCGCGCAGGCCTGCAGCGCCGCGTCGGTGTCGCCGGCGCCGAGCTGCGAGAGCAGCGCGCAGCGCCCGCGCTGCGCCTCGAGCGTGAGCGTGATCGTCATGCGCGCAGGCACGAACCCGAGCCGCGAATAGAATCCGATGTTGTCCATCGTTCGCGGCATCGTCTCGAGGCCAATCACCGTGCAGCCGCGCGCGCGCAGAAACTCGATACCGCGCGTCACGATCTTCCGGCCCAGCCCGGTACTCTGCCACTCGGGACGCACGGCGAGCGGACCCATCCAGCCTTCGATGCCCGACTGATGCGCTACGTTGAACGCCACCAGTCGGTCGTCGGCGTCCACCCAGCACATCGCGCCGTCACCGGCGTCGTCGATGGCATACCGCCAGATGCGGGGATTCAGCGGCGGCACGCGGACGCCGGCCAAGCCGTCGCGGCGATAGCGATCGGAGAAGGCGTCCGAAAAAAGCACGTTGAGCGGGCCGATGTCGTCGTGCCGCAGCGCGCGCACGCGGACGCCGCGCGGCCCGGGCTTGGGCAGCGCGCTCATGCGCCTCCTCCGGCCCCGGCCACCTCAAGGAGCTCGCCGGCGCCGGGCGCCGCGTCGTCGTCGCCGCGCGTGACACGCGATGCACCCGATTTCTCGTCATGGCTGATGACGAAGACCTGATCGAGCCCGTCGCGCACGTCGTCGATGTGCGTGATCACGATCACCTGGTCAAATCGGTCGCGCAGCGCGCGCAGCAATCCGATCACATTCTGACGCCGCACCTCATCGAGCGAGCCGAACACCTCGTCCAGAATGAGCAGCGAGAACGGCTGCCCGCTGCGCTCGGCGATCATCTGCGAGATCGCGAGTCGCAGCACAAGGTTGGCAAGATCTTCCTCGCCACCAGAAATCACGGGGAGCGGCACCCCGTCCTCGAGAATGGAGATGCGGTACTTCTCGTCGAGATCGAGCTCGCTGTAGCGCGCGTCGGTGAGCGACGAGAGGAATCCGCTCGCCAGTTCGGAGATCTCGGGACGCATCTGGTAGTTGAGATCGGTGCGCAGGTCGGAGTAGGCGCGGTAGAGCTCGTCGTGCAGCCGCTTCTCCGCCTCGATCTGTTCGATGCGTTCTCGCCGCTCGGCGAGGTCGCGCTGCGCATCGACCACGCGCTCGCGGTCGGACGCGGCCAGCCGCCCCTCGCCGTCGGCCGCCATGACGGTCATCGCCGCCGCCTGCACGGCGCTCGCGGCTCGCGTGTGCGTGTCGCCGAGCGCCGCGTACTCCTCCTCGGAATGCGCGATGCTCCCGAGGCGCGCCGCGATCGCCGCGCGCTTTTCCTGCGCCGACGTCACCGCGCGCTGCGTCGAGTCGAGTTCGCGGCGCAGCGACGGCTCGCGCTCCACCTGCGTCGTGAGCCGGTTGGCCTGCGTACTCAGTTCCGCGAGCTGTTCGAACTGCGCTTCAAGCGCCAAGTGGTTGGCCCGATCATAGCCGCCCGGCAGCGACACCAGTTCGTTTGTCAACGATGTGTGCCGCTGCTCCTTCTGCGACAGGTCGCGCGCCACCTGCTCGAGCTGGCCCACCGCCACCTGCGTGCGCGCCAGTTTCCGCTCCAGCGCGCTCGCCTCCTGCATCGCCTGCCGCCGCTCCTCGTCGAGCGCCACGATGTCCTCGGGCATCCCTTCGAGCTGCTCGAGGCGCTGCCGATAGTACAGCCCGTCGGCGCTGATCGCCTCGATCTGCGTCTCAAGGAAATCGATCACGCTATGGTAGTGATCACCGAGCGGGCGGCTGCACGTGGGGCACGCCCCTTCTTCGCCCGCGGCGCGCAGTCTCTCCTTCTGGTCGCGCAGCTCCGAGTACTGCGTGCGCAGCGCGTTGCGGCGCGTCTCGGCCTCCTGCCGGTCGCGCACCCACTCGGTGCGGCGCAGCTCGAGCCGGCCCTGCAGCTCCTCGAGACGGCGACGCTTCTGCTCCATCTCCAGCGTCAGTTGTTCCTCGAGCGCCGGCGCGTTTTCGAGGCGCGAGCGCCCCTCGCGCAGCCGCTGCAGCTCGGTGGCGAGTTCGACGGCCGATTCCTGCAGCGCCTGCCGGCGGCCGTCCGAGACGGCCAGCTCACGCTGGCGAGCGAGTTCCTCGCCCACCTGATGGAACGGCACCAGCGCCTCGGCGAGCGGCACGAGCTGCGCGCGCGCATCGGCCACGTGCCGCAGTTCGCTCTCGACCTTGTCCGTGGTGCGCGTGAGCCCCGCGAGTTCCGCATCGAGCACGCGCCGCTCGGCGTCGAGTCCCTTGAGTTCCTCGCGCGCGCGCTGCGCCTCGGCCCACCGCGGGTGCAGCGCCGTCAGCTCCTGCTGGGCACGCGCCTGCTCTACCGCGGCCGCCGCCGAACGCGCCTGCGCTTCGCGCAAGCGCACCTCGGCATCGGTAAACTGGCGCGCCAGCGCGTCGGGATCTGGCATGCCGGCGCGCATGCCGTTGCTCTCGTTGCGCAGCGCCTTGCGGCGCTCGTCGCACAGATCTTGTGCCGCGCGCAGCTTCTCGTAGCCGAGCACGCGGGAGAGAAACTGCGCGCGCGCCGCCGCAGTGAGCGTGGCCATCACGGCGAGCTGCTTCTGCGCCGTGAAGTACGTGTTGTCGAACTCGTCGAGCGACATGCCGAGCCGGCGTCGCACGACATCCGTCACCGCCGATGCGCCCGTGGCGACCGGGCGGTCGCCACCGTCGAGATAGAGATCGGCCGTCGTCAGCGCGCGGACCAGGCGGTAGCGATGTCCGCCCAACTCAAAATCGAGTTCGATGCGCACCGGTGCACGCGCACTCGCCCGGGCAAAGCGAATGGAATCGACGGTCCCGCGCGTCGCGTCGCCGCCGTACAGTGCCCACTTGATGGCCTCGAGAATCGTCGTCTTGCCCGATCCGTTGGGGCCGATGATGCCGGTGAGCCCGCTGTCGAACAGCAGCGTGCTGTCCGCGTGCTGGCGGAAGTTGACCAAGCGAAGCCGGGAGAGCCTCACGACTCGCCTTCCTCGCCGATGCCGCGCGCCGACATCTCCTGCTCGGCTTCGCGCAGGTAGTGCTCGCCGAGCGCCACGAGGCGGTCGCGGTCGATGTCGCTGGTGAGGAGGCGGCTGCGCAGCGCCTCGCGCAGCGTGTCGGCGAGCGACGGCCGCTTGCCGGGCGCACCGCTCTCGGCGGCGGCGGTGCGCACCACGCTCGGGCGCCGCGTATCCAGCACAAAGTGGAGCGCGCGCCGTTGATATTCGCGCAGCCGCTGGTGATCGAGTTCGCGCGCCACGTGGCGCGGCACGTCACGCGCGACGAGACGCACCACTTTGCCGTCGATGCCGTCGTCCGGGCACTTCTCCACCGCATCGGCGATCATCTCGTCCAGGTCCACCGCCGACTTGCCGCGGCCGGCGAGCGGCGGCAGGTCGATGATCTTTCGCGTGACGGGGAGCCAGTGAAACGTCTGCTTGCCCGTCGCGAGATCGCGCTCGATGAGTCCCTTGCCCGGCAGCTTGGCCGACCGCTCCTCGAGGTACTCGCCCCATGCATTGGTGCTCGTGTAGTCGAGCGAACCGCAGTAGTACGCGTTGGGCCCGACCTTGCGATACACGTGGTAATGGCCGAGCGCGACGTAGTCCCACCGCTCGTGCGACACCGCGGATGCCGGAATGGGCATGGAGGCGCGTTCGTCTTCGCGCACGCCGTCGGGGAGCGCGCCCTCGACCTCGCCGTGGAGCAGCAGCACGTTGTGCTTGACGCTTTCGTCGGGCGACAGGTCGACGCTGCCGGGCGGGAGATCGGGCACGGCGAGGATCGACAGCTCGTATTCGGGAAAATGCAGGCGCCGCGGTTCGCTGTCGGCGATATGAAAGTTCAGCGGTTCAAAGAGCCGCAGGATGCACGTGGTCTCGCTCGAGCGCGGCATGTCGTGATTGCCGGCGACGATGACGACGATCGCGTTGGGCAGTTCGGCGCGCAGCCGCGAGAACTGCCGGAAGGCGTGCAGGATGGCCGGGTTGGTCGGCCGCACCGTGTGAAAGACGTCGCCGCCGATGAGCACCACATCCGGGGCGAGCGCAATCACCTTGTCCACCGCTCGGGTGAACGACTGCGCCACGTCCGCCTCGCGCTGGTTTTTTCCAGTGGGCGTGACGCGCTGGAACTGCCGGAAACCGAGGTGGAAGTCGGAGAGGTGGACGAGTCGCACGGGGCGCGGGCGTAGAGAGGGGGAATCTACGTGCGGGGGGGCGGCAACGTCAGACTATTTCGGAGACGGCGCAGGGCATACAGGAGGCGGTCGCCGATCAGAACGCGTACGGGTCGTTGCTGTCGGCACCCGCCAGCGGCAATGGCGCCGGACGCGACGGAATGGCTTCCGACGCCGCTCGCCCTCGGAACTGCGCGCGGAAGTACGCCTTCACGTCGTCGGGCCTGGCCTGCAGCGTTCGGTTGCGGGCCCGCAGCACGTCATCCTCGGAGGCGGCGACGGTGGCCTGCTTCACCCACTCGAGGGTGACCGACGGGTCGAGCTTGCGCAGCGACCGCGTGACGGCGGACTCGAGCGACGGCTCCGGCTCGGCGGGGAACCGCTCGACGCCTTCGCGCCCGCTCAGCACGGCCGGACGCGGGAATCGCACGAAGACCGGCTGCGCAAAGTGCGGATGCCGCACCATCAGCTGCCCTTTGTCGAGCGTGCTCAGCTTGATGCGCGTGGCGGGGGCGAGCGTCGCGTATCCGGGCGTGGCGAGCTCCTCCAGGTCCATGCGGCCGAAGAGCGCGGTGCCGCAGTTGCCCACGACGCGGCGATGCACCTGCGACCGGAACTGTTGCGCCGCAAAGAGCACGAGCCCCAGATACCGCCCGCGTTCGGCAATATCGAGCAGCATCTGCCGCACGTACGTGTCGGGGCCGTCGGATGGCGCGTACTTGTTGAGTTCGTCCACGAAGACGACCACGTGGTCCACGCCCAGCGTGCGGCGCTCGAGCTGTTCCCGCAGCTGCGAGACGACGCGCGCAAAGATCAGGTCCTGCGCGTCTTCCTCGGACGACGCGACGTCGATCACATACACCGCGCGGTCGCGAAACGCGCCGAACGGCAGGTCGTTGGACGTGCCGTCGTCGGTGACCAGCCCGCGGCAGCGCGTGGAGATGTTCGTCAGCCGGTTCCGCACTTTTCTGATCGTCGCCACGTGGTGCGTGCGCCAGGTCTCGGCGTTGCGCCCTTCCATGGCGCGCAGCACGTCGCGAAACCACTGCTCGAGGTCGCTGAACGACCGCACGGTGTGCACGCGGTCGAGCAGGGAGTCGGAGAACTCCTGATTCACCACCCGTTCGCGAATGAAGTCGATGAGCGCGTCGGCCTTGGCGTCGATGTCATCCTTGTTGAGCAGCACCTCGGCGTACTGCAGCACCTCGCGCAGCCCCCAGCTCAACGGAAAGACGTTGTGCGACAGCGCCTCATTGGTGCGCAGCGTGGCCAGCGCGTGGCCGCGTGCCGTCCATGGCGCGTAGTACTCCACGTCGCGGAACGGTTCGGCGGGAACGCCGACTGCGTCGTAGAGCGCGCGGTCGGCCTCGTCGAGTTTTTCGGCGGGCAGGTCGAGAAAGCAGAGATCCGGTCCTTTGACGTTGAAGCAGACCGCGGCGACGCTTCCCTTCTGCTCAGGAAAGTGCGCGAAGATCGAGCTGAGCAGCCACTCGACGGCGCTCGTCTTGGTGGCGAGGCCCGAGACGCCCGAGATGTTGAGGTGCGCGGCCTCGGGACCAAGCAGGAAGTCGGCGTCAAGATAGACGGGGCTCTGCATCGCACCGGAGCGATAGACGCCGATGGGAATGCCTGTGCGTTGCCCTTCCTTCAGGTAGCCGTCCATCCGCAGCGCCACGGCGACGTCGTCGTCCGTGGCGAGATGCACGATGCCCATCGGCACCGGCTGCAGCGGCTCGTCGGGGACGTGACGCAGCGAGTGCGCCGTGTACAGGCGAATCTCGGTGCGATCCGTCGGTGCGCGCAGCGCGCGCTCCGGATCGCCGTCCGCGCCGATGACATCGTGCAGCGGCGTCTGCAGATCGGTATACGAGAACCCCTCGACCACTACACCGTACACGCTGACGAGCCGGCCGTCACCCGTGGCCGGTCCCTCGACGCGCACGATCGTTCCAATCCCGACGGGGGCATCAAGCGCGGTCCAGAAATGGAATTCGTGCGGGGTGTTGGGACGGCGCTCCGTTGCGACAACGCGTCCTACGGACATGGATTTTGGACAGAGATCACGGATTTGGATTCAGGATTTCGAAGAAGGATGGCGATCACGATTGCGTCGGGTGCGATGACGAGGGTTGTGTACGTAGCTGACAGTCGGCCGACCGCTGCGACGGCTACCGCGTGATGGCGCGCAGATACTCCTCCGTCAACCTAACGCCATACGCCATGGCTCCCCAGCGCGGATCGGGGAGCGACACGGGCGATCGTTCGGCGAGCAGCCAGCGCGAGACCTCGTCCGCACGTGCAGAGCTCGCGCCGTCAAGCGCGACCTCAACGCGCACGAGGCCCCACAGCGCGTCGTGTGAGGCAGCGTCGCGCAGGCGCAGGTACCAGCTGGCCACCGGCGCGCGGCGCGGCGATTTCACCGTGAACGCCGTCGTGCGCTCTCCGGCGCGCAGGCCGAGCACGAGTGGCAGCGCATCGCCGTCGACGTAGAGCGTGCGGTGCGACTTCACCACGCCGATGGCGAGAGGCGAGTGCGCGGCGCTGCCGGCCGACGCGATGCCGCCGTCCACGAGCAGCGGGCCATCGCCGTCAGCGCACCAGAGCGCGGCGCACGCCGTCTCCGCCTCTTCGCGGCGGCGCTGCACGGCGCTCAGGGCGCGCGACGTCAGTTCCTGCGGGTGCCACGGACCGCTCTCGCCCGGTTCGAGCGTGTCGCGCACCGCGCATTCGCGCTCGATGGCCGTCCATGCGGCCTCACCAATCGCGGCGCGCGGCACGAAAAGGGTGCGGGCGACGCGGGTGGCGTCGTCGCGCCAGGCGACGAGTGTACGGTCGCGGCGTCGGCGCACCGTCGCCGCGACGGTGCCGTGCACCAGCGGGATGCCGCCCGGCCAGTGCGCCAGCACGCGGCTCTCCTGAATGCCATCGAGAAACGCGACGAAACCGGCGATCGGCTCGCCATCCACGATGCGTCCGCGCACGGCGTCGCCTTCGAGCGGCTCGGCGCGCTGCAGCCGCGGCGGCTCCGCCACAACGGGACGCAACTCGAGGGCCGGCTCGGACGCGGTCAATGCGGCGCCCGCGCCGCGCAGCGCACGCAGGGCGTCGCGCACGCTTGCGGCCCCGCCAGATGGCAGGTACGTTGGCCCGATGCGCCGATCCGCACTCATGCTGAGCATCCTAGCCCTCGCGGCGGGATGCGACAAGGCGAAGAAGGAGTCCGCCGACGACCGGCCGCCGCCGCCCTCGTTTGACGTCGCCACCAAGCCGCCGCTTGTCTTCCAGGTGTTCGGGACCACCGACTCCACGCGGCTCGTGCCGATTGCCGCCATCATCGACGGCGCGGTGAAGCCAATCATCCTGCCGGAGTCCGACTGGCGCCGCCTCGACTCCACGTACTTCCAGCCCGGCTCGCAATATCCGGTCTATCGCGATGGGCAGCCGGCGGGCACGGTGACCGTCACGCGCCGCATGTGGGAGCCGGACAGCGAGCCGCTATACGACCTGCCCGGCTGCCGTGAAGTGCGCCCGATGGCGGCGGTGGCGCTCAAGACGTCGGTGCCGCTCGATCCTGCCTTTGAGTTCCTCTCGCTGAGCGTGGCGCGCCCGAGTATGGCAGCGGCGGTCTCGGCGCCAAAGGACCTCGCCGCCACCGCGCGTACCCTCGCCCTCGCGGCGCTGAAAGCCGAGCAGCTCGACTCCACCGACATCGACACCGCATCGTTCAGCGCGCGTGCGATGCACGTATCCGGCGGCAGCAAGCCGACGCTCGTCGCCAGTCAGGTGGATGCGAACGCCGGCGACACCGGCCCCGGCGCGGGGCACACGACGCACTTCCTGGTGTTCGGCGATGACATCGACGGCAAGGGCTATCAGGTGAGCTATCGTCATCTCGAGAGCGGCGAGGCGCGCGCGGTGGAGTTCCAGCGCATGCTCGACCACCTCGACCTGACGGGCGACGGCACGGATGAGGTCTTTCTCGAGTCGTGGCGCTATGCCGGCACCAACGAGCTCGTGTTGCTCGCGCGCGCGAGCGGCAAGTGGCACGAGATGCTGCGCGTGCCGCAGAACTGGTGCGTCAGGGAAAAGAAGAAGAAGTAGGCGCGCGAAGCGCTACTCCACCCCGATGTTGAACGCCTGCTCGAGGTCCTTCTTGGAGTACGCGCGAAACGCCGTCAGCGTCGTCGTGCGTACGAGCCCGGGCACCTTGGGAAACTCCTCGGTCACGACGTGCGCAATCTCCTCGTACTCCTTCACCTTGATGAGGCAGACGAGGTCCCACTCACCGGACACGGAGTAGACGTCGGTGACGCCGTCGATGCCGGCCAGCGCCGCGGCGCATTTGGGAATCAGCGAGGGCTCGGCGCGCACCAGGACGATCGTCGTGATCATATCAGCTCAAGTGCATGAGGAAGGGGCACGAACAGCGACAAACCCAAGATAGCGCGGACGATGGCGCGCGTCACGCGGGCCGGTCAAGCGCCACACTCACGCGCTCCGTTGACGCGCTCCGCTTACGCGCTCCAGGCACGCACGATCGCGTGCATCGCGGATTCGACATCGGTGCGTGATGCCGCGTACGACGCGCGCACCCAGGCTGGCGTGCCAAAGGCCGCGCCCGGCACCACCGCCACCCCCTCAGTCTCGAGCAGCTTCGTCGCGAACGCGGTGCCGTCGCCGCCCGGCGCCTTGAAGAACAGATAGAACGCGCCCTCGGGCTCCACCAGTTCCAGCGACGGAATGGCCGACAGGATGCCCCGCGCCGCGTCGCGGCGTTCCTTGAACTCGCCGACCATCGCACGAATCGCGGCGTCGGCCTCGTCGGTGCGCGTCAGTGCGGCCAGCGCCGCGTGCTGCGACGACGTGGCCGCGTTGGAGGTCGTGTGCGACTGGAGCGCGGTCATTGCCTGCGAGACGGCGCGCGGCGCAATTGACCAGCCGATGCGGAATCCGGTCATCGCGTACGCCTTCGCCACGCCATTGATGACCACCAGATTGTCGCGGCGTGCCGCCACGTCGAGCGCCGACGGCGCCTCGCCCATGCGGTACGTGATGCGCGCGTAGATCTCGTCGCTGATTACCCACCAGCCGCGCTCGGCGGCCAGATCGGTGATCGCGCGCAGCTCATCGGCGCCGTACACGGCGCCGCTCGGATTGGAGGGCGAGTTGAGCATCAGCCCGCGCGTGCGCGGCGTCGCATACCGCTCGAGCAACGCGCGCGTCACCTTGAGGCCGATCGACGGATCGCCGGGTACGGCGACGGCCGTGGCCCGTGCGAGCCCTATCATCTCGAAGTAGCTCACCCAGCTCGGCACCGGCAGGAGCACCTCGTCACCCGGACCAAACAGCGCGAATGCGGCGTTCTGCAGCGACTGTTTGGAACCGGTGGAGACGACCACCTCGCCGGGCGTCACCGGCGTGTCGCGACCGGCGCGCCGACGCGTCGCATCGGCGGCGATCACCTCACGGAGCGGCAGGATGCCCTCGACCGCGGTGTAACGCGTCGCACCGGCGTCGAGTGCCGCCTTCGTCGCTTCACGTATGAACGTCGGGGTGTCAAAGTCGGGCTCGCCGGCCCCCAAATCGATGATCGTGCGGCCGGCGGCGCGGAGCGCCTTGGCCCGCTGTGACACGGCGATCGTCGCCGACTCTTTAATGGAGGCGACGTTGGACGACGGCACAAAGGAAAGCGACATAAGAAAACCGGGCTCCCGATTGGAGGGCCGGGGAAATTGCGCTAGATTGTAGGGGCACGACGAAGTTAGCGTCACGCTGGCGCTGACGCCATTGACAATCGAGGTCGCAGTGAGCGCAACACCGTCCGCCGCCGGTACGACCGGCCGCAACACGCACGTCGCCCATTTTCTCGCCCCCCATTGGGGACGCATCGCCGACCGGCTCGCGCCGGTGATTGACCGCGAGGGCGGCGAACCGGGCCAATCGCCCGCCGCGCTCATCTGCGTTCCCGATACGGGCGCTGCCGTCGAGCTCGCATTGGCGCTGCGCATTGCGCGCGCCGGCATCGCGCGCATTCTCCCTGTGACCGATGCGCAGCGCGCCGCCCGCGTGCTCAAGACCTACGGCGCACCCATCGTCATCGTGACCCCGGCGGACGCGGAGCGTTTGCTCGCCACGTCCTCGCTGCCGCTGGACGGCGTGCAGGTGGTTGCGCTCGTTGCCGCCGACGAGTTCGACGCCGATCAGCTCGCCACTGTCATGGCGTCGGTGCCCAAGGAGGCGCGCCGCGTGCTCATTGCCTCCGAGGCGACGGCAGCCGTCGAGGCGCTGCTCGAGCGCTACCTGCACAAGGCGCACCGCCTGGCCGACGACGCGTCGAGTGAGACGACGCCGGCGGCGCTGCAGTATCAGTGCGTGCGCGGCAGCAGCGCTGCCGCCGCGGTGCCCGGCCTGCTCGATGATCTCGACCCGCCGTCCACAGTGGTCATCACGACGGACCCCGACGCCGTGCACGCCGCGCTCGCCGAGCACGGATATCCCGCCGACGCGCCGATGGTGCTCGTCACCGACGGCGAGGCGCCGACCAACGTCGCGCTCGTGATCTTTGCCGGCCTGCCGTCGGCGTCGGCGTTCGAGACGGCGATGACCGCGCAGCCCGGCCGCACCGTGGCGCTCATCGCGCCGCGTCAGCTGGGCGCGCTCCGCCGCATGGCGGGCAGCGCCGGCGTCACGCCATTTGTCACGCGCCGCGCGACGAGTGCGGCGCGTGCGCAGGAAGAGCGGCTGCGCGCCGAGTTGAAGAGCGTGCTTTCGGCGTCGTATCCCGCGCGCGAAATCATGGCGCTGGAACCGCTGCTCTCGGAGTTCGATGGCGTGGAACTGGCGGGCGCCGCGCTGCACCTGCTTGAGATGGCGCGCAACGCCGTGCCGGTTGCTCCCGCGGTCGCGGCGCCTGCCGCATCGATTGCCGATCGCCCGCCACGCATCTCCAGCGAACGGGCGCCGCGTTCAGAGCGCCCGTCGCGCCCACGCGACGATTTCCCGCTCCGTGATCCGCGCGAGCCGTCGAAGCCGCGCTTTGTGGACCGGACCATCCGCCGCGAGCGCGATGACCGGCCGCCCCGTCGTTCGGCGGGCAGCGGCGATCGCGATGAACGCGCCCCGCGCCGCAGCTTCGGCGACAAGCCGCGTGCGTTTGGCGACAAGCCGCGTGCGTTCGGCGACAAGCCGCGCGCCTACGGCGACAAACCCCGTGCCTTCGGCGACAAGCCGCGCGCCACGGGAGATAAGCCGCGCTCGTTCGGCGACAAGCCGCGCGGCGGCTTTGGCGACAAGCCACGCGGCGGCTTTGGCGACAAGCCGCGTGGCGGCTTCGGCGACAAGCCGCGCGGCAGTTTTCGTGACAAGCCGCGGGGCGGAGGCCCGCGCCGGCCTCGGGGTGATCAATGAGTGATCACTTCCAGCTGCCCGGCGGTTGGGTCGAAGTGATCGCCGGGTCGATGTTCAGCGGCAAGAGCGAAGAGCTCATCCGCCGCGTGCGCCGATCGATGATTGCCAAGAAGCGGGTCCAGGTGTTCAAGTCGCACCTGGACAACCGCTACACGGGCGTCTTTGCCGTCGGCTCGCACGACGGACGCACCGTCGAGGCGGTGCCGGTGGACTCGGCGGCGCAGGTGGCGCAGCGGCTCGACGCCGACGCGCAGGTCGTGGCCATCGATGAGGTACAGTTTCTCGACGAAGGCATTTGCGACGTCGCCACCGGCCTCGCCGACCGCGGCGTGCGCGTCATTCTGGCCGGCATCGACACGGATTTTCGCGGCGAGCCGTTTGGCCCGATGCCACGCCTGATGTGTCTGGCGGAAGTCGTGGACAAACTGCACGCCATCTGCGTGCGGTGCGGCGCGCCGGCCAGCCGCAATCAGCGCTTGATTGACGGCCGGCCCGCGCACTGGGACTCGCCGCTGATCATGGTGGGCGGCACCGAGAGCTACGAGGCGCGCTGCCGCAACTGCCACGCGGTGCTGCGCGGCGACCAGCCGCGGCTGCTGTAAGGCCGCAGCTGCTGTAGGGACGCGGCTGCTGTAACGCCACAGCTCTGAAAGGCCGGCTACGGCGCCGCGCGCGCGCCGCGCAAGCGCGTGAAGTACGACGTGAGCAGCGCCGTGGTCTTCACCTGGCGCACGTCAACGTCAAACATCTTGGCGGGCCGCACGCGGGTCTTGGCGATCGGGAAGTACGGCGGCCGGCGATTCTCCATCTGACAGGGATCGCGCCCGCGCAGCGGGCGGAAGCCCGAGTTGGCGGTGGCCGTGTACGGTGCCGCATAGGTCTTCATCACCGTGCCGCCCACGATCTGCATGCAGCCGCCCGCCGCGGTGAACGCACTGCCCGTGGGGCACGTGTAGACCGGGTTCGCCGATGTCGCGACGTTCGGATTGAACGTGTTGACCGATCCACCGAGCGCCATCGCGATGCCGTGGAACAGGAAATCGCGATTGCTCCCCATGCTCATCGTATAGTCTGCGCTCGTATTGTCGTAGTTGCGCGGACGGTTGATGGCGTTATCCGAAATCTGGATGGAATCGTACGCAATCAGGCCGAAAAAATTGCGGCAGAGATTGGTGGTGTCGGTCGGTTCCGCGTCGTACGTGATGTCGTCGATCAGCGTCGCGATGCCGTTCACAAAGACCGTCACATTGCCGCGCACCGTCCCCGACAGGTAGATGCTGCGGCGCGTCGCCGAGCTCGACGCGAGATACACGACGCCGCGCGAATTGGGATTGTACGTCGGGTGCAGAGGAAAGAGGTATGGCCGTTCCACGTCCTGACGCACCGCCGCGGGGAGCGTCGGCAGGTTGCTCGTGCCGGGGTAGGAGTCCCACTCACCCACGTAGGGCGGGTCGTAGATGTACGAGGGTGCAGCACCGGTGTACGTACATCGCCCGTCGGTAAACGCTTGATCCACCGCACAGGTGAAGACGTAGTGTGTGAACGTCGAGTCCTGGCCGCCGTACTGCTGCGAAGCCGGACAGAGCGGGTTGGACCCCCACGTGTACATGCGCCACGCGGTGAACGCGTTCCAATCCTGATAGCAGTGCGCCGAGCCGGACTGTGTGAAGCGTTCCACGTTGACGAGGTACGGACTTCCCAACGGGAAGCAGCGCGCCGTAGGCTGCTGCAGGATGGTGCGAATGGCCGTGCGGTCGAGCACCGCGAAGACGGCGGCCTGCGCCGCGCTCACCGTGGGGTACGTGCTCGTCTGGATGCGGGTACTCACCCACGTGGTCTTGTGCATCGACACGGGGAAGAACTCGCGCCGGTACGCACCGGTCGAGGTGAGCACGTTGTAGAACGCCCCGCACTGGTTCAGCATGATCTGCTGCGTGGTCGCCACCGGGACGCCGCTGAAGTTCGTGTTCAGCAGCGTCGAATCGCCGCCGTAGGCTGGCCACAGGATGAAGGCTTTCATGAAGCCTTCGGTCGAGTCGATCATGCCGTTGTTGTTCACGTCAATCGTCAGGAACTCGATCCGCCCCGTGTAGTTGGCCGTCGCGTTCGACGTGCCCGACATGTTGATGCCGGCGTTGTACGCGCTGGTGGCCGAGCCCGCGCTGATGGTGTAATTCAGGTTGCCGGCGGTGGCGAGCGCCGAGTAGTACGTGCGCGTCGTCGCCTGCGCCGGATATGGAATGACGGTGGTGCCCGACGCCGAACTCAGCGTGTCGGACCACTGCCCACTGCCGCTAATGACACCGGCCGCGCTCACGGTGTCGAAAAACACCGGCGTCGGCGAGCCGGAACTCGACCCGATGAACCGATTGTTCGAGTGCACGCGTCCGGCCACCTGCTCGCCGGCGCCGATGCTGGCCGCCGCCGGAAAATCATTCGTGAACAGCCCGTACCGCGAGAAGGACTGCTGGTACAGGTCCAGCCGACGCGCGTAGCGGATGCCGCTGGGGTCCGACACGGTCCCGAGGAGCGTGATGTACGGGATGTACACTCCCGACGTGTCGCCCGTGTTGCCGGCGTAGAGATTCACCGTGACGCCCGTCAGCACGGACCCGCTGGAGGTGTACACGGGTTGGCTCGTGAGCAGCTGCTTGTAGCCCGTGTCGTAGAGGACGAGGGTCGTATCGCGCTGCAGGCGCGACTTGCCCAGCTCAAGCGCCGTTTCGAGCGCGAAGGTGAGGTCGCGATCCTTGTCGTGATAGCGGCTGAGCAGCCCCGAGCTGCTCGTCATATACACCGCCGACGCCGACAGACCCGCGAGCGCCAGCGTCATGATCAGGACGAGCACGAGGGCCGACCCGCGGCGCGCCGATGCCATCATGGGAACGTCACCGTCGAAGAGCCCGTGCGCGTGCTGGACAGTCCGGTGCAATCACGCGCGGCGATGCCGTACTCATACGTCCCCGTGACCGGCAGCGCGAAGTCCTGATAGCGGTACGCGCTCGCCCCGCGCGCCACCTTGCTGCCAATCGGCGTCCAGGCAGCCGCACCGCTCAGCCGCCGGTAGAGGACGTACTGGCGCACGTCGCGCGGCGAGGTCGAATCGCCCGCGATCGCCGACCAGTCGAGCCGCACGTCGCGCTTGGCGCCGGCGGGCGCCGTTTCCACGAGCACGCCCAGCGTATCCGGTGTCACCGGGACGGCCCCGCAGCGACGCGGCAATAGCCGGAACGCGTTGCGCAGCTTCACCGTCGTATACAGGTCGCGGAACACATTCGTCTGCGCGCGGCCGTCCCAGTACTGGCCGGTCGCGCGGAGCTGCACGGCGGTGATGGAGTCGGCGCGCCCCTGCGAGTCGTCCCAGTACAGCGGGAGCGACGAGTTGGCGATCGCTGCCGTCGTCCCGCTGGCATCCGTCGCGTAGTAGCGAAAGAAGAAGTTGGAATCGCTCGGCACGTACAAGTTGCGTGTCACCAGCGTGCTGTCGCGGTCGTTCACGCGGCGATACAGCACATACATCCCGGTCGTGCCACTCGCATCCGCGCGCAGGAAGTACTGGATGGTCTCGGCCTTGCCGGCGGTGCCGTTGAGATTCAGGTACGTCTGCGGCGGATAGGTCTTCGTCGAAAGCCGCAGCGTGCCGGCACGCGACACCATCCACGCCTGTGACGTCAGCGTGTCGAGCGATGAGTCCCAGTACGACGCGTTGGGATCGATGGTCGGCGTGCGCGCCGCGATGTTGGCGTTGAACGCAATGGCGAACGGCGCCGCCTGCACGATCAGTGGCTGGCTCACATCGCCGCCGGCGAACCGCAGGTCGGCCTCGATGCGCGCCACCGCGTAGCGCGCGGCCTGGAACGCATCGAGCCGCCCGGCCCCGGCGTCCATCGCCCGCGTCTGCGCGCGAAAGAACGGAATGGCGATGGAGAAGACGAGCACCGTGATCGAGACGGCGAAAATCATCTCGATCATGCTGAACCCGCCCCGCCGCGCGCGCGCCATCAGAACGCCGCGATGACCAGCGACTTGCGGACCGTCGTGCTGGTCGCCGTCTGCGTGACAGTCACCGTGACCGTCACGTAGTCCGCGCTGGTGGTCGGCCCCGTGCGCACCGCCGATGTCGTGCGCGTATAACCGGGATACTGGGTCATGGGCGGGTTGGCCGACGAGGTGGCGCTGGTCTCGGATGTCCCGTCGAACGTGGACACCAGCGTCGAGTAGGTCCGGTACAGCTGGACGGCCTCGAGCCGGGCGGTGGCCAATTCGCTTGCAATCGCCAGGGCATCGTGATTGTTGGAGAGCTTCTGGAACCGCCGCGTGAAATTCGAGAGGCCGATGAGCACGCCACTGAGGATCATCACCGCGATGATGACCTCGATCAACGTCATGCCTGAGCGGCGCGTCCTGGAGCGCGCGGAGATCCCTGTCTGCATCTATAAACAATGTGGTTGGGGCCACGGGGCAAACGCCAGCCCTTTTGCCGTTCCTCTACCCCGTCGCGCGCCTTGTGCCGCCGGGCCCGGCGGCGTGGTAACTTCCAGTGGCCGCCGCACCGGCGGCCCGCACCCCAAAGGCCCATGGGCGTAGTCGCCACTCTGCTCCCGCTCGACCGATGCCTGCAGCGCGTCCACGGCGCCGTCCGTGGGCAGCACAGCCTGTCGCCCTGCCACAGCTGGGATGAGCTGTTCGCGGCCTGCGCCACGGAGCCGGTGCATCTCGCCGTCCTCGATCTCTTCGCCGACGGCACCGCCAGTTTCGAACGCGTGCGCCAGCTGCGCTCGCGCTTTCCACGGCTCACGCTCATCGCCTACGTGACGGCCAGTCCGCAGCGCGCGCGCGACCTCTTCGACGCCGGACGCGCGGGACTCGACGGACTCCTCATCGTCGACCTCGACGACTCGCCGCAAGCCGTGCGTACCGTCGTGGAGCAGGCGGAGGCGCGCGGCGTGGCCGCGCTGCTCCGGCACCGCCTCTCGGCGATGGACGCCGTGGCGCGCGACGCCATCCTTATCGTCGTCACGCGCGCCCATATGCGGCTCACGTCGCATCGCCTCTCCGACACGCTCTCCGTCAACAAGGGGACGCTGCTCGAGAAGCTGCGCAAGGAACGCCTCCCCGCCCCGCAGAAGCTCATCGGCTGGGGGCGGTTGATCGTCGCCGGACAAATGCTCGACGATCCCAAGCGCAGCGCCGACGGCATCGCCCGCGCGCTCGATTTTCCCTCGGGATCGGCGTTCCGCAACATGTGCCAGCGCTATGTGGGCGCCACCCCGCTGGAAATCCGCGAGCACGGCGGCGCCCGTTACGTCACGGCGCAGTTCCTGCGCGCCATCGGGCGCCCGGAACTCGCTCAAGGACTTGAATCGCAAGGGACCCAGTGAAGTTCAAGACCATCATCGAGCCGTTTCGCATCAAGACGGTCGAACCCATACGCCAGACCACCGAAGCACAGCGCGCCGTCGCCCTCGCCGCGGCGCACTACAACATCTTCCTGCTGCGCGGTGAGGATGTCCTCATCGACCTGCTGACCGACTCGGGCACAGGGGCGATGTCGATCTACCAGTGGGCCGGCATGATGCGCGGCGACGAGACGTACGCCGGCGCCCGTTCGTTCTACGCCTTCGACGCGGCGGTGCGCGACATCACGGGCTTCACCCACGTCATTCCCACGCATCAGGGGCGCGCCGCCGAGCACATCCTGAGCGGCGCGATGCTGAAGTCGGGCGACATCGTCCCCAACAACCGGCACTTCGACACCACGCGCGCCAACTTCGAGGCCCGCGGCGCCTCGGCGATGGACATCCCGATCGCCGAGGGGCACCATCCGCAGGCGCTGCATCCGTTCAAGGGGAACATGGACCTTGCCGCGCTCGAGCGCGTGCTGACGGAGAATCCGGGGCGCGTGCCGCTGGTGATGATCACCGTCACCAACAACTCGGGCGGCGGGCAGCCGGTGAGCATGGCCAACATCCGCGGTGCGTCGGCCATCGCCCGCCAGCACGGCGTGCCGTTCTTCCTCGATGCGTGCCGTTTTGCCGAGAACGCGTGGTTCATCCACACGCGCGAGGCCGGCTACGAAGACCGGACGCCCATCGAGATTGCGCGCGAGATGTTCTCGCTCGCCGACGGCTGCACGATGAGCGCCAAGAAGGACGGCATGGCGAACATCGGCGGCTTCCTCGCCATGAATGACGATGCGCTGGCGCAGCGCTGCCGCAACACACTCATCCTCACGGAAGGATTCCCGACCTACGGCGGGCTCGCGGGCTACGACCTCGAGGCCATCGCGGTCGGCCTCTACGAGGCGCTCGACCCCGACTACCTGCGCTATCGCATCCGCTTCGTCGAGTATATGGCGGAGAAGATGACCAGCGCGGGCATCCCGATGGTGCGGCCCGCGGGCGGCCACGCGTTGTATCTCGATGCCAAGGCATGGCTGCCGCACATCCCGCCGTCCGAGTATCCGGGGTGGGCGCTGTCGCTCGTGCTCTATCTCGAAGGCGGCATCCGCGCCTGCGAGATTGGCTCGGTGATGTTTGGCCAGCAGCCCGACGGCAGCGAGCGGCCCGCTGACCTCGAACTCGTGCGCCTCGCCTTCCCGCGCCGCGTCTACACCCAGAGCCACATGGACTATGTGTGCGAAGTGCTGCTGCACGTGAACAGCATCGCGCCGCGCATTCGCGGCGTGCGCATCGTGGAACAGCCGCCGGCCCTGCGGCACTTCACGGCGAAGTTCGAGCCGCTGGTGCGCGGAGTGTTTGCGTAGAGCGACAGGCTGCGCGGCGCGCCGACGCTAGTCCGACCCGCGGCCCGCCGTTACAGCGAGTCGCGGCGCCAAGCCCCGCTGAGATACCGCCACAGGCGCGTGCGTCCCGTCGACCCCGCAAATTCGATGGCGCGCAGCGCGTCGGTGCGCCCCGACGCCACGCCGACGTACAAGAAGGCGTCGCCGCTCGCTGATCCGTTCGGGTAGAACGTAATGGTCGGGCCGGAGGCGGTAGTCGAAATGCCCGGCCCGGTCGCGTAATATGCCGTGGCACCGTCCACCGTCGTCCCCGGAATCGAGAACTTGGATCCCTCGGGCAGCCGCTGTGACGACCAGGTCTCCGCGGCATCGGCCGCGCCGTTGGCGTTCGTGTCCTGCACGATCCGCATGCGCGACGCGGCGTAGTCGACGACGAAGAGCACGTTGGTGTTCTTGGAGATCGACACCTGCTGCGCGGCAATCAGCGAGCGCTGGACGGAGCGGCCGCTGGCGTCCTGCGTGTAGCGCAGGAACGATATCTTCGGCAGCGCCAGCGCCGACATGATGGCGATGAGCACCAGCACCATCACGACTTCGATGATCGTATATCCGCGGCGGCGATTCACAGCGTAAAAGTTGCACGGGGCGCACAACGCGCGCCATTGTTCGGGATGCTCGTGATCGGATTGACGGGAAACATCGGAGCCGGCAAGTCCGCCGTGGCGCGCCACTTTGCATCGTGGGGCGCGGTGCTGATCGACGCCGATGCGCTCGCGCGCGACGCGGTGGCCCGCGGCACGCCGGCATTCGCCGCCATCGCGGCGCGCTGGGGAGCGGCCGTCATCGCGCCCGATGGCACGCTCGACCGCCCCGCCCTGCGCCGCGTCGTCTTTGCGAATGCCGCGGAACGCGCCGCGCTCGACGCGATCGTGCACCCCGAGGTGGCTCGGCGGCGCGGCAGCGCCATCGAGCAGGCCGCGGCCCGCGGCGACCAACTGGTGGTGTGCGACATTCCCCTGCTGTTCGAGGCCGATCTTGCTGATACGGTGGACGCGATCGTGCTGGTGGACGCGCCGCGCGACGTGCGCCTGGCGCGCCTCGTGCGTGACCGCGGCCTCAGCGACCCCGACGCGGCGGCCATGGCCGACGCGCAGTGGCCGAGCGAGGCCAAGCGCGCGCGTGCCGATTGGGTGATTGACAACGACGGCACGCCGGCGGCGCTCGAACTGCGTGCGCGGACCGTCTTCAACGCACTGCGTGATCGCGCCGTATCGGCTTGAACCCACGCTCCGCGAACGGTAGAATTCACATACACCTCAGACACACCTGGAGCGGTCCGTGTCCTCGATTCCTGCTGAATATCGCTATACCGAAAGTCACGAATACCTGAAGCCCACTGCCGACCCGACCGTCGTCTACGTCGGCGTCACCGATTTTGCACAGGGCGAGTTGGGCGATGTCGTCTATCTCGATCTCCCGAAGGCCGGCGCCACGTACGGCGCGCATGATTCGTTCGGCACCATCGAAGCCGTGAAGGCCGTGTCTGACATCTACTGCCCCATCGCCGGCGAGGTGCTGGACGTGAATGCGCGGCTCGAAGGCGAGCCCTCGCTCGTCAACAGCGATCCCTACGGTGAAGGCTGGATGATCAAGATGAAGGTCAACCCGGCCGATGTCGCCGCGCTGCTCGATGCGGCGGCGTACGAGAAGCACGTGGCATCCGGCAGCGGTCACTAGCATTCGTTAGATCGAAGAGGCTCGGTTCCGCACGGAAGGAGCCAGACAAGCCCGAAGGGCACCGAGGTCGCGGTTTCGCGAATCCTCGGTGCCCTTCGTCTTATGAGCGGCGACGCGTGGCCGCTACACGCACGTCTGCGAGTACGCCTCCGTCGGCGGACACGTACAGATCAGGTTGCGGTCGCCGAAGGCGTTGTCCACCCGCCCGACGGTCGGCCAGAACTTGTGCCCGCGCACCCACGGCAGCGGGAACGCCGCCAACTCGCGCCCGTAGGCATGCGTCCACGCATCCGCCACGCACTGCGCCAGCGTGTGCGGCGCGTGCACCAGGGGGTTGTCGTCCTTCGGCAGCTCGCCGCTCTCCACCCGCGCAGCCTCGGCGCGAATGGCAATCAGCGCGTCCACAAACCGGTCCAGCTCTTCCTTCGGTTCGCTCTCCGTCGGCTCGATCATCAGCGTCCCCGCCACCGGGAACGAGACGGTGGGCGCATGGAATCCGTAGTCCATCAGCCGCTTCGCGATGTCCTCGACGTCGATGCCCGCCGTCTGCTTGAGGAAGCGCGGATCGACGATGCACTCGTGCGCGATGGTGCCGTTGGTCCCCTTGTACAGCACCGGGAACGTACCTTCGAGACGCTTGGCCACGTAGTTGGCGTTGAGGATCGCGATCTTCGTGCTCAGCGTCAGGCCTTCGCCGCCGAGCAGCATGATGTACATCATGGAGATCGGGACGACGCTCGCACTCCCCCACGGCGCCGCCGCGACCGCACCGATGGCGCTGGCGCCGCCGGTCTTGATGGTCACGTGTCCAGGGAGAAACGGCGCGAGATGCTCGGCCACGCCAATGGGGCCGACGCCAGGACCGCCGCCGCCGTGCGGAATCGCGAACGTCTTGTGCAGGTTCAGGTGGCAGACGTCGCCTCCGATGTCGCCCGGCCGGCACAGGCCGACCATGGCGTTCATGTTCGCACCGTCGAGATAGACCTGCCCGCCATGCTGGTGAATCACCTTGGTGATTTCAGTGATGGCCTCCTCGAACACGCCGTGCGTCGACGGATACGTCACCATCAGCGCCGACAGGTTGGCCGAGTGCTGCTCCGCCTTCGCCTTGAGATCAGCCACGTCGATGTTGCCGTGCGGATCGGTCTTCACCACCACGACGTTCAGTCCGGCCATCACCGCGCTCGCCGGGTTGGTGCCGTGCGCCGACTGCGGGATAAGGCAGATGTTGCGGTGTCCGTCGCCGCGCGAGCGGTGATACGCCTGGATGACGAGCAATCCCGTGTACTCGCCCTGCGAGCCGGCGTTCGGCTGCAACGACACGGCGTGGAATCCGGTGATCTCGGCAAGCGCCGCTTCAATGCGATCAAAGAGCGTTTTGTAGCCCGTGGTCTGCGCCACTGGCGCGAACGGATGGATGTTGCCGATCTCGGGCCACGTCACCGGGAACATCTCGGCTGCGGCGTTCAGCTTCATCGTGCACGAGCCGAGCGCGATCATCGAGTGCACGAGCGAAAGATCCTTCGCCTCGAGCGAACGGACGTAGCGCTGGAAGCCGGTTTCGGACTTGTTGAGGTTGAACACCGGATGCGTCAGGAAATCGCTCGTGCGCGCAAAGCGCTCGTCAAAGCGAGCATCGACGCCGGCTGGAGCCGCGGCGCCGCCGAAGGCGGCGAGCACGTCGACGAGGTCGGCCACCGTCGTCGTCTCATCCATCGAGACGCCAATGGTACCGTCGGCGAAGTAGCGCAGGTTGATGCGCTTGGCTTCGGCCGCCGCCTTGACGGCCGCCGCGCCGCCCTTCGGCGACACACGCACGGTGTCAAACAGCACGTCGTGCAGCACGGCGTGGCCGAGTTCGCGCGCTCCGGCGGCGAACGATTCGGCGCGATGGTGCACCCGCTGCGCGATGCGCCGCAGTCCGTCGGGACCGTGGAACACCGCGTACATGCCGCTCATCACCGCCAGCAGCACCTGCGCCGTGCAGATGTTGCTCGTCGCCTTCTCGCGGCGGATGTGCTGTTCGCGCGTGCCGAGCGCCATGCGCAGGGCGCGGTTGCCGTGACTGTCGCGCGAGACGCCGATGATGCGCCCCGGCATCAGCCGCTTGAACTCGTCCTTGGTGGCGAGGAAGCCGGCGTGCGGACCGCCGTAGCCGAACGGCACGCCAAAGCGCTGCGCGCTGCCGATCGCGACGTCAGCCCCCCACTCGCCTGGCGGGGCGAGCAGCGTGAGCGCGAGCAGATCGGTAGCCGCCACGACCATGCCGCCGGCGGCGTGCACGCGGTCCACCAGCGCGCGATGATCCTCAACGGCGCCAAACGTATTGGGGTACTGGATGAGCACGCCGCACACCGTCGCATCGAGCGCGAAGGCCGCGGCCGGCTGCACCTTCACCACGATGCCGCGCGCCGCGCCGCGCGCCTTCACGACGTCGATCGTCTGCGGGTGGCAGTCATCGGCCACGAGGAAGACGTCGCGCCCGCTCTTGGCGGCCGCGTGCACCATCTGCATCGCTTCCGCCGCGGCCGTGGCTTCGTCGAGCAGTGACGCGTTGGCCACCGGGAAGCCTGTGAGTTCGATCACCGTCGTCTGGAAGTTGAGCAGCGCCTCGAGGCGTCCCTGCGCCACCTCCGCCTGGTACGGCGTGTAGGCCGTGTACCAGCCCGGGTTCTCGAGAATGTTGCGTTGAATCACCGCGGGCACGTGCGTGCCGTAGTAGCCCTGCCCGATGAAGCTGCGCCACACCTGATTGGGCGCGACCATCGCCTTGAACTCGGCGAGCGCCTCCTGTTCGGACAGCCCCGAGGGCAGCTTCAGCGCGCGGCCGAGGCGAATGTTGGCCGGGACGGTCGCGTCGATGAGGGCGTCGAGCGAGGGATACCCAAGAACCTTCAGCATGGCCTGCACGTCGGAGTCCGACGGGCCAAGATGCCGGGGCGCAAAAACGTCCGGCTGCGGAATCGATGACGAAGTCACGGTGCGCGCTTCTCCAGTGCGGCGCGCCAGCGCCACCCCCGACGCGGGTGCGGTGCGGCGCGCGACATCTAGAAAACTAACCACGCGCGTTGTTCGTTGGGACACGGCGCGCGTCAGGGGATTGCCTCGTGTTTCGCAGGGCGGACCACCACAGGTCGATGCACCACCGATCCCCGGGGCGTATCTTCACGTGACTCACCGTTCGGAGACCGTCATGTCCGCCCGTCAGGAAGCCACGCGCGCCGGCATCAGCTTCGGCTCGGCGCTCGCCATCGCGATTTCGTGGAGCGTCAATCACTCCATTCTGTGGGCCATCCTGCACGGTGTGCTGTCGTGGCTGTATGTCATCTACTACGCCTTCACGCGCTGACGTGACCCGCTGGCGCCTGCTCGACACCGGGGCCTGCGACGGGGCCTGGAACATGGCGTGCGACGTGGCGCTCATGGACCGGGCGCGCCGCACCGGCGAGTCAGTCTTTCGCGTCTACGGCTGGCGGCGGCCGACGCTTTCGTTCGGACGGCACGAAACCGCGCGGCGGCAGTACGATGCCAGCGCCATTGCAACCGTGGGCCTCGGCCTCGTGCGGCGCCCCACCGGCGGACGCGCGCTGCTGCATCATCGCGAAGTCACGTACTCCATCACGGCGCCGATCGTCGCCGGCGAAACCATCGCGGCGAGCGTGCGGCTGTTCAACAAGCTGCTGGTGCGCGCACTGCATCGGCTCGGCGTTCCCGCCATCGAGGCGAGCGAACCGCGTTCGATGCGGCCGGAGGGCGCGGCGTGCTTTGCCGTGCCCGCCGCGGGTGAACTGACACTCGGCGGACGCAAGCTCGTCGGCAGCGCGCAGGTGCGTGCTGATGGTGCGCTGCTGCAGCATGGCTCCATCCTCCTCGACGACGATCAGGGACAAATCGCGGCCTTCGTCACCGGGCCGTTCCTTGAGCCCGCTCCCGCGGCGACGCTGCGCGAAGCGCTCGGTGAGGAGGCGACGTACGACGCCGTGCGCGATGCGCTGTTCGCCGTGGTCAGCGCCGAGGGCGGTGACACGACGGCGGCGATTACGACTGATGGCGCGCTGCAGGATCAGGTGGCGCTCGAAGACGCACTCACACAGTTCCGCGACGATGCGTGGACGTGGCGCAGGTGACCGTCTCCCCCTATCGTTTCCCGACGTGGCACAACTCATGACTCGCCGCTTCGCATTGGCCGTCTGCGTGCTGGCCGCCGCCTGTCGCGGCGGCGACGCGCGCTCCGGCGGCATACTCGTGGTCTCCGCCGGCGCCGACGCCGAAACGCTCTTTCCGCCGCTCACCGTCGGCAATCAGGGTCGCGCGGTCACCGAACTCATTTACGACAAGCTCGCCGACATCGGACCGGGCTTGAACACCATCGGCGACGGCGGCTTTGTCCCCAAGCTCGCGTCGTCGTGGGAGTGGTCCGCCGATTCGCTGACGATCACGTTCCATCTCGATCCGCGCGCGCGCTGGCACGACGGGCAACCGGTCACGGCGCGCGACGTGCAGTTTGCGTTTCGCGTCTGGACCGACAGTGCGGTGGGCGCCGTGCAGCGCGCCGCGCTCGCCACGGTGGACTCGGTGTCGGTGCCCGACGCGCACACCGCGCGCGCGCATTTCCGCGAACGCACGCCGGAACAGTTCTACGCGTTCGTCTATACCCTCATCCCGCTGCCCGCGCATCGACTCGCCGCGCTCGCCGACACCGCCTTGCACGATGCGCCCGCCGTGCGTGCGCCCATCGGCAGCGGGCCGTTCCGTTTCAAGTCGTGGACGCCGCGCGCCACGCTTGAGCTCACGGCGAACGCGGACTACTACGGCGGCCGTCCGCGCATTGACGGCGTGGTCTTTGCGGTGGCGGCGCAAGGCGCGACGGTGGCCGCGCGGCTGCTCGCCGGCGAAGCCGATTTCCTCGAACAGCTCGCGCCGCCGGACTTCAAACAGCTGCCCGCTGACGGCTTGGTGCGCGCGCAGTCCTACGGGGGGTTCGACTACGCGTTCGTGCAGTTCAACGTGAACGACGCGGCTGGCCGCCCGCATCCGCTCTTCGCCGACCGCGAATTGCGGCGCGCGCTGACGATGGCGGTCAACCGTGCCACGATCGCGCAGAGCGTCTTCGATTCGCTCGCCCGTCCGGCCATTGGCCCGTTCTCGCGCACGCAGTGGACGGCCGACACCACCGTGCGCGGCATCCCGTTCGACACGGTGGAAGCGATCCGCGCCCTCGACGCGCTCGGATGGCGTGACACCAACAAGGACGGCGTGCGTGAACGCGCCGGTCGCCGGCTCGCTTTTTCGGTGCTCGTGCCGGCGTCGAGCCGCACGCGCCAGGCGGCGGCCGTGCTCCTGCAGGCGCAGCTCAAGACCGTTGGCGTACAGGTCACCATCGAGCAGGCGGACTTCAACGCCTTCCTCGACCGCGCACATCGCGGCGCGTTCGATGCGCTCGTGGGCGGCGTGCGCACCAGCCCGAGTCCGCGCGGCGTGCGCGATGTCTGGGGCACCCCCGGACCCAGCCGGGGCGCGCAGAACTGGGGCCGGTGGAGCAACGCGACCTTTGACGCGCAGGTGGACAGTGCGCTCGCCGCAACGAACACGGCGGCCGTGCGCGCGCATTTCCGCACGGCGTATCAGGCGGCCATCGACGACGCACCGGCGATCTGGCTGTACGAACCGCGCATGTTCGCGGGCGTGCACCGCCGGCTTACGACCACCGCGCTCCGTCCCGATGCGTGGTGGTCGGACATCGCGCACTGGACCATCGATCGGGCACAGCGGCTGCCGCGCGACCGCCGCGCCCTCGCCGCGCCCTGAGGCGTGACGCGCCGCCTGATCGCCCGGGCGCTGCACGCCGCCGCCGTCTGTGCGGTCGTCGCGACGTCGGTCTTCGCCCTGCTGCAGTTCGCGCCCGGCGATCCGTTCGCCACCGCGCTCGATGGCACTGACGTGCCGCCGAATGTGCGTGCCGAATGGCGCGCACGGTACGGCTTCGACTTGCCGCCGCTCGAGCGCTTCGCGCACTGGGGCGGGGCGCTCGTGCGCGGCGAGCTGGGCTACTCGGCGTCGCGGCATCGCGCCGTCGCCGAGGTGGTGCGCGACGCGCTGCCGCGCACGCTGGTCCTTGTCGGCGCGGCGCTGATTCTCGGCTTCGCCGTGGGCGTTGGCGCGGCGCTGCTGCAAGTGCGGCATCACGGCCGCTGGCAGGATCGCGTGCTCGGCGCGCTCACCCTCGGCGGCGTCGCGATGCCCGAGTTTCTGGTGGGCCTGCTTGCGATGACGTGGCTCGGCGCGCGCTGGCGGATCTTCCCGGTGGCGGGTCTCGGCAGTCTGGGAGACGCCACGGCGTGGCCACTGTGGGAACGCGCCGCCGATTATCTGTGGCACCTCGCGCTGCCGGCCGCGGTGCTGGCGCTCGCGGTCGCGTCACGCGTGGCGCGCCATCAGCGTGCCGCGCTGCTCGGCGTGATGCGCGAAGATTTCATTCGCACGGCGCGCGCCAAGGGGCTTGGCGAATGGGACGTGCTGCTGCGCCATGCGCTGCCAAATGCCATCGGCCCCGTGATCGCGCTCCTCGGCCTCGCGCTCCCGTCGCTCGTCGGCGGCGCGGCGCTGATCGAGCGTATTTTCGGATGGCCGGGGATGGGGCTCACGCTCTTTGACGCGCTGCTCGCGCGCGACTATCCGCTCGTGCTCGCCGCGGTGCTCCTCGCGACGCTCGTCGCCGTCGTGGCGCGCACGCTCACCGATCTCGTCGCCGACGTCGTCGCTCCGCGGCGCGTCCCGGTGCCCTAATGGCCGCCAATACCTGGCAGCGACTGCTCGCCGACCGGCCCGCGCGCATCGCCGGCGGCGTGCTGAGCGCCGCCGCGATTGCCGCGGTGCTCGCGCCGTGGATCTCGCCCTACGATCCCACCCTGCAGCCGGATCCGGTGGCGCTGCGGCTCGTCGCGCCATCGTGGCATCACCTCTTCGGCACCGACCCGTTCTCGCGTGATGTGCTGAGCCGCATTCTGCACGGCGCGCGCGTCTCGCTCGGCGTCGCGGCCGGTGCGATGCTCCTCTCCGTCACGCTCGGCGCGGCGCTTGGCGCGCTCGCCGCGGTGATGGGCGGCTGGGTGGACTCCATCGTCTCCGGCCTCGTTGACGTGCTCATCGCGATGCCGCGCCTGCTCGTCGTCATCGCGCTGGTCGCCACGTTCGGCGCGCTGTCGCCCTGGTGGCTCATCGTGCTCATCGGTGGCAGTGGATGGCTCACTACCGCGCGCATCGTGCGCGCCGAGTTCCGCGATCACCTGCAGCGCGAGTATGTGCTGGCGGCCCGCGCCCTCGGGGCGTCGCGGTGGCGCCTGGTCTGGCGCCACCTGCTCCCCGCCGTGGCACCGCAGGTGGCGGTCGCGGCCGCGCTCGCGCTGGCAGCGGTCATTCCGCTCGAAGCGGCGCTCAGCTTCGTGGGCCTCGGCATTCAGCCGCCGCTGCCGAGCTGGGGCAACATCCTTCTCGACGGCACGGACTATCTCACGTCGGCGTGGTGGCTGGTGGTCTTCCCCATCGCCGCCGTGACGCTCACGGTGGGCTCGGCGCTCGTGCTCGCTGACCGGCTGCGCACGGCGATTGCCGGCGAGGAGCGCGCCCGATGACCGCCCTGCTCTCGGTGGAGCGGCTGCACATCGGCAGCGGGGGGCGAAGCGCGCCGATTCTCGACGACGTCTCGTTTGCCGTGAGCGACGGCGAGACCGTGGGCGTGCTCGGCGCGAGCGGCAGCGGCAAGACATCGCTGGCCCTGTCGCTGCTTGGGCTGCTGCCGCAATCGCTGGAAACGCGTGGGCGTGTCGTCTTCGACGGGTACAACATGCTCGAGCGCGCGGCTGGCGCGCGCCGCAATCTGCGAGGCCGCCGGATCTCGATGGTCTTTCAGGAACCGCTGACCGCGCTCAACCCGCGACAGCGCGTCGGCGCGCAGGTGGCCGAGGTGGCGCGCGCCCATGGCGAACGCGACGCCCAGAAGGCGATGCGCGGCGCCGTCGACATGCTGCACCGCGCCGGACTGACCGATGCGGGAACGCGCGCGCTGCGTTATCCGCACGAACTCTCCGGCGGGGAACGCCAGCGCGTGCTCCTCGCCATGGCGCTGCTGCTCGACCCCGCCCTGCTCGTCGCCGATGAACCGACGTCGGCGCTTGATGTCACGGTGCAGGCCCAGGTGCTTCAGCTGCTGCGCACGCTGCAGCGCGAGCGCGGCATGGCCATGCTGCTCGTCAGCCACGACCTCGGCGTCATCGCCACCACCTGCTCGCGCACGATGGTGCTGCATGACGGGCGCGTGGTGGAGGATACCGCCACGCCGCAGCTGCTTGCCGCCCCCGAGCATCCGCAGGCGCGCGCGCTCGTCGACGCGGTGCGTCCCGCCGGCCGCGGCGCATGACCGCGCTGCTCGAGGTTCGCGACCTCGTCGTCGAGTACCCGGCAGCCGCCGCACGCGCCGTCGACGGCGTGTCGTTCGACATTGAGCGCGGCGAGACGTTCGCGCTGGTTGGTGAGTCGGGCAGCGGCAAGACCAGCCTCGGCCGCGCCATTCTGCGGCTCGTCGCGCCGGCGGCTGGGCGCGTGCACTTTGACGGCGCTGACGTCCTCGCGCTCACGGGGGATGCGCTGCGGCAGTTCCGCCGCCGCGCGCAGGTGGTCTTTCAGGATCCGAAGGCGTCGCTCGATCCCCGCATGCGCGTCGGCGACATCGTACGCGAGGGCATCGACATCCACGCGTTGCTTCAGCGCCCCAGCGGCGACCTGCGTGTCGCGCATCTGCTCGAGGAAGTCGGTTTGTCGGCGAGCGATGCCAGCCGATTCCCGCACGAGTTCTCGGGTGGCGAACGGCAGCGCATCGCCATCGCACGCGCGCTGGCGGTGGAGCCCGAGTTCCTCGTGCTCGACGAGGCCGTCTCGGCGCTGGATGTGCTCGTGCGCCAGCAGGTGCTCGACCTGCTGGCGGAGCTGCAGGCGCGCCGCGCACTCACCTACCTCTTCATCGCGCACGACCTCGCCGTCGTCGAGCGCATCGCCACGCGCGTTGCGGTGATGCATCAGGGCCGCATTGTGGAGTGTGCACCCACGCACCAGCTGTTCAGCGCACCGGCGTCGCCCGCCGCGCAGGCGCTGCTCGCCGCGATTCCCAGGATTCCGTGGTAGGCAGCGGCCACTAACGTCGCCGCGCATTTCCGCTCGCGAGCAATTGCAGAACGGCGGCCGGGAAGGCCGCCGTTCGCTTACTGCCGAGCACTCTCTGCCCTCTGCCATCTACCATCTCCCATCTACCATCTGCAGTTACTTCACCCCGTGCATCAGCTTCTGCACCCGCGGCGCAATGAGGAAGAGCACTATTCCGGCCGCCGTCAGCGCCCAGAAACCGAACGTGTAACCGCTCAGCGCCGACGCCGTCGTCATGCCCGTCTCGCCGCTCACTCTGCTGGCGAAGATGCCCGACAGGTTGTTGCCAATTCCCGTCGACAGGAACCAGCCGCCCATGCCGAGGCCCACCAGGCGCACCGGCGCGAGCTTGGTCACCATCGAGAGACCGATCGGGGAGAGGCACAGTTCGCCCACCGACTGGATGAGGTAGACCGCCACCAGCGTCCAGAACGGAATCTTGTTGTCGGCGCCTATCAGGCTCGACAGCGCAAACATGAGCAGGAGGAACGCGAGGCCATTGAACAGCAGGCCAAGCCCGAACTTCCTCGGAATGGACGGGTTCATCTTCATCTTCGACAGCGCCACCCACACCCATGCGACGATCGGCGCAAAGATGATGATGGCCACCGCGTTCACGCTCTGGAACCAGCCGGTCGGGAACGTCCAGCTCCCGAACTGGCGATTCACGATTTGGTCGGCGAGGAAGGTGAACGAGCTGCCCGCCTGCTCGAAGAACATCCAGAACATGATGTTGAACGTGAAGATCAGCAGCATGGCGATCGTCTTGTCGCGCGCCACCGCGCCGTCCTTGATGCCCTCGACCATCAGCATGACGCACAGGCCCACGAACATCACCGACAGCACGTACTGCAGCTTCGTCCCGCCCAGCGAGAGCAGCGAGTAGATGATCGGCACGGCAATGATGCCGCCAATCGCCACGTAGACCACGCGCATCCGGTTCTGCTGGTCGGCCTGCGGCGCGCCGATGCCCTGCAGGGCGCGACGGCCGAAGTAGAACCAGAACAGGCTGATCAGCATGCCGACGCTGGCCGTGAGGAAGACGACCTTGTACGAGGGCATGGCATCGGTGCCAAACAGGTTCTCCGCCAGCCAGCTCGTCAGGAGCGGCGACAGGAACGCACCGGCGTTGATGCCCATGTAGAAGATCGTGAAGCCTGAATCGCGCCGTTCGTCGCCCGCCGAGTAGCACTTGCCGACGATCGTCGAGATGTTCGGCTTGAACAGCCCGTTGCCTACCACGATGGTCGACAGGCCGAGATTGAACAGCATCTGGTTCGGGAGCGTGATCATGAACAGGCCCGCCGCCATGAACACCGCACCCGTCAGGATCGAGCGCTGGTAGCCGATCACCTTGTCGGCGACGTAGCCGCCGAAGATCGCGACCGCATAGACCAGCGCCAGGTACGACCCATACGTCAGGTTGGCGGCGGCCTGCCCCGTCGCCGAACCGCTGTGGAACTGCGCGACGATGTAGAGCACCAGCGCCCACCGGATGCCGTAGAACGCAAAGCGCTCCCAGAACTCCGACATGAACAACATCCACAGGGGCTGCGGATGCCCCATCACCTGCTTGAACTCGGGCAGGACGGTGCCGTCCCGGTTCGTATCGGCTGCACCACTCATGCGTCTTCTCCAGAAAATTGGGAAGGGCGTTGATTCGTGAGATCGCCGCGGGCCCGGAAAATCGTGGCCTGCGCGGATGGCTTTATGTAGCCGATCGGGCGCCGTTCGTCAAACGGGCGCTGACGCACGCATCGCGGCACTGTGGCACCGCGGTACCGCGGCACCTCCGCATTCGGCGTCGGCCCTACGGCTGGCCCATCCGCCGCTTCAGCTCTTCGAGTCGCGCATCGGCATCGGCGTCCTTGGCTTCGCGCGCGCGCTGCCGGTGCATCGAGTCGAGCTCGGCGTTGAGCGCGCCGTCATCCGGCAGCCCGAGCTCGGCGTCCGTCGGCCCACGCGACGTCCCCGGCGGCGCGGCGCCCGCGCCCACGCTCCCCGCGCCCGCTGACGCCGCCTTGAGCTGCGTCAGCATCTCGTCGTAGTCGCGCCGCGCAATCGACGCCTCGGCCTCCTGCGCCTCGAGCTTGCGCTCCAGCACCGCGATCTTTTCGCGATGCTGCCCTTCGTATTTCTCGGCGATCGCCACCGTCTCCGCGTCATTGATGCCAGCGGCCAGGCCCTTGCGGCGCATCACGGTGTCCAGCCCCTGCCGCTCCGCGTCCAGCTTCTTCCTGGTAATCGCGACCCCCTGCTCGAGGTCCTCGACGCCGAGCTTCGCCATGACCAGCGCCTGCTTCATGTCGTTGATGACGGCGCGCCGGTCGCCTGGATGCACGCGGCCGCCCAGCAGGTCTTCGATGGTGGATTTCAGCGATTCGAACACAAGAGAGACTCGAGGAAAGTCGTGGCACCGTGGCGCCGGCCGTCTGAGCGCCGCGGCGTGGAAAGACTCGGTGCGCGCGGCCAACCCGCGCCGCACTTCACCTTACGATACGCCGTCGCCGCGGTTCCGCCATTCCGCGCCGTGGCGGCGACGCGGTTCCGCCGTTCAGGGTCGGCGTATTGTATCACCTTCGCCGGCCATCGACCGATACTCAGAGATGCCTGTCGCGTCCGCGACCCGCACTTCCTCCAGCAGCGCCCAACTCCGCACATGCCAGGTTCAGCAGACGTCACGAGCTTCCCGTTGCGAGAAGGCGGCAGCGTGCCGCGCGATCTCGTCGCCCCGCTCGCCGACGTGCTGGCACGCGGACATGGCGCCACGGTGCACGTCCTGGCCCGGCGCGGCGGCATCTCGGTCTTTGAACTCCTCATGCTGCTGCCGCCGCCCGAGGGCGTCGACGTCTCGGCGCACCGGCGCGCGGTCTGCGACCTCACGCTCAGTCAGGCGTTCCACGCGCTCGCCACCGAGATCACCGCCTTCCACAAACGCAAGGAAGCGGACGCCGAGGCGGCCATGCTCGCGATGATGGAGGAGGGAGCGGTCTGAGTGTGGCCGCTGCACGGCGGCCGCCGCACCGCGCCTGACGCCGCGTGCGCCCGACCGTAGCTTTCAACGCACACTCTTCGGCCGGTTGTGCATGTCTCGCCCGCTCGTCGCTCTCTCCGCGTCGTCCAAGCTGCCGTCCCGCCCGGGCGCCAATGAACGCGTCCGCGTCAACAGCGCGTATGTGCGCGCCATTCAGTCCGCGGGCCTCGTCCCGCTCATCGTGCCGCCGACCCTCTCGCGCAGCGAAGCCAGCACCCTCATGGCGGCTGTCGCCGGCGTCGTCCTCTCGGGCGGCGAGGACGTGGATCCGGCGCGCTACGGCGCCGAGCCGCATCCCGCCACGCAGCCGCCGCACGCCGCGCGCGATGCCACGGAACTGGCGCTCGTCGAGGCGGCGCGCGATGCCAAGCGCCCCGTCCTCGCCATCTGCCGCGGCATGCAGCTGCTCAACGTCGCACTCGGCGGCACGCTCGTGCAGGACCTTGCGTCCGAGCACGCCGGGAGCCTCGAGCATGCGCGCGACCACGCGCGCCAGCAGCGCGTGCATGGTGTCACCGTGTCCGAAGGCTCCCGCCTCGCCAGCGCCACCATTTCGCTGGCGTTCGACGTGAACACCTTGCATCACCAGGCGGTCGATCGCGTGGCACCGGGCTTGCGCGTCACCGCGCATGCCATCGACGGCGTGGTCGAAGCGGTCGAGACAACCGACGACTGGTGGGTGCTCGCCGTGCAGTGGCATCCCGAAGAGCTCATCGACGATCCCGAACCGTGGGACCGCGCGATCTTCTCGGCCTTCGCCGCGGCGGTTCGTCCGTAGCCACCGCAACGCCGCACGTCACGCACCGCACCTCGACGCACCGCCACGCGCCGCCACGCGCCGCCATGAACCGCGACTCCACACGCGCCGCGCCGCCACGCCTCCGCCGCTACGCGGCCCGCCAGCGCACCTCGTCCTTCACCTGTCGCATCAGCCGCTCCGGCGTGTGCACGCGTGGGAACAGCAGCGTGTCGCTCACGCGATTGAGCGCCTTGCGCAGCGTGTCAAACCGGTCGGCCGCATCGGCGAACAGCGGCGTCAGACCGTGCGCACCCGCAAGCCGATGCTCGGCGGCAAGGCGCCATCCACGGCGTCCCATCTCCTCGAAGTATTCGAGGCCCGGCGCGCCGCGGCGCCATCGCAGGTGCTCGATGCGATCGGGGAACATGCCGCTCAGCCAGAGTGCGTAGTTGCCCAGATGCGCACGCGCCATGAAGGCCCGCCGCGCATCGCCGCCGTGCGACGCGACAAGCAGCGTCGCCATCGTGTCGAACACCTCGTCATCGACGTCGGCAATCCGCACGGCGCGCTTCCCGAAGCTGAACTTCAGCAGGATGCTCCCGACGAGATCGGCCATCGCGCGGCTCGGTTCGCCCTGTTGCAGCATGGCGTGACGCGTCACCACGTACAGGAAGAGCGGCAGCGAGGCGAACGCCCCGCGCGGTGAGGTCATCACGGCCGAAAGCAGGCGAGGGCTGTCGAGCAGCGCATCAAATCCCTGATCGCGCAGCGTTTCCTGTGCGGAAGCGGCCGCGTCGGCGCCGGTATCGCCCAGCAGGGCGAGCACCAACTGCGCATCACTCCGCGTCAACCGCTGGCGAATGTCGGGAACGATCATGGGGGCCTGCCTCCTTAACCGGCTTATCGGCCGACTCGGCGCATTTCTGCACTGACTGTCCCGTGGACAGCAACGCCACTGCCTCACGCACGGCGCGCGCGGCCTCCCCCGACGCCCCGCTCCCCGCCCCATATTTGTCCCGTGCGCATTCTTCATCTCGACTCGGGCCGGCATTGGCGCGGCGGGCAGCGCCAGGTCTTTCTCCTGGCGCAGGCCCAGCGCGAACGCGGGTTTGAACCGCTCGTCGTCGCCGCACCCCATTCGCCGCTCGCCGGCCGCCTGAAGACACAGGGCATCGCCAGCGCCGCCGTCGCGATGCGTATCGACTTCGATGTCATCGCGATGCGCCGCGTGCGCCGCATCTTTTCGCGTTGGCGTCCCGACATCGTGCATGCCCACGATGCGCGGGCCCACGCCATCGCCCTCGGCGCGCTCATCGGCGCGCCGGCTCCGCTCGTCGTCACGCGCCGCGTGCCCTTCGTGCCCAAGGGACGCCTGAAGTACGGCTCGCGCGTCGCGCATTTCATCGCCATTAGCGAGGCCGTCGGCCAGGCGCTGCAGCTCGGAGGCGTCGCCGCCGATCGGTGCACCGTCGTCTATTCCGGCGTGCCGACGCCCACCGTCGGCACACCGCGCGACTGGCGCCGCGAAGCGGGCTGGCCCGCGGACACGTTGCTCTGCGCCGTGGTTGGCGCGATGACCGCCGAGAAAGGCGTCGAGCAATTGCAGGAGATTGCGGCGAAGCTCGCGCCGGCGACGCGCGATCGGGTGCGGCTCGTCCTGCTCGGCGGCTCTGCCATTGGCGCCGACACGTTCGGCGGCATCGCCGCCTATCGCGCGGGCTTCGTCGATGCCATTCACGACGCCATGGCCGGCGTGGACATGCTGTGGCATCCGTCCGGCGCCGAGGGACTCGGCACCGCCGTCATCGACGCGATGGCGCTCGGCGTCCCGCCGGTCGCGTTCGCGACCGGCGGGCTTGCCGAACTCGTCGAGCCCGAGGAGTCGGGGTTGCTCGCCCCGCCGGGTGATGTCACGGCGTTCGCGCGCGAGGTCGAGCGGCTT
This sequence comes from Gemmatimonadota bacterium, assembly GCA_023249375.1. Lineage (GTDB taxonomy): Bacteria > Gemmatimonadota > Gemmatimonadetes > Gemmatimonadales > Gemmatimonadaceae > PNKL01. Next base: position 34,649 of record JAHFCT010000015.1, on the reverse strand, counting down.
GTTTCCGATGACGCACTGCGCCGGCGTCTGGCCGAGGGCGGCCGAGCGCGCGCCGCGCAGTTCAGCGTCGAGCGAATGGTCAACGGTTCGGCTGCGGTGTATGAGCAGGTGCTGGCCCATCAGGCCGCTGCTGCGGGGCACGCCCCGTAGACGCACGACCCGCCGTTCCGGTAGCTTTCGGAGTTGCGGTCCCTCTGGCTCCGCCCTCCTGGCCCCTACCGATCGTCCGTGCTCTACATCTGCATCCCCTCGCATAACGAGGCGCCGACCATCGGCGTCCTGTTGTGGCGTATCCGCAAGGTCTTCCGCGACTTCTCGCGCGAGTACGAAATCCTCGTATTCGATGATGCGAGCAGTGACGAGACGACGGCGGTCCTGGAGCCGTACCACAAGGTGCTGCCGCTGACGGTGATTCGCAGCGAACGGCGCGTCGGTTACGCGCGCGCCGTCGACGCGTTGTTCCGCGCGGCCGGTCAGCGTACCAAGTACCCGCGGCGCGACGCCGTCGTGCTCATGCAGGGCGACTTCACCGACCAGCCGGAGCACCTCCCGGAGCTGATCAAGCGCTTCGAGGGCGGCGCTGATGTCGTCGTCGCCGAAACGACCGCCGTGGCGAACGCGCCGAGTGCCGTCCGTACGCTCGGCACGTGGGCACGACGCGCGGCGCGGCTGTGGCCAGTGCGTGCGCACCTCACCGTGCCGGGCATCGGCGATCCATTCGGCACGTATCGTCTCTTCCGCATCACCGTGGTGCGCGACCTCGTGCGCGCCGCCGGCGACGCTTCCGTCACGGATGGCTCCGTGGGCGTCGCCAACCTGGAGTTGCTGCATCGCGCGTCGGCGCTCGCGCGCCGGGTCGAGGCAGTGGCCGTCGAGCCGCGCTACGACCTCCGCCCACGTCCAACGCGCGTGCAGGTCTGGCCCGACCTCAAGGCGATCGTCCGCGCGGGCTGGGCAGCCCGCAAACGGCGCGCCGTCGCCACGGCGTGACCCGCACGCGACGCGCACTGCGCGCCGCGCGTGCCGGGTGGACGCGCTCGATCGCCGCCGCGGCGATGACGTTCGCCTTCGCCGGCATCGCCTTCGCCGCCATCGCGTTCGTTCTCGCCGCACCGCAACTCGCCGCACAGGACACCGCGCGCGCCGCTGGCGCGGCCTCCGTGCCGTGGAGCGTCGGCGAGCGACTGCGCTACGACGTGAAGTTCGGCTTTATCAAGGCGGGTTCCGGCGAGATGCTGATGGTCGGCGTCGAGCAAATGCGCGGCCGCCCGGCATGGCGCGGACGTTTCAGCGTCCACGGCGGACTACTCGCGATGCGCGTCGACGACGTGCTCGAAACCTGGATGGACGTCACTACGCTCTCGTCGCTGCGCTTCCAGCAGGACTTCAGCGAGATCGGCCGCGAGCGGCAGAAGACGTTTGACATCTTCCCCGAGAAAGCGACCTACCTCCAACTCGGAAAAACGGAGAAAGCGTCGGTTGCCGAGCCGCTCGACGACGGCTCGTTCCTGTATTTCATTCGCACGGTGCCGCTCGTCGTCGGCAAGTCGTACGAGTTCAATCGGTATTTCATTCCCGACCGCAACCCGGTGCGCATTCGCGTCCTGCGCCGCGAAACGGTCAACGTTCCGGCGGGAACCTTCGACTGCATCGTCATCCAGCCCATCATCAAGACCAAGGGCATTTTCTCCGAGAACGGAGAAGCCGAGATCTGGCTCACCGACGACAGCCGACGCATCATGGTGCAGATGAAATCCAAGCTGGCCTTCGGCTCGCTGAACCTGTACCTGCGCACGATGTCCGTCCTCGCCCCATCGGAGTCCTCCAAGTGAGCACGCCCCGCGAAGCCGACCTCTCGAAGGTCCGCACCATTCCGGTGGCCGGCCGCCCGAACAAGGTGAGCGCCAGCGAGTTTGCCACGCCGCCGGCGGCGGACCACTCGTTCGGCGCGTTCATGCGTTCGCTGCCCGACGTTCTCAAGGCCGCCGATTTGCGCCGCGTCGTTGACGCCGTGGTGCGGGCGCACCGCAGCAATCGCGCCGTCATCGCCATGCTCGGCGGCCACGTCGTGAAGACGGGCGTCGGCCCGGTGCTCATCGACCTGATGCGCCGCGGCGTCATCACGGACATCGCGATGAACGGCTCGGCGGCAATCCACGACTATGAGATCGCGCGCTTCGGCGCGACGAGCGAAGACGTGGCCGCAGGGCTGCGCGACGGCACCTTTGGCATGGCCGAAGAGACCGGACGCGGACTCAACCAGGCGTTCACCGCTGGGATGGAATGCGAATGGGGCATGGGCGAGAGCGTCGCCCGCGCCCTCGAGTCCGAGCAATCGCTCGCGCATCCGGAACTGAGCGTCATTTTGCAGGCGCACCGCGCCGGCGTCGGCGTCACGGTGCACGCAGCCCTCGGCGCTGAGATCATTCATCAGCATCCGGCCGCCAACGGAGCGGCCATCGGCGATACGAGTCATCGCGACTTCCGCCGGCTCGCGGCGACCGTGGACCGGTTGCACGACGGCGGTGTGGTGCTGAACTGCGGCAGCGCCGTGATCATGCCCGAGGTTTTCCTCAAGGCGCTGACTGTTGCCCGCAACCTCAACAGCGGACGCCCCACCGACTTCACCACGTGCGACATCGACATGCAGCGTCACTACCGGCCGCACGTCAACGTCGTGCAGCGCCCGACGATGGCCGGCGGCGCCGGCTACGAACTGACAGGGCACCACGAGATCATGCTGCCGATGCTCGCGTGGGCGGTTGTTGAGGGGCTCAGATGATCGTGGCTGGCTCGTGCGGGCGACCGTTACGCCAACCGCAATTGCCGACCACGGATGACACGGTTTGAATAGATCGTTCGGATAAGGCAACGACATTTCAATGGGGGTGTGCAACGCCGAGATTCGCGGCATCTCACACCCCCAAGTTCTTCGCCATATCCGCGGCGATCCGCCAGAACCGCATCATCCGTGGTCGGCAGCAGAAGCGCCAAGGGGCGCGATCACGAAGGATCGCGCCCCTCTGTGCTTCAACCGCCGCGCGTCACGGCTTATTGAAGCTCTCTTCAATTTTCTTGGCCGTCTCCGGCATGAAGAGCCGCAGGATCAGATAGATGATGCCGCCGACGATGGCGATGCGCACCGCCCAGCCAAGCAGCAAGAAGAAGATCCCGAACAGGGCGCCGAAGAGCCCGAAGAAGATCTTGAGGGCGAACAGGCCGACCAGGGCAAGAACGCCAATCCCAAAGATGGTGCGCAGCATGGAAACCTCGGTGCGGGTGCTGCTTGCCATACGCGCCAGCCTCGCTGGATGTTTCGCGGACCTCGGCCCTCGCCGGTGCGATGGAATGCCAAGTGCCGCCGGGCCTGACCAGTCGACCCCTATTGGAAGGCCGAATATGTAGTAACCTGTAAATCGTCTTTTAACGGTTACTACAACTGGTTTCTCTCTGGATCCACCGCTACTTTCCCTCTCCCACCCCCGAATGCCGGGGGTCGGCACCTCTCGCCAATTCCGAGCATGAGCGAGCACCTGTACCAGATCATGGGACGGCACCGGGCGGAACCGCTGCCTGAGCGCAAACCGTCCTGGCTGAAGGTCAAGGCGCCGGGTGGAGGCAACTACCTCCACCTCAAGAACCTCATGCGCGACCTCAAGCTCAACACGGTCTGCGAAGAGGCCCACTGCCCCAACGTCGGCGAGTGCTGGCAGCACGGCACCGCCACCTTCATGATCCTCGGCGATGTCTGCACGCGCAACTGCGCCTACTGTGCCGTGGCGCACGGCCGGCCGCCGCAGTTCGACGCCGCCGAGCCTGCCCGCGTCGCCGAGGCCGCCCGCAAGATGAGCCTGCGGCACGTGGTGCTGACGTCGGTGGACCGCGACGACCTGCCCGACTTCGGCGCGTGGGCCTTCGCCGAAACCGTGCGGCTCATCAAGGCCGACAATCCGGCGACCTCGGTGGAAGTGCTCGTCCCGGATTTCCAGGGCAACGAAGACTCCATTCGCACCGTGCTCGAAGCCAATCCCGACATCTACAACCACAACACCGAAACGGTGCCGCGCCTGTACAAGAAGGCGCGTCCCGGCGGCCGCTATGAGCGCGTGATGGAGATCTTCCGCATCTCCAAACGCCTCGCCCCCGAGATCCCCACCAAGACCGGCATCATCGTTGGCATGGGCGAGACGAACGAGGAGATCGTCCAGGTGATGCGCGACCTGCGCGCCGTCGATGTCGACATCCTCACCATCGGGCAGTACCTGCGCCCCTCCAACGACCACATCGGCCTCGATCGCTACGTGACGCCCGAGGAGTTCCGCTGGTTCTACGACCAGGGAATGGCGCTGGGCTTCCGGCACGTCGAATCGGCGCCGCTCGTGCGCTCAAGCTACCACGCCTGGGAGCAAGTCCAAGCCGCCGGCGTCTGACCCCCCGACCTATCATGGCATCCAAGAAGAAACCCGACCCCAGGCGCGATTCGCAATCGCTGCGCGTTGCCGGTGATCCGGCGCTCGACCGCGAGCTGCTGCACTCGATGCTGCTGCAGCGCCGCTTCGAGGAGAAGGTCGGCGAAGCATACGCCCTCGGCAAAGTCGGCGGTTTCTGTCACCTCTACATCGGACAGGAAGCCGTCTCCACCGGCATCATCGCACAGCTGCGTCCAGACGATTACGTGATCGGCACCTACCGCGACCACGGGCAGGCGCTGGTGCGCGGCATCACGCCGCGCGCCGTGATGGCCGAGTTGTTCGGCCGCATCGACGGCTGTTCGCGCGGCAAGGGCGGCAGCATGCACATGTTCGACCGCCACACAAACTTCCTCGGCGGGCACGGGATCGTCGGCTCGCATGTGCCGGTCGCCGCCGGCGTGGGCTTTGCCATCAAGTACCGCGGCGGCGATCAAGTGTGCGTCTGCTTCATGGGCGATTCGGTGGTCAACATCGGCGCGTTCCATGAAGCGCTCAACATGGCGGCGCTGTGGAAGCTCCCCGTGCTCTTTGTCATCGAGAACAATCGCTACGGCATGGGCACGTCCGTGGAGCGCGCGGCGGCGGTGGATGACCTCTCGCGCCGCGCCGACGGCTACAAGGGGATGGACGGCGTCGTCATCGACGGCATGGACGTGCACGCGGTGCGAACGGCCACGGAAGCCGCCATCGCCCGGGCGCGCACCGAATCGCTGCCGTCACTGCTCGAGGTGCGCACGTATCGATTCCGCGGCCATTCGATGTCCGACGCGGTCAGCGGTACGTATCGCCCCAAGGAAGAACTCGACGAGTACCAGACCATGGATCCCATCTTTTCGCTGCGCGACGCGATGGTCATCGCGGGGACGCTGACGGTGGCTGAGTGGGATGCCATGGAGCACGAGGTGGCGGCGACGGTGCAGGACGCGTGGGACTTTGCCGATGCCAGCCCGGAGCCGCCGCCGGCGGCGCTGTATGAAGACGTCCTCGTGGATACGACGAGCTAAGCCATGCCCATCATCACGTACCGCGAGGCCCTCAATCAGGCGCTCCGCGAAGAGATGTCCCGCGACGACCGCGTCTTCATCATGGGCGAGGAAGTCGGCGTCTATAACGGCGCGTACAAAGTCTCCAAGGGACTGCTCGAGGAGTTCGGTGAGAATCGCGTCGTGGACAGTCCGATCGCCGAACTGGGGTTTTCCGGCATCGGCGTCGGCGCGGCAATGGCCGGCCTGCGCCCCGTCATCGAGTTCATGACGTGGAACTTCGCGCTGCTCGCCATCGACCAGGTCGTCAACTCCGCCGCCAAGATGCTCTACATGTCGGGCGGCCAGTTCAACGTGCCCATCGTCTTCCGCGGCCCCAACGGCGCGGCGCTGCAACTCGGCGCGCAGCACTCGCAGGCGTTTGAGAGCTGGCTCGCACACATCCCCGGCATCAAGGTCGTGTCGCCGGGAACGCCGTACGACGCCAAGGGGCTGCTCAAGAGCGCCATCCGCGACGACAACCCGGTGGTCTTCCTCGAAGGCGAGATGCTCTACAACACCAAGGGGGAAGTGCCCGAGGCTGAGTATCTCATTCCGCTCGGCAAGGCCGACGTCAAGCGCGAAGGGAGCGACTGCTCCATCATCACGAGCGGCAAGATGGCGCTCGTGGCCGTGCAGGTGGCCGACCAGCTCGCGAAGGAAGACATTCACGTCGACGTCGTCGACCTGCTGACGATCCGTCCAATGGACGTCGAAGCCATCTACGCGTCCGTGCGCAAGACACAGCGCGCCGTAGTGCTCGAAGAAGGCTGGGAGCTCTGCGGCATCGGCGCGCAGGTCGTCGACTTCATTCAGCGCGAGTGCTTTGACGATCTCGACGCGCCAGTGCTGCGCGTGCACCAGGCTGACGTCCCGATGCCGTACGCCAAAGGACTCGAGAAGATCGCGAAGCCCGACGCCGCCAAGACCATCGCGGCCATCAAGCAGGTCATGTACCGCGCGTAGGTGGGTTCTCTACCATCTGCCATCTACCGTCTCCATCGCCCCCGACTGAAACCGATATGGCTACCAAAGTCTTCATGGAAGCGCTCTCCCCGACGATGGAGGAGGGCCGGCTCGTCAAGTGGAACGTGGCGGAAGGCACTGCCGTGAAGTCGGGCGATGTGCTCGCCGAGGTGGAGACCGATAAGGCGGTGATGGAACTCGTCGCGCGTGGCGATGGCGTGCTGCGCAAGCAGTTCGTCGCCGAAGGCGCGACGGTTCCCGTCAGCTCGGTGGTGGGTGTGATTGCGGCGGCCGATGAAGACATCGGCGCGATTGTGAGCCTTGCGGTTGGCGTCGCAGCGACGGCACCGGCCGCCGCGGCATCGAGCAGCGCCGTGACGGCGAGCGCGACGAGCGCGACGAACACGGCGAGCGCGCCCGCGAGTGCGCAGGTCACCGCCCCGGTCGCAGCGCCCGCCGTCGCGCCCGTTGTTGCCGGCAGCACGGGTCCCACGCGGAGTTCGCCGCTTGCTCGACGTCTCGCCCGCGAAGGCGGAGTCAACCTCGGGGCGATTGCGGGGTCAGGTCCGGGCGGCCGCGTGATCAAGCGCGACATCGAGGCGGCAATGAGCGGCGCCGGTGCCGCCGCCCCGTCTGCCACGACTGCCAGCCGTGCGGCGGCGGTTGGTGACTTCGTGGACGAGCCGCTCACGCAGATCCGCAAGACGATCGCCAAGCGCCTGGCCGAGTCGATCGGCCCGATCCCGACGTTCTTCCTGACCGCGGAGTTCGACATGTCGCGCGTCGTCGAGATGCGCACGCAGGCGGCCGCGCTCGGCGATGACTTCAAGGTCTCGGTCAACGACATCGTGCTCAAGGCCGTCGCCACCGCGCTCGCCAAGCACCCCGAGGTGAACGCCCATTGGCTGGGCGACAAGATTCGTTTCTTCAACCGCGTGCATCTCGGCATGGCGGTGGCCACCGACGACGGGCTCATCGTGCCGGTGATCTTTGACGCCGACCGGAAGGGACTGCGCGAGCTCTCGCGCGAGTCGCGTGAACTCGCCGCCAAGGCGCGCGAGCGCAAACTCACGCCCAACGAGTACACCGGCTCGACGTTTTCGGTGTCGAACCTCGGCATGATGCAGATCGACCAGTTCACGGCCATCATCAACCCGCCGGAGTGCGGCATCCTCGCCATCGGCGCACTCGAGGATACGCCTGTTGTTCTCGACGGCGCGGTGACCGTGCGCAAACGCATGCGCGTGACGATGAGCTGCGACCACCGCGTGATCGACGGCGCCGTGGGCGCGCGATTCCTGCAGGAACTGCGGCGGATGCTGGAGAACCCGTTGATGCTGGTCTTCTAGCTTCCCCTCTGCCCTCTACCATCCACCCTCTGCATCCATGGCCAACTTCGACATCATCTTCCTCGGCGGCGGTCCCGCCGGCTACGTCGGCGCCATTCGCGCGGCGCAGCTCGGCCAGACGGTGGCCGTCATTGAGCGCGAAGGACTCGGCGGCACCTGTGTGCTCTGGGGATGCATCCCGGCCAAGGCGCTGCTCGAGTCGTCGCACATCGCCAACCGCTTGAAGCACGCGGCGGAGTTTGGCGTGAAGGTCGGCGACATCACGCTCGACTACGGCGTGGCCATGAAGCGCTCGCGTGATGTCTCGAACAAGAACTCCAAGGGCGTCGAGTTCCTGTTCAAGAAGAACAAGGTCACGTGGATCAAGGGCAGCGGCGTGCTCGGCGCGGGCAAGAGCGTGAAGGTCACGACGGCCGACGGCAAGAGCGAGACGCACACGGCCGCCAAGGGGATCGTCATCGGCACGGGCTCACGCGTGAAGGGCCTGCCGCAGGCGGGGCTCGAGCTGAACAAGACGACGGTCATCTCGTCCGACGAAGCGCTTGTCCTCGAGACGGCGCCCAAGTCGCTCGCCATTGTCGGCGCCGGCGCGGTGGGGTGCGAGTTTGCCGATGTCTTCAACGCGTTCGGCACGAAGGTGACGGTCATCGAGGTGCTGCCGCGCATTCTTCCGCTCGAGGACGAGGACAGCTCGGCCGAAGTCGCGCGCTCATTCAAGAAGCGCGGCATGGACGTGCTGACGGGCGCCAAGCTGCAGAAGACGACGGTTGGCAAGACCAACGTGACGCTCACCGTCGAGGCAGGCGGCAAGTCGCAGGAGATCGTTGTCGACAAGGTGCTCGTCGCCGCCGGCCGCGCCGCCAACGTCGAGAACATCGGCCTCAAGGACGTGGGCGTGCAGCTCACCGACCGCGGCTTCATCAAGATCAACGAAAAGATGGAGACGACGGCCAAGGGGATCTACGCCATTGGCGACGTGGCGGGTCCGCCGATGTTGGCCCACAAGGGCGAGCGCGAGGGCGTCATTGTGGCCGAGGTGATCGCCGGCGCGCACTATCATCCGCTGAACTACGGCAACATCCCCAACTGCACCTACTGCAGCCCCGAAGTCGCGTCCATTGGGCTCACCGAAGCGCAGTGCAAGGAAAAGAAGCTGGACTACAAACTCGGCAAGTTCCCGTTCAGCGCGAACGGCCGCGCCCGCACGGCGGGGGAGAGCGAGGGCTTCGTGAAGATCATTCGCGACGCCAAGTACGGCGAGATTCTCGGCGCCCACATCGTGGGCTCGCACGCCACCGAGATGATCCATGAACTGCTCGTCGCGCGCGAGAACGAGTTCACCGTCGAGGAAGTCGATCTCGCGATCCACGCGCACCCGACGCTGTCCGAGGCGATAGCCGAGGCGGTGCTCGATTCGATGGGCAAGATGATCCACGCCTGAGCCGGCGAATGGACGAAGGTATCGAGGGGCGTCCGCGTGATGCGGAGCGCCCCTCGTCTTCTTCGCTCGACCGCTTCGGACAAATCGAACTCGGCGCGTCGGTGCCGGCACGATACGTCCCGGCGCGCCGCGGAGCGCTGGCGGTCGCCCGCGGCGGCGTTAAGTCGTATTCTCCAATTTTCAGTTCCCACGGAGCCCGCTGTGTCACTGCATCGTTCCCGTCCCGCCCTTCCGCTCGTGCTGCTCGCGCTCGCGTGCTCCGGCACGCCGCGCGCCACGAGCCGTCCTGCCCCCGTTGCCGACTGTTGTCTCGAACTCGGCCGCCGCATCGCTTCCGACAATCGCGTCGCCGCCATCACCGTGCGCCGATTCACGCACACCGACTACTGGGCGGCGATGGAACCGGCGCTGAAGTCCTCGTCGCTGCGCGTGACGAGTGTCGGCGCCTCGACGCAGGGACGCGCGCTGCGTGCCATCACGTTTGGCAACGGGCCAACGACGGTCTTCCTCTGGTCGCAGATGCACGGCGACGAATCCACGGCGACGATGGCGCTTGCCGACCTCGTGGCGTGGATGGGGCTCTCTCCGAATCAGCGCGACGCGGTCCGCGACCGCATCGCGTCAAGGCTGACCGTCGTCATGCTGCCAATGCTCAACCCCGATGGCGCGGAACTCTTCCAGCGCGAGAATGCCGTGGGCGTCGACATCAACCGCGACGTGCGCCGGCTCTCGACGGCCGAGGCGCGCGTCCTCAAGTCGGTGCGCGATTCCATAAGACCGGCGTTTGGCTTCAACCTGCACGACCAGAACGCGCGCACCCTCGGCCGGCCCGGCAATCAGCGGGTGGGCATCGCGCTGCTCGCGCCGGCCGCCGAGGCGACTAACGCCTTTGGCCCGACGCGCGAGGCGGCGCGGCTGGTGGCGGCACGCGTACGTTCCGTGCTCGAACGCGAAATTCCCGGCCGCATCGCACGCTACGATGATGCGTTCAACGTGAGAGCGTTCGGGGACGCCTTTCAGTCGTGGGGCACCAGCCTCGTGCTCATCGAGAGCGGCGCGCTCCCCGACGATCCCGAGAAGCAGCACCTGCGGCGCGTGAATGTCATCGGCATTCTCTCCGCGCTCGACGCCATCGCCACGGGCGACTTCCGCAACGAGGATCCCAACGTCTACATGTCGCTCCCGGTGAACGACCGGTCGGCGGTGGACGTCGTGGTCACCGGCGCGTCGCTCGTGCTTCCCGGCCAGGCGCCGGTGCGCGTCGACATCTCGTTCAACTACGACGACGCGCTGCGAAAGGGGCGGGCGCGGGTGCGGGAGATCGGCGACCTCGACGACGTCGTCGCACTCGACACCATTGTCGCAACGGGGCTTTTCATCCATCCGGCGGCGGCGATGCTCACCACGCAGCGCGATGCCTCGTGGCTCCGGCTCGGTTCGCCCGTGCAGATGACGCTTCGCAAGAGTGCCGATCCTTCGAGCGAACTGGTTCGGGAGTTCGGCGGCAACCGGTAGGCACCGTGCGCCTAGCGCGCCCAGTGCTTTGCCGTCTTTCCCGCGCCCGGGTTGAAAAGCTGCGGGTCGAACGACGTGTCGCACTTCCAGTCGTGATACTCCTCGAGCTGGCGGCGCTGGCCGCCCTGCATCATCTCGACTTTCGTGGCGAGCCATCCCTTGCCGCACGGGGCAAGCGCGCCCAGTCGGATGTCGAGCGGCGCACGCCCGCCGGCGGCGAGCACGATGCGCACCACCATCAAGTGCTTCGACTCCACCCAGAATTGCGCCGACGTCGTGTCGGCCGGATCCGTGGCGCCGACGATCCATACGGCCTGGCCCTGCCACTCGGCCGAGCGCAGCTTCATGAGATCAAACCCAAGCGGCGCCAGCTGCGGGATGGTGCGCTCGACGGTCTGCAGGTAGACCCCTTCGATCAGCGCGAGAAACGGATTGCCTCCGGCACGCGCCGCGGCCAGCGTGTCGGCCCGCAGCACCCAGGTTGAATCCCACGTCGAGAGCGACGCGTTGCCCGCTGACAGCGGCGCGACATCGATGCGCAGCTGCGCGCCGTGTTCCGGAGTGTAGCGCAGCGTCTCGTACCACGTCTGCACCGTGTCGCGCCCGTCGCGCTGCCGTAGCGTGGTGGTCTGGCTGAACGTCAGCGACTTGTACCACTCGCCCGCATACTTCGCCCGCATCTGAGCCAGCACGTCTTTGCCAGAGGCGGGAACGGCGCCCTGAGCGAAGAGTGACGCGGCGGTCAGACAAGTGGCGGCGGCGGCGAAGATCCTTATCGTTCGCATGATGCGTGGCTCCTTCGGGGATTCTACCAACGATACGTGCGCGCCGCGGCTGGCGCTGGGCGCCGTTTCCGTGCGAGTCGTCGTGAGTTTCCTCACGGCGGCGCTCGCGGCCTGCGGCGGCAGCTCGAAGAGTCCGTCGACGGCGCCAACGGGCAGCAGCGCAACTCCCACATGCGTCCCCTCCGCCGGCGGACCGGGTGGGCCGATCAACGATCCATCCGGACCGTACTACCATCAGGTCGTCGTCGCGCAGACCGCCGATGGTCTTACTATGACCGGGATGCGCCAAGTCATCGATCATGCGTCGGTTCCCGACGCGGTGCGCCGCGCCGACGGCAGCGTGCTGCTCTACTATGTGAATGGCGCGATGGGCTACACCTACGTCGCGCGCCTCGAGGGCGACTCGGCGCGCGTGCTTGGCCCCATCACGCTCGACGGCATCGCGAACCCGCTCGGCGTGGTCGATCCCGACGCGGTGCTGCTGCCGGATGGGCGCATTCGACTCGCGTTCTTCTGGGGCTTCGGCGCATCGGGCACCGCCACCGCGCGCGCCATGTGCCTCGCCGAATCGAGCGACGGCATCAACTTCACGATGCGCGCGACGGCGCTCGCCTTCACGCCCGCCGAGACGCTCACCGACCCGTCGCTGCTCGCCCTCGCGGACGGCACGTGGCTGATGGCGATCTCGGCAGGACAGAACACACTCATCGCGCGCTCGACGGACGGTCTCGCGTTCACGCGGGAGGCGACGCTCACGTTTGGCGGCGTTCCCGAACTCGCGCGCGCCCCCGATGGCGCGGTGCGGCTGTACGTCTGCAAGGGTGGCATCACGGCGTATCGGTCCACGGATGCTGGCCGCTCATGGAGCCAAGAGCGCACGGTCGTCGCTCCGCCGGTCAACGGCCATCAGATCGTCTGCGATCCGTCGCTCGTCGCGGGCGCGGGCTTGTTCGTCTTCAAGACGGGCGGGTAGCACGTTCGGCGAGCCTCGTCGGCACGATGACCGTCGCCGACACATGCAGCGCCGGGTGGGAGTCTCCTCCAGGGCGGGTAGCTGCTCAGTCGTACTCCGCGGTGCGCCGTCGTATTCTTCAGTGATGCCTGCTCGCCGCTTGTTCGTCGCCGATCTCGGTGTCGTGCCATATGCCGACGCGCTCGCGCTTCAGCGCGACGCCGCCAAGGCGCGCCTGGCGGGCCGCCTGGAGGACGACGTGCTGCTGCTCGTCGAGCATCCGCCGGTCATCACGCTCGGGCGTTCGACGAAAGACGGCAACCTGCTCGCAACGGACGAGTTGCTCGCCGCGCGCGGCGTCGAGCTGTTCGACGTCGAGCGCGGCGGCGACGTCACGTTTCACGGCCCCGGACAGCTCGTCGGCTATCCGATCGTCAACCTCGAGCGGCACACGCAGGACCTGCACTGGTACCTGCGCCGGCTCGAAGAAGTGATGATTCGCGCCCTCGCCGCGTTCGACATCGCGGCCGCACGCAATCCGGGCAAGACGGGCGTCTGGGTGCGCGACCGCAAGATCGCCTCCATCGGCGTGCACGCGCGCCAGTGGGTCACCTGGCACGGCTTCGCGCTCAACGTGACCACCGATCTCTCGTACTTCGACCTGATGGTGCCCTGCGGCATTCAGGACGTCGTGATGACGAGCGTCGAACGCGAGCTGCTCGACGCGGCCACCGGACCGTGCCTCGCGCCGTCCCCATCGCTCTTCGGCGACGTGCGCGACCGCACCGTGGCCGCGTTCGCGTCGCTCTTTGAACTTTCACCGCAGCCCATGGACGCCGCCGCGCTCGCGGCGGCGATTGCCGAATAATGCGCTCATTCCTCGCCCTCGCTTTGGTGCTCTCGGCGTGCGGACACAGCACGCCGCCCGCTCCGCCGCCCGTCCCCGTCGCACCGCCCTTCGCGCTCCCACGCGCGGCGGAGGCACGATCGTATGCGGCACTCGACACGGGGCCGACGCGCATCACCGTGCTGCTCGCCACGACGCGGCGGTCGGTATCGAGCGACCGCCCGGGCGAACGCTACGGCCCCGACGACGGCGACTCGCTGCAGTTCGCCGCGGTGAGCGTCAACGTGCCGTCGTATCGCGCGCGCGGCACGGGCGAACTGCCGCGCCCCGGCACGCTGCGCGACAACGCGCTCACGTACCGCCCCGATCCGCAGAAGGACTTTTTCGTGACGTCCACCATTCCGGTGGACAGTGCCCGCTTCGTACAGCGCCTCTCGGCCGATCTCGCACTCTCGCGCTCGCGCGACCTGCTCGTGTTTGTGCACGGCTACAACGTCTCGTTCGAAGACGCCGCGGTGCGCGCGGCGCAGGTCGTGGCGGATCTCAACTTTGACGGCTCGGTGCTGCTCTTCTCATGGCCGTCGGCTGCATCGGTTACGGCGTACGTCCGCGATCAGCAGTCGGCGCGCAACGCGGGCTACCAGCTGCTGCGCGTGCTGCGCAATCACGCCGTGGCGGCACAGCCGGACCGCCTGAGCCTGCTCGCGCACTCGATGGGTGCGGAGGTCGCCGGCAAGGCGCTGACGCTCACGTCACCCGCCGATCCGACGCCGCACCTGAACCAGATCGTGCTCGCGGCGCCCGACGTCGATGCCCGCGTCTTCAAGCGCGAGATCCTGCCGCGACTCGCGACGCACGCCGAGCACATCACGCTCTACGCGTCGAGCGATGACGACGCCCTGCGCGCCTCGCGCCTCGTGAACGGTGCGGGCCGCCTCGGACTCGGCGGCGATTCGCTCGTGGTCGTCGACGGCATGGACACCATTGATGCCAGCCGCGTCACGGCCGACGTGCTGGGCCACACGCTCTTCGGCAACCAGGGCTTTCTCGCGGATCTCGCCGTGCTGCTCGCCGACGGCAAGTCGCCGGCAGAGCGAAGGCTCCTGCCGGCGAAGAAGGACGGGCTGACGTTTTATCGGTTCCGAGGCGACCGCCGGTAATCGCGCGACGACGCGGCACATGGCCGCGCCGCAAAGAGTCAGCCGGCCGCGCCCGGATCGCGCTTCACCGGCAGGGGCGGTTCGCGTGTCCAGATCACGATGAGCCCGCACGCGGTGTCGCGCTGCCGGAAGCGGACCGGGATTTCCGACGGGCCGCGATAGATCTCGACCGCTTCAATCATGTCGGGGCTGAGTTCGTCCAGCGAAAACGTGCCCGGCGTCATGAACACGCCATCCACGTAGTACTGCATCGAACACGCGCCCGGCGACGCGTTCGCCGTCGTGCGGGCCGTGGTCCGCCGCCCGGCGTTCAACGTGCGAGTCGAGATCACTGTTCCTCCGTCGAGTACACGCACGCCCATCATCGCTTCAAAGAGATCTGAGACCCGATACGCGCGGCGCTTCACAATCTGGTCGCGCGTGAGAAACACGCCCATGCCGTTCGCCCGGCGATCCCAGAATTCCTGCAAACGCGGGCTTGAGCGCTCGCCCGCCGTGACGAGCACCGTGTCGAGTTCATCCATCATGCCGTCGAGAATGAAGCGCACCTGCCGCGTGTCACCCGCCACGAGCGAGACGCGTTTGCTGTCGGGATGAAAGCCGAAGTGACGCACCGCCACCCGCACGTGCCCGTTCGGGGCGTCATCGATGCGATACTCGCCCAGATCATTGGTGACCGCACGCCGGTCAGTGCCTTCGACCCAGACGTCGGCCTTCGGGAGCGCCACGCCAGCCGCGCTGCGC
Organism: Gemmatimonadota bacterium; assembly: GCA_023249375.1. Lineage (GTDB taxonomy): Bacteria > Gemmatimonadota > Gemmatimonadetes > Gemmatimonadales > Gemmatimonadaceae > PNKL01. Next base: position 19,396 of record JAHFCT010000015.1, on the reverse strand, counting down.
ACCGTGCCGAAGATGATCGTCGGCGTAAGCTCCTGCGCGCGCGCGAGATCTCGCGCCGACAGCAATGCCAGCACCACAGCCACGGCACAACGCATGGGGGCTCCCGAGGCCTCGCAGCCGGCGCTCGCCGGCTCGCACTCCGTACGCTTGCGCTTCCGGGCCGTTCTGGCAAGTGACGCGGCGCACAGTCCCGCAGGGAAGGTCAGTCGGCCAGGAGCGCCGCGCGATTCGCCATTGCGCCCAGTCGGGTTGCCTCCGCGTTGACCGGTCCCCCCGCCCTTTGCTTCGGTGTATATTTGGGGCCGTGTCCGACGATCCCCGCCTCTACGCCGCGCGTGAGCGCGACGTCGCGCCCCGCAGCGAGAGCGGCAGCGCGGCCGACGGCCTCAACGACGCACAGCGCCGTGCGGCCACACACGGCGATGGGCCGCTACTCATCGTCGCGGGCGCGGGAACGGGAAAGACGCGCACGCTGGTCCATCGCGTGGGCGTCCTGCTCGAACGCGGCGTGCGGCCAGAGCGCATTCTCCTCCTCACGTTCACGCGCCGCTCGGCGCAGGAGATGCTCGCGCGCGCCGAGCGCCTCGTGGGGAGCACGAGCCGCCACGTGCATGGCGGGACGTTTCACGCGACGGCGCATCGGCTGCTGCGGCGCTTCGGCGAACAGGCGGGCATTCGCCCCGACTTCACCATCATGGACCAGTCGGACGCCGAGGACTTGATGCAGTTCTCGCGCGCACGCCTGGGCTTTGGCGACCGCGCCAAGCGGTTCCCCAAGAAGGAGACGCTGCACCACGTCTACTCGCGGCACGTGAATACCGACATCCCGGTCGGCGCGCTGCTGCGCGACGAGTATCCGCGCTTCGTGGAGCACGAGGAAGAGATCGCGAAGGTCTACGCCGATTACACGCAGCGGAAACAGGAGCGCAATCTCGTCGACTACGACGATCTTCTGCTCTTCTGGGCGACGCTGCTGGAGCAGGTGCCAGCGCTCGCCGACAAGATCGCCGGCCTGTACGACCACATCCTCGTTGACGAATACCAGGACACCAATCTGCTGCAGGCGCGCATCCTGAAGGGCATGTGCCGCGCGCACCGCAACATCACGGCGGTCGGGGACGACGCGCAGAGCATCTACTCGTTCCGCGGCGCGACGATTCGCAACATCCTCGACTTCCCGCAGGAGTTTCCCGGCACGACGATCGTCGCGCTCGAGGAAAACTACCGCTCCACGCAGCCGATCCTCGACACGTCGAACATCCTGATCTCGCGCGCCGGCGAGCGCTACTCGAAGAACCTGTTTACCAAGCGCACCGGCGGCGACCGCCCGTGGCTCGTCACGGCGCAGGACGAACCGACGCAGACGCGCTTCGTCGTCGACCGCATTCTCGAGCTGCATGAGGAGGGAACGCCGCTGCACGAGATCGCGGTGCTCTTCCGCGCCGGCTACCACAGCGCCGATCTCGAGATCGAACTGACGGCGCGCAACATCCCGTTCGACAAGTGGGGCGGCCTCAAGTTCCTCGAGGCGGCGCACGTGAAGGACGTGCTCGCCTTCCTGCGCGTGCTGGAGAATCCACGCGACGAAGTGAGCTGGTATCGTCTCTTGCTACTGATGCCCGGCATCGGCGAGGTGACGGCGCGCAATGCGATGGAGGTGATGGCCGAGCACGCGTGGAGCCACGCGGCGTTTGGCCAGTTCCGCGCGCCGCCGCGTGCCAAGGCCGCGCATCAGGCGCTCGTTACCCTGCTCGACGGGCTGCGCTCGGGCGTTCCGGCTGACGAAGGCGCCGTCGCGCGCGAGATCGCCCGCGTGCGCATCCTCTACGATGACATCCTGCGCGAGAAGTACGATCGCCCCGATCCGCGGCTCGCCGATCTTGATCAATTGCAAGTCATCGCCGGCGGCTATCCAAGCCGTGCCGCCTTCCTCAGCGCGCTCGCGCTCGAGCCGCCGCAGGGCACGCAGGACCTCGGCTTCGGTTCCGACAGCGAGGACGACACGCTGGTGCTCTCGACTGCGCACAGCGCCAAAGGGCGCGAGTGGGACGCCGTCTTCGTCATCTGGGCGGTCGACGGCTACTTCCCGCTCTCGCGGGCGCTTGGCTCCGACGATCAGATCGACGAGGAGCGGCGGCTGATGTACGTGGCGCTCACCCGCGCGCGCAATCACCTCGCCGTGTCGTATCCGCTGAACGTGTATGACACGCGCCGCGGCGCCGACTACACCTTTGACCAGGTCTCGCGCTTCCTCGACCGCGGCGTGCGCGGCACAATGCAGCGCGTGGTCGCTGAACCACCGGCGGCGCAGTTGCCGCCGCCTGATGCATCCGTGACGCCCGTCGTGGACCTGCGTGCGCTGATGAAGGGGCGGTTCGGCGCGAACTAATCCGTGTCCATCCGTTCAATCCGTATCATCCGTGGAAAGCCGTGACACGTTCCGCCAGCACGAACGCACTCGGGCTCTAGGTACGTTGCTCTACGAGGCCAGCGCGATCAGCGCCGCGCCGCGATCACCGCTTCGATCGTCCGCTTGAGGTCGCGCCCTTCGCGCTCCCACACCACATCGAACGCGCCGAGATCGGTCATGTAGATGCGCCGCGCCAGCAGCGCCGCGTTGTCGAGTCGCACACGGCTCGCATACCACGCCGGAAATGTCGTGAGCCGTGGTCCGACGCTGTCCACCAACTGGCGCCGCGCCCACGTGTACACGCTGTCGCGCGCACTGAGCCTCGCGGCCCGGCCGTCGGTGCCCGGATGCGCCGCGTACGCTACCTCAAGCGAGTCCTTGACGCGCGTCCAGAAGGCGCCGAGCCGCTTCTCGTCGTCCCAGCGCCGCTCGCACGCCGAGGCATTCGCGGAGTCGCCGCGCGCGCGAAAGAACGCCGCGGCCCCGCGCGCGCCGACGAAGTTCGCAAAGCTCTCGTTGAACACGGCCTCGCCGGGCGCGTAGAACCGATTGTGCGTCAGCTCGTGCACCACGGTGTTCGCCACGTCGGCCGAATCGCTGTGCAGCGTCGTCGACAGCAGCGGATCGTTGAACCACCCCAGCGTGCTGAACGCCGGAGACGGCCGCAGGTATGTGTCGAAGCCGCGGTCGCGCATGCGCGACTCCTCGCGCACCGCTTCCTTGACGTCAAAGAACCCCTTGTACGGCACACGCCCAACGACCGGGAACCACCAGGTCACCGGCGCCAGCGTGTCGCGCGCCGCGCCGCTCAGCACGAGCACCAGCGTATCGCTGGGCAGGCGCGTGTACTGCGTAAACGCGTCGCGCGCCGGCAAGCCGAGCGAGTCGCGCGCAAATGCGCGTGCCTCGAGCACCAGCTGCAGTTTGCCCCGCGTGACGGCGTCGGTGCGCGGATCTTGCACCAAGTCGGCAATCGATCGGCGATGCCGCAGGATCTTCCCTTCCTCCCACGCCGCCCGCACCAGATACCGCCCGCTCCGCGTCGCCGCCGTCAGCACCGCCGCGCCGCCAAGCACGGCGAGCAGCACCAGTCCCACGCTCCCCCAGCGCAGGTGCATGGCGGCGCCGCTCAGCGGGAGGGGCTTCGTGGGCCGCGCGAGCGCCACGATACCCCCATGCGATGCACGGCGCCCAGTGCGCCGAAACCCTGATACGCATAGTCCAGCGACCATGCGCCGCGTGCTGCGCTGCCGCCCGCCGACCACCGCGCGCGGGCTGTCGCATCCGAATACGACACGCCGGCGCCCCGCACTTCGAGCATCCAGCCCGCGCCTGTCGCAAAGGCACCCGCGGCACCGATCACCGACGTTGAGCCTTCACGATTCGCGCGACGGTATTCCGCAATGCCACGCCAGCGCGATCCCGCGAGCGACCACGACGGCGTGGCCACGCTCAGTCGTGTCGTGAACGGGACGGTGAGATGCCGCTGCGCCGGATTGCCCGCCGGCGCGCCGCCGTGCTCCGCCGAAAGATCGAGGTCCCAAGCGCCCATCGTGATCCCGTGCGATGCACTCATCGTCACCGCCGACGCGCTCAGGTCCGCCACCTGCTGATGCACATACGTGACCGCCACGCCCGTGCGCGATCGCCCCATCGTCTGCGCAAGTCCCACCGACGCCGCCAACTCACTGCCGCTCACACGGCCACCGGTCGCGGTACCGCGCGTTCCGTCCGCGAGCGGATCCGGGATCACTTCATCAACGCTCCCGTAGTCGAGCGACTGCACGCCCACCGCAATCACCCGCCGGCGCCACGGCGTCGAGTAGGCGAGCGTCGCGAGCTGCACATCGCCAATCCACGTGCCGGCGCTCAACGACGCAGAGCGGTCATTCGGCAGATGCTGCGCCCCGTAGAAGAGTGCCGCCGCATCACTCACGAACGGCGCCGCATCGCCGCCGCCGGCCGCGCGCGCACTGGCCGGCAGCGTCAGCACGACCACCGACGACTGCGCGTCCAGTGCCACGGTCGTCAGCGCGCCGAGCGCCAGCGCATACACCACATGATCGAATCGCGGATTCATCACGCTCAATGTGCCCTCATCAACGTGCCATCGTCTACGGTCTTCCATCACTCTCTGCGCACTGCCATCTGCTGTCACTTCACCCGCAGCACCCCCACCTGCGCCCCCTCCGCCTTGCCAAACGCGCCGCCCGCGGACTTCCCGAACCCCAGCACCGCCGCGCTCGTGCCCGCCGGGAACGGCCCAAACGACGTATACACCATCGTCCCCTGAATCAGCGATCCCTCGGCGTACCCGCCAAACGGCACGTTCACGGGCTTCACCGGCCACTCGTCCGGCCACCCCGAGATCAGCGCCTGCCGCGCCATCAGCTGACGCAGGTTCCTGCTCAGGAATCGATAGCGCGGCGCCACTTGGCTGCGCGCGACGCCGGGAATGCTGTCGGTCCACAGCGCCAGCGCGAAATCGCCGAACAACTGCCCGAACGGCTCGCCACTCCGCGCCTCGATATTCGCGACACCCGTCAGCGACGTCTGCACGAGCCGGCGGTAGATCGCTTCGCCCTTCTGGTCGCCCAGCCAGCGAAGGAACATCCACGCCGCGCCGCGCTCCTCCATCGATCCGGTGCCGTCAAATGTCGTCACCGAGTGCGACGGCGTGCTATTGAGGTACACGTACGCATTCATCAACTGCTGCGTGATGAAGGGCGCCGCCGAGTCGGGAAAGAGCTGCGTCGAGCTCGTGCGGTTCAGCGGCGGCGGATACCGCGCCTCGAACAGCTTCGAGGCCAGTTCCTCCGCGATGTGGCTCAGGCCCTCGTTCACCCAGTGCTGTTCCGCATCGCCGCCGCGCGCCACCACGTGGTGAAAATAGGAGATCATGTGCTGCATCTCGTGCACAAAGGTGCTCGACACCAATCGCTGCGTGTCATACGACGAGTGCGAACAGCTGAACCGGCCGGTCGGGTCGGGGACCAGCGCGTAGAAGATCTCCCCCGCATTCGAGTTCGTCAGAGACGGCAGCAAGTCGCGGCCATAGAAGAATCCGGTCACGAAGCCACGCGCCCCGCAATCGAGAGACGCCACCAGTGCGTTCACGCGCGGCGTCAGAAAGACCAGCACCTTGCCGTTCTGATCGATGTCCGACTCCGGTCCGAACGCCTCCACCACCGTGTGGTAGAGCTCGGCGTCGAAGAGGTGACCGAGCCGCTCGATCTCCGTGTCCGTGTACGCGGAGGCGGTGGACGTGTCCACATAGATGCCGAGATGTTCGCCGAGGTAGCGCAGCTGTCCCGTGGCGTTCGTGAACTGGTCGGCCGCCTGCGACGTGATGACGCGAAAGGTGCGAAGGCTTCCGACGGTAAGCGCCAGCATCGGCGGTCGGTACGCCTGGCCACCGCGGGCGAGCGGTGCGAGCCGCTGCTCCTGTTCGCGCAGCGTGCGGTCGATCGCCCACTGCGCATCGGGCCCCCCGCGCATTCCCGCTGGCGACATCGCGCCGCCAAACACCGTCGCAGCCGACGTCCCACCGCCCGAAATACGCACCACGGTGGACACGGGCGACTCGGCGTATGCGGCAAACTGCGGAATCAGCAGGTACGCCTCGCTGCCGCTCGTCGTCAACTCGGCGCACGACGCCAGCTCGGTGGCCGTTATCGTGACCGCCTCGAGGGGACGCAGTGTCAGCGGACGCCGTCTCGATGAATAGCTCAGCGTCGCCGGAGCTGTCCACGCCGAGCCGCTCAGCACGCGAAGGCTCAGGCTGCCGGCAGGGAGGCAGTCCGGCACGACCACGCGCAGTTCGCCATTTGATCCGCTCACTGGCCTCGCACGCGTGGTGCCAAACTCTACCGTCGCGCCAACTCCGCCTAGCGCGTCTCCGGCGATCGCCAGCGTGTCACCCGGTCCCACGTTGACGGGAAGCACGCCGCTGATCGTCGGCCCTCCCATCGCTGTCGCGCGCATGGTCACCGCGCGATCTTCGGCGCCTGGCGCGAACGCGAGTACGGTGACCGCCCCCGAGCGTGTGCCCAGTCGCAGTTCAGCCTGCGCGGTGCCGGTGGCGTCTGTCACGGAGAGCGAATCGAGCACCGCCGCGCCGTCCGACGTCCCCGCGGTGACGCGAAATACCACGACCGCCGCCTTCACGGGGTTGCCGGCGGCATCCACCACCGACACCGACAGCGGCTGCGTCAGCACGTTGCCGAGTGGTCCGGTCTGCATGTCGCCCGCCGCGATTCGAAGCACGTAGCTTCGACCGGACGCCAGCAGACGCTCGTGCGTGCACCCGCTCACCGCCAAAAGGGCCGAGATCGCCAGGATCGGATGGACGACGAGTGAAACTAACCTATTGACTAGCAAGCAATTACACCTTCCAAACGGGTCTGAAAAGTGCTTTGACGCCACGCGGTGCTGGCGCTATCCTTATGAATTCTATGTCGTTCGTTCACTTGCATTGCCATTCCGAGTTCTCGCTCCTCGATGGGGCGAACCGGATCGATGACCTGATCGAGCGGGCGCTGGAGTTCGAGCAGCCAGCCCTCGCCATCACCGATCACGGTAACCTGCATGCCGCGTGGGAGTTCCAGGAGAAGGCCCGAAAGGCCAAGCTCCGGCCCATCCTCGGCATGGAGGCCTACGTGGCGTCCGGCAGCCGGCGCGTGCGCACGCGCGGCGGTCCGGGTGAACGCAACTATTACCATCTGATTCTCCTCGCCCAGAATCTCGCCGGGTATCGCAACCTGGTGAAGCTGTCGTCGCTGGCGTACACCGAGGGCTTCTACGGCAAGCCGCGGATGGATCGCGAACTGCTGGCCAAGTACAACGAGGGGATCATCGTCTCCTCCGCCTGCATGGCCGGCGAAGTCGCGACGCACCTGCTCGCCGACCGGCACGACGACGCGCGGCGCACCGCCGAATGGTACGCGGACGTCTTCAAGGACCGCTACTACCTCGAGGTGCAGGCCCACGAGGCCGGCGAGCAGCGCGTCCTGAACGAGCGCATCTTCGCGCTCGCGGGCGAACTCAGCCTGCCGGTGGTCGCTACCAACGACGCGCATTTCCTGCGCGCCGAGGACCACGACGCGCACGACATTCTCCTCTGCATCGGCCTCAAGAAGGACCGCTCCGACGCCAACCGCATGCGCTACGACCGCGGGCTGTACTTCAAGAGCGCCCCCGAAATCAGCGCGCACTTTGCCGGCCGCGCCGACGTCCTCGACAACACGCTCAGCGTCGCCGACCAGTGCGACGTGCGATTCGGCAAGAAGTACCACGTGCCGTCCTTCCCGCTCCCCAAGGGCGTCAAGACGGAAAACGAGCTCCTCGTGCGGCTCGCGACGGAGGGGGCCAAGGCGCGGTACGGCACGCCCACGCCGGCCAACGTCAAGGACCGGCTCGAGTACGAGCTGGACGTCATCAACAAGCAGGGCTACGCCGGCTACTTCCTCATCGTCGCCGACTTCATCAAGGCGGCGCGCGACCGCGGCATTCCCGTGGGCCCGGGCCGCGGCTCGGCGGCGGGCTCCATCGTCGCCTATGCGCTCCGCATCACCGATGTCTGCCCGCTCAAGTACGACCTGCTCTTCGAACGCTTCCTGAATCCGGAACGCGTGTCGATGCCCGACATCGACGTGGACTTCTGCGAAGAGCGGCGCGGCGAAGTCATCGACTATGTGCGCGACAAGTACGGGCGCGATTCGGTGGGGCAGATCATCACCTTCGGCACGCTCAAGTCGCGTGCCGCGATCAAGGACGTGGGGCGCGTCCTCGGCTTCACCCCCGGCGAGACCGACGCCATCGCGAAGCTCGTGCCGAACGCGCCCAATTATTCGCTGACCGTCAAGGAAGCGATCGAGAAAGTGCCCGAGGTGCGCAAGCTGTACGCGCAGGACGAACGGCACGCACAGCTCTTCGACTTCGCGATCGCGCTCGAAGGACTGTCGCGCCACGCCGGCATTCACGCCGCGGGCATCGTCATCGCGCCGGGGCCGCTCGACGAATACGTGCCGGTCTGCACGCAGGAGTCCAAGGGCTCGGGCGCCGGCGACGACGAACGTGTCGTCGTCACGCAGTACGACATGAACCAGCTCGAGAAGGCCGGGATGCTCAAGATGGACTTCCTCGGCCTCACCACGCTGACCATCATCCACGACTGCCTCGCCGCCATCAAGGCGCGCCGCGGCAAGGACGTGGACCTCGACGCCATTCCCTACGACGACGACGCCACGTACCGCATGCTGCGCGCCGGGCGTACGGCGGGCGTCTTCCAGTTCGAGTCGCCGCTCGCCACCGACATGGTGCGCGCCATGCGCGCCGACCGGTTCGACGACCTCGTCGCCTCCAACGCGCTGCTCCGCCCGGGCCCGCTCGACGCCGGGATGCATCGCGTCTATTGCCGCCGCAAGAAGGGCGAAGAGCCCGTCGCCTACGCGTTGCCCGAACTCGAGGAAATCCTCGCGCCGACGTACGGCGTCATCACCTATCAGGAACAGGTGATGCGCATCGCGCAGCGGCTGGCCGGCATCTCGCTCGCCGAGGCCGACGTGCTGCGCAAAGCCGTGGGCAAGAAGGACGCCGAGCTGATCCGCAAGGAACTCGGCAAGTTCACCGAGAAGGCGATCGCCAAGGGCTTTGCGCGCAAGACCATCGAGGACATCGCCAGCCAGATTGAGACCTTCGGCCGCTACGGATTCAACAAGTCGCACTCGGTGGCGTACTCCGTCCTCTCGTATCAGACGGCGTACCTCAAGGCGCACTACCCGGCCGAGTTCATGGCATCGCTGCTGTCTGCGTGCATCGGCGACACCGACTCGGTCGTGAAGTACATCAATGAAGCGCGCGATCTCGGCCTGCAGATCCTGCCGCCGGACGTCAACGAGTCGGGCTACAAGTTCACGGTCGTCGGCAATGATCGTATCCGGTTTGGCCTGGGCGCGGTCCGCAATGTCGGGCGGTCGGCTATCGACTCCATCATCGCCGCGCGCACCACGCAGCACGTGGCCACGCTCTACGAACTTTGCGAGCGCGTGGACCTGCGCACCTGCAACAAGCGCGTGTTCGAGGCGCTCATCTTTGCGGGCGCGCTCGACGGCCTGGGCCATCGCGCCCAGCTCGCCGCCGCGCTCGATGGCGCGATGCAGTCGGCCTCGTTGCTGCAGCACGAGCGCTCATCGGGACAGCATTCGCTCTTTGGCGACTTTGGGGCCGCGTCGAGCGAGACAAAGCAGCAGATCGTTCCCACGTTGCCGGCAATCAAGCCGATGTCGGAGAGCGAGCGCCTGCAGCGCGAAAAGGAAATCCTCGGGTTCTACATCTCCGGCCATCCGCTCGAGCCGTTCCGCGCCGAGTGCGAGCTGCTGGCGTCGCACACCGTCGCCGGGCTCGGCCAGTGGACTGATCAGCCGGTCTCCATCGGCGGTGTGGTGACGGCGATCAAGCGACAGGTGAGCAAGAAGTCGGGGGCCGAGTTTGCGCGGCTGTCGGTGGAGGATTTCTCCGGCGCCGGTGAGGTGCTGGTCTTCCCCGAGGCGTGGGCCGCCATTGGCGACAAGGTGCAGACCGACGTCCCGATGCTGATCAAGGGGAGCTACTCGCGCCGCGACCAGGGCATCGACAATCCGACGTTCATCGTCGAAAGCGTCATCCGGCTCGCCGAGTTGCGCACCTCGGGCCAGATTGCGGTAGCCATCAGCCTCGCCGCCAACTGTGGCGTGGCCGGTCAGGTGATGAAAGACGTGCGCGCGGTGGCCGAGTCGCATCCCGGATCGGCGCCGCTCGAAGTGCATTGGCAGGGCGCGGACGGCGCGACGACGCGCTTCCGTTCGTCGTCGCTGACCGTCTCGACGGCCGGCGCCTCGTTGCTGGAGTTACGGGCGCTCCTCGGTGAGGAGCGCGTGCGCCTGGTGCGCGGGAGCTGAGATGGGCACTGCTGCCCTTGAATTCGAGAAGCCGATCATGGAGCTCGAACGGCAGATCGAGGAGATGCGCCGCAGCTCCACGGAGCAGAGCATCAACATCACCGCCGAGTTGGCGCCGCTCGAGCACAAGCTGAGCGAACTGCGCCGCGAGGTCTACAAGAACCTCACGCCGGTGCAGAAGGTGCAAGTGGCGCGCAATTCACGCCGCCCCTTCACGCTCGACTACGTGCGCCTCTGCTTCACCGATTTCATCGAACTGCATGGTGACCGCGCATTCCGCGACGACGCGGCCATCGTTGGCGGCTGGGCGCGTCTCGACGGCGAAACGGTGATGATCATCGGCCACCAGCGCGGCCGTGACACCAAGGAGAACATTCACCGCAACTTCGGGATGCCGCACCCCGAGGGATACCGCAAGGCGCTGCGCCTCATGCGGCTGGCGGAAAAATTCCACGTGTCGGTGCTCACCTTCATCGACACGCCGGGGGCATGGGCCGGGCTGGGCGCCGAGGAGCGCGGGCAGTCCGAGGCGATTGCGCGCAATTTGTTCGTGATGAGTGAACTGCAGGTGCCCATTATCGCCACCGTGATTGGCGAAGGTGGCTCGGGAGGCGCGCTCGCGCTCGGCGTGGCTGACCGCGTCAACATGTTCGAACACTCGGTCTATTCGGTGATCACCGTGGAAGGGTGCGCGGCGATCCTGTGGAAGGACGGCAAGAGCCCCGAGATGCGCGAGCGTGCGGCCAGCGCCCTGCGCATCACGGCGCCCGACCTGCTCGAACTCGGCGTCATCGACGAGATTCTCCCCGAGCCCGAGGGCGGCGCGCACGCCAATCACGAGGCGGCGGCCGCCACGCTGCATGATCATCTCGTCGAACAGATCGACGACCTGCGCAAGCTCAAGCCGGAGAAGCTGGTCCGCCGCCGGCGCGAGAAGTTCCTGAAGATGGGCCAGTTCGGGGAGTAGGGTGGAGCATCTGATCGAAGTTGCATTCAAGGGCAATCGCCGCGAGTTCTTCCGCTGGTCATTCGAGGCGCCGCCACCGGTGCGCGCCGCCATCATCGTGGATGTCGAGCGTGGCGAAGACCTCGGCCACGTGCACGCCACCGGCGAGCTCGCCGAGCGCCGCAAGGCGGGCACGACCCACGGCAAGGAGCAGCGCGACCCGCTCCGTACCGCGCTCCGCCTGGCCACCGGCGACGACATTGCGCGCGCCAACACGCTGCGCTCCGACGAAGAGACGGCGCGGCGCGCTGCCGTGCAGAAAGCGCGCGCGCTCGGCTTGCAAATGAAGATCTCCGACGCCGAGTGGCAGTGGGACCGCCGTCGGCTGACGTTCTACTTCACCGCCGAGGAGCGCGTCGATTTCCGCACGCTCGTGCGCCAGCTGGAGAACCACTTCGACGCGCGCGTGCAGATGTGGCACATCGGGCCGCGCGACGAGGCCAAGCGGCTCGACGGCGTTGGGCACTGCGGACGCCAGCTCTGCTCTGCCTCCTGGCTCCCCGAACTGCTGCCGGTGAAGACGTCGCTGGCCAAGGAGCAGCGGCTCTCGACGATCACTCCCACGCAGATCTCCGGCGCGTGCGGGCGCCTGATGTGCTGCCTGCGGTACGAGCACGAGTTCTACGTGCAGGCGCGCAAACGATTCCCCAAGCAGGGAAAGATCGTGCAGACGCTGCAGGGCGAGGAGAAGATCGACGCCACCGACATCTTCCGCGATCTCGTCACACTGCGGAATCCCGCGGGCGAGACCCGCGTCATCCCGCTCGCCCAGTTCAAGCGCGAGCTTGCGGGCGAAGCGATGCCGGCGGACGACGAGTTGCACGAGACGGACGACGAGTCGCTCGACGAAGGCGAGGAGCGCGGCGCGGTGGAGAGGCCTCGCACGCCGCTCACGTCGCTGCAGCGGCGCCCGACCGCTCCGCCGCGTGACGAGCGGAAGGTGGAATTGCGGCGCGAAGCGCGCGGAGAGTCGCCGCCAGACGCACGCGGCGATGCGCGGCCCG
>JAHFCT010000015.1:0-6939 GCA_023249375.1 Gemmatimonadota bacterium | reverse complement strand
GACGCACGCGGCGATGCGCGGCCCGCATCGCGCGGTCAACCGCGGCGCGATGACGCGCAGCGCGGCAACGTTTATCCCGCGCGTCCGGACGCCCGGCCGGACGAACGTGCATCACACCCCGTCGATGCCGGATCATCCAGCCGCTCGCCGACGCGTCCCGAGCCGCCGCGTGAACGTGAACGTGAGCGCCAGCAGCCGCCCGCCGCCGTACCGGCGTCCATGCCGGTTGTGCCCGTGGAGCGCGTCGCAGTGCCGGCGCCGATCGAACGGCCTCCGCAGGCAGCCGCACCAATCGCCGCACCGACAGATGCCGCCGAACCACCAGGCAGTGATGGCGAGCAGCGCCGAGGACGCCGGCGCCGGGGACGTCGCGGCGGCCGGCGACATCGCGGCGATGGCCACAATCAGGGCAATAACGGCGGCGCTCCCGATGCGCCCCCCTCGAACACGGATCGCTGACCAGTGCCTCGTTTCTTTCTGACGACCGCCATCGACTACGCCAATGGCGAGCCGCACCTCGGGCACGCGCTGGAGAAGATCGGCGCCGATACGATTGCGCGGTTTCACCGGCAGCTCGGCTACGACGTCCATCTGCTCATCGGCATGGACGAGCACGGGCAGAAGGTGGCGCAGACGGCGGAGAAGGAAGGGGTGCCGCCTCAGCAGTTCGTGGATGGCATTGCGGACCTGTTCCAGGCCATGTGGGCCCGGCTCGGCGTCGCGTACGACCAGTTCATTCGCACCACGTCGCCCGAGCACAAGGCCGCCGTCGCGCGCCTGATTGAACAGATCTTCGCTGCGGACGTCTCGCTGCCCGAGCCGCAGCGCAACTTCTATGAGCGCTCGTACACCGGCATGTACTGCGTCGGCTGCGAGAGCTTCAAGCAGCCCGCCGACATCGTCGAGGGAAAATGCGCGGTGCATCCCACGCGCACGCTCGAAGAAGTCACGGAGCATAACTGGTTCTTCCGACTCTCGGCGTACACCGGCCGGCTGAAGCAGCTCTTCGCGGACCATCCACGCTTTCTCGAACCCGAGAGCCGCCGCAACGAGATCCTCCAGCTGCTTGAGCAGGGGCTCGACGACATCTCGGCGAGCCGCTCGCGCTTCGACTGGGGCGTGCCCTTCCCTCGCCCGCTGTCGAACGGCGATACCCAGACGATGTACGTCTGGTTCGACGCGCTCCCCAATTACTGGACGGCGTGCTTCTTTCCTGGCTACGCCGACAAGGCCGCGTGGCCGGCGAACCTGCATGTCATCGGCAAGGACATCACGCGCTTTCACGCGGTCATCTGGCCGGCGATGCTCATGGCGGCGGGCGAGCCGCTGCCGGCGCAGGTGTGGGCGCACGGCTTCATCTCGCTCGGCGGCGAGCGCTTCTCCAAGAGCGCCGGCGTCAAGCTGCAGCTCGCGGAGGCCGTGGATCGCTATGGCGTGGATGCGTTCCGCTACTACCTGCTACGGGATGTGCCGTTCGACGGCGATGGCAACTTTTCGTGGGAGCGCTTTGAAGAGGTCTACAACAGCGATCTCGCCAACACGCTCGGCAACCTCGGCAGCCGCTCGATCGCGATGATCGAGAAGTACCGCGCCGGTGTTGTGCCGGCGGCGGCGCCCGATGCCGAGTTATTTGCCGCACACGACGCATCGCTCGTACAGGCGCGCGCCGCGGTGGATGGTGATCGCCGCTATCGTCCGCATGAGGTCATCGGGGCGCTGATGGACGTCGCGCGCCGCACCAACGAGTACATCCAGCGCACGCAGCCGTGGGTGCTGGCCAAGGACCCGGCACATGCCGCGCAGCTCGACAGCGTGCTCGTCACGCTCGAGGCGTCGCTCGCCACCTGCGCGGCGTGGCTCGCCCCGGTGATGCCGGAGAAGATGCAGGCACTCTGGGCGCAGCTGGGCGGCGCGGGTGACGTGGCGCGCGCGCGACTCGATCAGCGCATCGACGTGGCGGGGTGGACGGTGACCAAGGGTGCACCGCTCTTTCCGAAGCCCGACGCGCCGCCGGGCGCCTAGTCGGTAATCTTCCCCGCCGGCATGACGAATGTCAGCGGATCCACCGGCTTGCCGTTCACGTGAATCTCGTAGTGCAGATGCGCTCCGGTGGTGAGGCCGCTGTTGCCCACGGCCGCGATCATCTGTCCGCGCGTCACGTGCTGGCCCACGCTCACCACAAGCCGTGAGGCGTGCGCATACGTGGTGACGATCCCGTTGCCGTGGTCGATCTGCACCATCAGCCCATAGCCGCTCTCACGGCCGGCGAAAATCACGCGTCCAGCGGCCGGGGCCACGATGGGCGCGCCCATCTCGGCCACGACGTCAATGCCCTCGTGGGCGCGCGACGTGTGCAGAATGGGATGGAACCGGCTGCGCGAGAACTGGCTGGTAAGCCAACCTGCGGTTGGCATGATCGAGGGCATGTTGGCCATGCGTTCGACGTTGCGCGCCAGCGTGTCGCTGACCGCTCGGAAGCTGGCGGACAGTTGCGTGGCGCGCTGGATCATGCCGTCAATGTCGGGGCGAACACCGCCGAACCCTAGGCGGCCGAGGAACGGCTTGCTGGCGAAGCGCTGCGGCTTGTCGCGCGGACCAGCCGCCGGCTGCGCCGCCGAGGTGCCCGCACCGATGCTCGCCATCTCCTTCGCGGCGATCTCCCCCGTTGAATCAGGCTCGATGCCGGCCAGCGTGCGAATGCGTGCGTCCTGCTGTTCGATGCTCGAGATCGTATCGAGCAGCGTCCGCAAACGGCCGTCGATGGCCGCAAGTTCGGCCTTGAGCCGCGCGCTCTCGCGGGTCGCCATGCGCGCCGATGGTGTCGCCCACGGAGTGAACAGCACGGCGCCAGCCGCCGCGATCATCAACAGGAGCGCGATGGCCACGCCGACGAGCACGCGCAGCCCGCGCTCGCCCAGTTCGAAGTTCCGGGAAGAGGCTGTGCCGTGCGGCACGATCATGATGGTCCAGCGGCGAGGCATCTGGGGAAATTACTCCGGCCGACGGTATCACGGCAGTGTGCGAACCGTACAAAAGCCGAAGATCAATCTGCCTGGCGAATTCGCCGCGCTCCGCGGCAGTTGCGACTCCGACTGCGTTTCATTGTCGGAACGGGTGCTGCGACTGATTACCACGGATGACGCGGATAACACGGATACACGGATCAGACAGCAGGGGAGTGGGAGTGCAACTAGAACAGGACCCGACGCGACAACGACACCGGAATGCCACGAGAGGCCGCCCCCGTACGGGAGCGGCCTCTCGCTCAGTGCCGGCAGCCTATGGCTTCTTCGAGAAGTCCACCGTTGGCGCTTCGCGCGCGGCGGGGTTCGTGACCTCGAAATAATCGCGGGCCTTCGCGCCCGTCACCTTCGCGGTCAGCACCTGCGGGAACTTGCGGATGTACGCGTTGTACGTCCCCACCATTTCGTTGTAGTCCTTGCGCGCCACCGAGATGCGATTCTCCGTCCCGGTCAGCTCATCCTGCAGCTGCAGGAAGTTCTTGTCGGATTTCAGCTGCGGGTACGCCTCCACCGTCACCATCATGCGGCTGAGGGCGCCGGTCAGCGCCTGATTGGCGTCGGCCATCTCGCTCATCTTGCCGCCCTTGATGGCCCCCGCCAGTCCGGAACGGGCTTCGGTGACCTTCACAAACACGTCCTGCTCCTGCTGCGCGAAGCCCTTCACCGTACTCACGAGGTTCGGCACCAGGTCGGCGCGGCGCTGAAGCTGAACCTCGATATCGTGCTTGGCCTTGCTGGCCGCTTCGTCGTAGCTCTGGATGGTGTTGTATCCGCACCCCGCCAGAAATAGCGGAAGCAGGAGAAACAAACCGCGACGTAGCATCTGTCGTTCACTCCGTAAAGGAAGGGGGGAACTGCGCGACCCCGAACGCGCATTCGCGCGTCCCGCGGCCGTCATTCACGCGGTGCACCGAGCACCGCCAGTCGGTTGTCACTCGTATTCGTCGCCCGTGATCGGCGGCTCGCCGTCACCCGTCAATGATCACGCCATCGAGGTACGCCGCCAGCTGCTGCAATCCGTCGTGACATCCGCGCAGCGCGGCGTGCGCAGCGCGATCATTGATCTTCGCGGTACCGCGTCGATGCCCCACGAGCGCAAGAAATGGCTGCGCGTCGAACCCTGCCCGCGCGGCGACGTCCTTTGCCACGCTCTCTGAGTCGGCGTGTGGTGCCGTGACGCCATCCACCAGGCGCAGCGTAGCCCGCAACAGCGCGAACACGCCGCCGTGCGCCGCTTCAAGCAACGCGAGCTCGGCCTTGCCGTTGCCGTGGCGCGCCTGCAGTTCACGCCGCAGTTGCAGCACCTTGCCCATCACCTCGCGCTCGAGCTGCAGGCGAAGATCGCGCCGCGTCACCGTGACACCCTCGGTGCGCAGCGTGCCGTGCAGCACCCGGTGCGCCGAGAGGATATCGGCGTACTCGATGGCGAAGATGTCGGCGCTCGACGCCCACTCCGCCGACGTCAGCGTCAGCGGCGCGGGATGTCCCGCCTCCAGCCACGCGCGCGTCGCCGCACCGGCGCCTTGCAGCGCCTGATCGCCGAGCGAACGCACGATCACGAGCACGTCGAGCGTGCCCGTGGCGGCGCCCTGATGGCGCGCCGCGGAGCCGTAGAGCACCACCGCTTCAAGCGCGTCGCCATGCGCCGCCCTGAGCTGCTGCACCAAATCGTCCAGCGTCATCTTGGCCATGTCACCAGCTCCCGCTCGAGCCACCGCCCGAGAATCCACCGCCGCCGCCAAACCCGCCGAAACCGCCGCCGCCAAATCCACCGCCGCCACCGCCTCCAAGACCCCCGCCGCTCCAGCCGCCGCCTCGATTGCTCATGGCTTGCCCGAGGAGGAACCACAGACAGCCATTTCCGCCGCGACGCCCTGACGTCAGCAACATCATCAGAATGATGAACCCGATCAGAAACAGCTTCGGCGGGATTCCGCCCGGCATCCGCCGGCTCGGCGGCGCCCGCGAAACCTCCGTCGCGCCGTCGAGCACGAATCCGAACTCCGCCGAATACAGCTGCGCCACCCGCTCGGTTATCAGCTCGATGGCCGCACCGTAGTCCTTGCGCATCAGCAGCGGCGTCGCCTCGCGCCGGATTTCTCCGGCCCGCGCGTCGGTGATGAAGCCCTCGACGCCGTTGCCGGTCATCAGGCTGATGTGCCCGCGTCCGTCCGAGCTTGTCTCTTTCGGGACGACGAGGATGACCAAGCCGGTATTGCGCTTCTGGTCGCCGACCTCGCCGGCAGCCCCAACCTTCCACTGCCGGCCAATCTGCAGCGCGACGTCGCCAACGTCGCGGTCGCCGATATCCGCGAGCGTCACCACAGCAATCTCGCCGCCGGACTTGCCGCGCACGTCGCCGATGATGCGCTCGATGCGCGCGGCGTTCTCCGCGGCGATGACGCCCGCGAAATCGTTGACGTAGCCGCGCGGCGCAGGGATCTGCGGCGCTTGCGCGATCAATGTCGTCAGCCACAGGGCGGCGTGCACCGCCAGGAACATTCGGTCAGCTCCGAAGAGAGATGGCGCCAACAACCGCGGCGCCGGACTATCCTACGGCCGCCGCATGGGAAAAGTTACCCCCGGTGCATTGCGCCTGCTCGCCTCGCCCCGTGCCGGATGCCCCGCTACTATTAAAGCCTCAACCCGCCGGAGCGCGCGATGCACCAGTACGTTGGCGAACTTGTCGATCTCACCGATCCCTCGCTGAATCGCCTCGATGACATGTCCATCGACGAGGCACGTGCGCGGATCCTCGACGGCACGCCTGAGGGAGTGCGCGCGATTCACGGCTCGTTTGCCCTCGTCGCCCGACAGGGCGAGACGGTGCGCATCGCAAGGTCGCTGGACCGCCCGGTGCGATACTTCCTCGCCAAGAAAGTGGCGGGCCCGGCGCTCATCGTCGCCGACCGCATTGACGCCATCCACGCCTGGCTCAAGGCGCAGCAACTCGACGATCAGTTCCATCCCAACTATACGCGCATGGTTCCCGCGCACTACATCACGACGATCCGCATTGTCGGGTGCCCCGACCCCAGCCCGTCGTACGAGCGCTTTGTCGTGCCGAGGCCGGGCGCGATGCCCAACGACACCGACGCCATCGGCCGCGCGTACATCCGCGCGCTCTCCAATGAGATTGGCGCGTGGCTCCAGCGGCTCCCGGCCGATGCGCCTGTCGGCGTTTCGTTCTCGGGCGGCATCGACAGCGGTTCGGTCTTTCTCGTCGCCGCGCACGCGATGCGCACGATGGGCCTCAATCTCGGCCGGTTGAAGGCGTTCACGCTCGATGGCGGCGATGGACCAGACCTCGGCCAGGCACGCGCGTTTCTCGAGGCCGTGGATATGGGGCTCTTCCTCGAACCCATCGAGGCCGACCTCTCGACGATCGACGCCAACGAGGTAATTCGCATCACCGAGGATTACAAGTCGCTCGACGTCGAGTGCGCCACGATGGGCATTGCCTTGCTGCGCGGCATTCGGCAGCGGTATCCCGATTGGCGCTTCGTCATGGACGGCGATGGCGGCGACGAGAACATGAAGGACTACCCTATCGAGGAGAATCCGGAACTTACGATCCGCAGCGTCGTCAACAATCCCCTGCTCTATCAGGAAGGCTGGGGCGTGGGGACGATGAAGCACTCGCTCACGTACTCGGGCGGGCTGAGCCGTTCGTATGTGCGCACCTACGCGCCGGCGAGGCACTTCGGGTTCGAGAGCTTCAGCCCGTACACGATGCCCGCACTCGTCGAGTTGGCCGGTTCGCTGCCGTGGCACGACCTCACCGATCTCGACGTCGACCGGTTGTACGCGCTCAAGGGTGAGATTGTCGCCGCCGGCGTGCGCGCGGTCACCGGCATCGAGATGCCGGTCTTTACGAAGCGCCGGTTCCAGCACGGCGCCATCGACGCCGATGCCA
>JAHFCT010000063.1 GCA_023249375.1 Gemmatimonadota bacterium | reverse complement strand
CCTCATACGAGCCATCGCGCTCTCCGGCCTCCCGGCCCTCGCCCTCTCCCAAGCCCCCGAATCCATCTGGTACATCCGCAACGACAGCGCGCAAATCGCTGACTTCGCGGCGCACGCGCGCCAGATCAGCGTCATCGCCCCGCAGGTGTACGGCATGGATAGCACGGGCAACATTCGCGGCGGCATCGACCCCCGCATCGTCGCCATCGCACACGCCCACGGCGTCAAGCTGATGCCGCTGGTCATGAATCCGGGTTTCAGCGTCACCGCGCTGCATCAGGTGATCGCCGAGCCGGCCGCGCGCGCCACCGCCATGCGCAGCCTCGCCGCACTCTGCCGCGCACAGAAGATCGACGGCATTCAACTCGACTTCGAAAACCTCTACATCCACGACCGCGACGCCTTCACCAGCTTCGTGCGCGAAGCGACAGACAGCGTCCACCGCGCCGGCTGCCAGCTCAGCGCGGCGGTCGTTCCACGTACGGACGACGACCGCGGCACGCAGCCCTACCACCAGTGGCTCTACGACTACTGGCGCGGTGCGTACGATTACAAGGCACTGGCCGACACGCTCGATTTCATCTCGTACATGACCTACGCGCAGCACACGGGAAGCTCTACACCGGGTCCCGTCGCGGGCTACGCGTGGATGCTGCGCTCGCTCAACTACGCCCTCGCCGCCGGCGTCCCACCGGCCAAGCTCTCACTCGGCGTTCCGTCGTACTCCGACTACTGGACCTCGACGTACAACTGGCGCGATGGCGCACGCCCGCGCGCGCGACATCGAGTATCCGGCGCTCATGACGATCCTCGCCAAGGCCGGCGCCACGCCGCGCTGGGACAAGACCCAGCACGCCTGGGTGGCCATGTGGGAAGACCACGGCGTCTTCGAGCACGCGTGGATCGAAGACGTGCGCGCGTTCACCGACAAGCTCGCATTGGTGAAGAAGCACAAGCTGCGCGGCTACTCCGTCTGGCTGCTCGGCACCGAAGACCCGCGCGTCTGGAACGCGATGGGGCCGATCAGCCGGTAGCGGCGCGCGCCGCCGCCGCCCGTGCCTGACGCTCGCGCGTCAGATGCGGTACGCCGCCAACAAGACGCAGCACAAGCATCAACTGCGCACGGTGATGCATCTCGTGCTCCTTGACGCTCATGATGCTCTCGAACCGTGTCTTGGGATTCTGCCCGCTGGGATCGAGATACGTCTCGTTGAGGAATTCGTCGCTCAGCCCCTCCACCCACGACGCATAGCGCTCACCTTCGTCGCGCAGCAGCGCCATGAGCTGCGCCTTGGAGCGCGGTTCGGCTTCCTGCGCCGCGCCCTTCGCCACAAACGCCCCCCAATCGTACCCCTGCAGCGTCGTCGCCCGTCGGTCGCGATGCAGGTCGTACTGCAACGACGGCCCAAACGCGATGTGCGCAATCATCGCGCGCACCGAACGAATTCCCGCTGATGCGACAAAGTCGAACTGCGCCTCGGGAATGTCGTCGCACACCTGCAACGTGTTCTTGCGCACCACGCGCGCTGCCGCGGCCAGTTCCTTCGCTCCGTAGTTGACCATCACCCTCTCCTCATTGGGGGACCTTATACTCGCACCGAGGCCGGCACCGACGCGCCGTCCCCTTCACCCTGCACCACACCCTGCACCCCACCCTGCTCCTTCCCCTGCACCACGCCACTCCTCTTCCGCGTCACCATCTCATCAAAGTACGTGTAGATCACCGGCGTCACATATAGCGTGATGAGCTGCGAGAACGCCAACCCGCCCACCACCGCGATGCCCAGCGGCCGCCGCGACTCGGCTCCCGCCCCGGCGCCGAGCGCGATAGGCATCGTCCCGACGAGCGCCGCGCCGGTCGTCATCATGATCGGCCGGAAGCGCACCAGGCACGCCTCGTAGATCGCCTCGAACGCCGGCGTCCCCTTCTTCTTTTCTGTCTCCGTGGCGAAGTCGATCATCATGATCGCGTTTTTCTTCACCAGACCAATCAGCATGATCACGCCCACCCACGCATACACCGTGAGTTCGGTGCGCGTCAGCAGCAGCGTGAGCAGCGCGCCAAAGGCCGCGAAGGGAATGCCGCTGAGAATCGTCAGCGGGTGAATAAAGCTCTCATACAGCACGCCCAGCACGACGTAGATCACGAAGATCGCGATCACGAACAGCGCGAGCAGTCCCTTCTGTGTGTCCTGGAAGACCTGCGCCGCGCCGTAGAAGCCGGATGACACACCCTCAGGCAGCGCCACCCGTGCCGCGTTTTCAATGGCCGTCGTCGCGTCGCCCAGCGCGTACCCCGGACGCAGGTTGAACGACAGCGTCACACTCGGCTGCTGCGCGGTGTGATTCACGAGCATCGGGCCAAGCGTGCGTTCCACGTGCGTCACCGACGACAGCGGCACCAGCTTCCCCGTCTTCGCGCGCACGTACAGCATGTCGAGCGCGCTCAGGTCGCTCTGAAAGGCGGGAAGCAGCTCGAGGATCACCCAGTAGCTGTTGTTCGCGGTGTAGATGGTGCTCACCTGCCGCGAGCCGTACGCGTTGTACAGCGCCTGCTCAATCTGCTCCGGCGTCACGCCGAATAGCGCGGCGCGGTCGCGGTCGAGTTCCACCGACGCCTGCGGATTGGCAATCTGCAGATCGGTCGTGACGTCGATGAGCTGCGGCAGATCCTTGAGCGTCTTCTCCGCGCTCTGGGCCGCCGCGTAAAGCGTGGGCAGGTCGGCGCCGGAGAGGGTGTATTGATAGAGGCCCTTGGATGTGCGGCCGCCAATCTGGATCACCGGGTCATTGCGCACGTAGACGGCGATGCCTGGCACGGCACGCAGCTTCTTCGTCAGCTCGGGAATGATTGCGTCTGCCGACAGCGTGCGTTGGTCGCGCGGCTTGAGGCGCATCGTGAAGCGCCCCTGATTCGCCGTCCCCGACGTTCCGCCTCCTCCCGTACCGACGTTGGAGATGAGCGCGTCGACGTTCGGGTCCTGCAGCGCAATGGCGACCACGGCTTTCTGGTGGCGTACCATCTCTTCGAAGCTCGTCCCCTGCGCCGCCTCGGTGCTCGCGGACAGCCGGTTCTGGTCCTCCGATGGGAAGAAGCCCTTTGGCACCATTTGGTACGCCACCACGGTGAGCACCAGCGACGCTACGCTCGCCACCACCGCGGTGCTTCGGTGCGCCATCACCCACGTGAGCGAACGTGCGTACGTGCGGTATCCCCACTGGTACGCCGACTCGAATTTGTCGAGCAGCCAGTTGTGCGATCCGTGAATGCGCGCCTCGTTCAGGAAGCGCGACGCCAGCATGGGCGTGAGCGTCAGCGACACCACACCCGAGACGAGAATGGCCGCGGTGATCGTCATCGCGAACTCGCGGAACAGCCGTCCCACGATGCCGCCCATGAAGAGCAGCGGGATGAACACCGCGACCAGCGAGATGGTCATCGAGAGAATGGTGAAGCCGATCTCGGCGGCGCCGTCAAGCGCCGCCTGCAGCGGACTCTTTCCCATCTCCATGTGGCGCACGATGTTCTCGAGCATCACGATGGCGTCGTCCACCACGAAGGCCACCGCCAGCGTGAGCGCCATCAACGACAGGTTGTCGAGGCTGAAGTCGAGCGCGTACATCACCGCGAACGTCCCGACCAGCGCCATCGGCACCGCGACGCTGGGGATCATCGTCGCCGAGATGTTGCGCAGGAACAGGAAGATCACGAGCACGACGAGCATGATCGTCAGCCCGAGCGTCATCTTGACGTCGTGCACCGACTCGCGAATGCTCGCCGCGCGGTCCATGAAGATTTCGAACTCCACCGCCGCCGGCAGCTGGGCGCGCAGCGTGGGCAGCACCGCCTTCACCGCGTCGGCTACCTCCACCGTGTTGGTGCCGGGCTGCTTCTGCACCGAGAGCGAGATGGCGCGCGTGTCCTTGTACCAGCCGGCAATGCGCAGGTTTTGCACGCCGTCCACCACCTGTCCCAGTTCCTTCAGCCGCACGGGCGCGCCGTTGCGATACGCGACGATGACTTCCTGGAACTGCGTCGCGTTCATCAGCTGGCCGTTGGCGCTCACGGTGTACGCCTTCTGCGGCCCCCAGAGCACGCCGGTGGGGAGATTCACGTTCTGCGTCGAGACCGCCGTCGCCACTTCATCAATGCCGATGCCGCGGCTCGCCAGCGCGCGCGGATCTACCTGCACGCGCGCCGCATATTTTTGCGTGCCGAGCACGGCCACCTGCGCGACGCCGCTCACCGTGCTCAGGCGCTGCGCCACCACCTGCTGCACCAACTCGTCGAGCGCCGACAGCGGCAGCGTCTTGGACCGGAAACTGAGGTACAGAATCGGCTGGTCCGCCGGATTCGACTTGCTGAGCGACGGCGGAATAATCCCCGGCGGCAGGTCGCGCAGCGTCTTGCTCACCGCCGACTGCACGTCCTGTGCGGCGGCGTCGATGTTGCGGCTCAGCGTGAACTGCAGCGTGATGCTGGTGCCGCCGAGGGCGCTCGTCGACGTCATGTTGTCGAGCCCGGCGATCGTCGTGAACTGTTTTTCGAGCGGCGTCGCCACCGCCGAGGCCATCGTCTCGGGGCTCGCGCCCGGGAGCGATGCGCTCACGGTGATGGTGGGATAGTCCACCGCGGGCAGGTCGCTCACGCTCAGCAGGCGGTAGGCCAGCCCGCCAAAGACGAGCACCGCCACCGCGAGCAATGTCGTGGTGACCGGCCGCCGAATGAAGAGCGCCGTGAAGTTCATGACTTCTTGATCTCGACCTTCGCGCCCACCGTCAGGCGCGACTGTCCGTCAACAACAACGCGTTCGCCGCCCTGCAGTCCTTTCTCGATGACGGTCAGGTCACCGACCGCGCGCCCCGCCGTCACCGCCTTCACCTGCGCCTTTCCGTCCTTGTCGATGACAAAAACAAAGAGGCCGTCCTGCCCGGTCTGCACGGCGGGTGTCGGCACGAGCACGGCGTTGGCTTCGCGATACACCTCGAGCCGCACCGCGACAAACTGTCCCGGCCAGAGCTGATTCTCCTCGTTCGCGAAGCGGGCCTTGAGCGTCACCGTGCCCGTCGTCGTATCGACGCCGTTGTCCACGAAGCTCAGCGTGCCAAGCACCGGAGCGCCGCTCCCCTGCCCGGGGAGCGCCGTCGCCTTCAGCGTCTGCCCCCTGGAGTACTTCTGGACGAGCGCGAGTTCGCGCTGCGGCACGGTAAAGCGCGCGAGAATCGGATGGATCTGATTGATCACCACGAGCGGCGTCGTGGCGTTGGGACGCACGAGATTGCCCTGCCGCACCAGCACGCTGCCCGTCTTGCCACTCACCGGCGCCTTGATGGTCGCGTTGTCGAGGTTGAACTGCGCGTTCTCCACATTGGCGTTGTCGGCATCCACGACGGCTTTCAGTGCGGCGGCATTGGCCGCGGCCTGATCGGCCTGAGAGCGCGTCACGAAATCCCGCTGCGCCAGCGCCTGATACCGATCCGCGTCGCGTACCGCCGCGTCATACTGCGCCTTGTCGCGCGCCAGCACGGCGCGTGCCTGCTGCGCCGCCGTGCGGTACGGCACCGGGTCGATCTCAAACAGCACCTGGCCGGCCTTCACCTCGTCACCTTCCGTGAAGCGCACCGTGGTGAGCACCCCACCCACTTGGCTCTGCACCGCCACGGTCTGCACCGGCTCCACGAGCCCGTTGCTGTTCACGATGTACGGTGCATCGCCCCGCGTCGCGGCCGCAACCGTGACCGGCACAGGTGGTTGGGGCCGCGCGGCCGGCTTGCCGCAGGCCGCGCCGAACGCGGCGGCCATCAGGAACAGAGCGCGTGCATTCATCATCAAGGCTTCCCCGGCGCACCGGGCGTGAGGGTCAGGTTGGATTCGCCGCGCGTGCCCAGCACGCCCGCATCACGCGAGAGCTGCGACAATGCGGCATACCACGTCCAGCGACTCTGAATCGCCTGCGCGCGGGCGTCGGCCAGCGCGCTCTGCGCGGTGAGCAGGTCAAGGATGCTCCCGACGCCCTCGGCGTAGCGTCCACGCGCGACCTCCTCGGAGCGCGTCGCGCTCGTCAGCAAGTCGGCGCTCGTTGCCACGCGCTGCGTCGACGTCTGCAGCGCCCAATACGACGTCCACACCTGCGCCGCGGCATTCAGCTGGGCCTGGTCGGCGCGCGCCGCACTGACGGCCGCGTTCTCGCGCGCGGCGGCCACGTCGCTCGCCCGCGACAGTCCGTAGAAGAGCGGCACCGACACGCCGAACGTCAACGCGAACGTCGTGCCCTCGAGTGACGTCGCATTGGAAGACGCCTGCCCACGACTGGCGCCCACGCTCACACTCGGCAGCATCGCCGACTGCGCCACCCGCACTTGCTGTGCGCTCTGCCGCGCCAGCGCGCGCGCCGCCATCACGTCCGGGCGTTCGCGCACCGCGCGCGCGATGAGCGAGTCCACGCTCTCGGCGAGCACGGCCACGGGCATCGCGCTGCTGTCGGGCACGACGTCGAACGCGGTGTTCGCCGGAATGCCGAGGGCGAGCGCAAGCAGCGCCCGCGCCGCCTGCAGGTTGCCCTCGGCGGTCTGCGACGCCAGCCGCGACTGGGCCAGCGCCGTGCGCGCTTGCAGCACGTCGGCGATGGTGGCGAGCCCCACGTCGTGACGCCGCTCCGCGGCGGCGAGATTCGCCTGCGCGGTGGCCACCGCCTGCTTGGACGCGTCGAACAGGCCGCGCGACGCCTGATAGCCGAAGTACGCGCCCTGCGCCTGCAGCACCACCGTCTGCACGGCACTGTTGTGCGTGAGGTCCGCGGCAAAGAGCGCTTCGCGCGCCGCACCCATGGTGCCGCCACGCGCGCCAAAGTCGAAGAGCAGGTACTGCATCGACAACGTGGTTGTCACGGTGGTGCGATCGGCCGGCACCCGCGCCGGATTAGACGAAATGGCGCGCGAGGGACCGCCGGTCGCATCAGCCTGGAGCGTCGGCACCCAGCGCCCTCGGCTGCTGGCGTACACTGCGGCGGCTGCGCGCGACTGCGCCCACGAAATGCGCGTCTGCGGGTTGTTGCCGAGCGCGACGTCGATGACGTCGGCCAGCGACATCGAGGTCATCGTGGCGCCGACGTCATCGGGAATCGTGGCCCCGCGCTTGGAGAGCCGCGTGGCCGCGGAATCAAACGGCGCGCCGGCACGCGGCGCGGCAGGCCACGGCTGGTGCGGCACTGGCGAAGTCGCGACGTGGCCGGCGACGCGCGCGGGCGGCGTGCACGCCAGCACGGCGAGCAGCAACAGGACGGCAGCAGCTTCTGAAGAGCGTGACGCGATCATCGCAGCGAGTGGAGGGCCCGGGCGCACACAGCGCCCGCCAGCCGCGTGAGCAATCAGAACGGCGACTCAATCTAATGTTACGCTCGAGTCCCGCAGATCGTTCTACCCACTTGGCCTGAAGACGGTGCGCGGACGCAATCGGGCGGCCCGCAGACGCCGGCCGCCCGTTGTTCGCACCCTGCAGACGTCAGCGCCGCGCGCGTCTACCGCGCTAGGACGCGACGGTGCGCTTGGTCCGCGCCGTGAGGAAGGCGTTGAGCACGAAACCCACGAACGCGATCGGCAGCACCACCAGGAGCAGCAGCTTCACCACGGCGAAGCCAATCGCCAGCACCGCGCCAAGCACGCCGAAGACCACGGCGAGCACGACGGCGGCCAGCATGGCCACGAGAAACAGGGGAATGCCGACGATCGCCAGCACGGCCACCACGGGCACGGTGAGCGCAATCAGCGCGCCCATCACGGGCAGTCCGATGGTAATGAGCACGAAACCCAGCGGGATGAGCAGGGCCAGCGCGACGAGACCGAGCAGGAAGGACTTCAGCAGAGCGCCCACAGCCGGATCCTGAAGAGGGATGCACATACTACGGATCGCGGGCGCCCGCTGATTCACCCTTCCGCGATCACCGCTGGTAGGTCCCCATCAGTTGTGCCGTCGCCAGCACGTGCCCGCTCATCGCCGCATCAAGATCGCGGCGCTGCGCCGCGGCCCCGAGGTCGCGCAGCTCCGCGTCGAGCGCATACAGCGTGTGAAAGTAGCGATGGCGGCCGATGGGCGGGCACGGCCCGTCGTACCCGAGCGCGCCGTCGTCGTGCAGCCCTTCGCGCGCCCCGTGCGGCACCGGTGAACGCACGCCTCCTTCGGCCAACTCCGTGACACTGGGCGAAATGTTGTACAGCACCCAGTGCACCCAGACGCGCGTGGGCCGCGCGGGATCGGGGGCGTCAGGATCGTCCACGATGAGCGCGAGGGTGCGCGTGCCCTCGGGGACATCCGTCCAGGACAACGGCGGCGACGTATTGGCACCGTCGCACGTGTGGCGCACGGGAATCGACGCACCGTGCGCAAACGACGCAGATCGCAGTTGCATGCGTATCCCTCCTCCAGCGGCCGGGCGGCGGTGCGCCCTGGCAACGGACCGTCAGGCGGCCTTGTTGCGGCTGAGGATCGCGTCCGCCATGCTCGCAACTTCCGCCAGCGGGAACGGCTTGGCAAGGACAGGGCACTGCACGATCACGCCGTCGGCATCGCCCGACGAGAGCACAAATCGCTCGGCGACGTCGGGACGTTCCTCGAGCGCGCGGTGAAAGAGCTCCAGACCCGACTTCACGGGCAGGCGCAGGTCACAGAGCACGACGTCATACGCGCACGGCGCGACGCCCGCAAAGAGCAGCGCTTCCGCTTCACCGCCATCGGCCGCTTGCAGGCAGCGCCAGCCACGGCGCTCAAAGAAGCGGACGAGCGCGCTGCGAATGGCCGCTTCGTCATCGATGACGAGAATCGTCGGTAGGTGATCGGACACTTCGATGGACATGAGACAGGGTGCGAGGGGGGACACTCTCAGTTTCGACGACGGAACAGCCGGACTAAAGCACGGCGACGTCGCCGGAATCGCGCGCACCGCGCCGCGTGCGCGCACACGATCTCTGGTGATGGGTATCGACGCGGAGCGGCGGTTTCTTGAGTGCGCCAACCCGTTCTGCCCTACCATCTTTCCTCTCCCATCTGCCATCTTTCCTTCATGCGTCTCGTTCTCGCCGTCGCCCTCGGCAGCGCTGTCGGTGGTGTCGCCCGCTTTCTGCTCTCCGCGTGGATCGAGCAGCGGACCGCCACGTCATTTCCGTACGCGACGCTCGCCGTGAATATCTCCGGCAGCCTGCTGCTCGGATTCCTCGCGACGTGGAGTTTCGAGACGGCGGGTGTGCCCGCCGAGATGCGCGCGCTGCTCACGACGGGCCTGTGCGGCGGCTACACGACGTTTTCGACGTTCAGTCTCGAGACGGTCGCGCTTGCCGAGGAAGGCGCGATGGGCCGCGCCGCCACGTACGTCGCGCTGAGCGTCACGCTGTCGGTGCTCGCCGCCTTCGTCGGCATTCTGGGCGCCCGTCACTTCGTGGCGTTCCGCGCGCGATAGCAACGCGGGCGGGCTCCCTCAGGAACCCGCCCGCATGCTTGTAGCCACGCGAACGCCTACACCGTCGCGAGTGCCGCCTCGGGCTCCGGCGCGCTCCGGAACGGTGAGAAGCGCAGCAGCGCCCCGGCCCCGCCCGATTCCTCGAGCGTGCGGGCCGCGTCACCCGATACGACGTCGACCTTGGCATCCTGCGCGATGGCGGACCGCACAAAGATCTCGGCCACGTCCGGCTGCAACGCCACGAACGACGTGCTGAGTACCAGCGTGTGGACCGCGCGATCATCGAGCGCACGCCCCGTCGTCGCCGCCCCGGCTGCGGCGAGATCGTCGTCCGCAAAACGCCGCAGCAACTCGGCCACGAGGTCCTGCTCTTCGGCACGGCGCAACTGCACCAGTCCTTCGTGCACCGCCCGTGCGATTTCGCTGACGCGCGCCCGCGCGCCCAGCGCCGGCGTTTCGACGGCGAGCTTCACGCCCTCCGCAGCCATCGCGGCCATCGCCTCGCCAATGAGCTGGGGCGTGCCACCCACAAAGACGGGCAGCACGGGCGTCAGCGCCCGCACGTGCGCGGCGAGCGTGCGCAGCATGCGCGAGCGCGCCTCGCGCCGCTCGCGTTCGGCGACGTCGCGCCCCACGCCGCCGCGCGTCCCCTGATGGAACGTCGCGCGCCGCGCGGAACTCGCCGCGTCGTCGTGATCGGGATGCGCGATGGTCCGCACCGTGTCGATGCGGCGCACGCCGTCGTCGTCGCAATGGAAGATGCGCGCGGCGCGGCTGTCGGCGACCACCACCCACGCCCGTCCCGCGGCTTCCGCCGCGCAGAGATACGGCGCGAGCGCCACGCCCGTGCGCCACGACCCGATGGTCGGCGTCACGGCGCGCAGCGCGGCGTCAAGCCGCACGCGGCCGTCGGCGACGACGCCCAGCCAGCCCGGCGCATCAAGTGCGCCGCGGCGATGCGAGAGATGCGCTTCGAGCGCCTCGATGTTTCGCGCAAACGCCTCGCGCTCTTCGTGCGGCGCGTCGACGAGGGCCCGGCGCAGACGGCCTTCCTCCTGCTTCAGCGAGCGGCGCCACGCCGTCCGCCAGGCAGGATTGTCGCTTCGGCCGTCAAGATATAGGGTCAGGGTCGGCGTGTTGCGCAGCTCGCCGTCCAGGGCTACAAGTTCCGAAAAGTTCAGCATGGCAAGCTCCGAATGAAGCTCGCGAATCGCAGGGGGCCCGCGCGCATCGCGCGGGCGTCGCGCGTGCCTGATAGATGGCCTCGCGCACCGTGCAAAACAGTAGGGCCTACGCTGGTCAATCGTAGGGCTTCATCGCACTCAACCCTGACAGGTGATCCTCTACAGTGGCGTCCGTTATCGCCGAGCCGACGCGCCCCGCTCCGCCGTGCGATAGACGGCGGTGTAGTCGACCATCGAGTGATCCCACCCGAAATCGCGCGCCATCGCGCGCTGCATCATCGCCGTCCACGACATCCGATCGGCATGGTGCGCGAGCGCGCGGTCAATCGCGGCGTCCATCGAGGCGACGTCGAAGATCGTGAACAGGAAACCGGTGTCACCGTCACGCACCGTGTCGCCAATGCCGCCCACGCGACGCCCAATCACCGGCGTGCCGTAGCGCATCGCGTGCATTTGCGTGAGGCCGCATGGCTCGTAGAGCGAGGGCATGAGCACCATGTCGGCGCCCGCCATCAGCTGATGTTCGAGGCGATCCGTGAACGTGAAGCAGCACGCCACGCGCGTCGGACACTCGCCGGCGAACGCGGCGACCGCATCGCGGATGCGCGCGTCGCCCTCGCCGATGATGATGAGCTGCGTGCCCTCGGCGCGCAGGCGCGCGCTGCGCAGAACTATGTCAAACCCCTTCTGCGCCGCGAGGCGCGATGACATGCCGATGACCGGCACGTCGGCGCGAATCGGCAGTGCAAACGCGCGCTGCAGCGCCTCCTTGCACGCGGCCTTCCCCGACAGATCATCGGCCGTGTAGTTGGCCGAAATCAGTGCATCGGTGGCAGGGTCCCAGTGGCGCTGCTCGATGCCATTGCAGATCCCGACGAGACGTTCACCCAGCTGCCGGAAGGTGTCGTGCAGTCCGAATCCACCCTCTGGCGTGCGCAATTCCACGGCGTGCGCGGGACTGACGGTGACGGCCGCATCACAGAACACGAGGCCGCCCTTGAGCAGGTTGAGCCGGCCATACCACTCCATCCGCTCCATGTGCCACAGTGTACTTGGCAGTGCCAGCGCGGGCATCACGTCGGCGCCGAAGTGCCCCTGATATCCGGCGTTGTGAACGGAGAGCACCGCCGGCGTGTCGTCGAAGCGCGGCGCAACGTCCGGATGCGTGCGCATGTACACGGGCGCCAGCGCCGCATGCCAGTCGTGCGCGTGCAGCAGCAGCGGCCCGGGCACGAGTGTGGCCATGCCATGCAGTGCCGCGCGCGCAAAGAGCGCGAACCGGAGATGATTGTCCGGGTAGTCGCCGCGCGCATCGCCGTAGAGGCCCGGCCGGTCGAAGCAGCGGGGCGCGTCGACAAACACGACGTGCGGTCCCGACAGCCGCGATGCATCGCGGTAGAAGCGCACCGTCTCCGCGTGATCGCCGATTGACACGCGATGCGCCGGCGTGATGGGTTCGAGCCGCGACGCCGCGTCGCGCACCGACGCGTACAGCGGAACGAAGACAAACACCCGCTCGCCAGCGTGCGCCTGCGATGACGCGAGTCCGGCTACCGCCTCGGCGAGCCCGCCCGTGCGCGCGTAGCCGTGATACTCCGCCGTCAGGTGCACGATCGCGCGGCGCACCGGTTTCGGCGCGGGCAGCACACGTTCACTCGGCAGGCGGCGCGCACGACGCGGCGGACGCGGGGCGCCCTCCAACGGCACCGCCGCGGGCTCGCTCACACGGCGCGCATCCGTCGGCTCGGCGTCATCGCGACGCTGGCACGAATCGGGGTCGTTCCCACTCGGTGCGACCGACTGGTCCAGCGCCGCCATGGTGCCGCTCCTTCCCGAAGAGGGTTCGCTCCGGGGGAACTGCAGTTAGTTCAGCCAGCGATGCCATCGGGATGCACGGCCCGATGGATACACGATACGCGCCACCTGCTTCTTGGAGTATCGGAGGTTCACTGACGCGCGAAGGGCTGCCGCTGTAAGGGGCCGGCTACGTGCCTGCGAGCAACCGCGAGCCGGCCATTCCGCTTCAACGAGCGGTGCCCCGTCCCCCGCACTCCACTGTCCCCCTTCCCTCGCACCGTGGTTCAGCCAGTTGGCGCCTCATCCGGCGTCTTCTCCCCGCGAATCGATGGCACGTAGTAGTCATTCACGTACTCCGCGAGCATGCGGCGCGACGTAAATCGTGCCCCCGCCGCGCACAGCGCGTGGCGCATGATCTGGATCCAGCGCTGCGGCAGTCCGTTGGCGTCGCGGTTGTAGAACGTGGGGACCACCGACGTCTCGATCAGTTCGTACAACTGGTCCGCCGCCGCCGAATCCTCCTCGCGCGTGCTCTCGCCGGGCGGCGCCGCGATGGCCCAGCCATTGTGCCCGTTGAAGCCCTCTTCCCACCAGCCGTCCATCGTGCTGAGCTGCGGCACGCCATTCAGCGCCGCTTTCATCCCGCTCGTCCCCGATGCTTCCATCGGGATGCGCGGCACGTTGAGCCAGACGTCGGCGCCCTGCACCAGCACGTGCGCGAGATGCATGTCGTAGTCTTCCACGAACGCAATGCGTCCTTCGAAGCGCGGGTCGCGCGTGGTCTGGTAGATCTCCTGCAGAATCTGCTTGCCCGGGATGTCGGCCGGATGCGCCTTGCCCGCAAAGATGAGCTGCACGGGGCGCGATGGGTTGCTCACGATGCGCAGCAACCGCTCCACGTCGTGGAAGATCAGGTTGGCGCGCTTGTACGTCGCGAAGCGCCGCGCGAAGCAAATGGTCAGCGCCTCGGGGTCGAGCAGCACGCCGGTGCCCACCAGCTGCGCGGCATCGCGTGCGTGTGCCGAGAACAGGTGCCGCGCCTGCTCGCGCGCGTGCACGAGCAGCTGGTTCTTGAGCCAGCGATGCACATTCCACAACGCGGTCGCGTCGAGCGACAGCACGTGCTCCCACTGCGCGGCGTCATCGACGCGCGCGCCCCACCCTTGGCCGAGGTGCGCGTCGAGCAGCTGCATGATGCTGTTCGACATCCACGTCGCCAGATGCACGCCGTTGGTCACGTGCGTCACGGGCAAGTCCGACTCGCGCCGGTCGGGCCAGAGCGGCGCCCACAGCTTGCGCGTCACCGCTTCATGCAGGCGAGACACCGCGTTCGTGCGCCGGCTCAGGCGCAGCGCGGTTGTCGTCATGTGAAACGAACTGTCCCCGCTCACCGGATAGCGCCCGAGCGCCATGAACGTGTCGCGGCTGATGCCCATCTCCTCCCACACGGGCCCGGTGCACTCCGCCACGTCGAACACGGGGAACGTGTCGTGCCCCGCCGGCACCGGTGTGTGCGTGGTGAACGTGCTCGCGGCGCGCACGGCCTTCACGGCCTCGTCATAGGTGAGGCCCGCTACGATGAACTCGCGCACGCGCTCGACAAACATGAAGGCCGCGTGCCCTTCGTTGGCATGCCACGCGGCGGGGGCGATGCCGAGCGCTCGCAGCACGCGCACGCCGCCGACGCCAAGCAGCCACTCCTGCCGCAGGCGAAGGCCCGGGCCACCGGCGTAGAGCCGGCTCAGCAAATGGCGATCGTCGCGGTGATTCTGCTCGATGTCGGCATCAAGCAGGTAGATGGTCACGCGCCCCACGCGCAGGCGCCACACCTTGATGAACACGTCGCGTCCCGCCGTGCGCACGCTCGTCAGGTAGGGCACGCCGCCCGGCCCTTCGACCGGTTCCACGACCGTGCGCGTCAGGTCGATCGGATCGTCGGTGTCTTCCTGCCAGCCATCGTTGCGGACTTGCTGGTCGAAGTACCCCGCGCGGTAGAGAATGCCGACGCCCACCAGCGGCACGCCGAGGTCCGACGCCGTCTTGCAGTGGTCGCCCGCGAGAATGCCAAGGCCGCCCGAGTAGATCGGCACCGTGTGGTGCAGGCCGAACTCAGCGCAGAAGTACGCGATCGTGTTCCCCGCCTCCGCCGGATAGCGCTGCGCAAACCACGTCTGCGACGGCGACTGCTCGGCGGCCGCCCAGCGCATCACCGCGTCGTACAGAGCGAGGAACGCCGGATCGGCGGCGCACTGACCCAGTCGCTCGGCGCCCACCTGCTGCAACAGCGCAAGCGGATCGTGCCGCAAGCGCGTCCAAAGCTGATGGTCGATGGCGGCGAAGATCCGGCGCGCTTCGCGATTCCAGGTCCAGTTCAGGTTGCAGGCGACGTCGACGAGCCCTTCGAGGCGCTGCGGGAGGAACGGGAAGACTGGAGGCATGCTTGCCAACCTAGGGATGGCGGCGGGAAAGTCAGTCCGAGAACCGCGCAGGTGATGTCGCCGTGCCACAGGAGGGCTCGTCGGCCGAACCCTCACAATTTGAAAGTCGTTTGCGCCTACCGAGTCCGCCAGAGCGTGGTATGCTAGAGTAACACGCATGGACCGGCCGCCGCGGCCGGTGCAGGCAGGAGGAACTGTGAGAGCGCGCGATGTCATGACGGCGCATCCGTCGGTGATCTTGCCCGACGACACCATCCTCAAGGCCGCCCAGCTGATGCGGGACCGGCACGTGGGCGTCCTTCCGGTGATCGACAATCTTCAGGACCGGCATCTCAAGGGGATCCTCACCGACCGTGACATCGTCATTCGGTGTCTGGCGGCCGGGCACGGCATGGAGTGCGCCGTCAAGGAGTTCATGACGTCGCACCATCTCACCACCGTGCGGATGGACGACGAAATCACCCTTGTCGCGCACAAGATGAAGCGCGATCACATCCGCCGGATTCCGGTGCTGGCGGA
Source organism: Gemmatimonadota bacterium (assembly GCA_023249375.1). Lineage (GTDB taxonomy): Bacteria > Gemmatimonadota > Gemmatimonadetes > Gemmatimonadales > Gemmatimonadaceae > PNKL01. The sequence goes on along the minus strand of JAHFCT010000063.1, from coordinate 2,622 downwards.
GGGCGGCCGTGTGGCGGGGATGATTGCGGTGGTCGACCTAGCCAGCCGGCTGCGGCCGGCCGACCCCGAGCTGGTCGGGCGGCTGGAGCGCCGGAGCACGGAGGTGTCGCTGGAGCAGTAGCGGGCGAGCTGAGGAGCCGTCAGCGGACCGTGCGCCAGCTGGCGCCGGCTGGCGCCGCGGACGACGCTTTCTGCACGACTTGCAGCCTGCAAAACGGGCCCTGTTCCCAAGGAACAGGGCCCGTTTGCTGGTCAGAGCGGGCGATGGGACTCGAACCCACGACGTCCAGCTTGGGAAGCTGGCATTCTACCAACTGAATTACGCCCGCAAGTGATCGGATAATACCTGACGCAGGGAGCAGGGACAAGGAGGTCTCGGGCGGGTGTCTTCCCCTCTGACTTTGGGCTCCTCCGGCGCCTAGACTGAAGGGGTCGGTTCCCTGCCGATCGAAGCACTCTTTTTCAGCGCTCAACGCACCGACTTTCATATGCCCCTTCCCGCCGACTGGCGCCAACGCGCCGTCTCGCCGTCCGATGCCATCGCGCTTGTGCGCAGCGGCATGAAGATCTTCGTCCAGGGCGCCTGCGCCACATCGACGCCGCTACTGCAGGCGCTCGCCGCGCGCGACGACCTCGACGACATTCGCCTGTATCATCTCCACCTGGCCGGCCCCGCGCCGTGGCTCGAGGGCGACAAGTGGCAGCGCTTCCATTCGATCTCGCTGTTCACGGGCCCAGGCCTGCGCAAGCCGATCGAAGACGGCCACGCCGACTTCGTCCCGATCTTCCTCTCCGACGTGCCGGGGCTCTTCAGTTCGGGACGCGTGGCGCTCGATGTCGCGTTCGTGCAGCTGTCGCCTCCCGATAAGCATGGCAGCTGTTCGCTGGGCACGTCGGTGGATGCGGCGCGCGCCGCGGTGGACACGGCGCGCTTCATCGTCGCCGAAATCAACGACCAGATGCCGCGCACGCACGGCAACACGAGCGTGCCGTTTGACCGCATCGACGCCTTCATCACGACCGACCGCCCGTTGCACGAACACGCCCCCGGCAACGAAAACCCGGTGGAAGCGCGCATCGGCGAGATCATCGCCGACCTCGTGGAAGACCGCTCCACCCTGCAGATGGGCATCGGCAACATTCCCGACGCGGTGCTCTCCCGACTCGGCGACAAACACGACTTGGGCGTACATACCGAGATGTTCTCCGACCGCCTCGTCGAGCTGGTCGAGACGGGCGTGATCACCAACAAGTTCAAGCAGGTGCATCCGGGCCGCACGGTGACGAGCTTCATCAACGGTACCAAGCGCGTGTTCGATTTTGTGCACGACAACCTGGCGGTTGAGTTTCATCCCTGCGACCGTACCAACGACACGGCAGTCATCCGGCGCAATCCGCGCGTGGTCGCCATCAACAGCGCCATTCAAGTCGACTTGTCGGGTCAGGTGGTGGCCGACTCGTTCGGACATCGCATCTATTCGGGCATCGGCGGGCAGATGGACTTCATCCGCGGCGCCGCGTTGTCGCGCGGCGGCAAGGCGATCATCGCGCTGCCCGCGACGGGCAAGGGCGGGACCGTGTCGCGCATCTGCACGGAGATCAACCCGGGCGCGGGTGTGGTCACAACGCGCGGCCACGTGCACTGGCTCGTCACTGAGTTCGGCGCGGTGAACCTGCACGGCATGACGCTGCGCGAGCGCGGTGCGGCGCTGATTTCGATTGCGCATCCGGATTTCAGGGCCGAGCTGACGAAGGATTTGAAGCGGCTGAGGCACTAGCTGCGAGCGCGAAGGACGAAGAGCGCGAAGGGGTGCGAGGGCGGTCAAAGGGGGAACTGCCGAGACGGCGGCTCCCCCTGCTCGTTCAGCATGGTGACGCGCGACGCTCGGTGCTCATCGCGCGCGGTGAATAGGGCGGAGGGCGGCTCGCAGCGCGAGCATATGGCGCGCGATGCCCGGCGGCACTATCGTCTTGGGGTTCTCCACCTCCTTCAGGAGCCTCAATGCCCCCCAGCGCCGAGCTCTCACGTCGTCGTTCATTCCTCGGCCGGCTCGCCGCCGGCAGCGCCGCCATCGGAGCGGCCCTCGCCACGGGCGCATCGCCGCTCGCCGCGATGACCCACGCGGAACCGGCCAAGCCCATGCGCCATCCGCAGGATGACTGGTTTGATGCGATTCCCGGCAGCCACCGTCTGTTCTTCGATGCCGTGAGCCCGAATGGTGCGGGCGGCGCGCTCGCCTTCGCGACCAACTTCGCGATCGCCAACAAGAGCGGGTACAGTCTGGAGTCGAAGGAACTGGCGCGCGTGATCTGCTACCGGCACTTCGCCACGCCATTCGCGTTCACCGATGCGATGTGGGCCAAGTACGGCGCCATCTGGGGCGGGCTCCTCGACCTCAAGGATCCGGGCACGAATGCCGCCCCCAAGCGCAATTTCTGGAACGCCACGGACCTTCCCGGCATGCAGCCGAACTTCGGCAACACCGTTGCCGCCGCCGTAAAGGACGGGGTCCACTTCGCGGTTTGCGATATGGCCACGCATTTTATCGCCGGCGCGACGGCCGAGAAGGCCGGGGCGAAGGCCGACGACGTGTACGCGGAACTCAAGGCGAGCACGATCGG
>JAHFCT010000014.1 GCA_023249375.1 Gemmatimonadota bacterium | reverse complement strand
GCCCGCGCCCGCGGCGCCCGCGGCAGCGGCTCCGGCGGCGGCAGCTCCGGCGGCGCCCACCGATACCGTGCGCGCGATCCAGCGTCCGCGCATGCCGATTCCGCCCGAGGCGGCCAGTGCGGGCGTCACGCGCTTCTCCTACATCGTCTACGGCGACACCCGCGGGCGCCGCGACGGCACCGAAGTACAGTACGAGCATTCGCTCATCGTCGATGCGATGCTGCGCGCCATCGCAGCGCGCGCGGCGGGGCCGTCGCCGGTGAAGTTCATTCTGCAGAGCGGCGATGCAGTGGTGAACGGTCGGAACCCGAAACAATGGAACGTCTCGTTCATCGGGCTGATCAACCGGCTGACAACCGACGGTGGCGTGCCGTATTTCCTCGCCCCTGGAAACCACGATGTGACGAGCGCGGCGGCGCTCGACGATCCGGGGCGCAAGGAGGGACTGGGGAATTACCTGCGCGCCGTTGCCGATCTAATTCCGCCGGACGGAGCGACGCGGCGACTTGCCGGCTACCCGACGTACGCGGTGGGTTTTGGCAACACGTTCATCCTGGCGTTCGACTCGAACATCTCGGCCGACTCCACGCAGTTGGCGTGGGCGCGCGCGCAGCTCGAGGGGCTCGACCGCAAGCGGTATACGAACATCGTGGCGTTCTTCCACCATCCCGCGTTCTCGTCGGGGCCGCACGGCGGCGCGACGGTCGAGCGCGCCACGGTCGGCGTGCGCGAGAAGTGGATGCCGCTGTTCCGCAAGCACGGTGTGCAACTGCTGGTGACCGGGCACGAGCACCTGTTTGAGCACTGGGTGGAACGGTATCGCGACTCAACGGGCGTGCGCCGGCGCATCGACCAGCTAGTGACGGGTGGTGGCGGCGCGCCGCTCTACGGCTACATGGGTGAGCCCGACTTGCGTGCGTACATCACCGCGAGCGGCGCCGATTCCTCGCGCGTCGAGCACCTGGTGAAGCCGGGGCCGGAGCCGGGCAACAACCCCTACCACTTCGTCATTGTCAGCGTGGACGGCGGCCGCATGTCACTCGAAGTGCAGAGCGTCGACTGGGGAAGCGGCTTCTCGCCGTATCGCAGCAACCGTGCGGTGCTGCGCGATACGATGCCCTGATATCGCGGCGTGCGTGCGCGCGCAACGCGACGCCGGCGCAGGGGAAACGAACTCCCTGCGCCGGCGTTGTTGTTTGAGTGCCTTCACGAGCGGTGTCGCTAGGGCGCTTTCACCGTCGCGGGCGGATACGTCGGTGACATGCCGAGGTTGGTCATCGTGAATGCGTACTGATCGGCCGTGACCTCGAGCGCCTTGGTGAGCGACGAGCTGCCGTGCCCGCTCGACGTCTCGATGCGAATGAGCACCGGATTGGCGCCGCGATGCGCCTGCTGCAGCCGCGCTGCAAACTTGAACGAATGCGCCGGCACGACGCGGTCGTCGTGGTCGGCGGTGGTCACGAGCGTGGCCGGATACGCGGTGCCGTTCTTGAGGTTGTGGAGCGGCGAGTACTTCACGAGATAGCTGAAGTCCGCGGCGTTGTCGCTTGAGCCGTAGTCGGCCACCCAGTTCCAGCCGATGGTGAACTTCTGAAAGCGCAGCATGTCCATCACGCCGACCGCGGGGAGCGCGACCTTGAACAGGTCGGGGCGCTGTGCCATGACGGCGCCGACGAGCAACCCGCCGTTGGAGCCGCCCTGCATCACGAGCTTGTCCTTGCTCGTGTACTTGTTGGCGATCATCCACTCCGCGGCGGCCACGAAATCATCGAAGACATTCTGCTTTCTGCCCTTCATGCCGGCTTCGTGCCACGCTTCGCCGTACTCGCCGCCGCCGCGCATGTTGACCGACACGTAGACGCCGCCCTGCTCGAGCCAGGCGATGCGCGAGGCGCTGAAGCCGGGGAGCGTGGAGATGTTGAAGCCGCCGTAGCCGTAGACGAGCGTCGGATTGCGGCCGTCGAGCTTGAGGCCCTTCTTGGCGACGATGAACATCGGGATCTTCGTGCCGTCCTTCGACGCGGCGAACACCTGCTTCGTCTCAAAGGCCGACGGGTCGAACGGAAGCGTGGTGGCCTGATGGACGACGCTCGTTCCCTTGGCGAGGTCAAAGCGATACGTCGTCGGCGGCGCGGTGAAGCTCGTGAAGCTGAAGAACGCATCAGTGTCGGTGCGTTCACCGCTGCCGAATCCGGCAGTGCCCACGCCCGGCAGCGAGACATCACGCACTTTGGTGCCGTCGTAGCGGTACTCGACGACGCGGCTCGTCACGTCCTTGAGGTACGACGCCAAGAGATGGCCGCCGACATTCGCGACGCCCTCGAGCACTTCCTTCTGCTCGGGGATGACGGTCTTCCAGTGCGCGGCGTCGGGCGCGGCGGGATCGATGCGAACGACGCGACGGTTGGGCGCGCTGGCGTTGGTGAGCACGAGCAATGCACCGCCGTCGTTGTCGATCACGCTGAACTGCTTGTCGAAGCCGGTGACGACCTTGCGCCACGCGGTGTCCGCTTTGGTCAGGTCGCGAACCCACACGGCGTTGCCATCCGCTCCTTTGCCGCGGTCGGAGATGTCGAGAATGAGGAAGCGCTCGTCATCGGTGACGCTCGCGGTGTGGAACCGCTGCGGATTGGACGCGTCGGCGTAGACGAGACGGTCCTGCGACTGGCTCGTGCCGAGCACGTGATAGAAGACCTGGTGGTTCTCGTTGACGCCGCTCAGCGCCTTGGTGGTGTCGGCCGGCGTGGGATAGCGCGAGTAGTAGAAGCCGCTCTTGTACCACGCAATCCCTGAGACCTTCACCCAGCGCACCTGGTCGGCGAGGTCGCGCCGCGTCACGGGATCCATTACGTGGATTTCCTGCCAGTCGGAGCCGGCCTTGGACAGCGTGTAGCCGAGGTGCTTGCCCGCGCCGTCGAACTCGAAGCCGCCAACGCGCGTCGTGCCGTCCGCGGTGAGCGTATTGGGGTCGATGAGCACGTCGCTCTTGCCGGCAAGACCGCGTTGGATGTAGTACACCGACTGATTCTGAAGGCCGCTGTTCCTGGAATACCAGACCCAGCCCTTGCGCCGCACCGGCATCGAGGTGCGCGGATAGTTGGAGAGTTCCTTGAGGCGCGCGAGCAGGGCGCCGCGATACGGAATGCTCTCGAGATACTTGAACGTCACGGCATTCTGCTGGCCGACCCACGCCTTGACCGCGCTCGCCGTGTCATCCTCGAGCCAGCGGAACGGGTCGGCGACCTTGGTGCCGTGGTAGTCATCGACGTGCGGCACCGTGGCCGTCACGGGGTACGTGAGCGAAGGCCGTTGCGCAGCCAGTGGCGCCGCGGCGACGATGCACGCGCCGATCACGAGGGAAAGCGTGACGCCGCGGCGCATCGTCCGGGGCGCGCGCGGCGAGGAAGCGAACACGGTATTGCCGCTGGTCATGGTCTTCTCCGTTAGAACTTCACTACCTGCTCACTGCGGTCACCTGCCTGGAAATACAGTCCGCGCCGCTCGTCACCGGGCTGCTTGGCGAGCTGCACGATGTTCTGCTGATCGTTGAACGCCTCGTACAGCAAGTTCACCGAGACGCCGAGCGCCTTCACCGGCTTGGCTGCCTTCCACTGCACAAGCACAAACCAGACGGGCTGGTCGCCGTCCATGTCGCCGCCGCTGTCCAGCACTTCACCCTTCATCGTCACGCCATCCGCCCGGAGCGTCATGTGCGTCACGACGTACTCGGCGATCACCGCCTTGGATGCGGCGTCGTCGGCGAGGGGCCGCTTGAGCGCCTTGCTGAGATCGTCGCGGAACAGGCGCACCCGCGCCATCACCAGCGTCCCCTCCAGCATCATGCGCGCCTGCGCGACGTGAAGGTTATGTGGCGCGACGTCCGGGCGCGGCGCCAGACGCGGAGGCGCGGCGCCGAGCAACAACATCGCGCTTGCTGCCGCAAGCAGCCGGGGGACGCGCGCCGGGATCACGGCGAAGGGTAGAGCGAACCGCACGAGACGTCCTGACGGCATCAGCGCACTCTCACAGCAGAGAAATGGAACGAGTCCTCCAACCTACGAAACGGACTCGGCTCAGACAGCGTTGCCAAGCCGGTCGATCAGCAGCGTGAGGCCGATGCCGGCGGCGGCGCCCGAGAGAATCAACACCCAGTCGCGGCGGCGCACGTTGAGCCAGCGGTCGGCGGCGAGGCCCATGGCGAAGAAGATGGAGACGATGAGAATCTGCCCGACTTCGAGACCGAGATTGAAGCCGAGCAGGGGGAGCGCGATCGAACTCTCCCGGCCGAGCAGCGCGCGCAGTCCGCTGGCGAAACCGAGACCGTGGACGAGGCCGAACACGCCGGCCGTCGCGTAGCGGCGGCGCATGGCCGTGGTGCGCGATGCCTCGGTGGGCGGCACCAGCTGGTCGCCAATGGCCGCAAAGGCCATGAAGACGATGGTCGCCGCGATCAGCGGCTCGACAACGGCGGCGCTGACACTGACGACACTGAACGTCGCGAGCGCGAGCGTCGTCGAGTGGCCGAGGGTGAAGGCGGTGACGAGCACCGCGATGCGCTTCCACTCGTGCACACCGTACGCCGCCGTGAGCGCGGCGACGAACAGGATGTGGTCCCACGCGCCGACGGCGGCGATGTGGTGGTATCCCAACCGCAGGTAGAGCGAGAACTCGGTCACGGCGAGGACGATTCCGCGCGGCGGCTTTCGCCGCCGCGCGGTGGTGAGCGGTCCGCTCGCCGTCCGGTCAACGCTAGTCCCCGGCCAGCGTGTGTCGCAGCCCCGACGCCTGCTGCTCGGCGGTGATCTCCAGTTCCCGCTGTTCGTTCACGAAGCGGTGCTTGATCCACGTGCCGAGGTCGTCGAAGTAGCTGTACGCCACGGGGACCACGACGAGCGTCAGGGCGGTGGAGGTGATGAGGCCGCCGATCACGGCGCGCGCCATCGGGGCGCGGAACTCGCCGCCTTCGCCGAGCGATAACGCGATGGGGAGCATGCCGGCAATCATCGCGAGCGTGGTCATGATGATGGGGCGCAGCCGCACGGCGCCGGCCTCGACGAGCGCGGTGAAGCGCTGCATGCCGCCACGCCGACGTTCGTTGGCGTTATCCACCAGCAGAATGGCATTCTTGGTGACGAGGCCCATCAGCATGATCACGCCAATCATGCTCATCATGTTCAGCGTCGATCCGGTGAGCAGCAGCGCGAGCAGCACGCCGACCAGCGACAACGGCAGCGACAGCATGATGGCAATGGGCTGCGTGAACGACTCGAACTGCGAGGCGAGAATCAGGAAGATGAGAATCACGGCGAGCATGATCGCCTCGACCACATACCCCGCGGTCTCGGCCAGCAGCTCTGTCTGGCCGGCGAGGTTCACGGTGTAGCCGGGCGGGAGGCCGATCTTGGCGGACTCCTTCTGAATGGCCGACGATGCCTCCGAGAGCGAGAAGCCGAGGGCCATGCTGCCGGAGATTGTGACGACACGCTCGAGGCGTGTGCGGTCGATCTGTGCGGGCGCGCTGGCCACGCTGATGGTGGCGATGTCGCCGAGCCGGGCGTACGTGACGCCGTTGGGCCCGACCTTTGAGGTCGGCACCGGCATGGCGCCAACGTCGACAATCGAACGGCGCAGCTCGGGCGCCACCTGCACGCGCACATCGCGTTCTTCGCCCGTGGGATCCTCCCAGCGGGTCGCGACGTCGCCGGCGAAGAGCGGACGCATGGTGCCGGAGATGGCGCCGATATCGAGCCCGATCTGGTTCGCGGCATCGCGGTTCACTTCGACGCGCAATTCGGGTTTGGGGTCGCCGAGGGACGATTTGACGTCGACAATGCCGGGAATGGCCGCAATGGCGTCGCGCAGCTTCACGGAGAGACGCTGCAGTTCGCTCATGTCGGGGCCGCGCAGCTCCACCTGCAGCGGTGCCTGTGCGCCGCCGGGTCCGGAGGCGGCGATGATGAACGTGCGCACCCCGTAGAGCTGCGCGAGCTTGGCGCGCGCAGCCATCATCATCTGGTTGGCCTTGAGCGCCCGTTCGCGGGGCGGAACGAGCCGCACGTAGATCTCGCCACTGCGCACCGTGCCGGTGGCGCCCGCGCCGATCGTGGTGTACGTGTACGCGACGCCCTCGAAGCCACGCAGCGCGGCGACGACTTGTTCGGCCTTGGCCTGGGTCTGGCTGAGACTCGAGCCCTCCGGCGTCTCGAACGATACCGTGAACTCGCTGTTGTCGGACTGCGGCGTGAACTCGCCGCCAATGAACGGCACCAGCGCGAAGGCCGCCAGGAGGCTGGCCGCGGCGAGGACAATCGTCGCGCCCCGGTGCAGCAGCGCCCACTCGATGATCCCGCGATACCCGTGGCTGATGCGGTCGAACCACGTGTTGAACCTGGCAATCGTCCGCGTGAGGATGTTGCCGACGCCCTCGCCGTGCACGTGGGGATTCACGCCCCACCAGGCGCTGAGCATTGGCGTGAGCGTGAACGACACGAACAGCGAGACCGCCACGGCCCACGCAACGGTGAGTCCGAAGGCAAAGAAGAAGCGGCCAATGATGCCGCCCATGAACGCCACGGGCACGAAGACGGCGAGAATGGAGAAGGTCGTCGCCATCACCGCAAGAATGATCTCGCGGGTGCCGTGGCCGGCCGCCGTGAAGTGGTCTTCACCCTTCTCGCGGTGGCGCACGATGTTCTCGATCACCACGATCGCGTCGTCAATCAGGATGCCGATCGACAGCGACAGCGCCATCAGCGTGATGACGTTGATGGAGAAGCCCATCGCACGCATGATGAGGAACGACGAGATGACCGACACGGGCAGCGAGAGCGCCGTGATGGCCGTCGCCTTCCAGTCGTTCAGGAAGAGCATCACGATCAAGACCGTGAGCAGCGCGCCGAGGAACAGCTCGTCGAGCACGTCGCGCACCGAGTTGCGGATCATCACCGAGTTATCGCGTACGACGCGCAGCTCCGTCCCTTGCGGGAGCGCGTCTTTCATCTTCTCGATCTGTGCCCTGATGCCGTCGGCGACCTGCACGGTATTGGCGCCGGAGACCTTGAGCAGGTCGATGCCGATGCTGCGGCGGCCGTCGACCAGCGCCAGCGAGCGCTCTTCTTCGGTGCCGTCTTCCACACGGGCGATGTCGGCAATGCGAATGGTCAATCCGCCGCGGGTCGCGACGATGATCTTGCCGAACTGCTCCGGCGTCGTGATGCGGCCGCTGACGCGAACGAGCTGCTCACGCGGCCCGAGCATCACCCGCCCCGCCGGCACGTCGAGGTTCTGGCGCTGCAGCGCGCCTTCGATCTGCGGCACGGTGACGCCGAGCGCTTCCATGCGCGCCGGCTGCAGATAGACGCGCACTTCGCGCTTCACGCCGCCCGAGATGCGCACTTCCCCGACGCCAGACACCGACTCGAGCCGGCGGCGCAGGGTCTCGTCAGCCATCGCCGTGAGCTTCACCAGCGGCATCGCGGTGTTGGACAGCGCCAGCGAGATGATGGGCAGCGCGCCAAAGTCGATCTTCTGCACGATGGGCGATTCCACATCTTCGGGCAGGTTGCGGCGAATGGCGTCGATCTTCGACCGCACGTCCTGCGCCGCCACGTCCACGTTGCGCGTGAGCTGGAACTCGATGATGACCTGCGACACGCCTTCGAGCGAAATGGACGTGATCTTCTTGACGTCCTGCACCGGGTTGAACGCTTCTTCCAGACGGCGCGTGACTTCGCGCTCGACCGTGCTGGCGCTCGCGCCCGGATAGACCGTCTGCACCGTGACGATCGGCAAGTCGATGGACGGGAACTGATCGAGCGGCAGGCGCCGATAGCTGAAGATGCCGAGCACGACGAGCGCCGACATCACCATCGCGGTAAAGACCGGCCGCCGGATGGCGAGGGCGCTCAATCCCGTGCCGGAAGTGTCCGAGGCGCGGCGGCCCCGGGTGCGTTGCTCAGCCATCCTACTTCTCCTTCGCCGTGGACACCTTCGTGCCGTCGGCCATCTCGACGCCCGCCGTGATCACCACGCGCTCGCCGGCCTTGAGCCCGCTCGTGATGGCGATGACGCCGGTGTCTTCGTTGCGCGCGCCCGTCACCACCGGGCGGCGGCGCACGACGGCGCCGTCGACGACGAGCACGTACGACTCCTTTTCACCCGTGCGCACGGCATTGACGGGAACCACCACCGCCTTGTTCGTCGCGCCGGTGCGAATGCGGCCGTGCGCGAACTGCCCGGCCACGACCTTGCCGCTGCCATTCGGGAGATGCGCGAACACGCCCACCTGACGCGTCGCCGCGCTGGCCACGGGATCAACGCGCGCCACGGTGCCCTTGAACTCCTGTCCCGGCATCGCATCGAGCGTGAACGCCACGGCCTGACCCACGTGCACATGCGCCGCATCCACCGCGCCAACCTGTCCCTTGAGTTCGAGCGTGCGCGGATCCACGACCGTGAACACGGGATCCTCGGCCTTGACCGACTCGCCGCTCTCCGCCACGCGATCGCTCACCCAGCCGTCGATCGGCGACTTGAGGTTGGTGCGTCCCGCGGCTTCGCTGGCGCTTGCGCTGGCCGCGCGCGCCGCGGCGACCTGCGCGACACCGGCGTCGTAACCGGCCTGCGCCGTCTTGAAGTCGATGGCCGACATCGCGCCCGCCGCAAACAACTTCTTGGCGCCGTCGAGCCGCTGCTGGGCCACGGCGAGCGCGGCCTCGGCACTTGCCACGTTGGCCTTGGCGCCCTCAGCGCCACTCGTCACGCCCTGCGCCTCGATGCGACCGAGCACCTGGCCGCGGCTCACCTTGGCGCCGCGATCGACGGCGAGTTCGCGCAGCGTGCCGGCCACCTGGGCGCGGACGCGAATGACATCGACGGGGTCGAGCACGCCGCTCACCACCACCGACGGCCCGATGTCCGCCATGGCGACGACGGCCACATCGGCCGCGCCGAGCACGACGGGCAGCGCGGCCTCATTAGTGGCGGACTTGCCGCCACAGGCGAGGGCGGCGACCGTGAGCGTGAGAAGGGCAGCGTGCGAAATGCGCATGGAGCGATTCGATGGCGAAGTGAGGACGGTCATGGTCAGCGGGCCGTGGTGAGAGCAGCGGAGCTGGAGCCGAGAGCGCGCTGCAGCCCGGCGTCGGCGATGTAGTACTGGGCGACGGCCTGCGCGTAGTTGGCGCGGGCCATCAACAGCGAGAGGCGCGCATCGCTCACGTCGAGATGCGTGGCGAGCCCCTGATCGTAGCGAAGCACGGTGAGGTCGTAGACACGCTGTGCCTGGTCCACCGTGCGCTGCCGCGCGGTAATGGCCGCCGCGGCGCGCGCACGCTCGCCGAACGCCTGCTGATACTGCAACTGCACGGCTTCGCGGAGCTGTGCGAGCCGGTACTCCTCCTGACGCAGGCCGATGCGCGCCTGCGACAGGTCCGCGCCGCGCTTCATGCCGTTGAAGATCGGCACTTTGAGCGTGAGCGACGCGTTCCAGTCGGTGAGCCACCCGCTGCCATTGAGCGCGAAGACCTGCTGCGGATACATGATGCGGCCAAGACTCATCCGGAAATCGAGCGACGGGATGTAGGCGGCGATTGCCTGCTTCACGATTTCGCCGGCAATGCGCACGTTCTGCTGCTCCGCCTGCACGGCGGCGCGCTCGGTGGCGACGGATTCGGGATTCGCACTTTCGCCGCGCGGCGCGTTGGGCGCCGTAAGCGGTGTGGTCAGCACGATCGATGCGGCCATCGGCACGTTGATAAGCCGCTTGATATCGAGCGTGGCGAGGGCGGCCGCGTTCTGCGCGTCGACCAACTGCGGACGAAGATTCTCGAGCGACACCTCGGCGCGCAGCACGTCGAGTTCGGAGCCCGAGCCAGCGGTCAGGCGCAAACGCTCCTGATCGAGAAAGCGCGACGCCTGCGCCACCGCTTCGCGCGCGCTCGATTCGAGTTCGGCGGCGAGCAGCGCGCGCACGTAGGCGGTGCGCACCTGGTACTCTGTCTCGGCCAACTGTTCTCGCAGACCGTAGCGCGACGCCGACTGATAGGCGTTGGCGATGCGCAGGGCGCTGCCAAGCCTCGGCGAGAAGATCGCCTGCGTGGCCGTCAGGTTGGCCGTGTACTGATTGACGCGACCGAACGGCAAGTTGGCGAACAGCGCGGCCAGCGGGTTCGGCGTCGTGTCGGCGGACGTGCTCGCCGGTACCTTGATCTGGAAGGGCGACGCATACGTGCGCTGATAGTTGAAGCTGCCGTCGAGCGCGGGCAACGCGGCCGAACGGGCGCTGGCGACTTGCGTGGCGGCGATATCCACCTGGGCGCGCGCGAGGCGGGCTTCTTCGCCCGTCGTACCGGCGCGCACGAGCGCTTCGTCGATGGAAACGCGCACGGTGTCGGTGCCCGCGGGGCGCTGGGCCTGCGCGATGGGCGCGACCCCGATGAGGAGCGCCAGCAGGCGCGTATATGTGGAGTTCACCTGAAATCCCTTGTGAGTCGGCACGCGTGTCGAGCGCCCCGAGTCCGGCTCACCGCGACGCCGGCATCGGAGCGCCTCTAAAGATGCACGCTGGCCATGGGCACCGCACGGGTCCAGAATAGGGCAGCTGAAACTTCCACCCGAGGCTGAGTCATGCGTTTGCAGCGCGCGTTGGTCCTGGCGGTCGCCTGCGGTCTGGCCGGCACACATGCCGGATCACAACAGACGGCGCCGCGACTTGAGGGGGCGGGGGTTCGCCTCCTGCTCGACGCCGCGCACGGCGGCATTCGGCGGCTCGAATCGGCCACCGGCAACGAAGTCGCGGTTCCTTCGGATGAACCGCTGGCGCTCTTTCGTCTGGAGCGCGGCCCGGCCCAGCCCTTCATTGATGCCACGAGCGCGGCGCGTTTCTCGTGGTCGCGCATCAACGGAGCACATCCGATGCTCGACCTGCGATGGGATGGGTTCCGCGACCATCCCACGTTGCGCGTACACGCGTCGGTCAGCGTGGACGACGACTCGACGACGATGTGGCACATCACCGTGGAGGGCATCGCGGGCCTCGGCATCGAGCGCGTCCTCTACCCGCGGCTGGGCGGCATCGGTCTCACCGAGATGGCGGAGCTGGCGGTGCCGCTCTGGATGGGACAGCGCGCCAAGGACCCGCGCAGCATGCTCTCCGGACCCGATGGCAAGGGACGGCGCTTTGAGTGGGGATATCCAGGCCAGTTGTCGATGCAGATGATCTCGATCACGCGCGGCGCGTCGCCGGGGCTGTATTTCGCGACCGACGATTCACTCGCGTATCGCAAGTCGTTCATTCTCTCCGGTGATCAAGAGGGATACGGGCGGGCGGAACTGGCGCACGTGCTTGCTGACCCGGCAAAGGCCGTGCGATACGCACCGACATATGCCGTGAAGCTCGGCATCGTCTACGGCACGTGGATGAATGCCGCCGAACGGTATCGCGCATGGGGCGAGCGGCAGCAGTGGGCGCGCGAGAGCCGCGTGGCGCGGGGAACCGCCTCCAAGTGGATGCGCGAGACGGGCGTGTGGGTGTGGAATCGCGGCCGGGCATCACAAGTGCTCGATCCGGCCATCACACTGCGCCAGACGGTCGGTCTGCCGGTGAGTGTCTTCTGGCATTGGTGGCATGCGGGACCATACGACACGTCGTTCCCCGATTACCTTCCGCCGCGCGACGGCATTGCAGCCTTCACCGCCGCGGTCAAGAAGGCGCACGCCGCCGACGTGCGCGCCATCGTCTACATGAATCAGCGGCTGTGGTGCACCAACACGCCCAGTTGGTCGCGCGAAGGGGCGGAGCGCTACGCCGTGCGCGAGCGGGACGGCACGGTGCGGCTGGAGACATACAACGTCTTCAATCCGCTGCCGTGCGCGCCGATGGATGTGTCCACCGCGTTCTGGCGCAACAAGTATGCGGGCATCGCCGACACGGTCGTGCAGCAGTACGGCATCGACGGCGTGTATATGGATCAGGCCGTGCTCAGTTTGGTCTGCTGGTCGCCCGATCACGGACACCCCGTCGGCGGCGGTCACTACTGGATGGACGGCTTTCGCGCGCTTGCCAGTGACTTGCGGCGCCGCAACGGCGCATCGCTCGGACTCGCCGGCGAAGGCGGCGGCGAGAGCTGGCTTCCGGATCTCGACGCATTCCTCACGCTGCAAGTGAGCGAAGAGCGATACGCCGACCCAGCGAGCGGATGGGCGCCGATTCCGCTCTTTCAGGCGGTCTATCACCGCCACGCGATCACCTACGGCACGTATGGATCGCTCACGTATCCGCCCTACGATGAGATGTGGCCCGACTCCACGCGTCCGGCGAACGCGCTGACACTGCTCGACGCGAAGTACAGGCGACAGTTCCTCATGGAGCAGGCGCGCATGTTCGTGTGGGGCATGCAGCCGACCATCGCGAACCTGCTGCCCGAGCAATTCACGCAGCGCAAAGGAGAGATCGACTATCTCGCGCGGCTGGCGCGTCTGCGGCACGCGCATCGCGAATGGCTGCAGGATGGCGCGTTCGTCATTCCGCCGGCATCGGATGCGGCCGAGCTGACCTTCACGGGTTCGCGCATTTCGATCTACGCGGCGCGCCGCGGAGGGGTCACCGAAGTGCCGCTGCGCGCTCCCGCGGTGCTGACCGGTGCGTGGCGCGCCGCCGACGGCGTGGTGGCCATTGCGCTGGCGAGCATCGACGATGCGGCGCATCGCGTGACACTCACGCTCGATCCGGTACGGCACGGAACAACGCGCGGCGCGACGCTGTGGCGCGTGGACGCATCGGGAAAGAAACCGCTGGGCAAGCTGGCGGCGGGAGCGCGCACGCTCACCACGGAGGTCGCGGCGCTTGAGGGCGTGCTGCTATTGATTGAACCGTCGCGGTAAGCCCGTCGGTTCCCCGTCCGCACCCTGTGGCCTTCGCGTCGCTGCGGTAAGGTTGCTTTCTACGGCTGCGAAATGCAGTCCGCGCCTGGAACCTGGCTCGGGATCGATCCGCGCCGCAGCCGCCACCGTCCCTCGCCCTCCGCGTCTGCCGCGCCGACTGACACTCGGCACGACGGGTCAGCGCCCGCCACGACCACGCGGAAGAAGTCGGCCAGCGCCGCGCTGGCCCAGCGCACCGCGTGCCGCGGGCCCAACAGCGCCAGCAGCACGGGTTCGGCGCGCGCACCGCGCGTGGCGTCCACCAACTCGATGCCCGCCAGCGGCGTGCCGCGTCGCGTGATGCCCGAGGCGCGGCGCTCGCCGTTGATCATCACCGCCGCGCCGAGCAGGTAGTCATTCGACGAACCGTAGATCGCGATTCGGCGCGCGACGGTCGGAAGCCGCGGTGCAAACGCATCGCGGAATCGCTCGGCACCGATATCGGGCGAGAAGATGCCAAAGGCGCGCAGCGGATGCGCGGCGAGCTGTGTGTACGTCGCGACATCGGTGATTGAGGCGTCGAGCGCCACGCGCGATCCCATCGAGTGCGCGACGAGCACGGTGCTGACGGCCAGCGAGTCCACGGCCCGCACGACGCGAGCCAATGCGCCGCCGCTCTGTGCGGCGGCGCGCGCGTCGTCCTTGTACGCGCGCGCCGGCGTGGGCGGCGCGACGTAGAGTTCGTGCGTCGGCCACAGGAACAGAATCAACGGTCCGCGATGCCCGCCGCGCTCCTTCACCTGCACCCCCTGCGCGACGGCCTCGCCCGGACTCGACGAATAGCCGTGCACGAAGACCAGCGCGGCTCCGCCAGCCGACGTGTCGCGCGCCGCGGTGCGCAGCCGCGCGCGCCACTGCGCCGGATCGAGCGCCGTGGAGTCGATGCGCGTGACGCGCATTGCCGAGAGCGCACGCGCGGCGCCACTCGACGAACTCGTGCGGGTGACGTACACGCCGTACCACAGCGAGTCACTGACGACGCGCGAGAAACCCCGCGCGGTGCGCCGGCGATTGGAGGCCACGAACACGGTGTCCACCACCGTGTCAGCGGGCACCGGCGCCAGAGCCAGGGCGGCGCCCACGAGCAGCGCGATCATGAGAGCGCCGAAATGCGCCTGACCTCAATGGCGCGCTCGGCCAGCGCGCCGAGTGCGGCGACCGCGGCGTCGAGGTGCGCGAAGCGCGGGTCGCGCGTATGGCCGGCGGCGAAGCGAGCAAAGATCTGCTGCGCAATTACTGCCACTTTGAACAGGCCGAAGGCGAAGAGCCAGACCGGATCACCCGCATCGCGATGCGTCGCCGACTCCCAGGCGGCGACCAGTTGCTCGCGCGTCCAATTTCCGGGAAGCGCGGTGATGCCGATGCCCAGCGCGCGCAGCGGCGCCGGGTCAGCCGCCTCGATCCAATAGCCCAGCGTCGTGGCGACGTCGAGCCGCGGATCGCCGATGGTCGCCATCTCCCAGTCGAGCACGGCGCGCACCCGCGTCGGATCGGCCGGGTCGAGCACCAGATTGTCAAACTTGAAATCGTTGTGCACCAGCGTCGCGTCGCGTGTGGCGGGCGCGTTCGCCGTGAGCCACGCGATCACGCGCTCGACGTGCGGCACGTCGCTCGTGCGCGCCGCGGCCCAGCGCTTGCCCCAGCCGCTGACTTGCCGCTCCACGTAGCCCTCGGGCCTGCCGAGTGCGTCGAGGCCGGGCGCATGCCAGTCCACTGCGTGCAAGCCGGCCAGCGTGTCGACGGCGGCATTGGAGAGCGCCCGCAGCTGCGACGCGCCAAACGCGAGCGACGGCGGCAGCTCGCCGCGCACGATCAGTCCGCGCACGCGCTCCATCACGAAAAACGGCGCACCAATGACGCCCGCATCCTCGCACAGCGCCAGTACCCGCGGCACGCGTGCGTACGAAGGACGGAGCGCAGTGAGCAGCCGACCCTCGCGCAGCACGTCGTGTGCGATGCCGGGCTTCACGCCAAACGGCGGCCGGCGCAGCACGTACTCGTCGCCGCCGGCGCGCACGAGATACGTGAGGTTGGAAAAACCGCGCGGAAACTGCTCGACGTCGATGAGCCCCACGTGACCGATCGCCGACGTCCACCAGGCGCGCAGCGCGTCGAGCGGAATGGCCTCACCATCGCGCACCGGCGCGGCGGCATCGATGAGCGCGTCGTAGGTCATGGAGCGGACCGAGCACGGAGGACGGAAATCGAAAGACGGAGCACGGCGAGCGAACGGCGATCGGTTACGTGCGCGGCGGCAGGTACCGCTCGAGCGTGTGCCGCGCCACCGCGTCCTTGTGCACTTCATCGGGACCGTCGTAGATGCGCGCCGCCCGTTCGTGCGCCCACCAGTTGGCGAGCGGCGTGGCATCGGTGAGGCCGTATCCGCCATGCACCTGCAGCGCGCGGTCGAGCACCTGCTGCATCACCCGCGGCACGAAGTACTTGATCATCGAGATCTCGTCGCGCGACGCACGCTGCCCGTCGCGCTCGAGCTTCTGCACGGTGTCGCGCACGAACAACCGCGCCGCCTCAGTCTCGGCGCGGCTTTCGGCGATCCAGTGCCGCACCACCTGCTTGTCGGCGAGCGGTGCTCCCGGCGCAAGCTGGCGTCGCAGCGCGTACCGGCACATCAGATCGATGGCGCGGTCGCAGATGCCGATCCAGCGCATGCAATGATGCACGCGTCCAGGTCCGAGCCGTTCTTGCGCCAGCATGAAGCCCGCGCCTTCGGTACCCAACATCGCCGACGCCGGCACGCGGCAATCGGTGAATGTGAGTTCGCCGTGGCTCGCGTAGCCGGCGCCGACGTGACCCATCACGGGAATGTTGCGCTCGAGCGCATAGCCGCGCGTGTCCGTGGGCACGATGAACATCGACGCGCGGTGATGCGGCTTGGCGGCCCCCGGCGTGGTGACCGCAAGCACGATGCAGAACGACGCGCCGTCGGCGGAGGTGGCAAACCACTTGCGGCCGTTGATCACCCACGCGTCGCCGTCGCGCACGGCGATGGTGTCGAGCCAGACGGGATTTGAACCGGCGCGCGCCGGCTCCGTCATGCCAAAGCACGAGCGAATGCGCCCGGCGGCGAGCGGTCGCAGATAGGCGTCTTGCTGTGCGGGCGAGCCGTGCGTGAGCAGCAGCTCCATGTTGCCAACGTCCGGCGCCTGCACGTTGCATGCGTAATGGCCAAGCGGCGTGCGCCCCAGAACGGCGCTGACCTCGGCAAACTCGGCGAGCGGAAGCGCGAGGCCGCCCCACGCGACGGGGAGGTGCGGGGCCCAGAGGCCACGGTCACGTGCGGACTGACGTGCGGCGTCCACCTGCGATTGAATGTCGGGCCAGGGATTGCTGAGCAGCTGCGGCTCGATGGGCAGCAGGACTTCGTCAACGAATGCGGCGTAGCGGGCTAGAAGTTCGGACATTCTGCAAACCTACCGGCGGCTCTGCGACGACGCCAACGTCTCCGTCCACCGCTGCGCCGCGCAGTGACTCAAGCCGGCGCTCGACGTGGTGCAGGCGAATGTGCGCTGATCGCGCGCGCCGGTGCGTGCGATCATATCGCCAGAGCGCGTAGACGGCCCCAGCGAGCGCACCGCCGACGAGCACGACGATCGCGGCGACCTCGATGGCGCGCAGAGTGGTCCCGCGCAGCGGCGAGACACCGAATCCAACGACGAGCGCCACCGAGAGACCGAGGGCGGCCACCGCGACCGCGAGGAAGATCAGCTCGCGCCGACGCCGACGCTGCCATCGCCGAGAGAGTCGGTCGCGCAACCGCTGCAACCGGGGCGCATCCTGCGGTTGCACCGACCCGACGACGGGGCGGTGTGGTCGGGGGCGGAAGGGGGGCATCTGATTACTTTACCTGTCAACTAGTGGGTTTGTTACCAGCGCGCGAACGATTATGTTCGACCCGCGCGCGCGGTGTGACGTGCATCACCAGCAACGCGACGAGATCATGCCGTACCTGACGACAAACGGCGTTTCTTTCTACTACGAGGACACCGGCGGTCCCGGGCCGGCCCTCGTCTTCAGCCACGGGCTGCTGATGTCGTCGCGCATGTTCGCGGCGCAGATGATGGCGTTCAAGGAACGCTATCGCTGCGTGTCGTACGACCATCGCGGGCAGGGGCAGAGCAGCGATCCCGGCGGCCGGTCGCACGACATGGACACGTGCTTCAGGGACGCCGTGGCCGTGATCGAAGGACTCGATGCGCGTCCGTGCCACTTCGTGGGCCTTTCGATGGGCGGCTTCGTGGGCATGCGGCTCGCCGCGCGACGGCCCGACCTGCTGTACTCGCTCTCGCTGCTCGAGACGTCGGCCGAGCCCGAGGCCGCCGAGAATGTGCCGCGCTACAAGATGCTCGCCTTCGTCGCCGGCCTGTTCGGCACGCGCTTCGTGGCGGATCGCGTGATGCCGATTCTCTTTGGCCGCACCTTCATGGGTGATCCGGCGCGCGCCGAGGAGCGCGCGTCGTGGCGCGCCGAGATTGCGTCGCGGCCGCGCACCATCGTGCGCGCCGTGCGCGGCGTCATTGAGCGCGCCGGCGTCATGGACGAGATCGGTTCCATCCGGCTGCCGACGCTCGTCGCGGTGGGCGACGAGGACACGGCCACGCCTCCGCCGAAGGCCCGCCGCATCCACGAGCACATCCCAGGCTCTCGGCTCGCGCGAATTGGCACGGCCGGCCACTCGAGTAGCATCGAGCAACCGGCCGAGGTCACGCGGGTGCTGTCAGACTTTCTCTCGACGCTCTCGCAGTAGCACCCGCGCGTCCCAGAGCGCGCGCTCGATCGACGCCAGCCGGTCCTGGTAGCCGCGCGCGTGGCGCAGCAGCACGGTGACGCGGTGCGAGCCGAGGCCGCCGATCATCACGAGCATCACCGTGAGCGTGAGCCAGAAGACGAGCGGATCGGGACCGAGCGCGCCGTGCGATTGCGGGCCAAAGAGGAAGTTCCTCAGGTACTCCGGCCCCGCGGCCGTGAAGTAGAACGCGACGATGATCGTGGCGCCGCCGATGATGCCCGCGTGCAAATAGGCGAGCGCGCGCATGCCGCGCTCCTCCACCAGCTGCGTGCTGAGCGCGTCGGCCGCGTCCTCGAGCGTATCATTGGACATTGTCTCGAGGGGCGGGCGCGCGAAGGGCTTCGGGTTGGCGATGCGCCACACCCACGAGCGCTTCTTCCGGCGGCGGCGGCGGCGCCGGCCCGTGGCTTCGTCGAGCTGCGACAGGCGCTTGAGAATCTCGTGGTGCCGTTGCTTCGCAATGCGCACGCGCTCGCGCTGCCGGTCGAATCGTCGCGTGAAGTAGGCCGCGAGCGGCGTGGCGCCGACGAGCATCAGGAGCAGCGTCGTCATCTGCGTGAAGCGCGACTGCTGACTCATCGCCCACTGATCGGGCTGCAGCGTGAACACGGCGACGGCGACGATGGCGGCGATGGTGAGCACAAGAAAGCCAAGGAACATCCGGCCGCGGCGCACGCGGTAATTGATGCGCCCCTGCACCCGTCGGTATTCAACTCGCAGCGTATCGACCTCACGCAGCTTGCGCGCGAGGTCGTCCTCGTCCGCCGAGAAGAGCGGCACGGTGGTGCTGATTCGGCTTTGTCTCACAATGAGTCCGGTCGTCGGCACAGATGGCGCGCCAGTTGGCCGACATCGGCGAACATGGTTTGCACAGTGGCTTCAATTGTGACAGACTGACGACGGTCGGTCAATGTAACGGCGGTCGCGCGGAGCGCGACCACCGGATTTCGGACACAGATCACGGCTGGCGATTTCGGATGACGAAAAAGGAAGGGGATCAGCGATTCACTGAATCGCCAATCCCCATCCGAAGTCGAAATCCTCTATCGAAATCCGTGATCCCTGTCCTGTATCTCTTACGGCAACGCCGTTGCCGTGAGACTTGCCGGCGACAGCGTCGACGCCGAGATCAGCGCGGTCTGCGTGCCGACGGCGTTGCCAAGCGTCCACTTGGCCGTGACTTCGCCGAGCGAACTCGTCACTGCGGACTGCGGGCTGACGGAGCCGCCGCCGCCGGTCACTTGGAAGAGCACGGTGATGCCGGACATGGGCACGTTGCCCGCGCCAACGACGCGGACGACGATGCTTGTCGGCAGCGACGCACCGAACTTGGCGGCCTGGCCATTGCCCTGGGCGACGATGATGTCACTCGGCACGATGCCTGTGGCTGTGATCTTCACCGGATCGAGTCCGGGCACCGACGCCTTCACCTGGTTGTCGGCGAGGGTCGGGCCGAGCGTCCACTTGGCGGAGTACTCGCCCTTCGCGTCGCTCACGCCGGAGGACGGTGTGACCGTGCCGCCACCCTCGGCGACCACGAGGGTCACCGGGATGCCGCTCATCGCGACGCCCGTTTTGTCGGTGACGCGCAGGATGACCGGATTCGGCAGGTCCTTTCCAGCCTGAATGGACTGGTTGTTGCCTTGGACAACCGTCAGCGTGGCGGCCGTCACGGCCTCCGTGGCGGCAGTCTTCTGGCAGCCGGTCAGGAGACCAGCGGCCGCGAGAGCCGCCAGCGTGCGCCGGATGGATGAGAGAGAGTATGGAGTACGCATAGGTCGTACTCCAAGTATCGGCCGGCGGCGGCAGGGCTCAAATTTCGGCCGCGGCGGTGGCCGCGGCCGGATGGCGGACAGGGATCACGGATTTCGATTCGAGACTTCGATTCAGGATTTCGATGGCGATAGTTCCAATCGCGATCTGATTCCTGACTCACGATCATGAATCGAAATCCGTGATCCCTGTCCTGAATCTCCAGCTCTACTCCACGTAGAGCTGCGGCCGGCAAGCCTGACTGGCCTTGAAGAAGCTCCGCAGGTGGGGAATGTCACGCGCTGGATCTCCCGTCATCTCTTGCGGTGCGTTGATCACCCAGCGCTTGCGCGGGAAGTCGAACGCAACGGGAACGATGGGGACCTTGGCGCCCACGGCCACCCAATAGAAACCAGTGCGCCACTTCTCGAGGCGCTTGCGCGTGCCTTCGGGGGAGAGGGCGAGGATCATCTGCTCGCGCGTCCGAAAATACGCGAGGGTCTGATCGACGACGTTGTTCTTCGAGAAGCGGTCCACGGGAATGCCGCCGAGCCAGCGGAACGCGAAACCAAACGGCCCCTTGAAGAGCGAGTCCTTGCCAAGAAATGTCCCGCGGATGCCGATGGCGAACATCGCCATGACGCCAATGGGGAAGTCCCAGTTGGACGTATGCGGTGCGACGATGATGACAAACTGGCGGAGGTTGGGCAGCTCGCCTTCGAACCGCCATCCGGTGGCGCGCATCATCAGGCGCGCCACGCCAGTGGTCAGGACGTTGCCGCGCCGATGGACGAGGTCGCCGAGTGGGGGCGTGAGCGGTTCGGACATAACGCGGGGAACCTAGCCGAGGATTGGTGCACGGCAAGGCGGACACGCTGAGATGGCGGCCCACCCCTGAGCGGGCGACTTCGAGATGCTGCTGGAGCCGCGTGACCCACGCTAGTATTATCGATCCTCCTCCAACCACCCGATGCCCCTCTCCCTCCGCCGCGCGTTCGCGCTCGTCCTGCTCGCCCCGCTCGCGCTTGCCGCGCAGCGCCCGACCACCGCCGCCGACGTCAAGCGCATTCTCTATCCGCTGGCCGACGACTCGATGGCGGGTCGCATGACCGGCTCACCCGGCGAAGCGATGGCCGCACGGTTCATCGCGGCCGAGATGCAGCGCATCGGCCTCAAACCGATGGGTGACAGCGGCTTCTATCAGCGGGTTCCGGTTGCGGCCGTGCCGCTCGCGCAGCCGTCGCGCAACGGGCGCACGGAACGACTGACGCTCCTCAAGTCGATTGCCGATCGCGACACGTTCCCCGCCGAACGCCGCCGGCCCTCGGTCAACGTGCTGGGCGCGATCGAGGGCAGCGACCCCGCGCTCAAGAACGAAGTGGTACTCGTCGATGCCCATTTCGATCATCTCGGCGTCGGGCGCGCCATCAATGGCGATTCGATCTACAACGGCGCGGACGATGACGCGTCCGGTACCACCGCCGTGCTCGAGATCGCCCGACAGCTCGCCGCTGGCCCCAAGCCAAAGCGCACGGTGATCTTCGCCACGAACACGGGTGAGGAAGTTGGACTGTTCGGCACGCGCTGGTTTATCGATCACCCGCCAATTCCGCTCACGCAGTTCGTCGCGAATATGGAAATCGAGATGATCGGCCGGCCCGACTCGCTGGCCGGCGGATCGGGCAAGGCGTGGCTAACGGGCTTCGAGCGGTCGAACATGGGCGAACAACTCGCCGCCGCCGGCATTCCCATTGTCGCCGACAAGCGGCCCGACCAGCACTTCTTCGAGCGTAGCGACAACATCGCCTTCGCGCGACGCGGCATCGTGGCGCACACGCTGTCGACATTCAACCTGCACACGGACTATCACCAGCCGAGTGACGACGTGAAGGACGTCGATCTCGAGCACATGGCAGGCGTGATCAATGCCGCGGCGCGTGCGGTGCGCGTGCTTGCGAACGGGCCAAAGCCGGAGTGGAAGCCGGGTGGCCAGCCGGTGGCGCCGGCGCCTCGGCCCGCACCGTAGCGACCGCGCCTCAACGCCTCGCCGTCGCTCGACTCGGCGGCGCCTCGCCGTCGCGCTTCAGCTGAGGTGAGTGCCGCTACGTGCGCTGGCGGTGCCACGCGCGCGAGACGGGTGCGAGCACCACGGCCGCGACGACGCCGAGCACGATCACCAGCGCGCCCACCCCAATGAAGATGGCGCCGTAGGCGGGCGCGCCGGACGCGCGTCGCGTCAGTTCGACCGCGATGCCGCCGGCCATCGGGCCGGCGAGAAAGCCGAAGCTTCCCGCCACCTGGAAGGCGCCGAACAGTCCTTCGCCCGCGCCACGGCGGGCGAACTCCGACACGAGCAGCAAGTTCGGCGCAAACATCAGCGCGCTCGTCACGCCAGACGCAATCATCGAGACGGGCAGAAGCACCTCGGGCACGAGACCGTACGTCGCGAAGGTCACGCCAAACGCGACGGTGCCGATGATGATCAGCCAGTACCACCCGATGCGATCGGCGAGGCGTCCGACGGGCCAGCAGAGCAGCGCAAATGGCACCATGAAGAGCGACATGAGCACGCCGCGTTCGGCGGGCGAGATGCGCTGTCCCTCGGCGAGGTAGAGCGTGAAGGTCGAGACGAAGACGCCAATCGTGAAGCGATCCATGAAGCCGAACGCGAGCGGCACCCAGGTGGCCAGCGCGCCGCGTTTCCAGTCGTAGCGGTGGCCGCCGCCGACGTTGGCATCGGCGGGGAGCGGCGGAATGGCGAGCGAGGCAAGTGCCGCGACGACGAGCAGCGCGGCGCCGGTGAGATACACCGCGGACGCACCGCGCATCACCAGCCAGCCGCCGAGCGGCGATCCTACCGCCACGCCGGTCATCAAGGAGGTGGCGACCAGCCCGAGCGTGGCGCCGCGCTTCTCGCCCGCCAGCCGGTTGGCGGCGACCATCAGCAGCGTCACCGCGGGCAAATGCGCCACGCCGTCGAGCGCGCGCCACGCGAGCAATGTGGAAACGGAGTGCGCGGTGTTCATCCCGAGAAATGCGACCGCGTCGAGCAGCAGCGATCCCACCAGCCACGCACGCAAGCTGGGACGACGCCGAAAGAGCGCCAGCACGATCGGCACACTGATGATGCCGGTGGCCATGTTCGTCGCGGTGAACGCGTGTGCATCGGCGCGCGTGCCGCCCACCGCGACGATGACGAGTTCATTCAGTCCCGCGACCACAAGCGTCAGCGGGACCAGCGTGAGGAACGTGGCGAGCGCGATGGCGCGGCGCGTGGCGCGGGGAGAAGTCATGGTCGTCATCGCGTCAACGAAAGCCGTCTTCGTACAGTTCGGCGAGCTTGCGCAGCGTGGTGCTGAAGTCGCCCGTACGGTCGGCCACCGCGAGCGCGCCGATCATGTCGGCGGTCATGTGCGGCGCGTTCGAAAACGTCTCGTGCAGTTGGCCTGCCACCAGCTGATGTTCATCCATGCCATCAACGAACGCGGAGAGCGCGGGATCAGCGGCGGCTTCGGACGCGAGGCGGATGGCATGCGCGAGCGGGAGTCCCGCTTCGACGCCCGTCGCCAAGGCGCGGGCAAAGCGCGAGCGGACCATCGCCGGCGTGGCGCCGTATCGCCGGGCCATCATCATCAGAAACGAGCCGCCCGCGGTGACCCACGCGATGCAGCCGGTCGCGACGAACCCGATGTACGCCGCCGCCTGCCCGAAGTACAGCAGCGGAAACGGCGCGATGAAGACCATGCACAGCGCCGAGAACATCGGGTACGACATCTGTTTCTTGATGTACAGAATCAGCCGATGCTTGGCCTGATAGAAATCGGCGAGCAGCTGCAGCGACTGCTCGAATGTCCCGGTCTCTTCGCCGAGCACGAGGATGGCGCGTTCCATCGGTTCAAAGCGCTTGCCCCCGGTGCGCACGAGATACGTGACGCGCTGGCCGCGGCGGGCGCCATCGAGCAGCCACTCGCGCATTTCCTCGACGTGCGGCGCGTGGCGACGACCGATGGTCTTGAGCGCCTTCTCGTTGGTGAAGCCGGCGTGCACCGCCGTGCGCCACATCCGGTAGAACTCGGTGCGGTGGCGGCCGTCATCGAGGGCGCGGTAGGCGCTGAGGAAGCTTGGCACGCAACGAAGATACGCGGAGGGGCGCAGTAGGGTGCAGGGGAAGGGGCGGGGTGTGGCGCAGGGGAAGGGGCAGGGTGTGTGAAGGGAAATGGACCAAGGGTTGTGCGTGGGGGCGATGCGGGACGATCCTGATTTGATACATTCTCCCCTGTCTCCGCCCCTGCACTCCACTGTGCCCGTTCCCGTGCACCCCGCTGTGTCCCTTCCCGGGCACTCCCCTGTGCCGCTTCCCCTGCACCCCGACTGCTTGTGCCTGTAGACTCGACCTTCGACGAACTCGAACTCCTCATCCGCGCCAAGTACGCGCTCATTGTCGTGGACACCCTCGAAGTGGAGCGCGCCGAGCAGGGGCTGGCGCTGTCGTCGGCGCGCCTCAACCTCCTCTACTTCTCGTGGAGCCGGTCGCGCGGACTCCGGCGCGGCGTGCTGGCCTCCGATCCGGTGATGAAGGACACCGAAGAGCCGGGGCGCGCCCTCGCCGCCGCGGTCGAAGAAGGCGCCGGGCTATTCCACTTCCGCGGACTTGGCGCGCACCTCGATGATCCCGTCGTCGTCAGTCACGTGCTCGACCTGGTGCAACAGTTCAGCATTCGGCGCGGTGCGCTCGTGCTCACGGGCCACAACATCCGCCTGCCCGATGCGCTGCGGCCGCACGCCACCGTCATTCGCCTGGCGGGCGCTTCGTTCGACGACTATCGCCAGTTGCTCGAGCGCCTGATTCGCGAATACTCGGCGCGCATGCCGGTGAAGGTGGACCTGACGCGCGAAGACCGCCTGCGACTCGTCAACAATCTCACCGGCCTGACGCTCACCGAAGCCGAGAAGATCATCACGCGGCTGATCGTCGATGACGGCGCGCTGCGGGCGAGCGACATCGAACGTGTGAACCAGGCCAAACGGCAGATTGTCGAGCAGGACGGCCTGCTCGAGTTCTATCCGCACACCGAAGGGCTCGACCAGGTGGCTGGTCTCGATGGACTGAAGAGCTGGCTGACGCGCCGCCGCGCCGTCGTGAGCGATCCGCGGCGCGCCGAGGAGTTTGGGCTTGGCTTTCCCAAGGGTGTGCTGCTGCTCGGCGTTCCGGGCTGCGGCAAGAGCCTCTGCGCCAAGTCGGTGGCGCATGAATGGGGTCTGCCGCTGCTCAAGCTCGATCCGTCGAATCTCTACGACAAATACGTCGGTGAGAGCGAACACAACTTCAAGCGCGCGATGCTCACCGCAGAGCGTCTCGCGCCGATCGTGCTGTGGATCGACGAACTCGAGAAGGCATTTGCGTCTGCCAGCGCCGATGCGGACGGTGGCGTGTCGCATCGCATCTTCGGCACGTTTCTGAGCTGGCTGCAGGACCGCAAAGGCGACGTGTTTGTCGTCGCGACATCCAACGACGTCGCCAAACTCCCGCCCGAGTTTATTCGCAAGGGTCGGTTCGACGAGATCTTCTTCGTGGACCTGCCGGGCGACGAGGCGCGCGCGGAGATCCTGCGCATTCACCTGCGCAAGCGGAAGCAGGACCCCGCGGCGCTCGACCTGCCGCGCCTCGTCGCGGCCACCAAGGGGTTCAGCGGCGCCGAGATCGAGGAGAGCATCGTCAGCGGCATGTACGCGGCGTTCAGCTCGGGCACGGCGCTGAGTACCGACGCGCTCACTACCGAAATCGGCGCGACGCGTCCGTTGTCACGCACGATGCCGGAACGGCTGGACGCGCTGCGAAAGTGGGCGGCGCAGCGGACGGTTGGCGCGGACTAGTTCGCGAGTATCAGCACCCACAGCCCCACCAGGCTCGCCAGCGCCAGCGAGTGCCAGAAGATGCGGCGCAGGATCAGTCCTTCGTGCCCGACGAACCCGGTCGCGGCGCCGGCGACGACGATGCTTTGTGCATCGATCATCTTGCCCATGACGCCGCCGGCGCTGTTGGCCGCCGCCATCAGCAGCGTGCTCACGCCCACCTGTGTGGCGGTGAGCACCTGCAGCGATCCGAACAGCACGTTGCTCGATGTGTCGCTGCCCGTGAGCGCCACACCAAGCCAGCCGAGCATGGTGCCGAAGTACGGATACGCACGCCCGGTGCGCGCAAAGGCGAGACCGAGAATCGCATCCAGTCCTGCGTAGCGCATCACGTACCCGACGCCGAACATCGCGGCGATGGTGAGCAAGGGAATGCGCGCGCGTCGCAGGGCGTCGGCGTACGCACTGGCAATGCCGCGCCGCCCGGCACCCATCGCGAGGCCCGCAGCCAATCCCGCGAGCAGAATCGCTGTTCCCGTGGCCGACAGCCAGTTGAGCGTGAAGATCGCCGCTTCGGGCTTCACCGCGGCCACCACGGGCGGCGTGCGTTCCACGGCATTGTGCAGGGCCGGCATCTGAAACACCGGCGCCGACACCGCGTTCAGCGTGTTCTTCACCGCGGGCACGCCCCACGCGAAAACAAAGATGGCGAGCACTAGCCACGGCATCCACGCCTTCACGATATCGATGGCTGGCGACGCCGGCGCATGATGCGGCGTTCCCGCGGCAACGGCCGCCTCGTGCCTGATCGCCGCTTCCTCCGCGGTATCACTCGGCGTCCACATTTTCAGGAACGCGGCCAGCGCGCCCATGGAACAAATGGCAGCCACGATGTCCACGAGCCACGGGCCGTGATACGTGGAGACGAGATACTGCGGTACCGCGAACGCGACGCCGGCCACGAGCAGCGCCGGCCAGACCGCCAGCATACGGCGCACCCCGCAATACGCCGCGACAAGCCAAAACGGGACGATCAGGCTGAACGGCGGCAGCAGCTGCCCGACCGTCGCCGAGAGTGCGTGCACGTCAAGCCCAGTGACGCTGCCCAGCGCGATGATGGGCGTGCCGAGTGCGCCAAACGCCACCGGCGCGGTGTTGGCGAGCAGCGATAGCACCGCGCTCTCGAGCGCACCGAAGCCAAGCCCCACGAGCAGCGCTGACGTGATGGCAACCGGCGTGCCGAAGCCCGCCGCCCCCTCGAAGAACGCGCCGAGCGAGAACGCGACGAGCACCAACTGCAAACGCCGGTCGGCGGTAATGTCGGCGATGTGCTCGCGCAGTGCGGAAAACGCGCCGTGGTCCACGGCGAGCCGGTAGAGGAAGAGGACATTGATGAGAATCCACCCGATCGGAAACAACCCGTACGCCGCACCGAGCACGGCCGCGGCGAACGCGGCGACGGCGGGCATGCCCGACATCGTGATGGCAATGACAACTGCTGACCCAAGGCCCAGCAGCGCCGCCCAGTGCGCCTGCACGCGATGCGACGCGAGGGCGCCGAGGAGCAGGACCACCGGGAGCGCCGCCACCAGCGTGGAGAGCAGCGCGCTGCCGAGCGGGTTATATGGTTGCGGCCAGGGCACGGGACGGGTGGGCGAGGGAAGGCCAAAGGATGCAGACGATCCGCGGCGCGTGCAACATCGCACCGGGATGCCGACGATCCATTCGGCGTGCACGGTGCGCACCGTGGCACCAACCGCCGACGGGGGGTATTCTATGGCGTCGTGTCCGGCTCACCTCAACAGGATCTGACCCGCATGAGAATCCGCCTCCTCGCCGCGCTCGCGCTCGCCGTCGTGCTGCCCGCCGCCGTCCGTGCGCAGGACGCCGCCAAGCCCGCGGCGCCCGCCGTTGATCCGGTCGGCAAGTACACGGTGCAGGCGGTGGTGCAGGGCTCGCCCGCTGACTTCGAGATGGTGGTGCAGAAGAAGGACGACGGCAGTTACGGCGGCACGCTCTCCAATCCCAACTTCGGCACGTCGGTCATCATTGCGCTCAAAATCGAAGGGCGCACGGTGAAGATCGTGCTCTCGACGCCGCAGGGCGTCGAAGCGACCGCCGAGGTGACCATCGCCGAAGACGGCACGCTCGACGGGTCATGGGCCATGCAAGGCGACGGCGGCAAGATGACGGGCCGCAAGAACCCGTAGCTCCAAGGCGCGCCGTCGTACGACGGCGCGCGGCCCTACTCCTGACGAAGGATCTCTTCGCCGGGGTTGATGAACTGATCCATCTCGGCGCGATACTGGGTGTCGTAGAGCTGCTTGTAGCGGCCATCGAGACGCAGGAGTTCGCCATGCGTGCCGCGTTCGACAATTTCACCGTGCTCGAGCACGATGATCTGGTCGGCGCTCTGGATGGTGCTCAGGCGGTGGGCGATCACGAACGTCGTGCGCCCGCTGCGCAGCGTGCGGAGGCCCTGCTTGATCTGCTGCTCGCTTTCGCTGTCGAGGCTGGACGTCGCCTCGTCGAGGATGAGCACGCGCGGATCGCTCAAGATCGCGCGGGCGATCGCGACACGCTGGCGCTGGCCGCCTGACAGCTTCACGCCGCGCTCGCCGACCACGGTGTTGTAGCCGTCGGGGAACTGTTGCACGAACTCGTCGCAGTACGCCACCTTGGCGGCGGCAAGCACCTGCGCATGGGTGGCGCCCGGTTTGGAGAAGGCGATGTTGTCGAGAATCGTGCCGTCAAACAGGAAATTGTCCTGCAGCACGACGCCGAGATGCGAGCGGTAATCGCGCAGCCGCAGCCCGGCGAGGTCCTTGCCGTCCACGAGAATGCGTCCGCTCTTCGGTCGCGCAAACGCCATGATGAGTGAAATCAGCGTGCTCTTGCCCGAGCCGCTCGATCCGACGAGCGCGGTGGTCGTCCCCGCCGGCGCGTTGAACGAAACGTTCTTGAGCACGGGAATATTCTCGCGATACTCGAACGTGATGTCGTCAAACGCGATCTCGCCGCGCAGCGTCTTGATGGGCTCGTGCTCCACGTCGTGCTCGTCCTCGGTCTCCGTCTGCATGATCTCGCGGATGCGATCGAGCCCGGCGAATGCCTCGGTGAACTGCGTGCCGATGCTGGCCATCTGCACCACGGGAAACGCGACCAGCGTGACCATGAAGACGTACATGAACAAATCGCCGACGGTCATCTGGCCGCTGATGATGGCGCGGCCGCCGAAGACGATGAGCACCACGAAGATGCCGCCGATGATCACCGTGCTGAGCGCGCCAATGGCCGACGTGCCGGTAATGGTGCTGGCGATGTTGCGGAAGAGCCGGTTGGCGCCCACCGTGAAGACTTTTTCCTCACGCTTCTCGGCGGTGTAAATCTTCACGACGCGCGCGCCGCCGAGCGCCTGCCCGAGCCGCCCACTCACCTCGGCGGTGATGGCGCCCCGCTCACGGAAGATCGGCCGCAGTGTCTTGAACGCGTACGCCATGCCGGCGCCGAAGATCGCGAGCAGGACGAGGGTCGCCAGCGTCATGACCCAGTTGAGATAGAACAGCCAGACGAGGGCGACGATCGCGGTGAGCAGGCCGCCGACCATCTGCACGATGCCGGTGCCGACGAGATTGCGCACGCCCTCGGCGTCGTTCATGACGCGCGAGATCAACACGCCGCTCTGCGTGTTGTCGAAGAACGACACAGGCAGGCGCATCAGGCGCGCGTGAACCTTGCGGCGCAGTTCGGTAATGGCGCGCTGCCCCGCGACGCTGATCACCTGCGAGAGCGCGAATGACGTGGCGGCCTGCACCAACGACGCCAGCCCCACCGCCAGCGCGAGCGGCCAGAGCAGCTCGAAGCGTTTCTTCCCCACCACTTCGTCCATCAGCCACTTGGTGCTGGCCGGCGGCACAAAGCCCGCTGCACGGCTAAACAGCATCAGGACGAAGCCGATGGCCAGCGTGCGCCGATGCGTCCACATCAGGGCCTTGGCTTCGCCCCACGCCAGCTTGTAGTTCGTCTTCTTCTTCTTGGCAGGCGGCGTTGGGGCCGTCATCGAGACTCCAGAGGAGAAATCGGACGGGACGCGCGCCCGAGCAGCGCCAGCATCGGTCCCGGATCATCGGAAAGTATCGCGTTGACCCCGCCATCCCAAAGCCGCCGGGCGAGTCGCGGGTCGTTGACCGTCCATACGTGCGTGGGGATCCCCAGTTTCCTCAGC
Organism: Gemmatimonadota bacterium; assembly: GCA_023249375.1. Taxonomy (GTDB): domain Bacteria; phylum Gemmatimonadota; class Gemmatimonadetes; order Gemmatimonadales; family Gemmatimonadaceae; genus PNKL01. The sequence goes on along the minus strand of JAHFCT010000014.1, from coordinate 45,453 downwards.
ATCCGCGAGAAGCGCAGCACGGGCACCGGCAGGCCGTGGAAGCTCGGCGGAACGCTGCAGGCGTGAAAGACCGGCGCGCCCGCGCCAAGAAGCACCAGGGCGCGCGCGTACAGCCGCTTCACCTCGGCGCTCGATGCCGTGAGATGGAAGCCGCGGCCGCGCAGCGGGGCCAGCGCCTCGTCATGAAAGCTGCCAACGACGAGGCGTTCCTTGGCGCCGTGTGCCGCGACGCGGCGCGCGAATTCCTCGGTGGCCGTCGGCGTCTTCAACTCGATGATGCAGGGTGTGTCGGGAAACGCGGAAAGCGCTTCATCGAGCGTGGGCATGCGAATCCCCTTGCCGCGATAGGGAAAGGTGCGGCCGCCGTCGCTCGTGAAACGATACCCGGCGTCGAGCGCGCGCAGCTCGTCGAGCGAGTGCTCGGCCACAGCACCGCTGCCGTTCGTTGTGCGGTCGAGCGTTGGGTCATGGATGAGGACGGCCACGCCGTCCTTGCTCAGCCGCACGTCGAACTCGAGCCCGTCGGCGCCAAGCGCGAGCCCCTGCCGGAACGACTCCATCGTGTCCTCGGGCGCGTGCATGGAGTTGCCGCGATGCGCGATGACGAGACGTGCGGTGGGGTCGAGCAGGTTCAGCATCCGCTAAATGTAGCGGTACGGGTGCAGGGGAAGAGGCACGGTGGGGTGCATGGAGAGAGGCACCGTGAAGTGCAGGGTACCGGGAAAAGAAGAACGGCGGGGCGACTCTCGCCCCGCCGTTCCGTCCTGCTGCTTCGTGTGGTTCGTTAGAACGCGTACTGCACGCGGGTCATGATCAGGCGGCCCAGTGACGCGCCGCCGATGAACTCCGAGTGGTGATAGTTAAGCAGGTTCTGCGCCATGACCGAGAGCATCGCGCCGCCGAGGAAGTTCGGGCGCAGCGTGTACGACGCGTCGAGCAGGTTGTAGCCCTTCACCTGTCCAACATACACACCCGAGTTGCCCGGGAAGGACGCGGTGCGGCGGAAGCGAAGCTCGCCGTTCATGCCCTTCACGTCGTCGCGATAGCGGAGCGCCGCCGTGCCTTTGTTGCGCGGCGCGTTGAGCGCGATGTCAGAGACGCCGCCCACTTCACTGCGCGGGAAGAAGTCCTTGCTCACCCAGCTATACGTGCCGTACAGCGAGAGCAGATCGCCAAGAATGTAATTGCCGCTGAAATCGAGGCCGCTCAAGCGCGTCTTGCCGAAGTTGCGATAGGCGAGGACGATGTCCGTGCTGTTGGAGAGCGGGTTGTTCGGGTTGACGACGCCGAGCGGCACGCCCGTGTACGACGACTTGCTGACGCCGCCGAGCTGCGCGGCGAGTCCCGGAGCCAGCGACGCCATGAACTGCGCGGCCGCACCAGCCGCCACCGGCGCCGGTACGCCGGCGCCCGCGAGCACCGCGGCCACCGGCGAGGCGAGGTTGCTGCCGAGGTAACCGCCCAGCGACGCGGCATCCATGAACACATTCGGCGTCTCGACGATCAGCGGTCCCACGAAGTCCTTGCGCTCCGAGAACCAGTAATCGACGGTGCCGTAGAACTTGCTGCCGATCTGTCCCTTCCAACCGGCTTCGTAGGTCGTGGTGAGCGTCGGCCGAATCGGATCGATGTCGCGCACGTCGCCGGCCTGCACGTCTTCGAACCGCGCGGTCGTCGGGTTGAGCACGCGCAGCACGCTGTTCACCTGCGCCGACGTCGGGCGCAGCGCACCGAGTGTCTGCATGATCGCGTTCGACACGGCCGGTGCAAGCGCACCCGGCAGGCCGGCGGCGGCGAGGAACTGCGCCGTGCCGGCCGATACGCCAGCACTCAGCGCGCTGCCCGCGGCGGCGATCGCCGCCGGGTAGTACGCCGCGGCGGCCGCCGGCACCATCTGACTGCGGTCGGCGTTGAACGGCGACTTCATGCAAAGACCGCCCACGCCGCCCGTGCAATCGCGGCGGAACTGGAAGCCGCTCGTCGGCGTGCCCAGCGCCCGCACCGTGTAGAGCGAGTTGGTGGCGTTGGTTCCGCTCGGGATGTATCCGGCCGGCAGGTCGAGGAACAGATTGTTCGACGACGGATCCGAGAATGCCTGGTTGTACGTGACGCGGAAACCCTGACGCTCGCTCGGGTTGAAGACGAGCCCGAAGCGCGGCGACAGGTTGGCCTTGTCCACCTTGCTGTGCTTGTCGTAGCGCACCGCCGCTACCGCGTCCCACCACGGGTTCAGGTGCGTGATGGAGTGCACATACGCGCCGACCTCGTGGTAGTTGTCGCTGTTCTCGTTGCGCCCGTTGATCGTCCCGCCCGTCTTCGGGTTGGTCATCAGGTAGTCGGCACCGTAGACCAGCGTTTCCTTGTCGTTGAGGAACGAGAAGCTGTGCCGCACCTGCGCCACCGTCTGCGTGGACTTGTCGACAATCGGCGCCTTCGTGCGGAGCAGGAACGTGTTGCCGGCGTCACTCGCGTTCATGAAGACCTGCGCGAACAGCTTGCCGCGCTTGGCGCTGAGCTGGTACGCGTTGAACACCCAGTCCTTCGCCTGGCCGGCGCCGAGCCCTGTCGGCTCGATCGCGTTGCCAATCATGGCGCGGCCGAACTTGCCGATGATCTCGGTCTTGCTGTCCGGACGGTAGTCGGCGCGGAAATCGATCGCCGTGCGTTCGATGTGGAAGTCGCGATGGCTGCCCACGGCGAGTTCTGCACTGTCGACGCTCGAGAAATCAGTTGCCGTGAGGCGCTCAGCGGACAGCTTGTAGCCGAACTTGGTGCCCACCGTGCCGGCATAGCGACCGGCCACGCGGAGCAGGTTCTGCTCGCCGACGTCCACCGTCGCCGTGCCACCCTTCGAGTTGAACGGCGACTTGGTGATGACGTGCATCACGCCGTCCGCCGCGTTCGGGCCGTACAGCGAAGACGCCGGCCCAAGGATGACTTCGATGTGATCGATGTCTTCGTTGGAGGTCGGCGTCATGTACCCGATGTTCACGTGCAGCGACGGCACGTAGTTGTAGCGATTGTCCGTCAGCGTCAGGAGCGCGCCCGAGAAGATGTTGTTGAAGCCGCGGGCCACCACGTTGTTCTGCACCACGCCGCCCGAGGTGATGTCGATGCCCGGCACGGAGCGCAGCTGATCGGTCGCCGTCGTCGTCACCTGCTCGGCGATCGTCGCCTGGTTGATGACGCTGATGCTCGCCGGCGCCTTGCTGATCTTCTCCTCGGTCGCGATGCCGGTGACGGCCACCGTGTTGAGCTGCGTGGGCGCCTCGCCGAGCGTGAAGTTGATCGTCACCGGCGTGGCGCCAACCACGATGTAGTCCTTACGGGCCGGCTTGTATCCGATGCGCGTCGCCTTGACCGCGTAGTCGGTGGCTGGAAGATTGGCCAGCCGATACGTGCCGTCGTCACCGGTGGTCGCGACAGCGATTGTGCGGAGACCGTCAATGGCCTGCACCGTTGCGGACGCAATGGGCTTGCCGCCTTCGTCAGTCACCTTGCCGACAATGCGTCCCGACTGTGCGGCCGCGGTTCCAGCCGCGGCGACGAACCCGATTGCGGCAAGCAGCCTGCCGACGAATCGAACAACCATAATGGCACCTCGTGAGGATAATGTTGCCACTGCGCTTGGCCTGGCCCCGCCGAGACCACCGGAGGGAAAGCTGTACAGCAAAGTCCGATAAAACTTTGGCCCTGCGGCCCCAAAGGTCAATAAGGTAGCGACGGAGATTCTCGGGGCGTAAGCGGCGCGAGGAAAAAGAAAACGCGCTCGGCGAAAGCCGAACGCGGTTGTCGAAGTGGCGCGCGGGCTACTCGGAGCGCGTGCGACCTGTGGTGGAATCCCTGAGCACACGACGCACCGTGCGAAGCTTGAGCATCGAGCCTGACGACGGCACTTTCGTCTCGACGACGCGATGCTGGCTCGTGCTTGCGTGAATCATCTTGCCGTCGCCGATGTAGATCCCGACGTGCGAGATATGCGTGCTGCGGCCGCGGCCGAACATCAGCAGATCGCCGGGCTTGAGCGCCGCGGAATCGGACGCCACCGGCTCGCCGACCTTGGCAATGCGCGCCGCGTTGTGCGGCAGGTCCACGCCGAATGCGTCGAGGACGTACTTCACCAAGCCGCTGCAGTCAAAACCTCGCTCCGGCGTGGCGGCGGCGAACTTGTAGCGCCGGCCGAGCTGTTCGCGGGCGCGCAGCACCAGCGAGTCGGTGGCCGCCATGCTCTTCTTGGCAAACGGTCCATCCGGATTGGCCCCACGCGCCAGCAAATCCGCGAGCGGACCGGCGCCCTGCTGGGCCGAGGCCGGCACGGCGACAGCGAGCAGCGCGAGAGCGCAGAGGAGGCGGGATGCACGAAGCATGGGAGGCCTAAATCTAGCGGGCGGCGCCCCCCGAAGGAACCTCCGCGCGTGTGCGCATGTTCGTCTGCGCGTGCCTCAGCCCCGATACACGACGCCCGAGGATCCCGTTTCGGTGATCTCGACCGCGCTCAGTCCTGCAAGCGACGGCGATAGCTGACGCCAAATCCAAACGGCGAGGTGTTCACTGGTGGGATTCCCAAGGCCGGGCACTTCATTCAGGAACCGATGGTCGAGTGCGTCGTGCACCGGTGCAAACGCACGCTGCACGTCGGCAAAGTCAATCACGAAGCCGGTCACCGGGTGCACGGGCCCCGACACGGTCAGCCGCACGCGAAAGGTGTGGCCGTGCACACGCGCGCACGGGTGCTCGGCGGGCACGCCGGTGAGCTGCCGTCCGGCGGCAATGGAAAATTCGCAGTACGCGTCCATTCAAACGGCGGGGTGAGGGGGAAGGGTCCGGCGGGGTGCCGGAGTCAGGGACTAGCGAAGACCGAGGGATTTGTGCGTCTGGAGACTCAGGTGCCATTGCGGATGGGCGAGGCAGTACTCGACAGCCGCCTTCGTGTTGGCCACGCGATCCGGCCCGTCCATCGGCTGAAGCAGGAACGCGCGGAACTCGAGATGTCGGAACAGCTCCGGCTGGGCGAGCGGCTGCGGGAAGACCAGCTTGAGTTCATCGCCGCCGCGCACGGCGAGCGGCGCGCCGGCTTTGGGGCTAACGCACACCCAGTCGAGTCCGCGTGGCAGCGGCAGCGTGCCATTGGTCTCCACGGCCACCGTGAAGCCGCGCCGGTGCAGCGCGTCAATCGCCGGCTCGTCGAGCTGCAGCAGCGGCTCGCCGCCGGTGCACACGATGTAGCGTGTGCGCGCGTCGTCATCGCCCGTCGGCCACGCCGCGACGACAGCATCGGCGAGCGCATCCGGCGACGCAAAGCGACCACCGTCGTCGCCCACGCCCACGAAGTCGGTGTCGCAGAAGGTGCACACGGCGCTCGCGCGGTCGGCCTCGCGCCCCGTCCAGAGGTTGCACCCGGCAAAGCGGCAGAAGACGGCCGGCCGGCCGCTGTGCACGCCTTCGCCTTGCAGTGTGAAGAAGATCTCTTTGACGGTGTAGGGCAACAGACGGAAGGTGGAAGACGAAAGAGGGAAGGGCACTGACGGAAACTAGCGAACGCATTCGACCGGCCGGTCGGCGCGCGACGCTCGCCGGAATCCGCGAAGACGAACTACGGCGTCGTCACGTACGACAGCGGATCGCTCAACCCGGCCTGCTCGAACCCGCGCCGCCGCAGCTGGCACGCATCACAGTGACCACATGCGGTACCATCGCCTGCCGGATCGTAGCAACTCGTGGTCATCGCGTAATCCACGTCCAGCGAGATGCCCAGCTGAATGATCTCGCGCTTGGTGAGCCGCATCAGCGGCGCGTGAATCTTGAACCGCGTCGTGCCTTCCACGCCGGCGCGCGTCGCCAGGTTCGCCATCTGCGCGAACGCCTCCACGAACTCGGGACGGCAGTCGGGATAGCCGCTGTAGTCGAGCGCATTGACGCCGATGAACACATCCTGCGCTTGCAGCACCTCGGCCCACGCCATCGCAAACGAGAGAAAGATCGTGTTGCGCGCCGGCACATAGGTCACGGGGATCCCCGCTGACATCTGCCGCTCATCGCGGTCCTTGGGCACGGCGACATCGCTGGTCAGCGCGGAGCCGCCGAATTGGCGAAGGTCGATGTCGCAGACCACGTGCTTGACGGTCTTCCACCGCGCGGCAAGCGCGCGCGCCCTGTCGAGCTCCAGTGCGTGCCGCTGGCCATACCGGAACGACAGCGCGTGCACTGCGTAGCCGGCGCGCGTGGCACAGGCCAGCACGGTGGCCGAATCGAGACCGCCGCTGAGCAGCAGCACGGCCGGCGTGCCGGCCGGCACGGGAGCGAGCAGGGGGAGCGTCACGTGGTGGAACCTAAGCCAGCCGCGCCGCGCCCGAAACGCCGGACGCCACGCATCGCGTCATCGCACCGGCTAGTCGCGCGTCCGCAGGCCGGCGACGATCTCCTTGAGGCGCAGCGAACTGTCGAGCAGCGTCGACGCGGCCGACTGCATCTCCTCGGACGAGGCGCTCTGCTCCTGCGTCGACGCGCTCACCTGCTCGGCCGCCGCCGCGTGCCCCTCGGCGGTGCGCGCCGCCTGCGTGATGCCCGCCGCCGCCGCCTCAACAGCGCTGAGGTTGTCTTCAGCGGCGGCTGTCACTTCGATGGCCGCCTGATGCGCGCGCTCGGCGGCAAAGAGGATCGTGGCCAGCGAGTCGTCGAGGTCGCGGGACAGCCCTTCGATCTCGCCTACTTGCTGCGCGCCTGCCTGCATCGCCTTGGTCGTGGCCCCCACGCGCGCCGAGACAGATGCCGTAAGCTGGACAATGTCGTCCGCGGCCTGCTGCGCCTGCTCGGCGAGTTTGCGCACTTCATCGGCGACGACGGCAAAGCCGCGGCCGGCGCTGCCGGCACGCGCCGCTTCGATGGCCGCGTTGAGCGCGAGCAGGTTCGTCTGCTCGGCGATGCGGCTCACGACGCTCACAAAACGATTGATCGTCTCGGCCGTGGTATTGAGCTCCACCACCTCGCGGGCGGCGCGCTCCACGGACTGGCGCACCTGGAGCAGGATCCCGACCGAGCGCTCGACCTCGGCGCGCTTCTCACGCGCCGCCTGGTCAATCTCGCCGGCGAGCGACTTCACGTCACTGGCGCCTTCGCGCACGGCGCTGGCACGCTCGCGAATGTGGCTGAGTTCCTCGTCGACGCGCCGCAGATCCGACACCTGCAGTTCGGCGCCCTCGGTGACTTCACCCATCGCCGTCGCCGTCTGCGTGGCGGCCAGCGACACCTGCTCGGCGGCGGACGCGAGTTGGTGCGCCGACGTGGAGACTTCCTCGGCGGTGGCGTATGCCCCGGTGGCGAGGCGCGAGAGCGATCCGGCGGTGACGTTCATGGCGTCGGCCAGGTCACGGAACTCGCCCGGCAGATCGGCGTCGGTGCGCACGTCGAGGCGACCGCGACTCAGCGCCTGCGCATGTGACACGAGGTACTGCAGCGGCGACGTGATGCTGCGCACCGTGCTCACGACGACGACAATGCCGATGGCGATCGCGCCGAGGATGACCGCGAGCAGGATGTTGCCGCGGCGCGTGCCTTCATCATGCAGGGCCGCCGCCGACTGCTCGATCTGCGTGGCCCGCATGTGACTGAGTTCGCGAATGTCGCCGAGCAGCGCCGATTCGATGGCGTGCGTGCCCTCGGAGGTGCGCGTCGATTCGGCGGTGCGTCCCAGTTCACGCTGGCGTGCGGCGAGCGAGAGCTCCACTTCGATTTTCGAGAGTCGCGTATCAATGGAAGAGAGCAGCGCGAGTTCCTCCGCGCTCAGCCCTTCGCTTGCGTTGAGGCGGTGCTGTGCTTCGTGCGCGGCGACGCCCAGCGCGGCGAATGCCCGGGTCGCCGCCGTGTCGCCTTCCTCGGCGTAGCGGCGCCCGTTCCCCAATTCGTCCGCAATGCTGCTCGTCAGCGTTGCCGTGTGCTCGGCTTCGCGCTGGTGCGCCAACAGCTGCGTGTTGACCTTGTCGCCGATGGCATTGAGCGCATAGCGCCCCACGCCACCGGCGACGGCGAGCAGCACGACCATGAAGCCGAAGCCGAAGAGCAGGCGGGCGCGAATGGTGCCGAACTGGAATCCCGAGTCGTCGCGGCTCATCGCGCACCCTCCAGCACCAGCCGCCCCTTCCGCGCGCGCGTCAACACGATGCCATTGCCCACGCGGTCACCGCTCGGCAAGAACCGAATGGGACCGGTCGCGCCGGCCACGGCGGTCTGCGCCGTGAGGCCATGCAGCCAGTCGCGAATGGCGCTTCGGTCAGGACCTTCGGAGTCAATCGCGCGCGCCAGCGTGCGCGTCGCGTCGTAGCCCAGCGCCGCGTTGCCGTCGGGGTCCATGTGGAACTTGGCGCGGAACGCCGCGACGAACTTGCGCGCATCGGGGCGCGGATCTTCGGGCGTGAACGGGGCGCCGATCAGCGCGCCGTCGGAGGCGGCCGTGTCCTGCACGATGGGCGTCCAGCCGTCGCCGCCGATGAACTGCGTGGCGAGCTGCTGGCGCCGCGCTTCGCGCAAAACCACCAACGCCGACGCATCGTTACCAGCGACGAGCACGACGTCAGGGCGTTCGCGCTTGAACCACGCCACGTACGGCTCGGCGCTCGTGATGTCGCCAGAGATGGGATCGTTGGAGATGACACGTCCTTTGAACGCGGCGCGGAAGCTGGCCGAGAGGCCGCGGCCATACCCGTCGTTCTCGTACAAAATGGACGCGCGCTTGAGTCCAAGCCGCATCGCCGCTTCCGCGAGTTGCACACCGTTGGCCGAGTCACTCGAGATGACGCGGACGATCCACGGTGAGATTCCCGACAGCTCGGGCGCCGTCACGGTCGTTGCCACCGCGGCGAGATGTCCGTTGTAGACGTGCGCGGCAGCGAGCATCGCTCCCGAACTCATGTGTCCGACGACGCCGAGGACCGCGGCATCGTCCACGAACGCCTTGGCCACCCGCGTCGCCACCACGCCGCTGGCGCTGTCGTCTTCGAAGCGAATCTCGAGCCTCGTGCGGCGAATGCCGCCGCCGGCGTTGATTTCGTCGCGCGCGAGTTCAATGCCCTTGCGGCACATCTGGCCGTACCCTTCCGTCCAGGGTCCCGCGGCGCCGAGCACGAGCGCGCTGTCCGTGCCACCAGCGGAGCAGCCGAGGACGGCGAGGCAAGTGAGCGCTAGCAGGAACCGCACGTCGTTCTCCCGGGGCGGGCTAAGGGCGATGGGCCGTCGGCGGCCAATGCGAATGATAATGTGACGTCCGCGTCGTCAGGGCGGTACCACCCCGGAACGTGCGTGCCAAAGGCGGTGCTGCCTATGGAAGGATCGGCGCGGGCTGCTGCTGCGTGAGGCAGTGCAGCGTGCCAAGTCCCCACACGAGGTCCACGGCGTGGATGCCGACCACGGGCCGATCGGGAATGAGCCCGGCGATGGTGTTGAGCGCTACGCGATCGTTGACGTCGTTGAAGGTCGGCACGAGCACGGCGCCGTTGGCGACGTAGAAGTTCGCGTAGCTTGCCGGCAGCCGCTGGCCGTCCATCATCACGGCGCGCGGGAAGGGAATCGTGACCACACGCAGTGGCTCGCCCCTGGCGTCGCGCGCCGCGCTGAGGCGGCGCAGGTTGTCGAGCGACCGGCGATGGTTCTCGTCCGAAGGATCTTCCTCGTGCGCGAGCACCACGACGCCGGGGGCCACCCAGCGCGCAATGTCGTCCACGTGGCCGTGCGTGTCATCGCCCACGCACCCTTCGCCGAGCCAAATCGTGGCCGTGCAGCCGAGTTCGTCGGCGAAGATTCGCTCGTAATCGCCGCGCGTAAGACCGGGATTCCGATCTTGGACGCCTGAGAGCAGCCATTCCTCTGTCACCATGACGGTGCCGCGTCCATCGGTTTCGAGGCCGCCGCCCTCGAGGACCACGGGTCCCTTGCCGTCGGGGCGCAGCGGGGCGCGGCGCGCGCTCCGCGTGGCCGTCGCGACGAACTCGCCGATGCTGGCGTCGAGCGCGTAGTTGTCGTACTTGGCCCAGGCGTTGAATCCCCAGTTGCACCAGGCGAGCGCGCCGTCCGCCTGACGCACGCCGGTCGGCGCGCTATCGCGCAGCCAGGCACGGTCGGTGGGTTTGACGTGCAGCCGCACGCGTTCGCCTACATGATGCGCGGCGAGGCAGGCCTCGGCGTCATCGCGCACGGACTCGTCGTGACAGAGAATCTCCACCTGCTCCGAGTGCGCGAGCACGCGCGCGATCTCGGCGTAGACCCACGGGATCGGCTCGAACTTGCCGGGCCAGTCAGGCTCGTGGTGGGGCCACGCCATCCAGGTGGCGGCGTGGGGTTCCCATTCGGCGGGGAAGGTGACGGGCACTGGCGACCGTTCCCTATGCGTCTCGAGGGCCGATCCAACGATTGAGGATCGGTCCGTAGGCATCGACGCGACGGTCGCGGAGAAATGGCCAGTTGCGGCGCGTCTCCTCGATGCGGCGCGGGTCGCATGTGGCGGTGAGAATCGTCTCATCCGTTCCCGCCTCGGCGATGACGCGGCCAAACGGATCGCAGACAAACGAGTGCCCGAAGAACTCGATGCCGTTCGTGCCGGCTTCGGCCTCCAAACCTGTGCGATTCACCGCCGCCACGAAAACGCCGTTGGCGATGGCATGCGCGCACTGTGTGGTGCGCCACGCGGCAACCTGCGCCTGCCCCCACTCCGCCTTTTCGGCCGGGTGCCAGCCGATGGCCGTCGGATAGAGGAGAATGTCGGCGCCGAGCAGCGCGGTGATGCGCGCTGCTTCGGGATACCATTGGTCCCAGCAGATCAACACGCCGATGGTGGCATAGCGCGTCTTCCAGACCATGAAGCCCCCCGCCTCCCCCACCGGGCCGGGCGCGCGCGCCGGCTGCGCGGGGTCCTGCGACTCGCCCGGCGCGAAGTAGTACTTCTCCTCGAAGAGCGGGTCGTGCGGGATGTGCATCTTGCGGTAGACGCCCTGCAGCGTGCCGTTCGCGTCAATGACGACGGCGGAGTTGCGATACACGCCCGCCGCTTGCCGTTCGTAGAGCGGGACAACCAGCACGATTTCGAGTTCGCTGGCGAGCGCGCTCAGGCGATCAACCGTGGGGCCCGGCACGGGTTCGGCGAGGTCGAAGCGCTCGGGTTCGAGCTTCTTGCAAAAGTACGGCGCGTCGAAGAGTTCCTTCAGGCAGATCACCTGCGCCCCGCGCGCGTGCGCTTCGCGAATGCTGCTGATGGTGCGCTCGAGCGTTTCCGCCTTCGTACGGGCGACGCCGTCCTGGATGAGGGCGACGGTGAATGGCGGACTGGTCATGGCGCCAATTTCGCGCGTCGCGCGGATTTCGGACAGGGATCACGGAGTGCGAGGCGGGAGAGCGATGGCGGATTCCGACGAGCGATCGAGTCCATCGCGCGTCCAAATCCGCCACCCCGCTCCTACATCGTCATCCGCGATCCCCATCCGCGATCAGTCACAGGCGAACGGCGATGACCACATCCCCCACATTCGTCCCCGTCAGTCCCGTCTTCAGCAGTGCCCCCGACAGATGGAGCGCTTCGTAGCTGTCATGACGCAGCAGCGCGGTGCGTGGATCGACGCCGGCTTCCATCATCCGCGCCGCTGAACTGGCATCGACAATCGCGCCGGCGGCATCGGTAGGGCCGTCGCGTCCGTCGGTGCCGGCGGCGAGGAGCGTAATGCCGCTCGCGCCGTGCCCGGCGTCGGACAGCGCGATGGCGGCGGCCAGCATCATCTCCTGGCAGCGGCCGCCGGCGCCGATGCTCGCACCCATCGTGACCGTCGTCTCGCCGCCCCAGAGCGCGACACCGCCGCGCGGCAGCGCCATTGATGCCGTGGCAATGCGCGAACCGGCGTGAGCGGCCTCGCCCTGCAACGGTTCGCCCACGATGACGACGGGATCAAAGCCGAGCACGCGGGCTCGGAGCGCGCCGGCATCGAGCACGCCGCTATTGCCCTGCAGCGCCGGAACACCTGCATACAGGAAGACTGGCGAGTCGGACTTGGGCGTCTCGGGGCGAGTGCCGCTCATCACCTCGTCCAGATGGTGGAGCAGCGCGTGCGGCACCTTGTCGGCGAGGTGGGTTTCGTCGATGAGACGTCGCACATCGAACGCCGTCGTCGCATCCGGCACGCACGGCCCCGAGCCGATGTGCGCGAGATTGTCGCCGACCACGTCCGACAGCACGATCAACTCAACCCGCGCCGGCGCGAGCGCAGCCGACAGCCGCCCAGCGCCCCATCGCAGGAAGCGCTTGCGCACCGCATTGATGCGTCCAATGTCGAGCCCGGATCGCACCAGAAGGTCGCTCAGCTCGATGAGATCCTCCGCGTCGACGCCGTCCGCGGCGGCGGCCATCAGGCTCGAGGCGCCCCCGGACAGCAGCACGAAGACACGGTCGTCACCTGGCACGCGGCTGCACAGTTCGTCGAGCGCGTGCGCTGCCGCGAACGAATGGTCCCCGGGGAGCGGATGGTCGCCCACGACCACCGAAAGCGCCGGATGCGGCGAGTCGCCCGCGCTGGGTCCGACGATCAGGCCGCCGGCAATCGTGAGATTTCGCTGTTGGAGTTCGTGGATCGCGGCGCGCGCCATCGTCATCGCGGCCTTGCCGATGGCGATGATCCACGTGGGCCGCGCCTGGTTGCGGTCCGCGGGCAGGCGAAGCCGGACGGCGCGCGCGGTGAATGCAGTAGGGTCGGCGGCAATCAGCGAGGCGGCGAACAGATCGCGGACGGTGACGGCGCCGGACCGAATCGACGGAATGGACGAGCGGGAGACTGCAGCGTGCATGCCGGTTCCTTGGCGTGGTTCTCCGGACCGAGGTCGGATGGCCTGCATCGGTATCCGGTGGCCCATTGAGCACCAGCAACGTGACGGGCTGGCGTCAGAAGGGTGTCACTGCGCACTGACAAGGGGACGGCGAGCGCCGTTCGCGCCCACCGTCCCCTCGCCTGACGTACGTTTGACGACCGGTGGTCCCAGCCAGCCACCGAAGGCCGAAGAAAATGCTCTACTTTCCGGTCTTCACCACGCGATCGACCGCCGAATCGAGCTGCGCGTAGGAATCCTGCGACAGCGCCGAGAAGGGGCGCATGACCTGCGCGACCCGCCCGTCCGGCCCCACCACGAACACCACACGCTTGAAGAACTTCTTCAACGGACCGATGCCGGTGCCGGTGGTCGCGTACTTCTCCGCGATTTCCCCAGACGTGTCGCTGGCGAACAAGACGGGGAAGTTGGCGTCCTTGGCCCACGACGCGAGTTCGCCAACGCCATCGGAGCTGATGGAGATGGCGACCACACCCTTGCCGCCGTTGAAGATCGTGGCGTACTGATCCCGGTACGCCTCATGTTGGACGGTTCAGCCCTTGGTCCGCGCCTTGGGGAAGAACGAGATGACGACGGCCTGCCCGCGGAAGTCGGAGAGGCGCAGCTGCTTCTCCATCACACCGGCCTTGGATGCGCCGGGGAGGGAGAAGTCGGGCGCCATGTCGCCGACCTGGGGGCCGTCGCCCTGCGCCCACGCACGCCGCGACGCCAACCCGACAGCGGCGGCGGCCAGCACGGTGAGCACGACGACACGTGACAACATCTGGGGGGACTCCTCTGGTGAAGGACCGTGTTCCGGATGACCTTCTTATCTACTGGATGAACACCCGATTCGGCAACTTGTGTTCCCGTGGGCCGGTGGTGGGAGGATAGATGTCCGACGCGATTGAAGACGTGCTCGACAAGCTCGCCAAGAACGTGGAAGCGGCCGTGCACGCCCTGTACCGGGGCGACATGCGCCAAGCGACCGCGAAAGTCCGCACCAGCTCCTTCGTGCGCGAGGCCGTCGAAGCGCTGAGAGCGCAGGCGGCCGGATCGGCCGCCCCGCCAGCGCCAGCGCCGCGCGTCTCCGCGCAGTTCTCGGCGCCGTCGGTTGCCGGCGCGTCGGTGGGATGGACCCGGGAGGACGGTGAGGCGGTAATGAAATGCGTGATGGCGTGGCTCCCGATGGGTTCGCCCTCGAGCGCCGCGCCAGATTCCAAGTGCGTCGCCGGCGGCCGTGACATGGTGCCGGCGTGGGGCGAGCGGGAACGGGCGCGCGCCGCGCTGAAGAAGATCACGCCGAGCTAACGATTCCCTCGCCGTCTGTGTCAAATCCTTGATGCCATCATCCCCGAATGACTGACCAGCCCGGCTCCAGCGGGCCCTTTGACGCCGTCACGACGCCGGCGGGCATGACGACGACGTGTCCGCAGTGCGGCGTGTCGCTCGACGCGCTCACCACGGCGTGCGCGCGCTGCGGTGCGGTCATCACCGGCGGCGGGCAGGATGGCGATCGCGCCGAGCGGCTGCGGCAGCGGCTGCAGGCGCAGGTTGGCGCGGCGTACGAACTGGGGCCGCTCATCGGGCGCGGCGGCATGGGGATTGTCTTCCGTGCGCGCGAAGTGTCGCTGGATCGCGAAGTCGCGCTCAAGGTGCTCGCCTTTGACGCGCTGCTGAATCCCGAGGCATTCACGCGATTCGAGCGCGAAGCGCGGCTGGCAGCGCGGCTTGATCACCCGAACATCGTTCCCATCTTCGCGGTGGGGCAGGGCGACGGCGCGGCGTATTACACGATGCGCTTCGTCCGCGGCGGCAGCCTCGAGACGCTGATCACCGAAAAAGGCGCGGTGCCGGTCGACGATGCAGTGCGCCTGCTGCGCGAGGTGGCGTCGGCGCTCGATTTCGCCCACGCACTGGGCATCGTGCACCGCGACATCAAGCCGGCCAACATTCTGCTCTCGGAGAGCGGTCACGCGATGGTGGCCGACTTCGGCATTGCGCGCGCCTTCACCGGCGACAGCGTGACGACCAGTTCCGCCTCGCACACGGGCGTGGTCGGTTCACCGGCGTACATGGCGCCAGAACAGTGGCGCGGCGAACGCCCCGACGGCCGCGCCGATCAGTACGCGATGGGAGTACTCGCGTTCGAGCTGCTGTCGGGCGTGCGCCCATTCCGCGACGCGTCGATGCAAGAACTGCTGCGCCTGCATCTCGGCGAGGCGGCGCCGACGATCGACAGCGTACGTCCGGGTTTGCCGCCGCGCGTGGGACAGGCCATCCGCCGCGCGATGGCCAAGGAGCCGTCCGATCGCTTCGCGTCGGCGTCCGCGTTCGTCGCCGCGCTGGCCGGCGAGACCGCGATGGGAAAGGTGCCCGCGGCAAGGCCCGCCGCGCGCGACGCCTCCGGATCCGCGAGTGCTCAGCGCGGCAGGCAATGGCTTGGGAACGCACTCGCCGCGGTGATGGTGCTCACGGCGGCTGCGGTGGGGTGGAACGCGTGGCGCAAGGCGAACGCGCCGGCCGCGCCTGCTCCGGCAGCTGCGCCCGTGGCGGCACCGGCGGCCCCCGTGCCCGATACCCTCGCGGCGCGCCTCGCGCGCGAGCTGGAGGAGACGCGCAAAATCGCCCTCGACGCGCAGCGCCGCGCGGAGCGCGCCGAGGCGATGCAGCGCGAAGCGAAGTCGCCGGTGGTGCCGGCGTACGGGCACCTCTCCGTCGCGGTGCGAGGCGGCGCGCCCAAGCTCGTGATTGACGGCAAGGAAGGCGCGGCGTCGACGCCGGCGTTTCTCGATGTGCCGACGGGCCGGCACGTGATCCGCGTGGAGCAGCAGGGCCGCGAGTACCTGCCGCAGCAATACGTCATCGATGTGAACGCGGGCGACACCAACCGGCTCGTCTTCACGGACCAGCGTGCGGGCAACCGTGACTTCGCGCAGTTCCAGAAGCAGCTCGAGCAACTCCGACAGCAGCCGCAGTCCTTCGCGCAGGGTCAGTCGCAGTCCTTCACGCCGGGCCAAGTGCCGCGCTACGCCCGCCGGCCCGGCGACAGCACACGGACGCTGGTCGGCGGTCCGACCGAGCCGCCGGTCACCGCATGGGTCGCGCCGCCGCCCAACCCGGCGAATCCGTTCCATATGCCGCAGGTCATCTGGAAGAACATGTCGGCGCAGGAGCAGGAGATGCTGCGCGCGCGATGGATGCGGCTGTCCGCCGAGCAGCAGCAGCAGGCGCTCAAGAACATCCAGCTGAGAGATTCGACGGGCGCCCCGCTCCCGCGGCGCCCAAAAGCGCGGCCGCAACCGCAGCCGCCGCAACCGCCGCAGCCCTAGCCGACCAGCACTCGGAGCGCGCGGGGAACCACCGCGATGCGCACGGTCGTGTTGGCGGCGTCGTGCAGATCGCCGTCGAGTTCAAAGGTCGGTGGCGCGTCGAACGTGATCGTCGCCGACGCGGCGCGCACCATGTCCACCGACGGCAGTCCCACGTGGGCGCCGCGCATCGCCCGCACAAAGAGCGGGATGCGCGCGAGACTCCGCACGTCGCCAATACTGATGAAATCCAGCAGTCCGTCGTCCACGCGGGCCGTCGGCGCAATCAGGAACGCGCCGCCAAAGTTCTTGCCGTTGGAGACCAGGCACATCATGCGCAGCCGCGGCGCGGTCTCGCCGAAGACATCCGCGGTGGCCCGGAACCCGCGATAACTCAGCAGCTGCTTGAGCGCGGCGCTGATGTACACGGCGTTGCCGCGCAGCCACGTCGTGGAGCGCAACGCGTGCAGACTGACCTCGACATCGAAGCCGAAGCCAGCGACGTTGAGAAACCACTGCCCGTCGACGCTGCCGAGGTCCACGCGCTGTTCGTGCCCGCCGTGCGCAATGAGCGCGGCCATCGCCTGGTGGTCCTTGGCGGATGTCGGAAAGTTCTTGGCGAAATCGTTGCCCGTGCCGTTCGCAATGAAGGCCATGCGCGCCGGCGACCCCAGCCGCGCGAGTGCCACGGCGCTCTTGCCCCACGTGCCGTCGCCGCCGGCCACCGCAATCGTCTCGGCGCCGTCACGCACGGCCTCGGCGACGACGCGCGCCTCGTCGCCCGGGGCGGCGGTCGTGCGAATGTCGGTGATGCCGTGGCCCGCGAACAGCGCCGTGAGGCGCGGCAGGAGTCGCGCCCCGGAGCCGCGGCCCGAAGCCGGGTTGACGATGACGACCGTGCGATTCACGGCGCCGAAGATACGGAGCGGTGCCGCGCGAGGTAACGGGGGCGCATGTTCGGCAGGTGGCCGTCCGGCGCGCGAGCACGCACTTTCCCTTCGGACCGCAACGGAGGGGCTGGCGGCATGACGAAGCGCGACGCGGCGTGCGCCACCTGCGGGGCGCCGCTGGAGGACGGACAGCAGTTCTGCACCAAGTGCGGGGCCACGGCGGTGCGGCGTGACCAGCTGCGCGACCGCCTGCAAGAATTGCTGGGCACCGAACTGGAACTGCTGGACGTGGTGGGACGCGGCGGAATGGCCGTCGTCTACGCGGCGCGCGACCCGCTGCTCGAGCGCCGCGTGGCCGTGAAGGCCATGCTCCCGGAGTTTGCCGCCGACACCGAGATGGCCGAGCGCTTCGTGCGCGAAGCGCGCACCGCGGCGCAGCTGCAGCACCCGAACATCGTCAGCGTCTTCGGCGCACGGGCACGCGGCGACTTGCTGGTGATGCTGATGGCGTTCGTCGAAGGGCGCTCGCTCGACGCCGTGCTGCAGGAGCAAGGCAAGCTTCCGTTGCATGTCGTCGGCCGGCTGGCCGCCGACGTCGCGTCGGCGCTGCAGTACGCGCACGACCACAAGGTGATCCACCGCGATGTGAAGCCAGGCAACGTGCTCCTCGCATCCAATGGCGGTGCGCTGGTGTCGGACTTCGGCATTGCGCGGCGGCAGGACGTGCCCGGGCTGACGGGTGAAGGGATGCTGCTCGGCTCGCTCGCGTACATGAGCCCCGAGCAGCGCTACGGCGAGGAGCTCACCGGCTCGACGGACCAGTACGCGCTTGGCGTCTCCGCGTTCGAGATGCTCACCGGGCGCAATCCGTTCCTCGGCCTTCCCGCCGAGATGCATGTCGCGCATTTGCGGCAGGCGCCGCCTTCGGTGCGCGAGTTCCGGCCCGACGTGCCGGACGCGGTGGCGATAGCGATCGACCGGATGCTCAAGAAGACGCCGGCCGAGCGATTCCCCGATCTGCGCGATCCCAAGCGGATCTTCGAGCGGCTGGTGACCGATGCGCGCTCCGTCTCCGCCGAGATCGCGCAGCTCTCGGGTGTTCTGGCCGCGCCCACCGCCTCGCGCGTCATCTCGGCCGTGCGCAAGGCGCCCACGGCGCCGATGAAGGTTCAGGTCACGGCGCCGCCGGTGGTGGGCGCGACGACGGAGCAGGCGCCGTCGGTGCGCGTGGCTCCGGCCGCCGCAGTGTCGCAGGCCGCGCCAACGGTCACGATGGGCGCCGCGGAGCCGGCGGTGGCGCGCCGCGACTCGCGCTGGATGATCTACGCCGCGGTTGGCGTTGCCGTGCTGATCCTCGGCGGCGCGGTGGTGCTCAAGTCGAAGATGACGGCCGGTACGCCGGCGCAGCGCGTGGCGTCGCCGACTGGGGCCGCGAGTGGCGCGCCGCCGGCCGATGGCGCGCCAGTCATCCCAGGTGCGGCGCCGGCATTGGCTGGATCGGGAGCAAACGCCCCGCGCGCCGGTGCACCGTCCGCGCCGGCGCGCGGGGAAGTCAGTGGTAGCGCATTGACAGCGTCTGGCGCGACGAGCAACGTCGCACCCGCTGGCGTTCCGCTCCCTGCGGCGACGCTCTCGCGTCCGCAGGACGTCGCGCCATCGCCCTCGGCGCCGTCGTCTGCGTCAGCGCCTTCGAACGCGGAAGCGCCCCGTGCTGCGACGAACGAGCCTGCCGCGACGCTGGCCGACGCGCGCGCCGCGTCGCGTGCACTGGTGACGCTGATGAATCAGCATCGTGCGCGTGACATCGAGCGGCTGGCTGACTTGGGAGGCGGCGATGCCACGGCGCGCCGCACGCTTGAGCGCCTGGTGCGAGAGGCCTCGGACTTCGCGGCGGGCTTCGAGGCGATGGCGACGGAGCCTGAAGCCGACGGCGCCGCGTTCATCACCGAGTTTGTCGTCGATGGCGCGTGGCGCAGCGGCGGCCGTGACATGAACGCGCTCTTTGAGGTCAGGCTGCGCGCCGTAAAGGCCGCGGGAGTCTGGGTGCCGAGCGCCTTCAGCGTGAAGTCGCGCTGAAAGCGTTATTAAGGACAAAGATCACGGATCGGATTCAGGATATCGATATCGGAATCCGAACTCGATATCACTGATCTGATCCGTGATCCCTGTCCGGAATCTCGCGTTAGCGAGCGAGATTGCGCAGCACGTAGGGCAGGATTCCCCCATGCCGGTAGTAATGCATCTCTTCCGGTGTGTCGATGCGGCTGCGCACCTGGAACGACTTCACCGATCCGTCGGTGCCGGCAGCCTTGACCGTCAGCATCGCGCGCGGCGACATGCTGTCGCTCATCCCTTCGATGCTCATCGTCTCGAAACCGGTGAGCCCCAGCGATTGGCGAGTGTCCCCGTTCGTGAACTCGCACGGAATCACGCCCATCCCCACGAGATTCGAGCGATGAATGCGCTCGAAACTCTCGGCGATCACCGCACGAACGCCGAGCAGCATCGTCCCCTTCGCCGCCCAGTCGCGTGACGAGCCGGTGCCGTATTCCTTGCCCGCGATGATGACGAGCGGCGTGCCCGACTTCTTGTACGTCTCGCTGGCGTCGAAGAAGCTCGTCGGCTCGGCGTCGGGCGTGGTGCGCGTCCACCATCCTTCGAGCCCAGGCGTCAGTTCGTTCTTGAGGCGGATGTTCGCGAACGTGCCGCGCATCATGACTTCGTGATTGCCGCGCCGCGCGCCGTACGAGTTGAAGTCCTTCTTGTCGACGCCCAGCGACTTGAGCCAGACACCGGCCGGCGACTTTTCGGCGATCGAACCCGCGGGCGAAATGTGGTCCGTGGTGATCGAGTCGGCGAACATGCCAAGCACGCGCGCGCCGCTGATCGGCTGCACGCCCGGCGGCGTCATCGTCATCCCTTCGAAATACGGCGGGTGCTTCACGTACGTGGACTTGTCGTCCCACGCGTAGCGGTCGCCCAACGGAACCGGGATGGCTCTCCACTGCTCGTCGCCGCCGAACACGTCGGCGTATTGCTTGACGAAGTACTCGCGCTTCACGCTCGAGAGGACCACGTCCTCAACTTCCTTGGGCGTCGGCCAGATGTCCTTCAGGAAGACCGGCTTGCCGTCCTTGCCGCTCCCAATCGGCTCGGCGTCGAAGTCGATGTCCACGCGGCCGGCGAGCGCGTACGCGACGACCAGCGGCGGCGACGCGAGGTAATTGAAGCGCGTCTGCGGATTCACGCGCCCTTCGAAGTTGCGGTTGCCGCTGAGCACCGCGGCCACCGTCAGCTTGCCATCATCGATGCCCTTGCTGATCACCTCGGGCAGCGGTCCGGAGTTGCCTATGCACGTGGTGCAGCCGTAGCCGGCAATCTGGAAGCCGAGGGCGTCGAGTGCGGGCTGCACGCCGGCCTTGTCGAAGTAGTCCTTGGCGACCTTCGAGCCCGGCGCGAGCGACGTCTTCACCCACGGCTTGCTCGTGAGTCCCTTGGCGACGGCCTTCTGCGCCACGAGTCCCGCCGCGAGCATCACGCTCGGGTTCGAGGTATTGGTGCAGCTCGTGATGGCCGCAATCACCACCGCGCCGTCCACGAGGTCGAACTCCTTGCCGCGGTGCGCGAGGTGCTGTGCGGTGGCAACCGGCGCCGGCTGGTTCTTCTTGGCCGCGGCGTCGGCCTGCTGCTTGAGATGCGCCTCGAGCGATGCGCCGTAATTGGCCTTCATCTGCGTCAGCGCGATGCGATCCTGCGGACGCTTGGGGCCGGCGAGCGACGGCACCACCGTCGACAGGTCGAGCTGCAGCGTGTCCGTGTACACGGGATCGGGCGCGCCCGCTTCGCGGAACAGCCCCTGCGCCTTGCAGTAGGCTTCCACGAGCTTCACGTGATGCTCGTCGCGACCCGACAGGCGCAGGTACTTGAGCGTCTCATCGTCCACGGGGAAGAAGCCCATGGTGGCGCCGTACTCGGGCGCCATGTTGGCAATCGTCGCGCGGTCGGCGAGCGAAAGCCCCGCGAGGCCGTCGCCGAAATACTCGACGAACTTGCCGACGACCTTCTTCTTGCGAAGCATCTCGGTGCACGTGAGCACGAGATCCGTCGCCGTCGCGCCGGCGGGCAGCGTGCCCGTCAGCTTGAAGCCGATCACTTCGGGAATGAGCATCGACACGGGCTGACCGAGCATCGCCGCTTCGGCTTCGATGCCGCCGACGCCCCATCCCAGCACGCCGAGTCCGTTGATCATCGTCGTGTGCGAATCGGTGCCGACGAGCGAGTCGCAGTACGCCTCGCCCGATTCCTTGTTCACGAAGACGACCTGTCCGAGATACTCCAGGTTCACCTGGTGGCAGATGCCCGTGCCCGGCGGGACGGCGCGGAAGTTCTTCAGCGCGGTGCCGCCCCAGCGCAGGAACTGATAGCGCTCGCGGTTGCGCTCGTACTCGAGGTTCACGTTGATCATGAACGCCGCATCGGTGCCGTACTCGTCGATCTGCACCGAGTGGTCGATCACCAGGTCCACTGGCTGCAGCGGATTGATCTTCTTCGCGTCGCCGCCGAGCTGGGCGAGCGCATCGCGCATCGCGGCGAGGTCCACGACGCACGGGACGCCGGTGAAGTCCTGCAGCAGCACGCGGCTGGTGCGGAAGGCGATCTCCTGGTCGCGCGGCGCTTTCACGTTCCACGTTGCCAGCGCCTCCACGTCCGCCTTCTTGACGAAGGCGCCGTCCTCGTTGCGCAGCAGGTTCTCGAGGAGAACCTTGAGCGAGAAGGGCAGCGTGCGTGCCGTGCTGCCGGCAAGGCCGGCGACGGCGTCGAGCCGGTAGTAGGTGTACGACGTTCCGTCGACGGTAATCGTCGCACGGCTTCCGAAGCTGTTTGAAGTTGCCATGGCCGTTTGGTCTGGTCGCCCGCTGAAGCAGGTGTGGGGCGGGGTGATGGCCGGAGCCACTGGACACCGGAATGGACGCGGTGCCCAGGCTAACCGAAGTATAGACAGAAGCTCCGGCAGGGGCGAGGGGAAGGCCGCGTCATCCGGCTGGCCGACGCGCGGCCCGCACCTCAGGCGCCGCGCAACTCAGTCACCGACGACGCGGTACTCCATCGTGCGATGCTTTTGCCCGTCCGCTTCAATCGTCTCGACGGTGATGGCTTGCACCGGGCATTCCGTGACAAACGCGCCGTCGGCCCGCGACCACTCGAGCGGACCGTCCATCGGCGTCGCTTTGCCGCCGTCCATGCGCATCACATCGGGGGCGAGCGTGGCGCACACCCCGCAGCCGGTGCAGCGCGCGCGGTCCACCGCCACCACCACATGCCGCCGCGGGTACACGCCGCCCGTTGCGTACAGGGTGTCGCCCACGTTGTCGAGCACCTCGCACGCCGCCGTGTAGCCGGCGTCGATCATCGTGCGCGTGTGGGCGAAGCTGAACCAGCTGTACTTCCAGACGGGCGGCCGCACGAGCAGCAGCGGCGGCCCGCTCCACGACGCGAGCTGCATCTGCTGCAGCGACCGCATCATCACCTGTGCCGAGCGCATGAAGATGGCCGCGAAGCCCTTGTCGCGAATGCGTCGCGCCGCCGTCAGGCTGGTGCTGCCGACGTCCACCGCAATCACCGCGTCCACGTCGCGCGATGCCACCATCGCCGGCGTGTTCTCCATCACGCCGCCATCCACGCACGTGCGGCCCGCGATTGTGCGTGGCGGGAAAAAGCCCGGCAGCGCGCACGACGCGTAGACGGCGTCGGTCACGCGCACGTCCTGCAGTCCGGGCAGCCCCCACGTCACCTGGTTGCCGCGCTCGAGATCCACCGTGTTCACCAAGAGCCGGATGGGCAGATCGCGAAAGGTCCCCTCCGGCGCCAGGCTGTCGACGATGTCCTGCAGTGGCTGCTCGAGGTAGAGCGCTCGCGCCAGCATGCGCCGCATCATCATCCCCATGTGATCGACGCGGAACAGGTCGGGTTTGCGCAGCGAGAGGGCGCGCAACTCCATCTGCTCGATGCTGAGGCCGCGCACATACGCGGCGCCAATGAGCGCGCCGATGCTCGTGCCGGCGATTACCGCGGGACGAATGCCGCGCTCCTCGAGCGCGCGCAACACACCGATGTGCGCGAACCCTTTCAGCCCGCCGCCGCCGAGGACGAGAGCAACGCGCGGCGGGATGCCGCTGCGGCGCTCGCCGATCATCGCGTCGTGCCCGCCGTTCGTGTCCCCGCGCGCGGCACTACTGCAGGTACTGGTAGAGTCCCCACAGAAAGACGACCGCGCCGCCCACGCTGATCAGTCCGCCGGCGCTGCCGCCGACCACGGCGCCCGTGAGCAGGGCGGCGCCGCCGACGAGCATCAGCGCGCGGTTCTGCCGCGTGTCGGCGCGGGGCGCGGGTTGACCGGCCGGCGCCGGCTTGTACAGCGCCTTGCGTACGCCGACCGTGGCTTGCGCTGCCACCGGAGCGCCGGACACGCGGGTGCTGGCGGCACTCTGGGCAGACGCCGGAGACGAGAGCGACGCCGCGCTCACGGCGGCGACGAGGACGAGGCGGAGAATGCTCACGATGGACTCCTCGGTGCGGGATGCTATGATATCTGCCGGTCGGTACCTTTACCGACGATACACCAAGTCCGTTCCTTCCGTCACCCCACCGAGACGCCGATGAGCGCTGCCTCCCACGCTTCGCCAAACCTCGACGCCGAACGCGGCCTGACGCGCGCCATCGGCGTCTGGGGTCTCGCCGCCGCCGTGTTCAATACCACGGTGGGCGGCGGGATCTTCCGGCTTCCGGGCTCTGTCACGGGGCTCATCGGCCCTTCCGCGCCGTTGGTCTACGTCATCTGCGCGCTCGCCATGGGACTCATCGTGCTCTGCTTCGCCGAGGCTGGCAGCCGGGTGTCGATGACCGGCGGCCCGTACGCCTACGTCGAACTGGTCTTCGGCCCGTACGCGGGCTTCATGAGCGGCGTCCTCCTCTGGCTGCTTGGCACGACCGCCATGGCATCGGTGTCGAGCGCGTACGCTGGTTTCATCGGAACGCTCATTCCCGCACTCGGCACGCCCTTCCCGCGCGCCCTCGTGCTCGCCGCGACCTTTGCCTTCCTCGCCGGCGTCAACGTGCGCGGTGTCAAGCAGGGTACGCGGCTCATCGCCGTGGTGAGTGTCGCCAAGCTGCTGCCGCTGCTCACGCTCGTCGCCGTCGGCGCCGTCGCCATCGCGCCGGCCAACCTCGTCGTCGCGAGCATGCCGGCGGCGAGTTCGTTTGCGCGCACGGCCATCGTGCTCATCTTCGCCTTCACCGGCGTCGAGAGCGCGCTCGTCCCCTCCGGCGAAATGCAGAACCCGTCGCGCACGGTGCCGCGCGCGCTCGCCATCGCGATGATTGGCGTCACGGTCCTCTACATCTCCATTCAACTCGTCGCCCAGGGCGTCCTCGGCGCCGATGCGCTCGCCGCCGCCAAGGCCGCACCGCTGGCCGCCGTCGCCGAACGGCTGATGGGTTCGCCGGGACGCCTGCTCCTGCTCATCGGCGCGGCCATCTCGACCTTCGGCTACATGTCGGGGATGACGCTCGCCGTGCCGCGCGCGCTCTTCGCCTTTGCCCGCGACGGCTTCCTTCCCAAGCAGATGGCCGCCATCCACCCGGCGTTCCATACGCCGTGGCTCGCGATCATTCTGCAATCGGCCGTCGTCTGCGCGCTGGCCGTGGTGAATGAGTTCGAAGCGCTCGCCGTCCTCGCCAATCTCTCGGCGCTCCTGCTCTACTTCGTCTGCGCGGTGGCGGCGTGGGAGTTGCGCCGGCGCGGCGTGCAGAACGCGGGGACCACGCCGTTCAACCTGCCGCTTGGCCCGACGGTTCACGTGCTGACGTGCGCAGTCATCATCTGGCTGCTGACGAGCATCACCGCCGCCGAGTGGCGATCGGTGGCTTACGTGCTGGTGGTCGCCACCGTGCTCTTCTTCTTCCGTCGCAAGTAGGCGCGTGGATCCGCTGCTCGCGTTCCGCGCCGAGTTCCCGATACTCGAGCGCTGTTGCTACCTCGTGAGCAACTCCCTCGGTGCGATGCCGCGCGCCGTCGCCGATCGGCTGGCCGAGTACGTGGACCAGTGGAGCGAACGCGGCGTGCGCGCCTGGGCCGAGGGATGGTGGGAGATGCCGCTGACGGTGGGCAACGAAGTCGCACCCCTCATTGGCGCGGGCGCTGGCGAAGTGGCGATGGTGCCCACCGTGACGCTGGCGCAGTCGGCGGTGGTGTCGGCGCTCGACTATCCCGCGTCGCGCGGTGAAATCGTGATGTCGGCGCTCGATTTTCCCTCGGTGCGCTACGCCATCGAACAGCTCGCGCCGCGGTTCGGCGCGCACGTGACGGTGGTGCCGAGCGACGATGGCATCACCATTGACGTGGAGCGTCTGTGCGCCGCCATCACCGAGCGCACGCGGCTGGTGGCCATCTCGCACGTGCTCTTTCGTTCGGCGTCGATTGTCGACGTGCGGCGCGTGTGCGTCCATGCGCACGGCGTCGGCGCGCTCGTCTCGCTCGATGGCTACCATGCGGCGGGCGTCATGCCGGTGGATGTGCGCGCCATCGGCTGCGATTTCTACAGCGGCGGCGTGCTCAAGTGGCTGTGCGGAGGGCCGGGCGGCGCATTTCTGTGGTCCGATCCGCAGGCGACCACCGCGATGACGCCGGCGATTACCGGCTGGCAGGCGCACGCACATCCCTTCTCGTTTGCCGATCGCATGGACTACGCGTCTGGCGCGTGGCGCTGGCTGGGCGGCACGCCGTCGGTGCCGGCGCTCTACGCCAACATCGAGGGGCCGCGCCTGCTGCGCCGTGCCGGCATCGATGCCGTGCGCGCCAAGTCGAAGCGTCAGACGGCTCGGCTCATCGCGCTGGCCGATGCGCGCGGCTACGTCGTGTCCGCGCCGCGCGACGCTGACGCGCGCGGCGGCACGGTGGCATTCGACGTGCCGCACGCCGCCGAGGTGGCGCGGGCGCTGCTCGCGCGCGACGTGGTGATCGACTTCCGCCCGGGCGCCGGCATTCGCGTGGCGCCGCACTTCTACACGAGCGACGTCGAGGTGGAGCGCGTGGTTGGAGAGATCGATGACATTCTGCGCACCGGGGCGTGGCGCGCGTTCGAGGGCGTGACGTCGACGGTGACGTAGCGGACACCGCCGCGGTTGCGCGCGCCACTCGGCATTCGTAGCTTCGCCGCATGCCAACTCCCCCCAAGAAACTCCGCAAGCAGTACGTGAACTCCGAGTATCCCAAGCTCGTGCTCAAGTTCGAGGACGGGCATGAGATTCGGATCATGAAAGGCACGGGAAAAACCTTCGATTGCTGGGCCGGCGAGACCATCAAGCTGCTGGCCATCATCGATCCCGAGGAGCGCGAGCGGAACCTCGTCGGCGCCATGAAGGCCGACGAATTCAACGACGCCTAGGGCCGCCATGCGCGCCGGCCCGGTCGTCGTGGTCCTTGCGTCGCTGAGCGCAGCCTGTGCCGGCGTTCGCGCGCAAACCACGCCAGCGCCGGCGACTACAACGCCAGTTCCCACCGCAGCCGCGGCGCCCGCCCGCGGCGCGACGCGCGCGCCGACGCCCGCCGTACCTCTCGACACGCGCGCCGACACCGCCGCCCTGCGCCATCGGCTCGATTCCATCGCCGACGCGCATCACGGGATCGTCGGGTACAGCATCACCAACCTCGAGACAAACGAACACCTTGAGCGACGCGGCGACGAGACGTTCTCCACCGCCTCGCTCATCAAGGTGCCGATTCTCGTCACCCTGTTCGACCTGGCCGACAAGAAGCAGCTCACGCTCGATGATCCGGTGGTGCTCACCGAGCTCGACAAGGTGGGCGGGTCCGGCGCGCTGCAGTTCCTGCGCACGCCGCTGACGATGCCACTGTGGGACATCGCGTGGCTCATGAGCACGCTCAGCGACAACACCGCCACGAATCTCGTGCTCGATCGCATCAAGATCCGCCGCGTCTGGACCAAGATGGAAGCGCTGGGCCTGCCGCACACCAAGGTGCACTCGGGCTCGATGACACGACTCGGGTCCGTCGCCCCGGATAGTTCCGCCAAGTACGGCCTCGGCGTGACGACGCCCAATGAAATGGCGCAACTGTTCACGCTGATGGCGCAGGGCAAGGCGGTGAATCCGGTCGCCGACTCCACGATGCTGTGGATCCTGCGCCACAATGCGGACGACACCAAGCTGGCGCGGTTCAACTACAACGTGCGCCTCTCCCACAAGACGGGCGACGTGGACCAATCGCGCACGGACTGCGGCATCTTCTACCTGCCGGCGCGCGTGGTCACCTGCGTGCTCACCAAGGAGAACGCCGACCGGCGCTATTGGACCGACAGCGAAGGCAACGCGGTGATCGGGCGGATCGGCGAAGCGGTGGTGAAGGCGTGGACGAGCCGATAGCTCGCCGCTGACCACGCGCGGCGGCCGCCGCGCCGCGATGCGCTACAGGAACTCGAGCAGTCCCCGCACCGCGCCCACCAGCGCGCTCGACGTGAACGGTTTCTGCAGATACGCCTCGGCGGCGCCCAGCCCGCCGCCGCTGCGGAACGTGTCGGCGCTGTGCCCCGACATGTAGAGCACCTTGAGGCCGGCACGCAGCGCACGCAGGCGACTCGCGAGTTCGCGGCCCGACACGTCGGGCATCACGACGTCCGTGACGAGCAGGTGAATCGGAGCGTGATGCGTTTCATTCACGACCAGCGCCTCGGCGCCGCCGGCCGCATCAAGCACATCAAAGCCCGCCTGCAGCAGTGCACGCCGGATCGTCGCGCGCAAGGTGCCGTCATCCTCCACGAGCAGGATCGTCGGCTGACCCTCGGGCAGATCACCGGTGATGGCCTGCATCTCGCCCGGCGTCTTGCGCCCCGCTCCGGTGTTGAGGCGCGGCAGATACACGCGAACCGTCGTCCCCACGCCGGCGACGCTGGCAATCGCGATACCGCCGCCCGCCTGGCGCGTCATCGCGTACGCGGTGGCGAGCCCGAGCCCCTGATGGTGGCCATCCTCGTGCGTCGTGAAGAACGGTTCGAACGCGCGCATCGACGTCTCCGCCGTCATCCCGTCGCCCGTATCCGAAATGGCCAGCAGCACATATTCGCCCGGCCGAATGCGTGCGTCGCCCACCGCGGTGTCGCGATCGAGCACCACCGGCGTGGACTCGATGGTCAGCGTCCCTCCGCGCGGCATGGCATCGCACGCATTCTGCACGAGATGATCCACGAGCTGGCGCAGCTGCTCGGGATCGATGCTGACAAACGAATCCTCGCCGCTGATGGCGCTCTCCACGAAGACGTCCCCGCTGACGCGGTCGCGGATCTCGGGAATATGCCCCTGCAGCGCCGCGCCCACCTCCACGCGTCGCACGCGGCGCTGCGGGCGCCGCCCCAGCCCGAGCAGCTGGTGCGTGAGATCGCGCGCCTTCGAAGTCGCACCGATGATCGCGTCGACATCGGCGCGCGTCTGTGTCCCCTCCTTCGCCTCGTCCAGCAGAAACTCGGCGGACGTCAGGATGGTCGCCAGCAGGTTGTTGAAGTCATGCGCGATGCCGCCAGCCAGCCGCCACGCGGTGTCGATGGTTTGCGACTGCTGGAACTGCCGGTCGAGCGCGCGCTGCAGGCTGGTGTCCGCCACCAGCTTGATGGCGCCCGTGATGTGCCCCGCGGCGTCATGAATCGGCGCCACCGAGACGTTCACGTCGATCAGCCGTCCGTCACGACGCGCCCGGCGCGTGGGGTACGCGTCGAAACGTTTGCCGCCGTTGATGGCGTTCCACAACAGCTCCCGCTCCTCGGGAAACCCCTCGGGGAGAATCGGGATCTGGAGCCCCAGCACTTCCTCGGCCTTCCAGTCGAAGATGCGCTCGGCGGCCGCATTCCAGCTGCGCACCACGAGCCCCGTGTCCACGGTGATGATCGCCAGCGGCGACGCGGCCACCAACGCGCGCATCCAGGCGTCCTGCTCGCCGAGCAGTTTCTCCATGCGCTGCCGCCAGCGCATGTCGCGCGCATGGATGATGACCCGCGGCGGCGTGGTGGAGTGGTCCAGCCAGCCCTGCACCTCGACGGGAATCCAGTCGCCGCCAGCGGTGAGCAGCCGCACGTCGATGTACCACACGGCCTGCGTGCCGGCGAGCTGGTCGGTCAGCGCGCGCCGGGCGGTCTCGTGATCCTCGGGATGGACAAACTCGAACGCGGAGTGGCCGATCTGCTGCGGCGCCGTAAAGCCCAGCCCGCGCTGCAGCGACGGCGAGACGTACGTGATGCGCCCTTCGTGGTC
Source organism: Gemmatimonadota bacterium (assembly GCA_023249375.1). Lineage (GTDB taxonomy): Bacteria > Gemmatimonadota > Gemmatimonadetes > Gemmatimonadales > Gemmatimonadaceae > PNKL01. Next base: position 16,106 of record JAHFCT010000014.1, on the reverse strand, counting down.
GATGACCACGATGAAGTCTTGCGACGACTCGACCAGGGTCCGGAAGAAGTGGTCGTCGAAGCCCGGCGTCGGGTTCGGCAGCGAAGTGTCCATACGAAGGCAAAGATACGGAGGTCGCCAGCCGAACGCACGACGCGCCATCGCAATTGTCTCACGGCATGCGGCGTTGTATGCTTGCGTCGTGCACGACCTCGCCAACGCGGTCCGTTGGTCCCCTGGCATCGCGGCAGATCGCCGCGACCGCGCCGTCGTCGCCCTCGAAAGTTCGGTGCTGGCCCAAGGCCTGCCCATTCCGGCCAATCGCGAGGCGGAACGCCGCATGCGCGAGGCAGTCATCGCCGCGGGAGCCATGCCCGCCGTGCTCGCCGTCGTCCGCGGCGTGCCCATGGTTGGCCTCGAGGGCGACGACCTTGAGCGCTTCCTGCGCCGCGACGGTGTGGAAAAGGTGTCGGCGCGTGACCTCGGCTGGGCCGTGGCGCGCGGCCTCGATGGCGCCACGACGGTGGCGGCGTCGCTCGCGCTTTGCAGCGCTGCGGGCATCGATGTGTTCGCGACCGGCGGCATTGGCGGCGTGCATCGCGAGCCGTTCGATGAATCGGCCGACCTCATCGCACTCTCGCGCTCCAGCGTCATCACGGTCTGCGCGGGGGCAAAGTCCGTTCTTGATCTGCCGGCCACGCTCGAGCGGCTCGAGAGCTGCGGCGTGGCGGTGATCGGATTCGGCACCGACGAGTTTCCGGGTTTCTTCACGCGTCACACCGGGTTGCCGCTGGCGCATTCCACCAGCGAGCCCGCGGATATCGTGCGCGCCTTCGTGGCACACCGCGCCCTCGGTCAGCCGGGCGCCCTGCTCGTCGTGCAGCCGCCGCCCGCCGCCCACGCGCTCGACGCCGCACTCGTGGAAGGCGCGGTGCAGCGCGCCCTGGCCGCCGCGCGCACGGCCGGTGTGTCTGGCTCCGCTGTCACGCCGTTCCTGCTCTCCGCCGTGGAACGCGAGACCGGCGGCGCGTCGCTGCCGGCCAATCTCGCCCTGCTCGAAGCCAACGCCAATCTCGCCGCCCGCATCGCCGTCGCACTGCGCGAGGCGGGGTAACAAAGAGTGCCGCACCCCCGTTGAATGCGCCGCGTACGCCAGTTTAGCTTGCGGTCATCCCTCACCCGTCGCAGGAGGTCAGTCGAACGATGTCGTCTTCGTTCCTGAGTTCCGAAGAGTACGACGAACGAGCGCACCAGCTGTACAACGAGGGCAACTACGATGGCGCCCTCGCCACGTTGCGCGAGGGTCTGGCGCTCTATCCCAATGCGGTCGAACTCCACGTCGGTGTGGGCTATGCCCGCCTCGCGCGCGACGAGTTCGCGTGGGCCCGGCGCAGTTTCGAGGAGGCGCTGGTCCTCGATCCGGAGCACGAAGACGGCCTCGCCGGCCTCGGCGAGACGATGCTTCGCTTCGGCCAGCCGGAGCTTGCCAAACGACTGTTCGCCCGCGTGCGCGCGCTCGGCTACGATGACGACATCGAGCTCATGCAGCAGATCGGCCGCGCGCTCTTTCGCGATGACGAGTTCGACGACGCACTCGAGTACTTCGAGGTCGCCGTGCGCCAGGCGCCCGACAGCGCCGAGGGCGTCGCCCTCGTCGGATACACCCAGCACCGCCTGGGCCGCGACGAGGCCGCCGCCGAGACGCTGCGCCGCGCGCTCAAAGTCGACGAGCACTTCGCCGAGGCGCGTATCTACCTTGGCAACCTGCTGTACGACCGCGGCGACTACGAAGCCGCGCTCTACCAGCTCGATCAGACGCAGCCCGACGATCACTGGGACGAACTCGGCATCTGGCGGCTGATCGAGCTCCGCAAGTCGCACCTGCGCCTTGCCGACGGCGACCCGTCCTTCGAGCCGTGGGAATCGCGGCTCGCGGAACTGGCGCCCGCCATTGATCCGATGGACGAAATGCTCAACGACCTCGAGACGCGCTTCAATGACCAGGACGCGCGCCAGGCCAAGGAGCAGCTCGAATTGTTCGGCACGCTGCTCAACCAGCTCACGGCCGAGCAGACCGCCGAGGCCACGCACCGCGTGGTGGGCAGCGACGGGCGCGGATACGACGGGACGTGGGACGAGATCGTGCAGCAGATGCGCGATAGCAGCGCCACCGCCGCGCAGCGCACCGTGCACGAGTTCATGCAGAGCGAAGCGCGCCGCGGTTTCTCGCTCACGGGCCGGCTGATTCCGGCCGGCGACGCCGAGAGCTTCCTGCGCGCCAGCGCCGACGCCGGCCTTCTGCGCATCGTCCACTGAACGCCGCGCTCCAGCTCGACGCCGCGCTCGCTCCGGAGCGGGTGCGCCGCCATCGGCTCAGCAACGGTCTCACCGTGCTGGTGGCGCCCGACGACCGCGTCCCCGTGGTCGCGATCGTCACGTGGGTCTCGGCCGGCTACTTCGACGAACCCGATGACATCGTCGGCATCTCGCACGTCCTCGAGCACATGTACTTCAAGGGGACGCCGACGCGCGGCGTCGGAGAAATCGCGCGGCAGACGAAGTCGCAGGGCGGCTACCTCAACGCCGGCACCATCTACGACCACACGTCGTATTACACGGTGCTGCCTGCCTCCGGCTTTGCCGCCGGCCTCGCCATCCAGGCCGACGCGTACGCCAACTCACTCATCGACGCCGGCGAACTCGCGCGCGAGATCGAGGTGATTGTCGAGGAGGCCAAGCGCAAGGCGGACAACGCGCACGCCGTCGCCACCGAAACGCTGTACGAACTGCTGCACGACCAGCATCGGATGCGCCGCTGGCGCATCGGGCGCGAACCGGGGCTGCGCGCCCTCACGCGCGATCTCGTCCACGGGTTCTATCGCCGCTACTACCGCCCGGCCAACACCGTGCTCGCGATTGCGGGCGACGTTACCGCCGACGAGGCGATTGCGCTCGCCGAGCGGCTGTATGGCGGACTCCCCGACGGGCCGGTTGCCCGCGACCGCGGACCGCAGGAGGAGGCGCGCCGCGATTTTCGCGTGCGCGAATGGACCGGCGACATCACGCAGGCCGAAGTCGCCATCGGCTGGCGCACGCCGCCCCTCACCAGTCCCGATGCCCCGCGGCTTGATGTCGTTGCCAGCGTCCTCTCCGCCGGCCGCTCCTCGCGACTCTATCGGGCGGTGCGTGACCGCCAGCTCGCGTCGTCCATCAGCGCGTACCAGTACCTTCCCGTCGAGCTCGGCGTCTTCGCCGTGCACGCGACCACGCGCCCCGAGCGCGCGCTCGACTGCGCCGCCGCGGTGTGGGACCAGCTCGCGCGCGTCCGCGCCGGCGACGTGTCCGGCGTCGAACTCTCACGCGTGCAGCGGATGCGCGAAGCCAGCTGGCTGCGGCGACTCGAGACCGTCGAGGGGCGCGCCAATCATCTGGCGTCGTGGGAAGCGCTCGGCGACTGGCAAATGGGCGGCGCGTACTTCGACGCGTTGCAACGCACCACGGTCGATGAGCTGACCGATGCCGCACGCCGGTTGCTCGACCCCGAGGCGGCATCCATCGTCATCTATCGACCGCACGGATCCGTGGCGGTGGCGAAGGACGCGGCAACGCTGTGCGCGGCGCTTGATGGCGCGTCGCCGGACGCGCTGAGCGCCGGCGAGGCCACGAGCGCGGCCCGCATCACATCACGCCGCGTGCAGGCGGATTGCGAGACGGCTGGCGTTCGCGTGTACCGCACCGCGGCGGGCGTTCCCGTTCTCGTGCGGCGCACGCCGCGCACGCCCATCGCCTACGCCGGCCTCTTTGTTCGCGCCGGTGCGACCGCAGAGCCGGACGCGTGGCAGGGAGCCTCCACGCTGATGACGCGGACGTCGCTCAAGGGCACGCGGTTGCGCACGGCCGGGCGCATCGCCGACGAGAGCGAACGGCTCGGCGCCGCCCTCGGGGCCGGTGCCGGCGCCGAGACCATGCACTGGTCCGTGTCGGTGCCCGTCACGCAGATCGAAGGGGCGCTCGCCCTCCTCGCCGACGTCGCGCAGGAGCCGACGATGCCCGACGATGCGCTGGAGAGCGAACGCGCCGTGGCGCTGTCACAGCTCGCACAGCTGCGCGACGACATGTACCGCTATCCGCTGCACCTCGCCGCGCGCGCGGCGTGGGGAGCGCATCCCTACGCGCGCAGCACACTCGGCACCGAACCGACGCTCGGCGCGCTCACCAGCGAGGATCTGCGGCGCTGGCATCGCGACGTGGTGCTGGCCGGCGAGCACGTCGTCGTCATCGTCGGTGACGCCGAACCCGACGCACTCGCCGCGATGGCGGCGGGCGCGTTTGGATCGCTCGTCCCCGCGGAGCGCCCACGCATTGCGCCGCCCGTCTTCTCGGCGGTCGAGCGCAATGAGAGTGAGCGGCGCGACAAGGCGCAGACGGCGCTCGCGCTGCTCTACGCCGGGCCGGCCCGCAACGACCCTCGGCGGTTCGCGGCCGGAATGCTCGGCGGCGTCGCCAGCGGACTCGGCGGACGGTTCTTCGAAGGGCTGCGCGACAAACAGTCGCTCGCGTACACCGTGCTCGCGTCTCCCATCGTTCGGCCGCTGGCCGGCCTGTTCTCCGCCTACATCGCAACGTCGCCAGAAAAGGAAGCGGACGCGCGCCGCGGACTGCTGGCGGAGATCGCGAAGCTGCGCGAGTCACCGGTGAGCGACGAGGAACTGCACCGGGCGCGCACGTACGCGCTGGGTTCGTGGGCCATTCGGCAGGAGAGCGGCGGCGCGGTAATGATCGACATTGCCGATGCCTGGCTCTTCGGCACGCTCGACGAACTCGTGGATTACGAGCAGCACATGCGCGCCGTCACGGTCGCCGACCTGCAGGCCATCGCCGTGGATTTTCTCGATCCCGCGCGCCGCGTCGAAGGCGCGGTGCTTGGCGTCGCGGGTCGAAGCGTGTAGCGACGGCCGCTATCGGTGCGCGAGCGGCGCAAAGCCCAGCGCCCGGTTCAGCCAGCGCACGAAGGGGACCATCGCGGCGTAGTCCTTCATCACGAGGTCGACCACCTTCGGCGAAAGCACGTCCTTGTCGGCGAGCGCGCGTGACACCGTGAATGAATTGAACCGCAGCCAGCGTTCGGCAGGATGGCCGGCTTCATAGCCACGGGGCAGTCGCTTCAGCAGCACTCCGGGATCGTCCTCGGTCAATCCGTCAAAGCGCCGCAGAAATGGCTTGGAGAGCACCAGCTTTTCAAATGACTTGGGATCGTCTGCAATCGCGTCGCGGATGCGCTGCAGCTTGGGGCGCGGCGGCATCCAGAGCCCGCCGGCCACGAGCGAAGCGCCGGGTTCGAGGTGGAAGTAGAAGCCCGCGCCGCCGTCCACCGTCTGGCCGACGCCGCGCCCCGGCGCGCGGTGGAATATCCAGAACGCCGCGTGCGACTTGTATGGCGACTTGTCCTTCGAAAAACGGATGTCGCGGTAGATGCGGAAGAGCGACGTCTTGGGATCGCCGACGAACTCCGGTGCGAGTTCGGCGAAACGCACGTCGAGCTCCTCCACCATCGCCTTGAGCGGCAACTTGATCTCGCGTTCGTACGTGTCGCGGTTCGCCTCGAACCATTCGCGGCGATTGTTCTTCTTGATGACGCGCAGAAAGGTGAGCGCGGCCGGGCGCATGCCGGCAAATCGCAGCGCGGTCATTGTGGGGGCGGTGTGAGGGTGTCGGAGATGCGGCGCTTTGTCGCGCCGCGGGGAGAGGGGTCGGCCGTCTTGAGCGCCTCGGTGGCTCTGAGCGTGTCGGCGCCTCTGGTCGTATCGGCGGCCGGCAGCGCCGCGGGCAGGTCGCGCTGCGCACGGAGCGCGGCGCCCACGTCGGCGAGCGCACGGCGCGATTGACCCGATGACGAGCGCAGGCCCGTGGCAGTCAGGCCGTCAGACGCGTCGCCGGCGATGATGCCGCGCACCCACGAGTGCGCCGCACCCCAGTTCAGCGCGTACCGCACAAGCCGCTGTTGAATCAGTTCACCCGTGATCGCGGGCGCCGTCGGCACGCCGACAATCCACACCGTGGGTGCGACGCTGGCCAATGAGGCCCATCGCGCCATCGCGTCGAGGGCTCGCGTGAAGCGTGCTGGACGCGCCCCGTCATCGCGCACGCTGAGCGCCACCGCGTCAACGGGCGAGGAGCCCGCCATCACCCAGTCCGTCAGCGCGCTGTCGATTGCCGCGGACGCATCGGTGGCGAGCGCGATGGTCACGTTGCGATCCACACCGCGCGCCGCGGCGGCGGCGCGTTCGTAGTACCGCTGCCATCCTGCCACATCATTCGCGCCGTCGCCGGCGGCGATTCGCTCGGCGGGCAGGAGAATGTCCGGGCGCAGGTGCCGCACGATCTGCGTGATGGCCGCGAGGCGCACGCGCATTGCTTCATCGTCGCGGGCCCGTGATCCACCGGCGCCCAAGTCGAGCGTCACGACGAGCACCAGCGAATCGCGTCGCGACTCGATGCTGCGTGCCGCCGAATCCAGCGCCGTGGCGCTGGCGCCGTCGGCGGTGAACTCGATGTGCAGCGCCGTTACCCCCATCGAATCGGCCAGCGCGGCGTCGTGCCGCGCGAGTGCAGCCGACGGCGTGCCGGCGAGTGTGCCGAACACGCGCACGCCGACTGCCAGATCACCGCGGGTACGCGCCGAGTTCGGTTGCACATCGCCCGATGGAACGCTGGTGATTCGTCCGTACGCCCGTGATGACTCGATGCCGGTGAGCACGCAGAACGTCGCGCAGCCCGCGGCGAGCAGCGTCCGCGACGCCCGCGTCAGACGCCAGCGCGCTGGCGCGGCTGGCGCGAGCACCGGCACCAGCGCTCCCGCCGCCCACGAAAACGCCGTCGTGCCGAGCGCGGCGGCGGCCAGCGAAGAGATCGCCACACTGGGCGTGAAGGCCCACGGTGGCATCGCACGGCCCGACGCATCGAGCCAATGCGCCATCGCAATCCACGCGACCATCAGGTTGAACACCGCTAGTGGCAGTGCCACCAGCACACGGCTCCGGCCGCGCAGCAGCGCCCACACGCTCTGCAACAGCACGCCGCACGCAACCAGCGGCCACAGCCAGACGAGCGGTCCGAGCACCCGCGCCCCCGCCGGACTCGTCGCGAGCAGACTGATCACCAACGCCGGCAGAAAGAGAAACGCGCACAGTCCGGAAACCACGCGGAACACGCGGCTCGCCCCCGCCATCGTCGACAATCGAACGCCGAGCGAGAAGTTCCACGCGATCATCGCCGCGGCGAGCGCGACGAACACCACGGGAACCACCGAGCCTGGAATCGTCACGCCCAGCGTCGCGTCGCGCGCGTCAGCCGCGGTCGCTGTGCGTTGCGCGCGCCGGGCGCACGTTCAGGCGCCGCGTCACTACGTCAATCGCCTTGCGCGCATCCTTCTTGGCGCTCACCAGCAGGTCGAGCGCCAGCACGCCTTCGTCGGGCATCGTATGCAGCGCGACGTGCCCCAGGTCGAGCAGCAGGAGGATCACCAGCCCGCCGCGCGGGAGCAGCCGCATGATCGGCGGATCAACCGTCGTCAGCCCCGCCGCGCCCGCGGCCGCAATCAGCAAGCCGGAGAGCGACGCCTGGTCCCGCAGCAAGGATGCCGGAATGCCGCGGAAGTCAGCGGCATCGTGCGTCATCAGCGGCGGGACCTGGTCACGCATGGCTACCGTTCCGGCGGTGGAGCGGGGGTCGCGGCCGCCGGCGCGGCACGCGGCGGCGCACTCGTCGACGCCACCGTCGTCAGCGACCGGTGTCCGTTGTCGCTCACCGCGCGCACCGCGGCCCATCCGTCGTCGAGCTGCTCATCCAGCAGGTAGCTCGTCGCGGTCCCCGCGTCGTAGACCCTGGTCCACGTCGCCGATGACGTCGCGCGGAACAGCACTTCATACCGCGCCGCGCCCGGCGTCGGCTTCCATGTCACGTTCCACTTCTGTCCGCCCGATGCGCGATCACGCCGCGCTTGCACGCTGTCCACCGGCGCCGGCGCCGACGCGAGCGAGGCGACCGTCGCGAGATTGAGCTTCGCGACGTTGGCGACGTAGGCGAAGTTCACGCCCGAGAGATCGTCCGTCCCCAGATGCTGGCGCTTGGTGTCCTCGAGCCGTTCGGTGAAGCGCAGCGCGGCGTCGCCCAGCCGGTGGAACGGCGAGTGGTCGCCGCCGCGGCCAATGCGGTCGAGCCGAAACGTCGGACGCACCTCGAAGGCCGGGTTGTACACCGCACCCACGCCCCACACATAGCGCGCCAGCTCGCCGCTGCGTGACGGCACCGAGTCCACGGCGTACGTGCGCATGCTCGTCGAATCCACGCGTCCGTCATCGGCCACGACGTTGCCGATGATGTCGTCGGTGAACGCCGCCACAACGGTCTTCTTTTCGTCGTGCAAGCGGCGCGCAAACCCCGTGGCGCCCAGCAGCCCTTGTTCCTCAGCCGCCACCACCGCAAAGACAATCGTCGCGTCGAGGCCCTTCGGGAACCGCTTCGACATCACGCGCGCCAGCTCTACCACCGCCGACGTGCCCGACCCATCGTCATCCGCCCCCGGTGCGTCGCTCGTCGCGTCGGCCTGATCGGTGGAGCAGATGCACGAGTCGTAGTGTCCGCTGATCACCACCACGCGCGTCGTATCCCGTCCCGGCAGCCACGCGAGCACGTTCACGACGCGTGCGGTCGGCCGGTCGCGGAAGCGCGTGATCTGCACGTCGTACGGGTCATACTCCACCCGCAGGCAGCCGCCGCAGTCGCGGCTGTAGGCGCGCAGTTCTCCGTAGAGGAAGCGCCGTGCTGCGCCAATGCCGCGCGTTGCCGACACGGTGTCGCTCATCGTGTGCCGAGTGCCAAACGCCACCAGCGTGCTGTCGGTGGCGCGAATGCGGGCCGGCGAGATGTCGGCAAGTGCCGCGGCAATGAGCGCGTCGCGGCCAAGACCCATCGAGACATCGGGGCCGGCGGCCGGGCGTGCCACGGCCTTCGGCCGCTGAGCGAGGCCGGTGGTGGCGAAGAGCAGGGCGGGGACCAGCAGCAGTGTGCGCATAGTCAAGAGAGAGTACCACACCGAGAGGATCAGGACAACGGCGGCGCACGCCGGGAGAAACAGACGGGCGGGCCGCGATGGCCCGCCCTCGTGTTCTCGTGCTTGAACCCAGACGTCCCGCGCCGCCGCTAGAACATCGACATCGCGAGGAAGCTGCGCAGGCTGTCGTTGGTCGAGCGCAGCCGAGATGATAGCAGCCTCGTGCACGACCACAGCACCTTGTACGCCAGCTCGCGGTTGAAATCGAGCAGCAGTTCGAAGTCGCTGCGCGAAATCGACAGCAGCTTGCACCCGCCATTCGAGATGGCGTCCGTGGACCGCTCGCTGCGGTCAAACACGGCCATTTCCCCGAACAGCGAACCCTTCTTGAGCACGGCCAGCGCCTCTTCGCCGCTCCCCGGAATCATCCGGCTGATGCGCACCTCGCCGTCGATCACGAGGTACAGCCGGTTGCCGGGCTCGCCTTCCTTGAACACGTACTCGCCCGACACGAAGTCCTGCGTGCGACAGACTTCCGAGACGCGCGCGAGCTCCCCCTCATCGAGGTCCTGGAAGATGGCGACGCCCTTCAGCAGTTCGGTGATCTCAGCCATCGCGTCCTCTGCGGGTGCCGTGGGGGTCAAAGGCCAAGCTACCCCGCACATCTGGTGCTGGCAAGCATCCGCGGGGGTGGATACCTTGCCCGACATGGAGCGCGACACCCTGGCGACGCTGCCCAACGCCATCTCGATGTCCCGCCTGTTTCTGGCGGCGCTCTTTCCCGTCGTCCACGATCACGACTTCCGCCTGCTGATCCTCGCGGCCGCCGGCCTCACCGATTTTCTCGACGGCTGGCTCGCCCGCCGCCGCCACCAGTTCAGCCGCGTCGGCGCGCTTATCGATCCCTTTGCCGACCGCATCTTCGTCTTTGTCGCCATCTGCACCCTGCTGCTCGAAGGGCGCGTCAGCACCGCGCAGTACTTCATCTTCATCATGCGCGACATCGCCACGGCCGCCGCGTTCGTCCTCGCCAAGTCGATGGCGTCGCTCCGCGCCGCCACGTTCAAGGCGCGATTCTCGGGCAAGCTGGCCACCGTGCTGCAGCTCTTCGCCCTCCCCGCCATTGTCATCGACGCGCGCGCCACGGCCTGGTCGGTGGGCATCGTCGGCGCCGTCTCGCTCTACTCGGTCATCGACTACACCATCGCCCTCGCCCGCGCCCGCGAGCGCGCTTAGGGTGCGCGCCATGCGAAGCGCGCTCGGTGTCACGATCAGGCGCACGCGTTGTCTGGCGGCCAACCCCGCGCTCTGGCTTGCGCTGTCGCTCGCGGTCTCCCGCCCGCTTGGCGCCCAACTCATCACCTTCGTGCCGCGCACGCAGCCGGAACTGCGCGTCGAAGGCGTCGCCGCACGCCACACGGCCGCGCTCGCCATGGCCGGCGCGAACATCCCGCTCGGTTTCTACGTCCGCGCCGGCGCTTCACTCGGCGCAGGCACCGCGTGGATGCCGGACGGCGCACGCCTCGCCACGCGCGCCGACCTCACCGTCCGCTTCCTGCTCGATCCGTTCTTCGAGAACACCTGGGGTCCGTACGCCGGCGGCGGCCTGACCGTGCGGCGCGACGGCTCCGATCGCGCGGCCGCCGGCGTGCTCTTCGTGCTCGGCGTCGAAGGCCGCCGCGGCCGCTCGTGGACGCCATCCGTTGAAGCCGGCCTCGGCGAAGGCGCGCGCCTCGCGGTGGTCCTGCGCAAAACGCGCCGGAACGGCCGCTAGCGTCAGCTCCGCGAAGAAAGAACGCCCCGCTGCATGGCAGCGGGGCGTCGGCCTTCTCGGGGTGTGCGGGTGCGACCTACGCGGTGGCGACGGCGTCGTTGCCTACCGCTACTGAAGCGGCCGACCGGGGCGGCTGAGCGAAACGCTCGCCAAGGGTACGGAGCTCCGCGACTTCTACCGCGGACAGCTCGTGATACCGCTGGGCAAAGTACTGCATCGTTTCGTCAAACCACTCCCGCTGGTGCTCCGGGGCGCAGCCAACCACGCCGCAGCTGATGATATGCTGAAACAACTCATCGCGCGCCTGATCCTTCGGCGACGGTTCGTTGCTTGGCCTGCGAGTTCTGTTTCGACCCTTGTTCATCTCGTCCGGAAATTTGGTGAGAGTTGCACCTAGAAAACTAAACGGGCCGTACCCTGTTTCCAAGGTCTCTACGCACTGATCCGGAGATTCGTTTACGGGTCGCGCCGAGGCAGTTCACGCGGCGCATCACCGGCGTGCAGCGGCGGCGCCCAGTCGGCAAGCAGCGCGGCCAGCGCGTCGGGCGCATCCTCCGGAATCAGCCGCCCCGCCGTGGGCACCATCCGTACCTCTGCTGCCGGAATGGCCGTCGCGAGCTGCGTCGCATCGGCGCTCGTGCACCACGCATCGTGCTCGCCGCGGAGCACGAGCGTGCGCGCCGTGATGCGGCCGAGGTCGACTTCCTCGAAGTCGGCATCCGTCACCGCATTGGCGAGCAGTTGAAGGTGCTGTACGCCCTCCGCCCCGACGAACGGCGCCGCGTAGCGCGCCACGAGCATGGCCGGCATCGCCTCGGGCGCAGCGACGCTGCGCGTTAGCAGCGGCCCAAGCCAGGCCGCCGCGCCAAGCATTCCGCTCGATGCTTCAAAGAGGTGCGTCGCCGTCAGCCGGCCGAGTTCGGCCAGATCGTCGCCGCGAGCCCGGCCCGGCCGCGGCGGACTGATCAGCACGATGCCATGCACGCGCGCCGGGCGCGTGGCCGCGAGGCGCAGTGCCACGGCGGCGCCAAGGTCGACGCCCACCACCGTCGCGCGGCCGATGCGCAGCGCCGTCATCGCCTGCTCCACCCACTGTGCCTGCGCCGCGATGCCAAACGCCCCTTCCTCGGGCCGGTCCGACTCGCCGTGCCCCAAGAGATCGATAGCCCACGCCGTCACCCGGCCGAGCGGCAGCGCCGGCGCGACGCGCCGCCACAGGAATGTGGACGTGCCAAAGCCGTGGAGCAGCACCAGCGGATGATCGCCAAAGCCATAACGCTCGGCGTGCAGTTCACCTGGGCCGACCGGAATGCGGGAGTGGTCGATGCGGGACAGAGGAATCGATGGAAGTCGGAAGCCGACAAGAACGGACGTGGTCGCGGCTCAAAGCTACCCGCGGCGGGGTACGAGCGCAGTATCCCCCGGCGTACGACGCGCCGCCTGCAGCAGCCTTTGGTCTTTCCCCTCGCCACGTGTCGCAGTTAACCCTCTGCCGTCTGCCTCCTTGAGCCCTTCCCCCCGCGTCCAGTAGCTTTCGTCCATCCTCTCACCTGACGGTCTCCCGTGGCTAGCGCCAACAAGAAAGCGTCGCAGAAGCAGTTCACGTTTGTCATCGCCGCCGTTGCGATCCTCGGCGCCGGTGCGCTGGGCTGGGTTGCCACTCGTTCCAAGGGCAGCAGCGGTGAGGCCATCGACCCCAACATGCCGCTTGGCACCGCGCAGGGATTCCTGATGGGATCACCTGATGCGCCGGTCAAGATCATCGAGTTCGCCGACTTCGAGTGCCCGGCCTGCGGTCAGTTTGCGACGCTCTCCGAACCCGACGTGCGCGAGCGGCTCGTGAAGTCGGGGCAGGCCTCGGTGCAGTTCTTCGTCTTTCCGCTCCCGATGCACAAGAACACCTGGTCGGCGTCCAACGCGGCGTATTGTGCCAACGAACAGGGGAAGTTCTGGGAGATGCACGACCGCCTCTTCTACACGCAGGATCTCTGGAACAGCGAGGCGACGTCGAGTCCCGACAAAAAGATGAAGGGCTACGCCGCTGACATCGGCCTCGACGCCGGGAAGTTCGCCGACTGCTACGACAGCAAGCGGAACTATCCCAACATCAAGGCCAGCGGCGCCGAAGCCGAGCAGAAGGGCATCGGCCAGACGCCGTCGTTCATCATCGCCGGCAAGAAGTACGAGGGGAGCCTGCCGTTCGATCAGATCAAGAAGATCGTCGACGAAGAACTCGCCAAGGCGCCCAAGGCCGACACCACCAAGAAAGGCGCCAAGTGACCAGACGCATGATCATCGCCACGCTGGCCCTCATCGGGCTGTTCGTGGCGATGTACCTGTGGCTCTACAAGCTCGGCGTCGTCGGCACGCTGAGCTGCAAGATCGGGAGCTGTGAAAAGGTGAACACCAGCCCGTGGGCCGTGCTCTTCGGCCAGCCCGTCGCGTTCTGGGGCGTGTGCTACTACGTGATGATGTTCGCCACCGCGATGCTCAGCACCACGGAGCGCTTCGCCGCCGACCGTCGCTTCACCCTGTCCCTGGTCACGCTCGCCGGCGGAGGGCTGCTGTTCAGCGGCTGGCTCACGTATCTCGAGCTCGCCGTGATTCACGCGGTGTGCATGTACTGCGTCATCAGCGCCATCATCGTCGTCGTGATGTTCGCGCTGAGCGTGATGGAGCTTCGTGCCGCGGCGCCGGAGCCCGTCGCGCCGTAAGCAGCTCCCCTCGGATGCATGGAAAGCAGGGGCCCGACATTGAGTCGGGCCCCTGTCTGCATCACGCTTCCGGTGATCCCGAGCGACAAGCGCCGCTGCCTTACGCCCTCCGGATCGTCCCCTTCTTTCCATCGGACGCCTCGGCGAGCCGCAACCGCGGCCGCAGGTCGTCGCTCTTCTCCTCGCGGCGCGCCGGCAGCAGCTCACGGCCGAGCACGACGAGCACGCGGGTCACGACCACCGAGGCGAGCGGTTCCGCCACCGACATCTCGCGGATATACGTGTCGATGGCGCGGTCGAACGGCAGCTCCTCGGCGAGCGCGTCGACGAACGTCAGCGCGTTCTCCACGTGCGTGCGCACCAGCGCCTCTTCGGCGCGCGCCTGCGCCAGCCGCATGCGGCGTTCGGCAGCCGCCGGCAGTTTGCGCGGAAAGAGCGATTCGGGAAGGAAGTTCTCAAGCATGCATTCAATTACGACCGGAGAGGGCCATTGGTTACGCGCGACGCGTGAGGGCCAGCCCGACGGCCGCCGCGGTGGACGCCGCCGCCAGCAGCCACGGCAGCCACCAGGGCAGCCGCTCCAGCGTGCCCTTCACGCCGCTGGTCGCCCCCGATTCCCGCGCCGGACGCAGCGCCCGCACAATCTGCTCGGCGCGCTGCGGGCGCTTGTGCGGCTCCTTTTCGAGGCACGCCATCACCAGCTTGGCGAGCGGCGCCGGCACATCGGGGCGGCGCTTCGCGATCGGCTCGGGCGCTTCCTTGGCGTGCGCAATCATCACCGCCTGCGGCGTCTTGCCGCGGAACGGCGGATGCCCGGAGAGCATTTCGTAGGCCACGCATCCCACGCTGTAGATGTCGGCGCGATGATCGAGCGACGGATCGCCAGCGGCTTGTTCCGGCGCGATGTACGTCGGCGTGCCGAGGCTGGTGCCCTGCAGCGTCAGGCGCGGCGCGGTGGTGTTGCTCATCGGCGCCGTGGCGTTGCTCACGGCCTTGGCGATGCCGAAGTCGAGCACCACGGCCTGCCCGTGGAAGAGCATCACGTTTTCCGGCTTGATGTCGCGGTGCACCACGCCTTCGGCGTGCGCGAAGTCCAGCGCGCCGGCGACTTCGAGCAGAATCTGCGTGATGCGGTCGATGCTCATCGGCCGCTCGCGCGCCATCAGTTCGCGCAGAGACTCGCCCTCGACGAACGGCATCGAATAGAAGAGCATGCCATTCAGCGCGCCGGCGTGCAGCAACGGCACGATGTGCGGATGCTGCAGCCGCGCCGCGAGCGCAATCTCGCGCTTGAACCGCTCGGCGCTCAGCGTCGCCGCCAGCTCAGGGTCGAGCACCTTGAGCACGACCTTGCGGTTGAGCGAGCGCTCGAGGGCGAGAAAGACGCGCGACATGCCGCCGCGCGGCAGCTCGTCCTCGAGGACATAGTCCGACGCGAGCGCCTCCTGCAGTGCCGCGCGCAAGTCAACCGCCATGCATGCCTCGTCGTCCGAGTGAGCCCACGGCGATCCCCGCGTCGGAATCGACATCGCGATCTAATTCCGGAATCGAAATCACGAATCCCAATCCGTGATCCCTGTCCTCAATCTCCTACGACTCCTCCGCCTCGTACTGGTCCTTGAGCGACGCCACCACCGATGGGTCCGCCAGCGTCGTCGTATCCCCCAGCGTCCGCCCCTCGGCGATGTCGCGCAGCAGCCGTCGCATGATCTTCCCCGATCGCGTCTTCGGCAAGTCGGCGCTGAACAGGATGTCGTCGGGGCGCGCGATGGCCCCGATCTTCTCGGCGACGAACTCGCGTAGTTCGTCGCGCAGCGCTGGGCTCTGATGGAACCCGTCGCGCAGCGTCACGAATGCCGCGATCGACTGCCCCTTCATTTCGTGCGTCTTACCCACCACCGCCGCCTCCGCGACCGCCGGATGCTCGACGAGCGCACTCTCCACTTCCATGGTACCAATGCGGTGGCCGGCGACGTTCAGCACGTCGTCCACGCGCCCCATGATCCAGTAGAAACCGTCGTCGTCGCGCTTGACGCCGTCGCCCGGGAAATACAGGTCGGGACGCCCCGGCCACTTGCTGAAGTACGTCTGCACGTAGCGCTCGTCGTCGCCCCAGATGGTGCGCAGCATCGATGGCCACGGCCGTGTGAGCGCCAGCAGGCCGCCGCCCACCTGAATCTCGTTGGACTTGGAATCGAGCAGTGCAGCGAAATATCCCGGCAGGGGCCGCGTGGCGGAGCCCGGTTTTGTGGAGGTGAGCCCCGGCAGCGGCGAAATCACGATGGCGCCCGTCTCGGTCTGCCACCACGTGTCGACAATGGGGCAGCGCTGGCCGCCGATGACCCTGTGATACCACATCCAGGCCTCGGGGTTGATCGGCTCGCCAACCGTACCGAGCAGGCGCAGGCGTGACAGGTCGTGGCGCGCCGGATGCTGCTCACCCCATTTCATGAAGGCGCGGATCGCCGTCGGCGCCGTGTAGAACACCGACACACCGTACTTCTCGCAGATCTCCCAGAACCGGTTGCGTTCGGGCCAGTCGGGGGCGCCTTCATACATCACGCAGGTGGCGCCGTTGGCGAGCGGT
>JAHFCT010000062.1 GCA_023249375.1 Gemmatimonadota bacterium | reverse complement strand
CACCCCGCCTGCGCCGAGTTCCTCGAGCAGTGCATGGATGTGCCGCTGAGTGAATGTCGCGTGGGACTCCGGCTGTCGCGCATCTGTCCGCGAGGTGCGCCCTCCGCCATCACCCGCCAAGGCCATGAAGAGCGTGCCTTCTGCACGCGTCACCCGCAGCCCGTGCCAGATCGCCTCGCGAAGGTCATCGCAACGAGATGAGAAGACGGGCGCGACGACCACGTGATACGCGGCGTCAGACAGCGTCCGCACGGAGTTGAGGCTGCAGCGAACGTCGGCCTGCCACCAGGCACAGCCGTCCACAAATTCCACGCGCTGCATCTGTGCGCCACCAATGGCCGTCAGCGCCTGCGTGGAGCCGACCGCCAGTCCGCAGCCGAAAAACGCATCGAAGTTCTCGATCAAGAATGCATCCCATGCAGCGCTCATCCACCATGGGACCGCAGGATCGCTCCGCGACGAGACTCGTGTACGCAGCCGGAGGGCAGCATCGGCCAACCGCAGACGCACTCTGCCGAGCCCACGGGGCAGCGCGCACGCGAAGCGGCGCAGCGCAGCGCTCAGCTGTCGGCGGAGGTCCGGCTGGGGCTGACGTTTCCATGGATGCAGATGCGCCAACGCCGCTAGCCGATTGAGCGGCGCGCTTTCCGGATGCGCTTCAAGGCGTGCGGGCCACTCCCATCGTTCGGCAATCGGCGCTGCCGGCGTGGTACGCCATTGCCCAGCGACGCGCTGCGTCGTGGCATGTTCGCCGAATCCCAGGTGGTCGGTCAGATTGCGCGGAGGATTCAGCACGAGGAGACGAGCACCGTAGCACGCCAGCGCGAAGTGCGCATCCCAGTAGCCGACGCGGGCGAGCGCGATGACATCGTCGCCGCTGGACGCGGCATCGAATCCTTCGCGTTCCAGTCGGGCGAGCAGGGCATCGACGGGTTCTTGCACCAATGCCCAGGCACGGCGCCAAGTCGCCCAACCCCACCCCGGCGCCCGCGTCCCAAACCACGGCCCCGTCACGTCCGGCGGCACGAGACGCAAATGCGAGCCGGCGCCAATGGCTCCGACGCGCGGATCATCGCCGTATCGGTCGAGCGCCTCGCACATCCATGCATACGCGCCCTCGACGAGCCGAATGTCCTCTTCCACAACCACGCCGGCCGGCTCGCGGGAGAAAAAGTCGTCCAGGCCGCTGCGCACCGCGCCATTGATGCCGGCGTTTGCCTGGCGCGCCACGACGGTCACGGGAGCCCATCGAATGTTCTCCAGCATCCCGAGGACCGCGCTCCTTCCAGGCTCGTCAGCCGGTCCCCGCGCGCCATCGACATAGGCATAGATGCGTGGCACCCCGGCCTCGCGCAGTGCTTCCAGCGCGATGCCCAACAACTCCGCACGCCGAAAGGCGAAGAGTGCGACGGGATACCGATTGGCCATTTCCATGAAAGTGCCTTCCGTGTTGCGCGTGGGGCAAGGGACGGTGCAGCGCGGTAGCACCCGGCGCGGGCCGAGACTTTTTCATGGCGGAGTCGTCATACTCTGAGATGCTCGATCCCCTCCGCCAGTTCATCCGACAGCGGCGGTCCGTGGAGATTTCCCGAACCCCGGCCGAGTCGCCGCACGACGAGATCCAGCTCGCCGCCACGGCCCTGCTGCTGGAACTCGCGTACGCGGATGGGGAGTTCTCGGCCCCCGAGCGCGCGCATATCGAGTCGGCGCTGAGCCGGCACTTCAATCTCGAACTGCAGAGTGTGCAGGAATTGCTGGTGCTGGCCGACGGGGAGCGCCGCAAGGCGGTTGACCACTTTCAGTTCACGCGCATGATCAGCGAGCACCTCGACGTCGGGCAGCGCGTGGTGCTCGCCGAGGTGATGTACGGAGTCATCCTGGCAGACGGTCGCGTGGACGACGCCGAGTCCGTGCTACTCCGCAAGCTCGCCAATCTGCTCGACGTGGCCCCCGGTTACCTCACCGAGGCGCGCAAGCGCGCCACCAAGGCGCAGGGCGCTCGCTGAGCCGTCGGCCCACTCCGCTCAGTCGGCCGCACGAGCGGTCAGCGGCCTGACGCACCGCCCATCAGGAACTTCGGGGCGGCCTCGGTAAGCGGGCGCCCTCGTCGCGCCGCCGTCAGAGCCCGTCGGTATTGCGCAGCAATCGCTCGTAGAACCGAACCGCGGTGATGTAGCCACCGAGGCTGACGCGCTCATTGGTGCCGTGAGCGCGCGTGAGCGCATCGGCAGTCATCGGCGCGGCAAGAAAGCGGAACGTCTGGCTGCTCACGTCGGACCAGATGCGCGCGTCGGTGCCGCCGGTCACGAGATAGGGCGTCACGATGAGCCCGGGCTCCGCGAAGATCTCGCGCACCGATTTCTCGACGGCCGCGAAACCGCGGCCGCTCGCGTCGCTGACCTTGGAGGGCTCCGTCTTGAAGCCGACGGGCTCCACCGTCACACCCGTGTCGGCGATGACGCGCTTCACGTACGCCGACACGCTTTCGATGCTCTCGCCCGGCCGGATGCGGAAGTTCACCGTGGCCTTGGCTTCGATGGGCAGCACATTCGTCTTTACGCCGCCGTTGACGATCGTCACGGCCGTCGTCGTGCGGAGCATCGCCGCGCCCGCCGGCTTGGCCGCCATGCTCTTGGCCACCATCGGGCCGAACAACCACAGGTTGCTGAGTGCCATACGTTGTATGTACGGCATGCCGCCGCGCAGGCGTTCCATCAGCGCCTTGGTGGGACCGTCGAGCACCAGCGGGAACGGCGAGGCCTCGAGCTTCGTGATGGCGGTGGCGAGGCGGCCAATGGCCGTATGCGGCGGCGGCGCGGACGAATGGCCGCCGGCGCCCTTCACCGTGAGCTGCAGCGAAAGGAAGCCCTTTTCGGAAGCGCCAATCAACGCCACGGTGCCCGCAGCGCCCACGACGACGCCCGGCATGATGGCGCCGCCTTCGTCGAGCACGAGCGCCGGCGGCTTGATGCCGCGCTTCAGCAACTCGGCCTTGAGCGCGCGGGCCCCGCTGCCGCCGACTTCTTCATCGTGGCCGAAGGCAAAGTAGATCGTGCGCTTCGGCTGGAATCCCGCGCGCAGCGCGCCCTCCGCCCCTTCGAGCACGGCGAGCACCGAGACCTTGTCGTCGAGCGTGCCGCGCCCCCAGATGTATCCGTCCGCCACCGCACCGCTGAATGGCGGCTGCGTCCACTGCGACTCGGTGCCCGGAATGACCGGCACGACGTCGATGTGGCCCATCAGCACCACGGGAGCAAGCGTCGTGTCCGAGCCGCGCCACGTGTAGAGCAGCGACAGACCGGCCACGGTCTCGCGCGTGAGCTTCGCGTGCACTAGAGGGAAACTCGTGCGCAGATGTTCATGCAGCGCGCGGAACACCGCGCTGTCAGGGGGCTGCGTGCCCTCTTCGAAGCTCACGGTGGGGAACTTCACCGCAGCGGCAAGCCGCGCGATCGCGCCGGCGGAGTCCACCGTCACAGCGACGGGCGCAACGGACGGCGCCGTGTTTGCCGGCGAGAGGCGCGCCGTGTTGGCGGCGAGAATGGCGACCAACAACACGCACAATCCGGCGAGGCCGAGCAGCAGTTTCTTCATGGGAGGGGGAGAGGAATGCTGAAAGATGCGGCGAAATCACACAGCGTGCCAACCCAGAGATGCATCGACGCGCGCGTCCGATCGCAATCAAGATCCGCAGTCGCAATCCTGAATCGTGATCCGTGATCCGTTGTCTTCAATCGGCGGCGACGCCATAGGCGCCGCCGCCAGGCGTCTCGATACTCAGCACATCACCGGCCTGTAGTTCCATCCGGCACTTCGCCGGCAGCGCGACGCCATTCAACAGATTGCGCCCCGTCATTCCGTCAGCGCCGCCGTGCGAGCCGCGCGGCGCACGCACGCGCCGCTCGCTCAGCAGCGTGACGGTGCACTGCTCGAGTACGCGGTAGCGACGCACCACGCCGTCGCCACCGCGCGCGCGGCCCGCACCGCCGGATCCGCGTCGCACCGAGTACTCGTCGATCCGGATGGGGTACGCCTGCTCCAGCGCCTCGATGGGCGTGTTGCGCGTGTTGCTCATCCCCACGTGCACCGCACTCGGCCCGGGGCCGCGATCGCTCGCGCCCTGCCCGCCACCCAGCGTCTCGTAGAATGTCCAGCCCGCACCGCCGAACGTGACGTTGTTCATCGTCCCCTGCCCCTGCGCCGGCGCCGCGACACCGGCGTTGCCGAGCGCCGCGAAGAGCAAGTCGGTGATGCGCTGCGACGTTTCGACATTGCCCGCCGCCACCGCACTCGGCCAGCGCGCCGCGATCAGACAATCATCCGGCGTGATGATCTCGATGGCGCGCGCGATGCCGTCGTTTGTCGGCACGTCATCGTCGAGCAGTGAGCGCAGCACGAATAGTGCGGCCGCCCGCGTCACGGCTACCGGGCAGTTGATGTTGCCGCGCACGCGCGGGCTGGTGCCGTGGAAGTCGAGCGACAGCCGTCCATCGCGCACCGTCAGGCGCACGCGCACCGGGACGAGCGCGTCGGTCACGCCGTCGCCCTCGAGAAAGTCCTCGGCGTCGGCGTCCAGGTCGCCGAGTTCGCGAAGACGCGAGACGGCACGCCGCTCGGAGTAGTCGAGCAGCGCCGAGACGCCAGCTTCCACGTGCGCCACGCCTTCGCGCAAGCGCAGCGCGCGCCATCCGGCCGCGCCCGCGTGGCAGGCCGACTGCTGCGCCGCGAGATCGCCGCGGCGCTCGGAGGGCGTGCGCACGTTCGCGAGCACGAGCGCCAACAGCGACTCGTCGAGCACCCCGCACGGCACGAGGCGCACCGGAGGCAGCACGAGGCCTTCCTGCACCAACTCGGTCGCGCCGAATGGCATCGACCCCGGACTCATGCCGCCGACGTCGGCGTGATGCGCGCGCACCGCCGCGAAGCCCGCGATGCGCCCGCCTTCTTCGATCGCCTCGACCATCGTGAGGTCGGGCAGGTGCGAACCGCCGTGGAACGGATCGTTGAGGAGCCAGACATCGCCGGCGACGGGATGGCGATCGCGCACCGCCCGCACCGCTTCGGGCATCGCGCCGAGATGCACCGGAATGTGCGCGGCCTGGGCGACCATGCGTCCATCCACGTCAAACAGTGCGCACGACGCGTCACGCCGTTCGCGAATGTTGGGCGAGAGCGAGCCGCGCGTGAGCACGGCGCCCATCTCCTCGGCGATCATCGCGACGCTCGACGCGAAGACGCGAATGGCGAGCGGGTCGAAGCCGCTCATCGCACTGCCTCCCGCACGCATCGGTTCATGGTTTCCGCTCCACCAGCCAACCGCCAATATCGAGGGCGCGCGCCGCCCAGCCGGGGGCCACGTAGAGCGTCGCGTCGGGAAGCGTGATGACGGCATCGCCCGCGACAACCGCGGCACAGGGCGACCCGTCGTCCACCAACGCATCATCGCGCCACGTCGGCGCGCCCTGTCGCGCAAACCGTACCGACTCGGCGTGCGAACTCGCCGTGTGACGCATCGCCACGACTTCGACGGCGCGGTCAAGAACGAATCCGTACCGCGCGCGATGACGCTCGGTGAACCGGGCGGCGATCGCGGCGCCGTCGTCGCCCGGGGCGCACGGCACGTCGAGTTCGTAGCCCTGCCCCACGTAACGCGTGCGCGCCGTCCACGCGCGCACCGCGCCCTCCACCTGCGACGCGAGCGCGTCTGCGATCGTACGCACACCTGTTGCATCGAGCGTGCTGGCATGCTGCATGACGCTCGCGGCGGATTCTCGCCGTTCCGGCGCCATCGCGAGGCCGAGCGCGCTCAGCACGCCCGCGTGCGGCGGCACCAGCACGCGCGTCGCACCGACAAGATCGGCCAGCGCGCACGCGTGCAGCGGCCCGCCGCCGCCGAACGCCATCAGCACGCAGCTCCGTGGGTCAACGCCGCGGTCCACACTCACCCGCCGCAGCGCGCGCGCCATTTCGGCGTCGGCAATGTTCACCATGGCCTGCGCCGTGCGCTGGACATCCGCGCCGAGTGTCGCACCTAGCGCCTCAACCGCGCGTCGCGCTGCGTCCCCGTCAAGCTTCACACCGCCGCTCATCCGGCTGGCCACGATGCGGCCGAGCACGAGATTGGCGTCGGTCACGGTCGGCTGCGTGCCGCCGCGGCCGAACGCCACGGGGCCCGGCACCGCACCGGCGCTGCGCGGTCCCACCCGCAGCGCGCCGCCATCATCGATCCAGCCAATCGAACCGCCGCCTGCAGACACGGTGTCAACGAGGACGCGAGGCAGCGCGATCGGCACGCCGGCCACATCGCCGCCCGATTCCACGAGCGGTTGGCCGTCGAGAATCAGCCCGGCATCAGCGCTCGTGCCGCCGATATCGATAGTCAGGGCACGATCGAATCCGGCGGCGCGCAGCACGGCCGCCGCGCCGAGGACGCCGCCCGCCGGTCCCGAAAGCGCGAGCGACGCCGCGGCGTGCGCAGCCTCGGCCGCGGTGCGCATGCCGCCGCCCGAGGTCATCACGCAGGGTGCCGGATGGCCGCGCTCGCGGACGGTCTTGCCGAGCCTCGCGAGGTAGGTTGCAACCGCCGGCCGCGCGTAGCCTTCCGCGACGGCGGTCGCGGTGCGCTCGTACTCGCGGATTTCTGGCAGCACCTGGTGGGCGCAGACCACGTCAGCCGCGGGCAGCGCAGCATGAATCGCTTCTGACAGGCGCAACTCGTGCGTGCCGTCGGCATACGCATGCAACAGCGACACGACCACCACCTGCGGCGCGCGCGCACGCACTTCGGTCACGACGCGCTCGATTTCCTCTTCGCTGAGCGCGAGGCGCACGCGGCCCGGTTCGATGCGCTCGCGCACGGCCACGACGTCGGCGGGGACCACGAGCGCCGCGGGATGGGCCGCCGACAAGTCGTAGAGCGACGCACGCTCCTGGCGACGCAACTCGAGGAGATCGGTGGCGCCGTCGGTGGCACAGAGGACAACACGCGCCCCGCGGCGCTCGAGCAGCAGGTTGGTGACCACCGTCGTGCCGTGTGCCATCCGGGCGATGCTTCGCGGCGCCGCGGCAAAGGCATCGAGTGCGGCTGCCACGCCTTCGCTCTGATCGGCGGGCGTGCTCAGCACTTTGCGCGCTTCCACCACGCCGTCGGCGTTGATCGCGGCAAGGTCGGTGAACGTTCCGCCCACGTCGATGCCGACGGCGAGCGTCACGGTGCGTCCGTGCGAATCAGCGTGAGCGCCGGCACGAGCAGCGCGAGGTACATCATCGTCGGCGCAAACGCGATTGCGACGGCACCCGTCGACTGACCCGTGGCACCCGCCATTGAGAGTCCGAGGGCGACCGCCGCGCATGCGCCGAGGAAACCGGCCAGCCACCGCGCCGCCGACGCGGCGCGCCCTGTCGTCAGCGCCCGTGGCACCAACCACGCGGCGCCAAGTCCGATCGGCGAGAGCAGCAGCACGTTCCAGTTGCCGTACCAGAAGACATGCGCAGAGAAGAGCTCCATGGCAGCGACGAGCAGTCCGACGAGGCCGGTGACCGCATACCACGTCGCGGCGACCACCGCGATCACGACGCGCGACCATCGCTGCGCCACGCGCCATCGGCCACGGAGTGCGCTCATGAATGCCAGGCCGCCGAAGAACGCCAGCGGCGCGAGCGACCCGAGCGCCAGCGCGACGTAGAGGCCGGGCAGTGCGTTTGGGGCGACCGCCTCCGGCGCGCGCGCGGCGGCGTAGACGACGCGCTCGCTCGCGACGAGCCTGATTGGCGCTCCGCCAGGACCCGGCACCATCACCCCGCGCATGCGGTCGCGCAGCCGCATCGGCACATACGCCTCGTCCCACGCCGTCATGCGCGTATCAGCGAGCGGACCCAACGCGACGTCGATGCCGAGCCGGCTCAGCCGCGCTTCCTCGGTGAGACGCAGCGCTTCGCCGCGATAGGAGTGATCGCTCAGTGAGTCGGCCCAGGCGCGCTTCAGCGCGCCGCCGAGCGCTTGATCGAGCGCGTCGCGCACGCGCGTCGAACAGTTGTCGCGGAAGTAGTCGTAGTGGTAGTACTTGTGCGCCTCCTGCTCGTTCCAGCGCACGAACTGATACAATGCGAGCTTCTGCGCACCGCCGAGGTTGAGTTCCTGCTCGACGGTCTGGCGGTCGTTCTGCTGGTAGTACGCCAGCAGCGGAATCGTCTCGAAGCCCGCCATCCAGTACTGCGACGTGCCACGCAGGAATCGCCCGAGGAAGTTGGGCTCGTCGAACGAAAACATGCCCCAGTTCCACGCGACGTCGAGCCCGACCATCGGGTCGGCAATGCGAATGGCATTGTGTCCGAAGCGCTCGAAGACCTCGCTTCCTTGCCCGAATGTCAGCAAGGTCACGCGCAGGCGTCGCGCGGCGATGGTGTCGCCCAGCGCGGATGGAGGTGCGGAGCTGCCCTGCGCCGAGTGTACGGGCGCGGCGGGCTTCACTGCCGACGATGCCTGCGCCCGAGAGGACGCGGCCAGCGTCAGTGTCACGGCGAACACCATCACGTACACGGCGCCACGCGCTGCCTTCATCGGGTCGTTCTGCGTCATCGGGTTGCGCTCAACTCGCCGGACCGAGGTCGGTGCCCGGATAGTACGTGCGAAGAATCGTACGGAAATCCTGCCCCGCTCTCGCGCGGCCAATCGCGCCCCACTGACACATGCCGATGCCGTGGCCCCACCCGTTGCCTCGAATGATCAGGCGCCGCAGCGCACCGCCCGCGCCGGTCTCGGGCTCGACGGTAAAATAGGTGCTGTTCAAGATCTCGCCACCGGGCGCGCGGAGCACATACCGCACATCGTTGCCGCGCAGGTTGTAGCGGCCGCTCTCCGTCTCAACGCGCAGCACCGCCACACGCCCACTTGGCGTGCGCGACTCGACGACCACACCCGTGACATGCCCGGGCCCGGCCGCCGGTACGTTGATATAGGATCGCAGGTACTGCCGCATCCCGGCATCGAGTTCCGCCGACTCGAGCGCGCGCGTCCAGGCGAAGCGCGGCGCGGGATCACAGTAGTACCGCTGCGTCCCCGGAATGCGATCACTCACGCGCCGCAAATATGCCTGCGCACCCGTGCGCCACACTTCCTCGGCACTCGCGGTCTCACCGCCGCACGCCGCCGAGTACGGCGCATCCACGGTGCGTCCGCCGTACTTGAGCACCAACCCCGAGGTGCTCGCGACGCCCGCATCGCCAAATGCGCGCTCGGCCTCGACGCCGCCGTAGACTTGATCTGACGTGCCGCTCACGACGTCGTAGCTCGCGTGGCGCGCGCCGGTGCCGCCTGCTGCGGCAAGCCGCACGTACGTGTAACTGCGCGCCGCCACCGCCTGCGCCTCCACGGCCGGTTGCTCCGCCGCGGTGCGTCCGCCGCCAATCTCCATCGGGACGACGCCGCGCAGGTACTGCTCCACCGCGAGCACATTCACCACCATCACGCTCACACCGTCGTCCGCCGGGTAGAATCGCAGAACGCCGCGATAGCGCTTGCCATTGTACAGCACCAGGTCGCCGGGCGCATCGGCGCGCAGGACGAGCGGCGCCAGGCGCCACGCGCTCGCGAATCCGTCACTGCGCACCGCGCGCAGCTGGCCCGCGCGCTGCTCGAGCGACCACACTTCGCCCGGCCGGCCGCGCAGCAGCACGCTCTCGCGATCGTCGAAGATGCGCCACGCACCCGTGGCCGCCACGCCTGGAGACGACACCGCCGTCGCGAGCGCCACGCGCACGTCGCGGTCGCCTTCGCGGCGAAAATCGGGCGCCTCGTCACGCGGAATGTCCTCAGACTTCGCGGCGGCCGCGGCCGCCGTATCCGCGGCTGGCTCCGGCAGCCCGATGACCCGCATCGGTTCCTCAACCGGCACCCCAAGCCGCGTGGTCACACATGCGCTAATCAGCAGAAGCGCAGCGGCGGCGATGGGACGGCGCCAGCTCACCGGCCGTAGCTCCCCACGCTCGACGTCATCACCGGCAGCGAGCGCGCCGTGGCCGCACGAGGCGCGGGCGCATCGTCGACACTCAGCACCCGCGCGCGGAAGTCGTAGTCGTCTACCACCTCCAACACCTCGACCTCGGCGAAGCGTCCAGCCGGCACGTCGCGATCGAGCCACGTGACGCCGTCGATATCATCGGCCTGCCACGGCAACCGGCCGGACGCGGGATGCTCTCCGTCCGCCGACTCCTGCACGAGCACGCGCGACCGCGTGCCAAGCCGCGATTCGTACCGCTCGGCGGTGATGTGCCGCTGCAGTTCCTGCACGCGCTCCAGACGGTCGCGCTTCACGTCCTCGGGAACGTCGTCTGCCATCTGCGCGGCGCGCGTTCCCTCTTGCGGCGAGTACGTGAAGACACCCACACGCTCAAAGGCGATCTCGCCGAGAAAGTCCGTCAACTGGGCGAAGTCATCGTCCGTCTCGCCCGGAAATCCCACGATGCACGTCGTGCGAATCGCCACGCCCGGCACGGCGTCGCGGAACCGCGCCACCTTCTCGCGAATCGTCTTCTGCCGCTCGGGCCGGCGCATGCGCTCGAGCACCGCGTCCGACGCGTGCTGCATCGGCATGTCGAGATAGCGCACGATGCGCGGCTCGCTGGCGATCACTTCCAGCAGCTGCGGCGTGATGCCCGCCGAGTAGAGGTACATGTTGCGGATCCACGGAATCGACGTCTCGCGGACCAGCGCGCGCAGCACCTCGGGCAGCCGCACGCCGTCGCGGCGGTCGCGGCCGTAGTGCGCGAGGTCCTGCGCCACGAGGTTGACCTCGCGTGCCCCCTGCATCTCGAGCAGCTGCGCCTCGCGCACGATGTCGTCGAGCGCAAACGAGCGGTGTTTGCCGCGCATCAGCGGAATGGCGCAGAACGCGCAGCCGTGGTCGCACCCTTCGCTGAGCTTGAGGTAGCGCACCCATGGCGTGTCACCCGTGTACATCCGCACGCCCGGATGCAGCGTCTCGGGATCGCCGATCAACCCGCGCGCGTGCAGTTCGACCGCGAGCCTGTCGGTTTCCGACGCGCCGAGGAACAGGTCCACCTCGGGCAGCGCCGACTCCATTTCCGCCTTGTGGCGCTCCACCATGCAACCGACGGCGACGACCGTCTGGCATGCGCCGGAACCCTTGTACTGCGCCGCCTCGAGAATCGCGTCGAGCGATTCCTTCTTGGCGGCATCAATGAAGCCGCAGGTGTTGACGACGATCAGCTCCGCCTCGTCGAGCGACACCACCGGCTCGCCACCGTGCGCGCGCAGCTCCGCGACGTAGCGTTCGCTGTCCACGGTGTTCTTGTCGCAGCCGAGGGTGACGACGGCAAATTTCACGAGGCGGGGAGCTGAGGCCGGGCAGCAGTGCGGGTCACGAAAGTTACCCGGTCGCTCCCCGCTATGCAGGCTCCGCGAGCGGGTCCAGCCGGCTGCGATACTGCCACCGGAGCTGCAGCAGACAGATCGCGAGCTGCACGTACACCGCGGCACTCGACAAATACCAGAGCCAGATGAGCTGAAATCCGGGCATCGCCGACAGGATGAAGGCCGGAATGACGATGAGCAGAATGCGCACGAACGACGCCACTAGAGACGGCATCGTGTTCCCCATCGCCTGGAACATGCTCGACGTCACGAACACGAGTCCCGACGCGACGTAGTTCCACGAGATGATGCGCAGGTACTCGGTACCCACGGCGACGACGCGCGGATCGCGCGCGAATACGCCGATGAGTCGCGCCGGGGCCACATGACAAATGACCGCGAACAGCGTCATTACCGCAATCGCCATGAGCGCGGCATCCCGAAACGTTGCCTTCACGCGATGCGGCAAGCGCGCGCCGAAGTTCTGCCCCGCCACCGGCGCCACGGCAAAGCCCAGCGCTACCACCGGCATGAAGCCCGCCTGGATGATGCGCTGGCCGATGCCAAATCCCGCCTGGGCCTCCGCGCCGAACTTCCTCGTGATCGAGTAGACGAAGAAGACGTACACGGCCATCAGTCCGAACTCGAAGCCCGCCGGCAGGCCGATGCCGAGCATCTTCCGCCAGAGGTCCATCCGCGGCCTCCAGTCGGCGACGACGAACCGGAGAAACGCGTCCTTCTTGAAGAAATACGCGCCCAGCCAGACGATGCCGACCAGTATCGCGAGCAGTGAGGCGATGGCCGCGCCCGCCACGCCGAAGCGGTGCACCGGCCCCACGCCAAAGATCAGAATCGGCGCAAGGATCATGTTGAGCAGTACGGTCGCCGTGGAGACCACCATGCCCGGCTTGAAGTTGCCGACGGCGCGCAGCGCCGCGCCCATGGCGACGAGCGCAAACTGCAGCCCCATCGCGGGAATGAACCACAGCAGGTACTCGGCGGCCAACGCCGCGGTCTGCGGATCCGCACTCTGGCGGCTCGTGTATGGCAGGCGAAGCGCCAGGCCAACGACGAGGAACACCGCGCCCGTCACCATCGCGAGCACTTGCGACTGGTTGAACAGCAGCAGTGCCTGCTCGTGATCCTTGCGCCCCACGGCGTGCGAAACCACCGCCGTGGTGCCGATGCCGAGCATCTGCGTGAGCGCGAGAACGACGAAGGTGACGTTGCCGGCGATGCCAACCGCGGCCACCGACTGCGTGCCCAGCCGCCCGACCCAGTACAAGTCCACGAGGAAGTACAGGGTCTGGAAGACCATCGTGACGAGCATGAAGCTCGTGGTCTTCAGCAGATGCCGGCTGAGCGAGCCGCTGGTGAGGTCTTGCATCGTACCCGGGGGGCGAGGAGACGAGTGGGCGCGCCAGCGCACCGCGCGCGAAGGTCTACCGGTAGTTCCCGAACTTCAGCTCGACGCCGTAGTCGCCGCGGCGCAGCAGCGTCATCGCCTCCTGCAACGCATCCTTGTCCGGCCCGCTCACCCGCACCTGATCGCCCTGAATGGACGCCTGCACCTTCTTGAGCTTCGCGTCCTTGATGGTGGCTGCCACCTTCTTGGCAGTCTCCGAATCGAGCGCCTGCTTCAGCGTGATCTCCTTCTTGAGCGTGTCGCCGCCGGCCGGAATGTTCTCTCCGATCTCGAGGTTCTTCACCGGCACGCCGCGCTTGATCAGCTTACTCTGCACGATGTCGAACAGCGCCCGCATCCGCATGTCGTGGTCGGTGTGCAGGCGAATGACACCTTCGGCACGCGCAAACTCGATGGTCAACGTCTTGGCGTCCTTGAAGTCATACCGCTGCGCCGATTCCTTCTGCGCCTGATGGATGGCGTTGTCGACTTCCTGAAGATCAACGCCGGTGGTGACGTCGAACGAGTATGCACTGGCCATGCGGAGATTCCGGATAGAGATCACGGATCACGATCGGCGATGCCGATTGCGGACAACGATTGCGATGCTCCGAAATGAAAGGGAGGCGCCCGCAAATGGAAAGGCGCGGGGGCGTTTCGCCCCTGCGCCGCCGCCCCGCGTCCCCGCTCCCTCGCCCCGTCGCCGCGCGTCCCGTGCGCGGCCTCCCCGCTATCCGCCCAAATACGACTCGAGCGCCTTCGCGCGGCTGATGTGCCGCAGGCGGCTCAGCGCCTTCTCCTTGATCTGCCGCACGCGTTCGCGCGTGATGTTCAGCACCTCGCCAATCTCCTCGAGCGTCATCGGCTCGGCGCCGTCGAGCCCGAAATACAGGCGCAAGATCTTCGCTTCGCGCTCCTTGAGGCCGCGCAGCGCGTCATGGATCGATTCGGTGAGCGCCTTCTCGAACGTCTCTTCGTCGGGCGTTCGGCTCTCGGTGTCCGGCAGATAATCGAGCAGGCGGTTGTCCTCGCCCGGCGACATTGGCGCATCAAGCGACAGATGCGTCTGCGAAATGAGCATCGTCCGTGCCACTTCTTCTTCCGTGATGTCCATCCCGTCGGCAATCTCGGCGTGCGTCGCCTCGCGCCCCAGCTCCTGCAGCAGCGCGCTCGCCCGCTTGCCGATGCGGTGCAGCGTGCCCGCGCGGTTCAGCGGCACGCGCACGATGCGCGACTGCTCGGCGAGCGCCTGCAGGATCGCCTGGCGAATCCACCAGACGGCGTACGAAATGAACTTGATGCCCTTGGTCTCGTCGAACTTGTGCGCCGCGCGGATCAGGCCGAGGTTGCCCTCGTTGATCAGGTCGCTGAGCGAGACCCCCTGATTCTGGTACTTCTTCGCCACCGACACCACGAAGCGCAGGTTCGAGCGCACCAGCTTGTCGAGCGATTCCTGGTCACCAGAGCGGATGCGTTGCGCGAGGTCGACCTCATCCTCGCGCGTGATCAGCGGGAAGACGCTGATGTCGCGCAGGTACTGGTCCAGCGACCCTTCTTCTTGCTGGTGCTTCTTCCGGTGCATGCCCGGCATGCGGGCACGCCCCGTGCGTTCTGATGGGTCAGTCATATCGTGCAGAATGTGGTGCTCGACGCGACCATTCGGAAGTGCCGCGCGTCAGCGAACGCGCGTTCCCAATCGGCTCCACCGCACGCGCGTCAGGAAGGGAACGGCGGTGGCGCTGTCCGGCAGATAGCTGTAGTAGACCAGGATGGGACGGCCTCGCACCATCGAGTCTGGCACAAACCCCCAGTACCGGCTGTCGAGCGAATTGTCGCGATTGTCCCCCAGCACGAACAAGTGCGCGCGCGGCACTACCAGCGGCCCCCAGTTGTTCCGCGAGGGGTGATACGCCTCAGCCGACTTCGCACGGCGCACGAGGTATTGCCGCTGCCAGCGGAACTCCTCGCCCACCGGATCGGCGCCGGGGTCGGTGTGCGAGATGTACCGCTCGCTCAGCGCACGTCCATTGCGCTGCAGCATGCCGTCCACCATGCCGAGCGTGTCACCGGGCAGGCCGACCACGCGCTTGACGAAGTCCACGGTGGGATCCACCGGCCACTTGAAGACGATGACCTCGCCGCGCCCCGGTGTCCGCATCGCCGGAAGATGCCTGCTCGTGAACGGCACCTCGGCGCCGTACACGAGCTTGTTCACGAGCAGAAAATCGCCGACGAGCAGCGTCCCTTCCATGGAACCGCTCGGGATCTTGAACGCCTCGACCAGGAATGAGCGCACCGCAAAGAAGAGCAGTAGCGCCGTCGTCATCGACTTGGTCCACTCCCACATCGCGCGCACCGGGTGCCAGCGGCTGCGCCTCGGCGTCGGGCCGTACACGGGTTCGCCGCTGATCAACGGCGCCGGCGGTGTGGGAATTGAGGGATCGTCGGTCATGGCAGTGAGTGGGAGATAGCGGGACCGCCGGTGCGAAGCAAGCCGCGCCGTGCCCTGATACACCAGCGGCGGACGCAAGGTCACCCCCCGTCCACCGCTGGCCACTGCTCGCCACCGCTCGCCACCGCCAGCCACCGCCAGCCACCGCGCACGCGAATGCCCGTCGCCTATCCTCTACCCTCTCCCATCTGCCATCTACAATCTGCGTTCTAGTAGTTGTCGATCTGCGCCCGCTGCAGTGCGCCGCTGTAATCGACGTATCCAACCTTGGTCTCCGAGAAGAACTCGTAGACCTCCCACCCGCCCTCACGGTGGCCGTTGCCGGTCGCCTTCACGCCGCCAAACGGCAGGTGCGCCTCGGCGCCGATGGTCGGGGCGTTGATGTACGTGATGCCGTTGTCGAGCACCTGAAGCGCCTGGAACGACACGTTCACGTCGCGGGTGTACACGGAACTCGAGAGTCCGTACGCTACGTCGTTGTTCACGGTGAACGCTTCCGCCGCGTCCTTCACCTTGATGACGCTCAGCACCGGGCCGAAGATCTCTTCCTGCTCCAGGCGCGACCCGGCCTTCACGTTGGTAAAGATCGTCGGCTGGAAGAAGAAGCCGTTGTCCAGGTTGCCGCCGGTGGCGCGCTGCCCGCCCAGCGCCAGCGTGGCGCCTTCGTCCTTTCCGATCGCCACATAGCGCTCGACGTTCTCGCGCGACGCCTCGTTCACCAGCGGCCCGACGTCCGTTCCCTTCTTGCGGCCGTCGCCGAGCGTGAGCTTGGCGGCGCGGTCCACGAGCATCTTCACGAACGTGTCGTGCACGCCGTCCTGCACGATCAGCCGGCTGGTGGCGGTGCAGCGCTGGCCCGTGGTGCCGAAGGCACCCCACAAAATGCCTTCGAGCGCGAGATCAAGATCGGCGTCATTCAGCACGATCATCGCGTTCTTGCCGCCCATCTCCAGCGACAGCCGCTTGTGCATGCGGCCGCAGGTCTCGCCAATCTTGCTTCCGGTCTCGGTGGAACCGGTGAACGACACGAGCGCGACGTCGGGATGGTTGACGATGGCGTCACCCACGCGACCGGGGCCGTGCACGAGCTGAATCACTTCGGGCGGCAGTCCGGCTTCGAGCAGGATCTCCACCAGCACGTGTCCCGTATGCGGCACGTCGGTGGCCGGCTTGAACACCACCGAGTTTCCGCAGAGGAGCGCCGGAAAGATCTTCCACGTCGGGATCGCCAGCGGAAAGTTGAACGGCGTGATGATGCCAGCCACGCCAATCGGGCGGCGGAACGACATCGCCCACTTATTGCGCAGTTCACTCGGCACCGTGTGCCCAAACAGGCGCCGCCCCTCGGTGGCCGCGTAATACGCCGTATCGATGCCCTCTTGCACGTCGCCCTTCGTCTCGGCGATCGGCTTGCCCATCTCGCGCGTCATCAGGTCGGCGACTTCGTCCTTGCGCCGCACCAGAATGTCACCGACGCGGCGCAGGATGTCGCCGCGCGCCGGCGCCGGCGTCGCCTTCCAGAGGGCGAAGCCCTTCTTGGCGCTCTCGACGGCGCGGTTCACGTCGCGCACGTCGCCCCGCGGGAAGCGCCCGATGAGGTCGCGCGTATCGGCCGGGTTCCGGTTCTCGGCGTATTCGCCAGTCGAGGGTTCAACCCACTCGCCGGCAATGAACGACTTATATGTGGTCATGAGGACGGTAGACTATGGACGTGGACGGCAGAAAGTCGCGGAGTGACAGCGATGAAATCTACCACTGGAGAGCAGGCGTCGCTCTCTACCGGCGATGGTCTGTACAGGCGATGGCCTTACCGCCTACCACGGATGACACGGATTGGACGGATCACACGGATCAAGCAGCACAACGGTCGTTCCGCTCAACGATCTCCTTATCAGGCGCTCGACCTGTCGTTCCCCTGAAGGGTTGATCCGTGCACATCCGTCCAATCCGTGTCATCCGTGGAATTCAGTAGAACCGACCCCGGCAGCGAAGCCGCGGAAGTCAGCAGAACCGACCCAACGCATCGCAGCGGCGGACTTACTTGGCGCAGCTCCAGTGCTCCGGATGGTCCACCGTCGCCTTGGCGTACCCCGTTCTCGGCAGCACCTCGATCGACGCCAGCACCAAGCCCCACAGCACCAGCAGCAGCGACAGCGTGTGCGCACGCCCGGCGCGATGCTTGAACGTCCAGACGGACGACCAGATGCCGCTCACGACCAGCGCGGAAACCGCGCCCAAGTAACCAGCCAGCCCCAGGCCGCAGCGCGCGCTGTACGGCCAGAAGACCATCCCAACGCCCAGCGCCACGGTCAGCGCGAGCCGCAGGAAGACGCCCCATGTGGTCGTCGTCCGCTGCACCGCTTCCACCTGCGCCTTGGCGGGCGCGCCCTTCGCCGTCTTGGCCGGGAACATCGCCTCGTCGCTCACCGACTCGAGCTGGCGGTCGATCTTCTTCATCTCCGCGTCCCAGTTGCGATCGCTCATGCCTGCTCCCGCGCCAGGGCGTGACGCTCGATCTTCTTGTAGAGGTTTGACCGCGGCATGTCGAGCGTGCGCGCCGTCTCCGCCACGTTCCAGTCGTGCTCGCGCAGCTTCACCAACAGAAACGCGCGCTCGGCCGCCAGCTTGAACTCCTCGAACGTTCGGCACGACTCCAACCCGCCCAGTGCGGAGCCTTCGCTGACACGCGCGCCGACCAGCCGCTCGACGTCCGCCACCGTTACCTGCGGGCCGCGCGACAGGATCAGCAGCCGCTCGATGGTGTTGCGCAGTTCGCGCACGTTGCCCGGCCACTCCAGCGCCGCCAGCCGGTCGGCGGCCGCCCGCTCCATCCCGCGCGCATTCGAACCCTGCGGCGAAAACTGGTCGAGAAAATACTGAATGAGCAGCGGAATGTCGTCGCGCCGCTCGCGCAACGGCGGCACCACCACCGGCACCACGTTCAGCCGATAGTACAGATCCTCACGAAAGCGCCCGGCGGCGATCTCCTCTTCCAGCCGCTTGTTCGTCGCGGCCAGCACGCGCACATCCACGCGGCGCGGCTTGGAACCGCCAATGCGCGTGACTTCTCCGTCCTGCAGCACGCGCAGCACCTTGGCCTGCGCCGCGAGCGACATGTCGCCCACTTCGTCGAGAAAGAGCGTGCCGCCGTCCGCCTGCTCAAACTTGCCGGCACGGTCCTGCACCGCGCCGGTGAACGAGCCCTTCATATGGCCAAACAGCTCGCTCTCGATCAGCTCGCTCGGGATCGCCGCGCAGTTCACCTCGACAAACGGTGCCGCCGCGCGCCGCGACTGACGGTGCAGCGCGCGCGCCACCAACTCCTTGCCGGTGCCGTTCTCGCCAGTGACGAGCACGCGCGCCTCGGTGGCGGCCACGCGGTCAATCGTCTCGATCAGCGCGCGAATGACGTACGAGCGACCCACGATTTCGTACTTCTGCTCCACCACTTCACGCAACCGCGCATTCTCCTCGCGCAGCGCCAGATGACCAATCGCATTGCGCAGCGTCACCAGAATGCGGTCGGTGTCCAGCGGCTTCTCCATGATGTCGTAGGCGCCGCCCTGCGTCGCTTCCACCGCATTCTGGATGGTGGCGTGCCCGCTGATCATCACGACAATGGCCGCGGGGTCGAGCGCGCGCAGCTTGCGCAGCGTCTCCAGACCGTCCATGCCGGCCATCTTCACGTCGAGGAAGGTGAGCTGCGGCCGGAACTGGTCGT
>JAHFCT010000061.1 GCA_023249375.1 Gemmatimonadota bacterium | reverse complement strand
TCAGCGGCAAGGGCACGCATCTGGTGTTGATGAAGGGCGGCGCCGGCATCGGTACGCCGGAATCCACGGCACCGCTCTTCATTGTCGACGGCGTGATGACGCCGCAGGTCAAGGCGATGGCAATCTCGAAAGACAGCATCGAGTCGATCAACGTCCTCAAGGGCGAAGCCGCGATCGCCAAGTACGGCGACGCCGGCAAGAGCGGCGTCGTGCTCATCACGACGAAACGCAAACAGTAGGACGGGACGGAACGGGATCTACGGTGTAACCCTGTCGCGGGCGCGCTACGGCGCCCGCCGGTACTTGATGGCCCACGCGATGCGCGGCGATCCGCTGGCAATCACTATGCGGCGCCAGCGAACGCCGCCCGGCTGCGTGGGCTCGAGCAGTTCGCCGAGCTGCGCGCGCGCATCGGCGGCTTCTACCGACACCGCGGTCCATCCCGGTGGTTCGGTGACGAAGAGCATCCCGATTCCTTCGAGCACGCTCTGCGACACGCCGCTCAGCACGTCGCCCTTCCACTCGACACTCTGCACGTCCACGCCACCGCAGCTCACGTGACGCCCCGTGGCCAGCAGCTGCGGGTGATCCACGCGTTCGCGCAGGCACACTACCTGCACGCCATTCTCCTCTACTGGCGCGAGCGTCAGCGCTCCCTTGAACGTACCGAGCGCGCGACTCGCCCAGAAATCGAACGCGACGTATACGCGTGATGAATCGAGGCCGAGGTCGCTCATGGCGATGTTCGTTGGCGCGCCGGTGGTGCGGGCCAGCACGGTCCAGCGTTCGAACGGGCGTGCGATGTCGAGTTGATAGAGCGTCTGCTGTAGCCGCTGATCGGCCTCGAACGGACGCGGCCCGGCACCGCTCAGTTCGTGCTGCACCATCCACAAGCGATCAGTCTTGGTAGGATCGATGTCGTACACCTGCCCGGGCCGCGTGACGAGTACCGGCGCCGTGCGCTGAGCCGTGACCACTTCGGGGCCGTAATAGACCTGCGGTTTGTCGGTGAGCATCATCAGCGACCCGGTGAGCGACGTGAGTGTCGCCGCGCGCCGGCCATCGGGCTGATGCAACTCGATGTGGTCGGGATCGTTGCGCCAGACCACGTTGTTGAACGAGTTGAACTGCGCAAAGCCGCCGTAGCCAAAACCGTCGTCGCCCAATCGCGTGGCGTCGATGATGCCCGCCAGTTCTGGGCGCGGCCCCCACGAGGCCAAAAGAAACGCGTCGCGCCCAATGACGTTGCGGATCTGCTGCGTGAAGTCGCGGTACACCTTTACGCGATCGAGTTTCTGTCGCGCGTAGAAATCGGCGTGGCTGTTGTAGCCCTCATACCGCAGATGGCGCAGCGCATCGACCTTGAAGTAGTTCCATCCCTGCTTCTTGAGCGCCGAGTAGACCGGGAGCACGAGGTCGCGCATGGTGGCCGGGTTCGCACCGTCCATCACGTAGCCCACCCAGTTGCCGCGCGCCGGCTTGTCGTCGATGCCGCGCACGAAGTACTGCGGATGCGCCATGGCCCACGCCGAATCGTGGAACGTCGTGTTGGTCCACAGCCCCGCGGTCAGCCCCTTGCCGCGGATGTACGACTGCAGGCCGCTCAACCCACCTGGAAACTTCTCGTTCGTATTGAGCCAGTTGTCGGGCACCGAGATGGGCAGCCGCTGAAAACCGTCGTCGATCTGCAGCACGTCGTATCCCGCCGGCGCCAGTTTCTCGGCGATGACATCGGCCGCGCGATGGATATCGCTCTCCGTCACCTTGTCGAAGAACGCAAACCACGAACTCCAGCCGGCCACCGACTTGGGCCAGGTGCTGTACGTCCACGGCTCGAAGTACGAGAGCCCACGATGCTTTCCATAGAAGCGAGGACGGAAACGCAACGTGATCTCGCCGCCCGCGGCGTCCACGGCAAAGGCGGACGAGTCGCCGCCGGCCACCGGCGTCACCTGCACGTCGGCGGGAAAGTCGACGCTCAGCAGCCAGTCGCGATCGCGCGCATACACGCCGCGATTCAACAGGCTGTAGCTCGGGCCGACGCTGTGGCGCACCACGGGCACGCCGTCCTCGCGCGGGTCAGCGTCCACCGCGAGCGCCTCGCCGACGGTGTGCACTTCACCGCGCATGGTAATGCGGCCTCCGCCAACCCAGCTCACGATCTGCGTGATGCGGCCGTTCGAGGTGTCGACGAGCTGCCGCACCAGCGGATGACCGCGCGTGGCGGTGATACTTGCTTCGAAGATCGTGGCACCGTCGTAGCGCAGCGAGACGTACGAGTCGGTGACCGTGACCTGCGCGGCGGCGTTGGCGGGCGCGCCGCGCTGGGCGAACAACGCGTGTGGCGCTGCCAAGGACCAGAGAATTATTGTGACGCTTCGCAACACCGCTGACGCTGCCTTCACGTGTTGGACGGAAAAGGGATCGGAGTCGAAGTGGATACCCGGGGACGCCGGGGCGCTTCGATGAAGGTCGATGATGACGACACCGCAATGTACTTCGACACGGTCAATTCGTGAGGATCGCTCCGATTCTCCGTCGTTTATGGGTCCCTCGTGGTTGTCGCACTGCGTGGTCCTGACGAACTACCTGACTGCATTGGTGCGAGATCAACACAGGATCCGCGATGCGGCGGCAACACTGCGCAGATTAACTCTCGATTAAGAAGAGGCAATGTAACTTCGCGTGATAGTCAGTCAATATCGACTGCGTTACGTTGATTCCGCCTCAAGTGAAGACCCAGCACTGCAGTCCTTGACGTTGGAACGCGCGGGAAACCAGACGATGGGCTCTCGTGGTGGTTCCTCGCCAAGTCGAGACTCGCCATGGATGCGTTGCCCAGCCCCCTGAATCCAGGCCGCCTCGTAATATCGTTGCCCGAATTCGTCGGACAACGACGTAGGCTATCACCTGTCAAAAATCAGGGAGGCTCTCAAATGTACAGGCTGTCATCACTTCGTCGAGCCGAATTCGCTACCATGTTCATTGGAGCGTTGGTTGGGACATTGATCGCGTGTTCGCCGGATGTCGGCACTACGACGCCAGCAGCGTCGAGATCACAATCCGCCATCTCGAAGATTCAAGGCAAGCAGACGATGGTAGCGCCCAGGACATTCGACGATGAGATGGAATCGATCAACTCGCGCGCGCCTGGATTTGCAGGGGTGTTACTGGATTCAACGGGCCGTTTGGTCGTGCTCTATGCGATCGGAACTGATCCGGATCTGTCCGCTAATGCAGTGTCTGACTGGTTCGCTTCATTGGGAGAAACGCAACCCGCGCCAGGAGTGCGCCGAGCGGTCAAGCACAGCTTCATGGAACTGCGGTCAGTGGTCCGCATGCTTCATCCTCACTCGCTGAAAGGCGTGAACGCCGTGGATGTAAACGAACTCGAGAACCGAGTCGTGCTAGGCGTCAACACGGCAAGCGACTCCGAAGGCATAATTACGCAGATGGTGCAAGCAGGGATCGGCAACGATCTTGTTGCTGTTCGTGTGACACGTCATGTGCACCCGGCAAGCACGCTCTGGGATTACCTAAGGCCGATACTCGGTGGTGTGTATATCCTCATTAGCGACACCACGCGGCCGCCGAACGGCGGCGCGTGTTCGTCTGGCTTCGTGGCGCGCATTGGCAATTGGCCATCTCGGTATGTACTGACGGCGTCTCACTGCACGCCAACGTCGTTCGGATACGACCCCTCAGCCGTCCTATTTCAGCCGGACTGGAGCGTTCCGAATTGGCGCGTCGGCGTTGAAGTCATGGACCCGCCTCCCTACTACGATGCACCGATGTGTAATCCCAATACGTACTGCAGACAGTCGGATGTTGCGTTGTACGAAAGCGAAGATGCCTCGACGTCATTCGCAGTCGCACGCACAACATGGGTGAGCCTGACACCCGGTACAAAGGGCTCACTGGATGTGACGTCACCTGCCTTCAACGTCACGGGCGTGGTCCCGTACTCGAACTTGATAGTCGGCCAAGGACTGCAACATGTGGGTCGAACGACGGGTTGGTCGGCTGGACAAGTCATTGAGACGTGCCAGGACTTTGAGTCCACGCCAGGGTCGAACATCTGGATTCGATGCAACTTCACGCTACTCGCCACCGTCGGCGACGCAGACAGCGGCAGTCCCGTCTTTCAGTGGTACGGTGGCTCCTCAGGCTATGCTGCGAATGCTGCTGGCATCGTGTGGGCTCGGGGGGACTCTCTGTGGACCGACGGGTTGTCTAGGTGTATTGGTTCTCGAGCTATCTTCAGTCCGTGGCAACAAATCACGTATGATTTCGGCTCTGGCCTATCCCCGGCGCCGTAGAGGGTCACCGTCATGCTTGCACCATCTCGGTTTCGCGCCGTTATCGTAGTGTTCGCAGTCTTCTCGCTCGGTTTTGCGGGATGCGGTGGATCCTCCCCAACACAACCTGAGGCCGCCGAAAAGTGGAGCATTGACGCGTATCCTCTTCCGGGGCTCCTGTTGATTGGCCAGCGAGTTCCGCTCGTTCCGGTTGCGCTAGACTCAGGGGGTGGATTGCATCTTGGGGTGACGGGCTCATCGTTCGCGATCAATAACACGGATATCGCTGAAATGCGTGGCGACACACTGGTCGCCAGACGCGTGGGCTATGCTAAGCTCACGACCACTGGCACGTGGCAAGGCTTGTTCCTCACCTCCACTCGGGGCGTATTCGTCAACCCGTCGCCGGTCGCGGGCGCTTCCACAGCTGTGCTTGGGGATCGCACTCATTGAGTGTCGCGATTATCTGAGCATACTCTGAGATTGAGAAGACACTGATCCTGTGGCCTCAACGAGGATTGTCGACAGGGCCCGGCAATCGCCGGGTCCTGTTGTTGCCTGTCGCGAAATACGCGCTTCCGCGCCGGCATGCGCGAGCGCGCTAGAACCGCAACGCCCGCATGAACTCCAGATCCTGCCGCGCACTCTCCAGCGGCGCCGCCGACCCTTCCTGCTCCACCACCATCAGCTTCTTGTCCACGTCGCGCACCATCGCCAGCAGCGCTTTGAAGTCCACCGTTCCCTTCCCCAGTTCCGTGTCGTGCGAGTTGTCGGCGACGACATCCTTGAGGTGGAAGCTCCAGTAGCGGTCGTGATGCTGCTGCAAATAGCGCATCGGATCGCCGCCGCCCATGCGCATGTTGCCGGCATCGAGCTGCAACCGCACGAGTGCCGGATCGGTGCGTTCGACAAACACGTCGTACGGCACCGCCCCGCCAATCGCCTTCATATGATTGGGTTCGTTGTGGAATCCAAGCCAAATGCCGCTCTTCCGCGCCGTGGCGCCCGCCGTATTGAAAACGTCGGCCCACCTCTTCCACGCATCCAGTGACGTATTGGTCTCTTCGGGCAAACTGGGCACGATCAAGTACTGCTGTCCGAGGAATGCCGCCGCGTCCACGCTCTGCTGCCAGTTGTTGGTGAGCAGTTCCGGCGCAATGTGTGCCGACGGCGCCTTGAGCCCGGTGTTGGCGAGCGCCGCCTTCACCTGCTCGTTCGTGCGCCCGAAGTTGCCAAACGACCACAGCAGTTCTACATCGTCGTAACCCATCGCCCGCACCGCGGCGAGCGTGCCTTCGGGATCCTTTTTCATTTCGGTGCGCACGGAGTACAGCTCCAGACTCACGCGCTTCACTTGACGTCCGCCCCGCGCGAATCGCGCGGGGAGTGCGCACGCCGCCGCCGTCGCGGCCATCGTGCCAACAAAGGCGCGGCGCTTCATGGCGCCTTCGATCGCGCGCGCAGGGCGAACGTGAGCATCACGCCGCCGAACGCGCACAGCACCACGCCCCAGTACAGGTTCACGTTGATGCCAAGCGACTGACGATAGTTCTCCGCCGGCGACATGAATCCGTAAACAACGAGGATCGCGCCGAAGATCGAGAACAGCAGGCCGATGGGCAGGCGTAGGTCGAGTTTCATGGCGCCTCCCTAGAGGAATGCAATGTTGAGCAGCGTCACGGCGATCAGGATGAGCGCGCCGAGGTAGACGGGTCGCTTGTACCAAGGCAGATGCCCTTCCGAATGACGCTCGGTGAGGCTGTACACGAGCCCGCGCAGGTCTTCGTCGCTCTTGATGCGCTTGGTCAGCAGGCTGATGAGAATGGTCACGGCAAAGCAGGTGGTCCACGACCAGATGGCAGTCCAGAAGTTCTGCGCCATTTCGCTGGGATACGTGTGCAGCACCGGCCCAATCCATCCGCCCTTGAACAGGCTCTCGGCGCCAATTGGCACTGTGAAGCCGTGGTGCATCGCGGCAGCGAAGGTCCCGCTCAGCAACCCGAAGAACGCGCCGTGCCCCGTG
Organism: Gemmatimonadota bacterium; assembly: GCA_023249375.1. Taxonomy (GTDB): domain Bacteria; phylum Gemmatimonadota; class Gemmatimonadetes; order Gemmatimonadales; family Gemmatimonadaceae; genus PNKL01. Next base: position 12,707 of record JAHFCT010000061.1, on the reverse strand, counting down.
GTGCGCTTCCAGAACATGCCGAGCAGGAACGTGGCAAACAGCGGCGCGTTCACGAACGCGAACACGAGCTGTAGCATGTCCATGATGTTGTTGAAATGCACCGCCATGTACGCCGTCAGGATCGACAGCACGGTGCCGAACACCGTCGCCATGCGCCCCATCCACAGATAGTGCGCGTCGCTCTTGTTCTTGGCGATGTGGCTCTGGTAGATGTCGTACGTCCACACGGTGTTGAACGCGGTGACATTGCCGGCCATGCCGCTCATGAACGACGCCATCAACGCCGTCAGCCCAAGCCCGAGAATGCCAGTCGGGAAGTAATGCTTGAGCATCAGGGGAATCGTCATGTCGTAGTCGTACGCGTTTCCCTTCACCGGCAGCGAGAATCCGGTCTGCCCCGCCTTGAACGTCAACGCGATGGCGATCATGCCCGGCAGGATCACGAGGAACGGGAAGAGCATCTTCGGCACCGCGGCGATCAGCGGCACTTTCCGCGCCGCCTGCTCATTCTCGGCGACCATCGCCCGCTGCACCACGAGAAAATCGGTGCACCAGTAGCCAAAAGAGAGCACGAAGCCGAGCCCCATCACCATTCCAAATGACTCAACACCCATCGGGTTGCCGCCGGGCGTGCCCATGTGGTTCCACGCGCTCACCCACGCGCCGGCCGCGTACGGCTGGCCGGCCAGGTTGTGACTCTGCGTCGCCACGAGGTCGAGCCTCGACACGAGCCCTGACCATCCGCCGACGTCGCGCAATCCGAGAAAAACGAGCGGCGCGAAGCCGAGCACGATAAGAAAGAACTGCATCACCTCGTTGTAGATCGCCGAGGTCAGCCCGCCGAGGAAGATGTAGGCGAGCACGATGGCGGCGCTGGCCCAGAGCGAGACGTCGAAGTTCCAGCCGAGCAGCAGATTGAGCAGCTTCGCCATCGCATACATGGAGATGCCGCTCGAGAAGACCGTCATCGTCGCAAAGCTGAACGCGTTGAACGTCCGCGTCTTCTCGTCGTAGCGCAGCTTCAAGTATTCCGGGACGCTGCGCGCCTTCGATCCATAGTAGAACGGCATCATGAAGACGCCGACGAAGACCATCGCGGGCACGGCGCCCACCCAGTAGAAGTGGGAGGTCATCATGCCGTACTTGGCGCCCGAGGCGGCCATGCCCATCACTTCTTGCGCACCGAGGTTGGCGCTGAGGAACGCGAGCCCGGCAATCCACGCCGGAATATTGCGTCCCGACATGAAGAAATCGTTGGAGCTCTTCATGCCGCGCTTGAGCGCCGCGCCAATGCCGATCACGAACGAGAAATAGGTGATGAGAATCACCCAGTCGACCGGGCCGAGTTGGATGCTCTGTGTGATGGGAATGATGACGCTCCGGGTTAGCCACGCGGCGTGGCGATAAGCCTATCGCTCGGCGCGGCCCGGGGGCGCCGCGCGGATGAAATCCGACGAAGGGAATTCTCGTGTGCGGGGAGAGTAGCGTCAAGAAAACGCTAGTGTTTGTTCACGAGCTCGTTGCGTCCTCACCGACGCGTTCGCGCGGCGGCGCTGATGGCGTGGTCATCGAGACGCGCCAGCGGTTCGGCGGCGCTACCTTTGATCTGATGATGCGCGTTGCCCTGGCCGTTCCCTGCTACGTTGACCAGTTCCGCCCAGAGGCGGCGCGGGCAACGCTCACCCTGCTCGAGCGGCTAGGCTGCGAGGTCAGCCTCGGCTTCGACGCGCCCTGCTGCGGCCAGCCGATGTTCAACGCCGGCGTGGTCACGGCCGCGCGCGGCGCGGCGCACGAATGGGCGCGTGCGTCCGCCGAGTTTGACGCCATCGTGATGCCGTCGGGGAGCTGCACGCATCACGTGCGGCATCACGTGCCCGCGTTGCTCGACGACGAAGCGTCGCGGCACGCGGCGAGGGTGACCTACGAACTGTGCGAGTTCATTGCTGGTGTGCTTGGCAAACCGCAGCTGACCGGCCGGTTCCCGCATCGGGTGGCGATGCACCTCGGTTGCCACGCGCAGCGCGGACTGCGACTCGGCGGATCAACCGAACTGCACGAGCCGCCTCAGGGGCCAATGCACACGCTACTCTCGGGGCTCGATGGTGTGGACATCGTCCCGCTCGACCGGCCCGACGAGTGCTGCGGTTTCGGCGGCTCGTTCGCTGTTGGTGAAGCAGAGGTGTCGGTGGTGATGGGGCGCGACAAGCTGGCCGACGTCGCGCGGCACGGCGCCGAGGTGCTGGTGAGCAGCGATCCCTCGTGCCTGCTGCATCTCGACGCGATCGTGCGCCACGGTGGGTCGTCGTTGCGCACAATGCACATTGCGGAGTTGCTTGAGGAGGCCACGCGATGAGCGGGCATCCAGCGGCGGCGGCCGGTTTTCTCATTGATGCTGAACGCGCAGCGTGGCACGACCAGTCGCTTTGGTTCATGCGCCAGAAGCGCGACGCCGGCAGCGCGATCCCCGAATGGGAATCGCTGCGCCTCGCGGGACAGGCGCTCAAGACGCACGCAATGAGCCGCTTGGCGGACTTGCTCGAGGAGTTCGAACGGCGCGCGACAGCCAACGGCGTGCAGGTGCATTGGGCGCGCGATGCACAGGCGCACAATGAAATTGTACTCGGCATTCTGCGCAGTGCCGGCGTCACGCGCGTGTCGAAGAGCAAGTCAATGCTCACCGAGGAATGCGGCCTCAATCCGTTCCTCGAGGCGCAGGGAATCGAAGTGGTGGATACCGACCTCGGCGAGCGCATTGTGCAGCTCGCCAAGGAGCCGCCGAGTCACATTGTCATTCCCGCCATTCATTGGAAGCGCGAGGAGATTGGCGAGCTGTTCCATCGGACGATGGGAACGCCCGCCGGCGAGACGTCGCCCGATGCGCTCGCCGCGGCGGCGCGCGTGCACCTGCGCGACGCACTGCTCAACGCCGGCGCCGGCATTACGGGCGCAAACGCGCTGGTGGCCGAGACGGGCGGTGTGGTGGTGTGCACGAACGAAGGCAACGCCGACCTCGGCATGCATTCGCCGCCCATTCACATTGCCTGCGCGGGCATCGAGAAGATGATCGCGACGCGCGACGACTTGGGCGTGCTGCTGCGCCTGCTCGCACGCAGCGGCACCGGACAGCCCGTCACCGCGTACACGACGCACGTCACGACGCCGCGCGCGGGCTCGGCCATGCATGTGGTGCTGGTGGACAACGGACGCACCAAGCGACTGGCCGACGCCACGATGCGTTCGGCGCTGCATTGCATCCGCTGCGGGGCGTGCCTCAACACCTGCCCCGTGTATCGTCGCAGCGGCGGCTACAGCTACGGTCACGTGATCCAGGGACCCATCGGCGCCATTCTCGCGCCGGCGGTCGATCTCGATCGGCACCACACGCTGCCCTTCGCATCGACGCTGTGCGGGTCATGCGGTGATGTCTGTCCCGTGCGCATCGACATCCCCGCGCAGTTGCTTGCGTGGCGCGCGCGCAGCGCGGCGGCTGGGAGATTGCCGCGCGGGTATGCGAGCATCTTCCCGTTGCTCGGCCGCGTCCTTTCGAAGCTCGACCGCTACGAGTTTGCGGCGCGGATGGCACGTCGGTTCCAGAAGGTGATTCCGGCATCGTGGCTCTCCGGCCGCTGGAATCCGTGGACGCGTCCGGGGCGCGCCTTGCCCGTCATCGCGGATGAATCATTCCGCGAGTGGGCGCGTCGCGCAGGGAGAGGGTCATGAGCGATCGCGACATAATTCTCGCTGCCATTCGCGCCGCACGAGTGCCGGCCGCGCCGCCGGCATCTGCAGCGTTCGCAACATCTGCAGCACCCGCACCACTCGCCTCACCGTCGCCAGCATTCACCACACGCACTGATGACGAGGCATTGCACGGCGCATTCCTGCGCGTGCTCGCTGAAGTCGGCGGCCGAGGCGTCATTTGTCAGGCGACGCAGTCGCTCGACGAGCTTCTTGCGGCGGAGTTGGGCGTAGACAAAGAGAGCGCCGTGATCGTGCGCGGCCGGTTTGCCGTAGTCGAGAATGGCGCGGTGTACGTGGATGCGGCGGACATCGGCGCGCGCAACAGCATTGTGCTCGCCGAGCATCTCGTGGTCGTCGTGCCGTACGCGGCTATCGTCCCCACGATGCACGAGGCCGTGCGCTTGATGCCCGTAGACTCCAAATGTGGCTGGTTCCTCAGCGGGCCGTCGAAGACCGCGGACATCGAGCAATCGCTGGTGTTTGGCGCGCAGGGCTCGCGCACGCATCGCGTCATCTTCGAGATGGGCTAGCAGGCGCCAACGCCGGCACGTCGCGTACGGCTGTCGCTAGCGCCGCAGCCACTCCTGATACGCGCCCCAATCGGCTGCGATCGCCCGCTGCGCGTCGTCCGGCGACGGATGCGGCGTGCGCAACGTGAGCGCACCGTAGCTGAGATACTCCGCGCCCAGCAGCACATCGCGGTAGTCGCGTTTCGCCACGTCGAGTTCACGGCGCAGATGTTCGATGTCGCCGCCGGCGAGACGGAGAATTGCGAGACGCACCCGCGGCGCTTCGCGCTGCCACGATTCGGCGCCGTACGTCAAAAGCAGCGCCAGCACGTCGTCCGCGTGTGCTGGTCCATAGTCGCGGCGCACGACGCGCTCGACGTCGGCGTCAGTGACAATAGGCACAGGTTGCGAGCGAGGCTCGTTCACGAGTGTTCCATGTCTAGCGAGTGACCACGAACGTGTTCGTGCGCCGATACGCCGTCTCCGCCGTTGTCCCGTGCGCCACGGAGAAGTGCCGAAAGACCCGATACGTCCCGGCAATTGTCGCACGCGAGAGATCGAGCGACAGCGTCGCCGAGTCGCCCGGTACGATCACTACGGCGAGCGCAATGCACGCGACCGCCGGCGGCGGGATCTCCACCCAGATCGCACCCGCCGCACGCTCAAGCACGTCGTTGCACACGCCCATCGTCAGCGTGTTCTGGCTGTGATTTACCATCGTCGTCTTCGCGGACGCGCCGGTCGCGTACTGCGTCTTGTCCGTGTGAAAGTCGACGGCGATCTCGCTGTCCGCCGGCAGCGGCGACGGGACGAGCACTTCGTCGCTCCGGCACGCAGCAAGGCTCGCCGTGATGACCAAGGCGAGCCTTCCCGTGTGCAGTCTCATCGTCCCGTTCGGCACGAGGGCTACATGTGCCCAGTCGCGAGTTCCCGCACCACCCGCTCCGCGCGATACACATACGCCAGCGCTTCCTGGATGGCGCGCACATCCACCATCACGTTGCGGCCGCGTTCGGGCAGATAGATGTAGTCGCGCACCAGCGCGTTGATGTTGCGGTCGAAGTTGAGTCCGACAATGCGCAGGTCCTTCGTCACCGCCGGCGATCCGGAGTTGCCGCCGTAGCTGTCAGCGGTCGACACGAAGTTGAGCGGCGTACCCAAGTCGAGGCCCATCGGCGGTACGCGCCAGCGGTACGGCAAGTCCCAATCGCTGCCGGCACCATGACTGCGATAGCGGTCATACACGCCGTAGAACGTCGTGAACGGCGCCGCCAGCGTGCCGTTGTACTCGTAGCCCTGCACCACGCCGTCGGCGATGCGCGGTGACGACGAGCCATCGGGCGGAATGCTCGGCCCGTACAACTCGAAGCGCGCGCGCCCAATCTGCGCCGACAGCGCCGCCTCTTCCCCGTTGATGCGTGCCTGATCGGCTTCAAACGCCAGCACGCTCGGCATGATCGCATTCATCAACTGCATCGCCGGGTCGGACGCCAGCTCACCGGCCGCGGCACGACGCACGCCCGCCGTGTCATTCACCGCCGTGCCCGCAAGCAGCGCATCCGCGGCATCCGGCGGAGTACGTCCGTTCAACGCAGCGGTCGAGAATGCGTGTCCCGCCCCATACGCGGTCGCGATGTCTTCAAGCGAGAGCGCGAGATACCGGCGCTCGAGGTCCTTGAGCTGCGGACGCACACGCGTCAGCCGCTGACGGAAACCGGCCACCGAATCCGCCGGGCCGCGCTGCACGCGCCACGCCCAGTACGCCGCCTGCAACGTGGTGCTGCCGGCCGCCGCACTCGTGAGCTGCGCAAATGCGCTCATCGCCACTTTCGATTTCGTACGCTGGCGCTGCAACTCGGCCATGCGGTCAAACAGCTTTCCGTAGCGGCTCTTCAACTCCGGCTTCGCCTGGATAGCCTGCAGCAGGTTCTGCTCGATTGTCGTGCGGCGCCCCATGATGTTGGCGTCGCGCAGGCCATCCAGCCGCCCGCCAATCGGCTTCCAGCTATTCGATAAGCCGAGCATCGAGACCAGCGCGTCGCCGCGCACCTTCTCATCTCGGCTCGCATCGCGGAATGCCTTGAGCGCCGCGATGTGCGACGACAAGAAGTGATCTTGGAACGGCAGCGCCACATCGCGCTGGTACTCGAGCTGACTGATGGTCGTGAGCCGCCGCGTTGCGCCGGGATTCCCGATCACGAACACCACGTCGCCTTCCTTCACGCCATTGAGGCCGCCCCACGCAAAGTGCGACGGGCTCGACACGGGCTTGCCGTCCGCGCCGTATGCGCGCATGACCGCAAAGTCGAGCGCGTAGCGCGGAAACGTGAAGTTGTCCCAATCGCCGCCGAGGTTGGCGACGCCGAGTTCGGCGGCCACCACCAGACGCACGTCGGTGTAGCGCCGGAAAACGTAAGCCGACGACCGCGCGCCGTTGTACAGCGCCACCACCTGCACGACAATCGAATCGCCAGCCGACGCGTACTTGGACTTCAGCCGACTCTGCACCGAGATGCTCGCAAGGCGGCGCGCGTCGTCGCGGGCCGTGCCTTCCGCCGCCGCATCGCCCGCCTTGTTCACCTCGTCCGAGACGTCGACTGCGGCGAGCAGTTGATCGGCAATCATGTTCGGCAGGCGTCGTTCGTCCGCGAGCGTCGCCGCGACAAACCCCGAATCGAGCAGATTCTCTCCCTTCTTGCTGATGGCGTTCACCGACCCGCGCACGCAGTGATGATTGGTGATGATCAGCCCGTCCTGCGACACGAATGCCGCCGAACAACCCGGAATGCGTAGTGCGGCGAGTCGCGCGCGGGCAAACCACGCCGAGTCAGCGGTGAAGCCGTAGGTCTTGGAGAAATACTCCGACGGCGTGTATTCGAACGTCCACATCTTGCCCAAGTCAAAGCGGGCGGCGTCCGGCGTCGCACCCTGTGCGGCCAACGCGGCCGGCACGAGCGACACCACAGCAAGCGCACGAAACAGGCGCATGATCACGAATCCGGTGAGGCCAGGTCGCCATGACCCAGCGATCTCTGATTCTAATGCACGCAGCGCACCACGCGAGGTAGCCAGTCTCCCTTTGAGACCGTAGCTTGAGCGACAGTCGATAAACACGCTCCGAACGCTGTGGCCCCCCACGTGACTGGAACAGCATGAGCGAACTCGAAACGCTGACGTCGGCACTCGCCGACCGATACGAGATTGCCCGCGAGATCGGCGCCGGCGGCATGGCCACCGTGTACCTGGCCCGCGATCTCAAGCACGCGCGGCAGGTCGCGCTCAAGGTGCTGCGGCCGGAACTTGGCGCCGTGCTTGGCGTCGAGCGGTTTCTCTCCGAAATCACGGTCACCGCCAATCTGCAGCATCCCAACCTGCTCCCGTTGTTCGACAGCGGAGAGGCGAGCGGATTGCTGTTCTACGTCATGCCCTTCGTGGAAGGCGAATCGCTGCGCGCCCGACTCGAGCGCGAGAAGCAGCTGCCGGTGGACGATGCCGTGCGCATTTCCGTCGCCGTGGCCGGGGCGCTCGATTACGCACATCGCCACGGCGTGATCCATCGCGACCTGAAGCCCGAAAACATCCTGTTGCACGAAGGGCAGCCGCTCATCGCCGACTTCGGCATTGCCCTCGCCGTGAGCAATGCCGGCGGCAGCCGCATCACGCAGACGGGACTCTCGCTGGGCACGCCGCAGTACATGAGCCCCGAGCAGGCCACCGGCGACCGCGTGGTCGACGGCCGCAGCGACATCTTCTCGCTCGGCGCGGTCACGTATGAAATGCTCACGGGCGAAGCGCCGCACGCGGGCAACACGGCCCAGGCAATCATCGCGCGCCTCCTGACCGACAAGCCGCGCAGCGTGCGCGCTACTCGTGCGAGCGTGCCACCGCATGTGGAGTGGGCCATCGAGCATTCGCTCGAGAAACTGCCCGCCGACCGATTCGCCACGGCGCGCGAGTTCTCCGACGCGATTTCGGGCAGGATGGCGTCGCTCTCGGCAGCGAATGCGGCGTCATTCGCGACGGCCACGAGCGCGGCGGTTTCCGCCGGGCCCATCACACGCCATCGCTTCGGCCGACGGGATGTGGTCTACGCCTCGCTCCTGCTTGCGGCCGGCGCGGCCGTGCTCTGGGCCCGCACACGGGAGGTGACGCCGGATCCGGTGCTGCGCTTCGCGATAACAATTCCGAAAGAGCATCAGGTACTCGATGCGGCGGCGCTCGGGCCGACGGTGGCCGTGTCGCCCAAGGGAGACATGATCGCGTATATCGCGGCGTCGCCGTCGTCGGGCGGCACGGAGGTCTGGTTGCGCGCCACCGATCAACTCGCGCTCCGAAACATCACTCCGGGTGTCGGCGGCGTACGCGCTCCCACCTTTTCACCCGACGGGCACTGGGTGGCATTCCTGCAAGGGAGCGACGTCAAGAAGGTGTCGGTGGAGGGCGGGCCGATCGTTACGCTCGGCAGTATTCCGGATGTGCCCTTGGGACTCACTTGGGGAACGCACGGTGACGTCGTGGCCGGAGGCGCCTCGAGCGGCTTGTACGTCTTCCCCGAGCAAGGAGGAACGCCACGTGTGCTCGCGAGGTCCGCCGATGAAAGCAGCCGGCGCTGGCCGGTCTTCATGCCCGACGGCAAGACCGTCATGTACGCAAGTTGGCCGCTCGCCTCTTCGTCGAGGGCGTCGATCCTAATCAACACGGTATCGATTGCCACCGGAGAGCGCGTGAATCTCGACGTGCACGGCAATGCGCCGCTGGCCTATCTGGACGCGCAACTGATCTACTCGGCGCCGGGCGGCACGATGATGGCGGTGCCGTACGATCAGCGTCGCCATACGCTCGGTGCCGCAGTGCCCGTCGAGCAGGATGTGGTGGCGGACGGTTACGGTGGGACGAAAGCGGCCATCTCGGCCAGCGGCACGCTCATCTTTCGCAGCGGCAAGTCGGCCAATCAACCCGTGCTCGTTCCCGGAAGTGCGAAGCCGCTGCTGAACGAGCCCCGCGACTTCTCGACGCCGCGCTTCTCCCCCGATGGTCACTTGATCGCGTTCACCATCACCACGCAGCAGTCCACCGACATCTGGGTCTATGACCGCGCCAAGACGACGCTCACGAAGGTCACCTCGGAGGGCCGCAACAATCGACCCGAGTGGAGTCCCGACGGCAAGCGGCTCCTTTTCTCCTCCGAGCGCAGTGGAAAGTCGGCGTTCTGGTGGCAACCGGCTGACGGAAGCGGACCCGCGGAACTGCTCTTCGCACCCACCGAAGGGGATCCGTACGAGTGCCTCCTGTCTCCCGACGGCAAATGGCTGGTCTATCGCACGGGCCCCGGCGGCCATCCGTCACGCAGCATCTTCGCCGTCAACCTCGCGGAGAAGGGCAAGTCGCAGGTGCTGGTCACGGGCGCAGCGTACAACCAGATGCCGAGGCTCTCCCCTGACGGCAAGTGGTTGGCGTATCAGTCGAACGAAACCGGGGTGTTAGAGACGTACGTCCGCCCCTTCCCGGGCGCCGGGGGACGCGTGCAGGTGTCGAGTGGCGGCGGCACAGAGCCGATCTGGTCGCGATCAGGCCGCGTGCTGTATTACCGCGCGGGGACTGATGTGATCGCGACCAGCGTCACTACCGGCGCGGCGTTCGCCATCGGTGAGCGGAAAGTGGTGCTCTCGGGCGATTTCCTCACCAATGCGTCGCATCCCAACTATGACGTCACGCCCGACGGTGCGCAGTTCGTGATGCTGCAGCACGCGGGCGAGGACGTCTTGACCGTCGTCGTGCACAACTGGCGGCGGGAGCTCGCGGCCAAGACGGCCAACGCGGCGGCGCGATAAGCGCCGCCCTTGAGTCGCTCAGGCGCAACTGACATCACACCGGAGGACGCGCGCCGCCTCTTCCTCGGCCCCGACCACCCATCGACGTGCTGTCGCCCTGGCCACGCTGTTGCGGCGGCGCCGGAAACTCCTTCGAGAACTCGATGTCCTGTTTGTCGAGATACTCGGCGGCCTGCTTCCGCTGCGTGTCGTCGGCGAGCGCGGTAAGCACATCGCGGACATCCGCGCGGCGCCGGTCCTGAAGCGAATCGGCCAACTGCCGCAGTTCGCGCATCTCGCGCATCGCGGTGCGTCGCGTGCTGTCGGCAGCGGGTGACGGCTCCTCGCCGCGCCGCTGGCTGGCCTGCGGCATGTGGAAGTCGCGCTGCACCGAGTCGTAGCGGGCGAGCAGCGTGGCGTTGCGCTCGAAGATCTGCAGCCGCAGTCCGGTGAGCTGCGTCTGCTGCGCATCGGCCAGCTTGAGCTTCTTGTGCTTGTCGAGCAGCAACGCCGCCGGGTTGTACTTCTCGAGCGATTTGGCCGATGGGAACTTCACGTTCATTTCGCGCGCGCCACCCGCCATGCCGCCGCGCCCTCCGGCGCCGCCCATGCCACCCATCCCACCGCGTCGGCCGCCTCCCATACCGCCCATGCCGCCGCCCGGGAACTGCGCGACGGCGGACCCTGCGGCCAGCAACATTGCAATGACGATCACCGATGTTCTCTTCACGCGACCACTCCGTTCGACAGTCTCCAAGGACTTAGACACGCTTCACCAGAGATACCCTCGCTGATGACGCAGGATCCCGGGTGGCCCCGCCCTCGGCGCGGCGCCACTCTTATAGTAGCCAAATGCAGACACCATTCCTTTCGTGGGCACGACGAGGCGCGGCGACCTTCGTCGCCACCGCCATTGCGGCCGCACTCAGTGCGCAGGCTCCTCACGCGGCTCCCGCCGCCGACTGGCGCCAAGGCGCCACCTGCTACGAAGTCTTCGTCCGCTCGTTTCGCGACAGCGACGCCGATGGCATCGGCGACCTCAACGGGCTCACGCAGTCCCTCGACTACATCAACGATGGCAACCCGCGCAGCACCCGCTCACTCGGCGCGCGTTGCCTCTGGTTGATGCCCATCACCGAGTCGCCCGGCTACCACGGCTACGACCCGAGTGATCACTATCACGTGGCGCGCGCGTACGGCACCAACGCTGATTTCAAGCGGTTCGTCGTCGAGGCGCACAAGCGCGGCATCAAGGTGATTCTGGACATGGTGCTCAACCATGTATCCAGCGAGTATCCGCCGTTCCAGGCCGCGCTGCGCGACACCGCCTCTCCGTATCGCGCCTGGTTCCGTTTTGCGCCAAAGGCAGGTCCGCTGAATCGTTGGGGCCAGAGCAACTGGCACAAGTCGCCGGTGCGCGACGAGTACTACTACGGTTTCTTCTGGCAGGGGATGCCGGACCTCAACTACGAGAAGCCGTACGCGCTGGCTGAGATGAAGAAAGTCGCCACGTACTGGCTGAAAGAGATGGGCGTTGACGGATTCCGGCTCGACGCCGTCAAGTACCTCGTCGAGGACAGCACGCACGTGGATGACACACCGGGAACCCACGCCGTACTGCACGAGTACGCGGCGCATGTGCGCCACACCAAGCCCGGCGCGTTTACCATCGGCGAAGTGTTCGACAGCACGGGCACGCTGCTCACGTACTATCCCGATCAGCTCGACGCGTATTTCGCGTTCGAGGTTGCCGACTCACTCATTGCCGGTGTGCGGCGTGGCGATGCGCGTGGCATTCTGGCGCCAGTTCTTCGCATGCAATCGGCGCTTCCCGCAGTACGATGGGCACCCTTCCTGCGCAATCACGATCAGCCGCGCACGCGCAGCGAACTCGGCGGTGATGCCGCCAAGGCGCGTGTGGCGTCGTTCCTCCTGCTGACGCTGCCGGGCCTGCCCTTCGTCTACTACGGCGAAGAACTGGGCATGATCGGCCCCAAGCCGGACGAGCGCATCCGCACGCCGATGGCGTGGTCTCGCACCGCACCGCACGCGGGATTCACCTCCGGCACGCCGTGGGAGCCGCTCGGCGCCGATTCGCTTGAGGCCAACGTCGCCGCACAAGACGGCATCCAGAGTTCGCTGCTCACGTTGCATCGGCAGCTCATTCATCTGCGGGCCGCGAACTCGGCACTGGGCCGCGGCACGCTCGTGCCGCTCAAGACGAACAACCCCGCGGTCGTTGCTTTCTTGCGCCGAGATGCCAGCGGCAGCGTACTGGTGGTGGCGAACGTGGGGAGTGAGCCTGCGGTCCAAAGCTCGATCACGTCTGGTGATCATATGTTTCCGGCGATGCGCGTCCATCCTCGCGTACTGTTTGGCGACGCGGAGCTCTCGGCGGTTCGCGTGAGCGCAAGCGGTGGCGTTTCCGCCTTCATTACAGTTGCGGCACACGCCGGCGTGATTCTGGCGCTCGACCCCCAAGCGAAACGCCCAACGCGCTGAGCCGTGTGAAGAGGCCGGCGCCGATACCCCCGCCGATGCCCCCAACGGTCTGGCCGGGCCCAACGTAAGCCAATACAATTCACGTTCCGTTCATCTTCACGAGAGGCCCTCGATGAGCTTTTCTGTTGTCCGCCGGTTTGCGTTC
>JAHFCT010000060.1 GCA_023249375.1 Gemmatimonadota bacterium | reverse complement strand
TGCGGTGATGGTCGGCAAGGCCAACATGCACGAAATCGGCATCGGCGTCACCGGATATAACCAGCACCACGGCTCGGCGCGCAACCCGTACAACGACGTGCATCATACCGGCGGCAGCTCCTCCGGGCCGGGGTGCGTCGTCGGTGCGGCACTCGCGCCGGTCGCCATTGGCGCTGATGGTGGGGGCTCAATTCGATTGCCGGCATCCTTCTGCGGCGTCGTGGGCCTCAAGCCGACGTACGGTCGCATCTCCGAGCGCGGCGCCGCGCCGTTGTGCTGGTCGCTTGCCTACCTGGGGCCGCTTGCGAGCTCCGCGCGTGACGCCGCACTCGCGTATGAGGTGATGGCCGGTGCGGATGTCGAAGATCCGCACTCGCTCGGTCACCCCACCGCCGACATCGACACACTTGCACCGCGTTCTCTCAACGGGGTGACGCTCGGCGTTTACTGGCCATGGTTCCGTCACGCGCAGCCCGAGGTGGTGGCGACGTGCGAACGCCTGCTCGAGCAGATGCGTGCCAAGGGGGCGACCGTCGTCGAGGTTGAGATCCCAGAACTCGAACTCGCACGCGTCGCCCAGTTGATCATCATCACGTCGGAAATGTCGACTGGCCTTTGGCCGCACGTGCGCGATCGGTTCGGCGAGTTCGGGATCGAGACGCAGTTGAATCTCACGCTCGCCCGCCGGTCAACCGCCGTGGAGTACGTGCACGCCCAGCGTGTGCGCACGCGTATCACGGCGCACTTCGAACGCGCATTCGCGCGTTGCGACGCGATCATCACGCCGGCCTCCGGTAATACCGCTCCGCGCATGCACTCGACCGGCGGCGCCGTCTCTGACATCGGCCGGACCATGGAGACCATGCGCTTCGCCTTCGTCTCGAACGTGACCGGCCACCCCGCCATTAGCTTCCCGGCGGGATATGACGCGCACGGCCTGCCCATCGGCATGCAGGCCATCGGTAAGGGGTGGAGCGAGCGACTGTTGCTGCGCCTGGCCGCCTTCGCCGATACCGTCGTCGAGCGCCGCAAGCCGCAGCGTTACTGCGCCCCCATCGAAGCCTAGGCTGATTGCGCGTGCGCAAGTGAAGGGCGCGAAGGGGCGCGAAGATTCCTTTGCGCCCCGTTGCTTTCGTCGTTGCGTCGGGTGGCGGACACCCCCTTCCCATTGGGCAGTAGTCTACTATATTTCGATGTAGTAATACACTTACCCCATCACGCCAATGAGCTTCTTCGCCTCGCTCGCTTCCCTGGTCGGCGGTGCCTCCTTCGGTCCCGAGGAGTTCGACGCCGTGCGCGCCGAACATCCTGCCGCTATCCTGCTCGACGTCCGCAGTCGCAACGAGTACGTGCAGGGCCACATTGACGGTTCCACACTCGTTCCCCTCGACCAGCTTGCCGCGTCGCTGCCACAGATCGCCGCCGCCGATGCGCCGGTCATTGTCATCTGCCACGCCGGCGCCCGCGCCTCCACTGCCGCGTCGGCCCTCCGTCGCGCCGGCAAGGCTGACGTGCACGTCCTCGGCGGCGGTGTATCGTCCTGGGCTAGCTATGGTCGGAAGCTGACCACTGGCGCCAAGGACGTCCCGCTTCGCGACGCGCTCAAGAAAGCGAAGAAGGCCGCTACCGCGTAGCACCCGCGCACGCCGTATCTTTCGGCGTGCTCGGCTATCTCTTCGCCGCCCTGATCGGGCTCGCGCTCGGTACACTCGGCGGGGGCGGGTCTATCTTGACCGTCCCCGTTTTCGTGTACGTCCTCGGGTTCGACCCCAAGTTGGCCATTGCAATGAGCCTGCCAGTTGTGGGCATGGCGGCCCTTGTTGGCGTCGCGTCGCATTGGCGTGCTGGCAATGTGCGCCTACAGACCGCGGCGATCTTCGGCTCGGTCGCAATGGTCGGATCGTACACGGGCGCCCGGGCAAGCGTCTGGTTCAGCGGTCGAGTGCAGCTCCTGATACTCGGCGCCGTTATGATCGCGGCTGCTGTCGCGATGCTGCGTAGCGCGAGGCAAGAGGAGAGTGCGTCGCGTGATGATGCTCCACCGCACCCCGCACCGCTCCTCGCCGTAGGACTCACTGTCGGTGTACTCACTGGCCTTATCGGCATTGGCGGTGGATTCCTTATCGTTCCCGCGCTTGTCATTCTCGGTCGCGTGCCGATGAAGGCGGCCGTTGGCACGTCGCTGCTCGTGATCGCACTTAACTCGGCCTCCGGCTACCTCGGTCATCACGGGCTCGAAGTTGTTCCGTGGGCTTTTGTCGCCCGCTTTGCTGCCGTCGCGGTCATCGGGATCCTCGCCGGGACGGCGCTCGTCCACCACATTTCTACGCGCCAACTGAAGCGCGCTTTCGCGTTCCTGCTCGTCATGATCGGCGCGCTCATCCTCTGGCAGAACCGCGCACAGTTCTAGTGGAGCTCCGCCCATGACCTTCCATGATCGCGCCCGATTCCCAAAGGGCTTTCGCTGCGCCAGCCGCAACGTCGGCCTCAAGCCCGAGGCGCGTGACCTGACTGCGTTCGTCAGCGAGGTGGATGCTGCTGCTGCCGCCGTCTTCACCCGCAATCAGTTCCCGGGCGCGCCTATCATCCTGGGCCGTGAGACCATCAAGCGCGGTGTGCTGCGCGTGATCATCGCCAACAGCAAGGTCAGCAACGTGGCCACTGGCGCGCGCGGCGTCGAGAACGCGCGTCGCATGGCCGCCGCGGCCGCGGCGGAATTCGGTACCGATGCACGCCAGGTGCTCGTGAGCTCCACTGGCGTCATCGGCGTCCAGCTTCCGGTTGAGAAGATTGAAACTGGTATCCGTGGCATGAAGGCCGACTTGCAGGATGATCCGCTCGTCGGCGCTGAGGGCATCATGACCACCGACACGCATCCAAAAGCACTGTCTGCGTCCGTGGATAGCGCAACGATCACCTGGGTGGCAAAGGGTTCGGGCATGATTGAGCCCAACATGGCCACGATGCTCGCGTACATCTTCACCGACGCTGCTTTCGATGCGGCGACGCTCGACCGATTGCTTCGCGAGGCGGTGCATGTGTCGTTCAACATGCTCTCGGTCGACACCGACATGAGCACGTCCGACACCTGCGCCATTCTCGCGAACGGACGCGCGGGATCTGTGGATCAGAATGCGTTTCGAGAGGTTCTCATCGCCGGGTGCGTGCGCATGACCGAGACCCTCGCCCACGATGGCGAAGGCGCCGAGCATCTGCTGCGCGTGACCGTACGCGACGCCCTCAATGACCACGAGGCGCGTACTGTCGCCAAGTCGCTGGTCAATTCGCCGCTCATCAAGACGATGGTGCACGGCGCCGATCCGAACGTCGGCCGCATCCTCATGGCTATCGGCAAGTGCGTGGACGTCACCGTGAACACGACGGCCACGAACGCTTGGGTTAACGGTTATCAGGTCGTGCGCGGCGGCGAGCGCCTCGACTTCGATGACGCTAGGGTGCGCACCGCGTTGAAGGTGGAGATTGTTGATCTCGAAGTGTCGCTCGGGGCGGGCAACGCTTCGGCGCGGGCGTACGGCTGCGATCTCACCAAGGGTTACATTGACGAGAACGCGGCGTACTACTCGAGTTGACGCTGCACCAGCAGTCGCGCATCGTGGTGGTCGCGCGTCGCATCACCACACAACTACGCTATCGCCTCATCGTATTCTGCGAGATCGCGCAGGCGCCGTGCGCGTCCGACGAGGTACGGCACCGCCGTGACCACGACGTTCGGCCGGAATATGAACGCCGTGCGGATGAAGAGTGCCGTCTTGTTGTGCAGCAAGTGTTCCCACCAATGGCGTGGCACGATTTCTGGCACGACAATGGTCACCAGGTCCGTTTCTCCTCGCTCTGCGAGTCCCTGCACGTAGTCAACGATCGGACGCAGTACCGAACGGAAGGGGGATGGAATCACCACCAGCGGCACACCGATGTCCCACGCCTCCCACTCGGCCTGCAGGCGCTCTGTTGAAGCACCGTCCACTTCCACGTACACTGCGCGTACGTCTTCAGAGATCGTCGTTGCGTACACGAGTGCACCGGCCGTCGGCTTGGAGATGCCGTTGACCGGCACGATAACCGTGTGATGCAGGAACATCAGTGGCGCCTGGCCGGTGTAGGCCACTTCCTTCGAGAAGCGTTCGTAGTGCCGATGGATTGTGCGCAGCATCACGATGATCAATGGGATAATGATGGTGACGATCCACGCGCCCGCCGTAAATTTGGTTACGACTTGCACGACAGCCACCGCGGCGGTTGCGGCCGCGCCGATGCCATTCAGCCAGGCGCGGCGTTGCCACCCATCGTCGCGCAACTTGAACCAATGCATCACCATTCCCGCCTGTGACAGTGTGAAGCAAATGAACACGCCAATCGCATAGAGCGGAATCAGCGCGCTGGTGTCGCCATGAAAGAGCCAGACAAGCAGTGCGGCCATGAGCGCCAGCACGATGATGCCGTTCGAGAATGCCAGGCGGTCACCGCGCGCGGCGAACTGGCGCGGCATGTAGCCGTCGGCGGCGAGAATGCTCGACAAGCGGGGGAAGTCGGCGAAGGCGGTGTTGGCCGCCAGCACTAGCACGGCGAACGTTGCGTACTGCAGTGCATAGTAGAGCCCGCCGCCGCCCAAGACGTGCCGCCCAATCTGCGAGAGCACGGTCTCGCTTGCGCCTGGCATCACGCCGTAGTGGTGCGCCAGATAGCTCGTTCCTAGGAAGAAGGTCGCGAGAATTGCCGCCATCCATCCCAGCGTGGCGGCCGCGTTGCGTGAACTCGGTTTCCGGAATGCGCCGACTCCATTCGAGATCGCTTCCGTGCCGGTCATCGCCACGCACCCTTCAGCAAACGCACGCAACAGCAGGTACGTGAACGCGAATCCGGCGGGGATCCGCAACCCGTGTTGCGCCGCACTGACCGCGTCAACGTGCGGAGTGCTTGTCAGCGGCGCCAGTTCATGACCCATCAGACCGCGCACAATCCCCGTGCCGATCAACAGGAGCATCAACGCGATGAAGACGTATGTCGGCACGCTGAACGCAATGCCCGACTCACGGACGCCCCGCAGGTTCACCAGCATCAGCACGGCGATGGCACCGATGCACAGCGTCACCGCGTGCGGCGCGAGTGAAGGATACGCCGAGGTAATGGCCGCGACGCCGCTCGAAATCGACACCGATACCGTCAGGATGTAGTCGGTGAGCAGGGCGGCGGCCGCAATCAGCCCGGGAGAACCGCCGAGGTTGTCTCTCGCGACGGTATACGAACCACCGCCCGCTGGATACGCGAAAATCGTCTGACGGTAGGAGACCGCCACCAAGACCAGCAGGCCAACGATGACCGCCGAAATTGGAATGACGTAGTTCAGCGCCGCAGCGCCGAGTACGGCAAGCACGAGCAGCGTCTGTTCGGTGGCGTAGGCGACGGACGAGATCGCGTCGGACGACAAGACGGCGAGCGCTGTCTTCTTGTTCAGTCGTTCGTGCTCGAGCCGGTCCGATGGAAGCGGTCTGCCAAAGAGCAGCCGCTTGAAGCCGATAATTGAGGAGGTCACGCTGCACAATTCACCGACTCGCGTGAAGCGCGCGTGAACGGCGGCAAACAACGCACAAATAACGCGTAAAGACGCGTCGCGGCGTCGGTCCCTCTCGGGAGACAACGCGCCCGCGTCCAACTGACTGGAGCGTCAGCTACCGAGCGGCTCGTTTGGCGTGTCCGCGGCGCGTACTTCGAAGATGAAGGCGGCGCCGCCGCCGTCCCGCGGCTCATAGCGCACTCGGCCGCCCTGTGCCTCCGCCAGGCCTCTCGCAATCGACAGGCCTAGACCCGTTCCGCCTGCATCCGCAGGTGTCCCCGGGGGTCGGTAGAACGGTTCGAAGATCCGCTCGTGCTCAGACTCCGGAACGCCCGGCCCGCGGTCCATGACCGCCAGCGAGATCACCGCACCGTCGCGCCGCACGCGCAGGTCAATCGGTGTGTCCAGCGGCGAGTACTTGGCCGCATTCTCCAGCAGGTTCACGAGAATCCGGAGTGCGTCCGTGAACACGAAACGGCCGCTCAGCAGCTCCTCGGTGCCGTCAATGGCCACAAAACGATCTTTCAGGAGACTGCGCGCCTGTCGTAGGGCGGCCCCGATGAGATCGTCAATCGTCTCAACCGCCGGCGACATGCGGACCGCGCCAGCCTGGATGCGCGACAGCTCAAGCATGTCGCCGATGAGCGTGTTGAGGCGATCTGCGGCCGCCTCGATCTCCTCAGCGGCGCGCGGGTCTCCACCATCCGCAATCTCATGCGCGATGCCCTTGATGCTTGTCAGCGGCGTGCGAAGATCGTGCGAAACCGACGTCAGCAGGGCGCTGCGCAGCGACTCCATGCGCCGCTGTGCCTCAGCGCGCTCGGCAGCCTCCGTGAGTCGCACGCGTTCCACGCCGAGGGCAGCGTAGTACGCCAGTGCGTCCAGCAGTCGTCTCCGCTCCGGTGTCAGGTTGAGGCCTCGTGAATCCTCGATCTGCAAGACACCGACGGTGTTGTCCCGTACGCGCAGCGGCAGGAGCAGTTCGCGTTCGCGGTCGCTGACAGTCGCCTCCGCCACTGAGGGTAGTTCTTCGACAACTTCGCAGTACTCGACGCGAAGAATGGACTGAATCACGCCCACGATTGCCCGCAGGCCGTCCCTGGCGTCCGCGGCGTTCAGCGTCTCCGCGCCCAGCGCTGCCAGCCGGTCGATTTCCGCCGCACGGTCATGCGCTTCGCTCGCCTCGCGATTCGCGCGGTACATCAACTGCGCGGCGACGACGCTCGTCACCACGAACGTCGCGAGCACCAGCAGGTCGAGTGGGTGCGCGACGGTCAGCGTGCCAAGCGGCGGCAGGAAGAAGAAGTTGAACAGGAGAAACCCAGCCGCCGAAACGGAGAAACCCAGCGTGCGACCGCCGGCGCTGCTCGCTCCGAGTACCACGAGGAGATACAGCAACGCCACATGCGCCTTGTCGAGGAACGAGCGCGCCGCCACCATTGCCACCGTCAGCGTGACGAGGGCAGCGAACCACAGCACCCACGTACGGAGCGGCGTCGAGCGGCTGTCGGCCGTCTCTCGAGCATCAGCGCTGCGCATCGGCGTCGGGTTCGAAGCGGTATCCCACTCCGGGCTCGGTTTGCAGGTACCGTGGGCGTATTGGGTCCTGCTCGATCTTCCGTCGCAGGTGTCCGACATACACACGCAGGTACTGCTGTGCATCACCTTCGGAGTTGCCCCACACGGCAGTGAACAGTTGACGATGTGTCAGCGTCTTGCGTGGATTCTCGATGAACGTGCGCAGCAGCGCCCACTCCGTGCGTGTGAGGTGCACCAGGACACCACTGCGCTCCACACGGCGCAGGCCAAGGTCCACCGTGAGATCGCCTATCGTGACGCGTTCCTTGGGCGACGGCTCCGTCAGTTGGCGCGCTCGCCGAAGTTGCGCTCGTGCGCGGGCGAGTAGTTCGACGGTGCTGAACGGCTTCGTCATGTAGTCGTCAGCGCCTGCATCGAGTAGCGCGGCCTTCTCGGTGTCTTCGTGGCGCGCTGAAAGCACGATGATTGGCGCGCGGCTCCAACGGCGGATTTCCCGGCAAACGGCAATGCCCGTCAGGTCGGGGAGCCCAAGATCCAAGATGATCAACGCTGGTAATTCTGCGGCGGCGAGATCAATGCCCTCACGCCCGGTGGCCGCCTCCAAGGCTCGTACGGCTGGCTGTGCCCCCGCATCGCCTGCCGCGAGTGCGTCCGCGTTTAGCGCATTTCGGACGACCCGACGGATCTGTGGTTCGTCATCAATCACAAGCACAGAGAAGGGAACGCCGTTCATACGGACCTTGCGAGAGAGACCATACATGACGCTGTGACATCGCCGTTGCCTGCGAAAGGGGCGGGGCCATGGTTCTGGGATCTTCACGGCCTGTTTACGTCCCTTGCGTCCGCGTTCACGCGAGTTTCACGCGACGCGGCGCATCGTGACTCCATGCGGCAGACACCAGACGCACGTGCGGAGTTGGGATGGCCGGCGGTCCACGCCCTCGTCGAGCGGTGGGCTGACCTGCCGGCGGCGGCGTGGCGCGCATTGCTGGCAGCCGAAGTCCTTGTTCCCCCCGAGAAGACCGCACGCGATCCGGACGCGCTCGAGCGTTGGCTGATCCGCGATCTCGTTGACACCGCGTGGGCCATGGCATGTCGGAAATCACCGCCGCTTCGCGACGACTGGACCGTCCAGGCGCGATCAGCGCTCGAACGGCTCGCGTGGCGTGTCTTGGAACCCCGAGACGCGCGGCATCTCGGATTCGAGAGATTTCGTTGGCCGCCGCTTCGGGGACGTGAACAGTAGGTCCAGCGCGTGCGACAATAACTCGCCGCATTCCCTGCCCCTGCGTGCCACATTCGCAATATCTTTCATGGCATGCATGACGTCTGTCCATGAACCCGCTGGTCGCGCCTTGGCTGCTGCATGAGTTCTTCACGCGCTCGGCCACGCGTTGGCCGCATCGCGTCGCGGTTGACGTCCCGCCCGGGCGGCTGCGTCCCTCGCGTCATCGCACCACCTACGCCGAACTCGACCGGCAGTCAAACGCGGTGGCGCGCGCGCTGGCCCCGTTTGTCAATGGCGAATGCATCGTCGCCGTGCTCCTCACACGCACGGGTGCGCATCTCTACGCCGCTCAGCTCGGGGTGATGAAGGCCGGCGCCGCGTACGCGTGCCTCGATCTCGCCTTTCCTGACGAACGCCTGCGCGACACCATCGCCGATGCGCAGCCGGTCGCCCTGTTGACTGATGCCCCCGGAAGAACCCGCGCCATTGCCGCGGGATTCTCTGCCGATCGCATCATTGATGTCGTCGAGATCACGCACGGACATCACCCTGTCGTTGCACCGCCGGAGCCGCCGTGGCTCACGCCGTCGTCACTCGCATACGTCATCTACACGTCCGGCACCACGGGCCGCCCTAAGGGCGTGATGATCGAGCATCGCTCGATCTGCAACAAGGTGCAGTCGGATTTCGACGCATTCAGGCTCACCGCGGATGATCGGGCCGTGCAGAACTCGTCGGCGGCGTATGACTCGTCGGTCGAGGAGTTGTTTCTCGCGCTCGCGGCCGGTGCGACCGTTGTCGTGATGGACGAGGACGCTGTTCGCCTCGGACCGGACATGATTCGCTGGCTCCGTGACGAACAGGTCACTGTCTTCTGCGCACCACCCACGATGTTACGTGCCACCGGATGCGAACAACCGGCTCGCGAACTCCCGGCGCTCAAGCTGCTGTACGTTGGCGGTGAGGCGCTGCCGCAGGATCTCAATGACCGATGGGCGCACGGACGCTCGCTCGTCAATGGGTACGGCCCCACCGAATGCTCTGTCACCTGCACGCGCGCGCACATGATTGTGGGAACGCCGGTGACGATTGGCCTCCCGATCCAAAACGTCCATGCATGGATCGTGGACGAGAACTTGGAGCCCGTCGCGGATGGCGTGCAGGGAGAACTGGTGTTTGGTGGAATCGCGCTCGCGCGTGGCTATTGGAGGCAACCCGAACTCACCGAGCAGCGTTTCCCGCGTCATCCGCGGCTGGGCCGCATCTATCGCTCCGGTGACCTCGCCCAGCGAGAGCCCGACGGAACGCTCATCTACCACGGACGCATTGACGCGCAGGTGAAGCTGCGCGGTTATCGGGTCGAGCTCGGCGCCATTGAATCCGCGCTTGTTGCGTGCGATGGCGTGCGCGAAGCCGTGTGCACCGTGCAGGACGACGACGGCCGACAGACGCTCGTGGCGTTCTTTGTCCCTGAGGCGATGGTGCCGGTGCCTTCGCCGGCCGACCTACAGAACGCGCTGCGCGCCGTCCTGCCGCCGTACATGATTCCCGCACAGATCGCGGCCATTGACGCCTTGCCGACGACGATCGGCGGTAAGCTCGATCGCAAGCAGCTACCGAAGATCAATGGCACACCAAGTGTCGCGGGCGGCGCGGCACCTGACGATCCGCTCGAGCGCACCATAGCCGACGCCATGCGGCGCGTGCTCCGGATGGCGCAGTATCCCGACGCCATGGAAGATTTCTTCACGGGCCTCGGTGGCGACTCGCTTAGCGCCGCCGAGTTGATCACGCGCCTTCGAGATGATGCGCGGGCGGGTGTGCTCGACGTGCGTGACCTGTACGAGGCGCGCACCGTGCGAGCGCTGGCGGCGCGTGTGCGCGAGCGCGGGCCGCGTGGCATCGAGGCGGACGCAGCGGCCTCCGCAGTTGACATCGACATTCCCGTCGTCGGCGTCACGCTTCGCCAGACGCTCTCGCTCCTGCGGTCTCTGCTGGTCGTTTCCGTCACCCTCTGGCTACTCGCCTTCTACCTGTTACCAGCGGTCGTGCTGCGCATCGGCCTCGTGCCGTCCGTGATCCTTGCACCGCCGGTTGCCTTGCTCGCTGTCCTGTTGTGGGCGCCGATCGCTGTGTCGCTGGCGGTGTTTAGCAAGCGTCGCTTGATCGGCACGTACGCCGCCGGTCGTGTGCGCGTGTGGAGTGCCGACTATCTACCGCACTGGCTGGCGCAGCAGTCGGTCAAGGCGATTCCATGGACGCTTCTCGAGGGCACCGAGTTCCAGATCATGGCATTGCGTGCCTTGGGTGCGCGGATCGGCGCTCGCGTGCATATCCATCGCGGCGTCGCGCTTACGCGCGGTGGCTGGGACTTGCTCGACCTCGGCGATGACGTCACGCTGGCCCAGGATTCAGCGGTGCGCATCGCTGAATTGGATGATGGACATCTCGTTTATTCTCCGGTGACGCTTGGCGCCGGTGTCACTGTTGGCGTCCACGCTGGCGTTGGTGGCCACTGCGTGCTTGAGGTCGGCGCAATGCTGGCCGACAACGCCTCGCTGAACGACGGGGCAAGAGTGCCGGCTGGCGAACGCTGGGATGGGCTTCCGGCGCATCCTGCCGGACGCGCGCCGGATCCACCATCTGTTGATCGTACGCGCGACCTTTCGCCCATCGCTTATGCGGCGCGTCTGTTCGGCACACGCCTCGCACTGTCGTTTGTGTTCGCCCTGCCGCTCGGCATCTGCACGTGGACCGCCTTGCGTGTGTTCTCTCTTGACACCAGTGCGGTGCTCGCGTGGTTGTTCAGCGGCGCGATCAGTGTGCGGTTGGTGCTGGTGGCCGCGCCATTGTTCGCGTGTGCCGTGCCGGCCCGCCTCGTGCTCAGCGCCCTCGCCTGCCGTGCCTTGGGTCGCGTTCCCGACGGCAGTGCGTCGCGCTGGACCGGTGCGTACGTGCGCGTCTGGCTCAAACCCGGCCTCGTGGACAACGCCAGCAAGTGGCTCTACGGAACGTTGTTCTGGCCATACTGGTTGCGTCTCGCTGGCATGCGCGTCGGTCGTGATTGCGAAATCAGTTCGCTCATTGACACTATCCCCGAATCGGTGACGATCGGCCGCAAGAACTTCTTCGCCGACGGGATCTACCTTGGCTTCCCGCGCCTGCACCGCGGCGTTGTCACCGTCACCCATACGACCTTTGGCAACACGACCTTTTTCGGCAACGGTGTCATTGTCCCCGGCGGCCAGCGGTTGCCTGATGATCTGCTGCTTGGCATCTGCACGGTGGCTGAACAGTCCTCCATGCGCCCGGGCAGCGCATGGTTCGGTCACCCCGCGTTCGAGCTGCCGCATCGCGAGGTCGTCGAGTACGACGCGCAATTCACGTTTGACCCGACGCCGTGGCGCTACGTCGTACGCATCTTCTGGGAGCTCGCGCGCTTCACCGTGCCGGCGCTCCCTGTTATCGTGGTGCTCGCCTGGTATGCGCTCGTGACCGCCTGGTCGGGCATCTCGCTTCCGCTCTTTCTGCTTGTCGCACTTCCCGCCGCCACGTTCATCTGCGGCGCCGCCTTCACTGCGGCGGTTGTCATCACCAAGTGGTCTCTCCTTGGGAAAGTGCAGCCGGCCATGCATCCGTTGTGGTCTAGCTGGGCGTCGCGCTGGGATCTCATGTGCCTTGCTTGGCATATCTGCGCGGGTCCGTTGGTGTCACAACTCGACGGCACGCTGCTGCTCAACGCGCTGCTCCGCGTGACGGGTGTGAACGTCGGCCGCCGCGTCGTGCTCGGCACGGGCTTCGCCGAGGACTTGCCTGATCCGGACATGCTCACGTTCGAGGACGGCTGCACAGTGGACTGTCTCTTCCAAGCGCACACGTTCGAGGACCGCGTGCTCAAGATGGATCGCATCACGATCCGCCGTGGCGCAACCGTCGGCAGCAGTGCGGTGTTGCTGTATGGTGCCGACATCGGAGCCGGCGCCCGCGTGGCACCGCACAGCGTCGTGCTCAAGCACGAACATCTGCAGGCTCGGCTCAGCTACGCGGGCTTCCCGACGCGGCCGGTTTCGGCGTAGCCAGAACCGCGTCGGCTGAATACAGGAACGCCCGGGCTCGATGCCCGGGCGTTCCGTTGTATAGCGTGCCGCTGAGAGGCGCCGGTCGGAATCGAACCGACGAATGAGAGATTTGCAGTCTCCTGCCTTACCACTTGGCTACGGCGCCTTCGATAGGGAAAGGTAGCTCCCTCGCGCCCGTCAATTCAACCAATTCTCCCAGTGTTCCCCTTCACCTCACTCTTCACCCTTCACCGAACCCTCGCACCCCTCCCCCTTCCCCGTCCCCCATAAGCAAGCATCTTTGGCGCCGTGAGAGTATCTCGACTGACTCTATGGGAGCTCAAATGTTGAACCGCGCCAAACTCCTCGCCCTCGCCTTGCCCGTCGTCCTTTCGGCCCAAGGTTCCAAGCCCAAGCCGATGGCAACACCGACGGACGCTTCCCTCTTTCAGCACCTGCGGTACCGCAACGTCGGCCCCGCCCGGGGTGGACGCGTCACCACCGTGACCGGCGTTCCATCCCAGCCGCACACGTTCTATATGGGCTCCACCGGCGGTGGCATCTGGCGAACCACCGACGCGGGGCAGAACTGGGTTAACATCTCCGACCGCTACTTCGCCGTGGGCTCGATGGGCGCCGTCGAGGTGTCGCTCTCGAACCCCGACGTCATCTACGTCGGCACAGGCTCCGATGGCCTGCGGTCGAACGTCTCCATCGGAAATGGCGTTTACAAGTCCGCCGACGCTGGCCGCACCTGGACGCACATCGGCCTTAGGTCTGTGGGCAACATTGGCGGCATCCGCATCCATCCGTCTAATCCCGACATCGCTTTTGTAGCCGCCATCGGCAATCCTTTCAAAGCCACGAACGACCGCGGTCTCTACCGAACCACCGATGGCGGCAAGTTGTGGCAGCGCGTCCTCTACGTCTCCGACTCCACCGGCGCCGTGGACGTGGAGTTCCAGCCCGGCAACCCGAATACCCTCTACGCCTCGATGTGGCGCGCCGAGCGCAAGCCGTGGACGATCATCTCGGGCGCACGTGAGGGCGGAGTATACAAGTCCACCGACGGCGGCAGTACGTGGAAGAAGCTGGCCAACGGACTCCCCGGCGACCTCGTCGGCAAGAGCAACATCGCGGTCACGCCGGCTGATCCGAACGTCGTCTGGGTCCTGATCGAAGCAAAGCCCGGCAACGGCCTCTATCGCTCCATCGACGCCGGCGAGTCGTTCACGCTCGCCAGCGACTACACCCAACTCATCACGCGGCCGTTCTATTACACCAACATCACGGCGCACCCCAAGAACGCCAACACGGTCTGGATCGGTGCCGAGGGCTTCAACCAGACTACTGACGGCGGCAAGACTTGGCGTCCCGTCAGCACGCCGCACGGCGACAATCATGATCTCTGGGTCAACCCCGACAGCCCGCAGATCATGGTGCAGAGCAACGACGGCGGCGTCACGGTCACGCTGAATGGCGGTCGCACCTGGTCTACGCTCTACAATCAACCCACGGCTGAGATCTATCAGGTCTACACCGATAACCAGTTCCCGTATCGCCTCTACGGTGCGCAGCAAGACAACAGCACGCTCATCGTCCCGTCGCTTCCGCTCTCGTCCGGACGCCCTGATTCGCCAATGCAGGAGTGGCGCACCGGCCCCGGCTGCGAAACGGGCCCGATCTTCCCGCACCTCACGAATCCCGACACGGTGTACGGTTCGTGCAAGGGCCAGTTCTCTCGCCTGCGCATCAAGAGTGGCAGTGAGAAGCAGTATTGGGTGGGCGCCCAGTCGCTCTACGGCAACGCGTCCAAGGATTTGATTTACCGCTTTCAGCGCGTTTCGCCCATGGAGTTCTCTCCGTATGATCCGCGGGTTCTTTACTACGGCTCGCAGTTCCTGCACCGCACTCGCGACGAAGGCGTGACTTGGGAGACGATCTCGCCCGACCTTACCGCCAACCCGCCCGAGTTGCGCGGCCACTACAGCGGCGAACCCATCACGATTGACGGCACTGGCGAGGAGATGTACTCCACGCTCTATGCCATCCGCGAAGCGACCTTGGAGAAGGGAGTCATTTGGACGGGTGCCAATGACGGCCCGTTCTACGTGACGCGCGACGACGGGAAAACGTGGAAGAACATCACTCCCAAGGCGCAGCCCGCTGGTTGCCGAGTGCAGAACATCGAGCCCTCGCCGCACCGTCGCGGTTCAGCCTACTACGCGGCCTACTGTTACTTACTCGGCGACTTCAAGCCGTACCTCTGGCGTACCGACGACTACGGCGCGTCATGGACACTCCTCACCGACGGCAGCAACGGCATTCCCGCCAACGAACCCACACGCGTCGTGCGCGAAGACCCGAGGCGTGAAGGACTGCTCTACGCGGGCACCGAGTTCGGGATGTACATCTCGTTCGACAACGGCGCCACGTGGGCCTCGTTCCAGCAAAACCTCCCGCATACCCCCATCACCGACCTCAAGGTCCACCAGCACGACCTCGTCATCTCCACGCAGGGGCGCGCGTTCTGGATCCTCGACAACGTCACCACGCTGCATCAGCTTACCGCCAGCCTGGCATCGAACGTCACACTCTTCACGCCGCGCGACGTGATCCGCGTGCGCTATGCTGGCACTTTCGGCGGCGTCGAGAGCACGCGCGATGCGAGCGCCGACCCGCAATACCCGCCGCCTGGTGCGATGATTGATTACTACATCCCCACGTCGTACACGGGGACGCTCACGCTTGACATCCTCGACGCGAAGGGTACTGTCGTCCGTTCGTTCTCGGCCAGTGATGCCGAAGCCGCCCCTGCTGCGCGCGGCGGCCGCTTCGGCGGTGTCGCCTCGCGTCTCACGAAGAATGCGGGGATGAACCGCTTCATTTGGGACCTCACCACCAACGGTCCGTGGACCGCAGGCGTTGGCGCCGGCGGCGGCCGCAGTGGTGGCGGTCCGGCCGTCGTCCCAGGCCGGTACACCGCGCGCCTCACCGCAGGGACCGCGCAGACGCAGCCGTTCACCGTGCGCGTCGACCCGCGCTCGGCCGCCGATGGCATCACCGTGGCCGACTTGCAAGCGCAGTACGACCATAACATCAAGGTCCTCGAACTTGTGAGCGAGGTGAACAAGCTCGTCGCCGCACTTGAAGAACAGCGCACGCGACTTGCGAAGGCCGCCGGCGTCGCCGCCGACACGGCGAGATCGGTGAATGAGATCCGCGCCACAGTCGTCATGCCGGCGGTGCGCTACAGCAAGCCGGAGCTGCAGTCGCACATCCAGTACCTCTACGGCATGACCAACCAGGCCGACCAGCGCATTGGCCGGGACGCCACCGCGCGTTACGTCCAGCTTCGCAAGGAACTCGACACCACCATGGCCAAAGCCCGGGCCCTCCTCGGCCCGAACTTCGCGCGTGATAAGGTCGTGCCGTGAAGCATCGGTCGCTCCGCTGGGTCGCCGTGCTCGGCACCGTCGCGTTCGTGCTGGCGATGCCGCGGCCTGACGGCATCACTCCGCAGTCGTGGGGACTGCTCGCGATCTTCGCAGCGACCATCGTTGGGTCCATCGCCCGGCCCGTCGCGGCTGGTGCGGTGGTCTTTCTCGGAATCTGCGCCATCGCGCTCTTCAACGTCATGCCGCCGAAGGATGCGCTGGAGGGATTCGCTGATCCGATCGTTTGGCTGGTGCTCTGCGCCTTCTTCATGTCGCGCGGCGTTCTCAAGACGGGACTCGGCCGGCGCATCGCCTTCCTGTTCATCCGTGCTATCGGGCAATCGTCGCTGGGCCTGTCGTACGCGCTCATCTCCACCGACACCCTGCTCGCGGCCTTCGTCCCCAGCAACGGCGCTCGTGCCGGCGGCGTCATCTACCCTGTGGCCACGTCACTCGCCGAAGCGTATGAGTCGCACCCGGGTGGGACTGCCAGGCGGCTTGGCGCGTTCCTCCTCTTCGCCATCTATCAGGGCGACGTGCTCGCGAGTTCGATGTGGTGGACAGGACAAGCCTCCAATGCACTCATCGCCAAGTTCGCCTTCACAACGGCGAAGATCGACTTCACCTACGGCAAGTGGATCCTCGGCTCCGTCGTGCCGGGGCTCGTCCTGCTGGTTCTCGTTCCGCTCACGCTCTATCGGCTGTATCCACCGGATGTCAAGCACACGCCGGGTGCGGCGAAGATCGCTCGTGAGGAGCTCGCGCGGCTCGGCCCTATGTCGCGTCCTGAGCGCACCATGCTGCTGGTGTTCATGCTCGTCGCCGGCTTGTGGATGACCACCGCCTGGCACCACATCAACTACGCCGTCGTCGCCCTGCTCGGCATCTCGGTGCTCTTCCTCACCAACGTGCTGTCCTGGGATGACATCACAGGAGAGCGTCCAGCATGGGACGTCTTCATATGGTATGGCGGCCTTGTGCGGATGGCTGAGGCACTCGGAGAAACTGGCATCACGCGCAAGTTTGCGGAGTATGCCGCGTCAATGACGGTCGGCTGGACTTGGGGCGCCGCGCTCGCCGTGCTCGTGCTCATCTATTTCTACGCGCACTACGGATTCGCGAGCATCACAGCGCATGCCACGGCGATGTTCACGCCGTTTCTTGTGGTGGTTATCGCCGCTGGCGCGCCGCCGTTGCTTGCCGTGTTGTTACTGGCATACATGTCGAACTTGAGCGCGTGTCTTACGCACTACGGCACGACGCCAGCACCTATTTACTTCGGCTCGCGCTACATCACACAGCGTGACTGGTGGCTGTACGGACTGATTATCTCGCTTATTTCAATCGGCGTGTACGGGACAATCGGCCTAGCGTGGTGGAAGTTGCTGGGCTGGTGGTAACAGCCACTACTCCGCCCAGAACTTCCACACCGTCCGCGATCGATATGTCTCCCCCGGCCTCAAGATCGTGCTGGGGAACGACGCTTGGTTCGGCGAGTTCGGAAAGTGCTGTGTTTCAAGGCACAGACCGCTGCGGCGCTGGTACACCTGTCTTCCTTTGCCCGTCAGCGTTCCATCGAGGAAGTTCCCCGAGTAGAACTGCACGCCTGGTTCCGTCGTGCGCACTTCGAGGGTGCGCCCGCTCGATCGCTCCTTCAGCACAGCGGCCAACGCCAGTCCAGTGTCGGGCCGAGTGAGGACGAAGTTGTGGTCGTACCCGCCGCCGAACCTGATCTGCTGGTGGTCCGCATTGATGCGCTCGCCAATCGCGTGCGGTGCCGTGAAGTCGAATGGCGTCCCGGCTACGGGGGCCAGCGTCCCGGAGGGAATCAGCGTCGTGTCCACCGGCGTGTATCGATCTGCGGCCAGCGTCAGCACGTGGCCGAGTATGTCACCGCGGCCTGCGAGGTTGAAATACGAATGCTGCGTGAGGTTTAGCGGTGTTGTTTTGTCGGTGGTCGCCACGTACGCGATCTCCACTTCGTTGGCGTCGGTCAGTGTGTAGCTCACCGATGTGGCCAGCGTTCCCGGATACCCTTCCTCACCATCCTTGCTCTCGTACCGGAACGTGACCTTTGATCCCCGCGCCGTGTGCGCGGTATCTGCGCTCCACACCACCTTGTCGAATCCCTTGAGGCCGCCGTGCAAGGCGTTCGGCCCATTGTTCACCGCAAGCGTGTACGACTTTCCGTCGAGCGTGAACCTCCCGTTCGCGATCCGATTGCCGTAACGCCCTACCACGGCGCCAAAGTACGGCGACGACGACACGTACCCCGCCAGCGAGTCGTACCCGAGCACGACGTCACCAGTCGCGCCAGTGCGGTCGGGCACCTTCAGTGATACGATGATTGCGCCGTACGTCATGGCGCGCAGCTCGACCCCGTGCGCGTTCGTGAGCGTGATCAGCTCGACAGACTCGCCGCTGGGAGCGGTGCCGAATGGCTCGCGTTTCATCGGCGAGGCGCCCGCAGCGGTGTCGCTGATGGCACGGCACGCCGTACCGGCAAGCACAAACCAAAGAAGGACTGGGCGAATACCGGCGCTCTGCAAAGCATGCATGCGTGGTTCCTCGGTTCCGGCGTAAGACTAGTCTCGTAGTACAAACAGCACCGTCGGGTCAATCGGATAGCGCCCGAAGTGCGATCCATAGATGGCGAGCCCGCCCGGCAGCGCATCGCTCACGTCGAGGCGAATCGTGATTTCACCCGTTCGCCCGGCGTCGGCGATGGCTGCCGCGCTCAAGGGAATGCGCAGTAGTTCTCCATACGACCCTGCCTCGTGAAGGGTCCGGTCGTATGGTTGCGCGTGCCAGCTCAGGACGCCGCGTGAATCCGCCGGATCATCCGGTAGTTCGTATCGGCCGGTAACCCTGCCGTTCACCATCGCCGTTACCGCGCTCGGATACTTGTACGCGCTCGTCATCGGGTAGCTGTTCTTGTTCGCACTGCGATCGTGGAAGCCGCCGCCGCGCATGTAGTCGCCGCCGCCGGATGCTGTCGTGTCGCGGTCCTTGCCGTTCAACCGCTTGGCCGACGCCTCCACTAGAAATGTCGCGCTCGCCACGTCGCTCGCCTTGAGCCCAGCCGGCCATGGCAGACGGTACTCCACGTACCCGCTTCCCGCACCGTTGAACTTCTTGTCGCCCAGCACGGTCCATTGCTTCTGCGACCACTTGGCGTCGCGCACCGTCGTCGCTCCGACGCTCGTCGCGCGTACACGTCGACCGTC
>JAHFCT010000013.1 GCA_023249375.1 Gemmatimonadota bacterium | reverse complement strand
ATGATGCTCCGAACTACGCGCGCCTCGGCGGGTTGGTGTCGTTTGCCCCACCAAACCGCTGCGCCGCCTTGGCGCGCCGCTTCGCCACTTCCTCGTCGCGATTCCTCGGCGGCGCCGTGGTGACCTACGCCCCTAGCGTTCAAACGCAATCGGCGAACGGAAGAGCAGCACCTCGTCGCACACGAGTGCCCGTCGCACCTCGCACGTACTAGAATACGACGGACTCTCCTCCGCACCCCGAGCATCCGCCATGTGGTTCAAGAAATACGGCACCATCATTCTGCTCGTCGTCGCGCTGCTCGCCGCGGGCTATGGCATCTACAGCACGGCCAGCACGCCGGCGCCCGCCGTGGCGCGCACCGCGCGCCGCGGTCCCTCTGATCGCACCTTCGTCGTCGACCAGCGCTCGCTCATCACCGCGGAACAACTCGCACTGCAGTCCACGTCCGCCGAGGAACGCGCCTTCGCCGAAGAAGCGCTGCGACTGGCCGATTCGGAAATGGACCTGGCCTTCGCCAGCGCCGTCCGCCGCATCGCCAATCTTCCGCGCGCTACGTCCGACACGGCCAAAGAAGCCGAGGCGCGGCTCGGAAAATCGCTGCGCGCGCTCAGCGACGATCAGGCCCAGGTGGCCGCTCTCGAGAAAGCACTCGCCACCGCCAATGCCGCCGCCGCGGAGTCGCTCACCGATCGCCTCGAGTTGGCCAAGGCTCAAGAAGCCCTCGACCAGGATGACGCGGATGACGCGCGGCAGGATCTCCGCCGCGCCGGCGGCGATCCGCAGGGACGCATGCAGGAGATGATCGACGAGCACGAGGCCGCGTCCAAGGGCTCCGATACTATTCGCGTCGTCGTCACCAAACCCGCAGAGTCTCGTGCCGTCGCTCGGCTCGTCCAGTCATGGATGACGATCCGTCGCAAGGACCTGCAGCTCAGCACTGCCAAGGCCGAAGCGGATTCACTGGCCATCGCCTTCAAGATCCGTCACGATCGCGTGGACGCCCGCGCCGCGGCGCGCCTGCACGACTCAACAAGTGCGCGCCTCACCCACGACTCGGCGGCCGCATTGCTCGCCGAGGCGCAGCGTCGCTCGCGTGATGAGAAGACGAAGATCTCGCTCGACCAGCGCATCGATGACCAGCACGCGCTGTCCGCCGTCTACCAGGGATGGATGGGCGCGCTTCGCACACAACAACGGGTTCTGCTCAATCTGCTGCTCCGTTCCATCACGGTCATCCTGCTCATCATCCTAGGCGCCACGCTACTCAAGCGCTGGATCGAGCGCGTGATCAGGCGCAAGTCGATGGACGGCGAACGCGTCCACTCGCTGTTCATGGTGGCGCGCGTGTCGCTGCAGGTGGTCGCCGCACTTCTCATACTGCTCGTGATCCTCGGCCCGCCCGACAATTTGGGCACCGTCCTTGGTCTCGCCGGCGCCGGCCTCACCGTGGCGCTCAAGGACTTCATCCTCGCCTTCCTCGGATGGTTCGTGCTGATGGGCAGCGATGGCATTCGCCTCGGCGATCTCGTCGAGATCAACGGCGTCACCGGCGAAGTCGTGCAGCTCGGGATGTTCCACACCGAACTGCTCGAGACGGGCGGCTGGACCGAATCCGGGCATCCCACGGGCCGGCGCGTGACCTTCACCAACGCCTTCGCCATCGAGGGGCACTACTTCAACTTCTCGACGTCCGGCCAGTGGTTGTGGGACGAGGTGCGCGTCGTTGCGCCCGCGGGGCGCGACCCGTATGCCATCGCCGAGTCGCTGCGAACGGCTGCGTCAGAGGCAACAGCCGAAAGCGCGCGTGAGGCGAACGAACAGTGGAAGCACGCCCGTCACCTGCCGATGCGCGGCGTGCCGACCGCCGAGGCGAGCATCAACCTCAAGCCGGTGCCCGGCGGCGTTGAGATCAGCGTGCGATTCATCACGCGCACCGCGGAACGCGAGGCGCTGCGCAGCAAACTGTATCACGCCGCGGTCGCCCTGCTCGGTGGAGCGCCCGCGTAGGCCGCTACTCAAACCTCAACGCGTGCACCGGGTCCAGGCGCGACGCGCGCAGTGCCGGCAGCATGCCGAACATGATCCCCGTCACCGCGCTCGCGGCGAGCGCGGCCACCACCGCGAGCGGCGGAACGGAGGCCGGAATCGGCGTCGTCAGGCGGATGATGCCGGAAACTCCCCAGCCGAGCACCAACCCAATGGTCGCCCCCGACGCGGTCAGCGTGACCGCCTCTACAAGGAACTGCCAAAGGATGATCCCGCGCGTTGCGCCAATGGCTTTACGCACGCCGATCTCCCGCGTTCGCTCGGTCACGGAGATCATCATGATCGCCACCACGCCGACGCCGCCCACCAGCAGCCCGACGGAGCTGAGCGCGATCATCACGAGGAAGAACATCCCGAAGACCTTGTTGTACACGTCGAACAACTTGGCCTGCGTGATCAGCGCAAAATTTGACTCGCGCCCCGGGCGCAGGCCCCGCATGGCGCGCAGCGCGGACTGCACATCGTCGATCGCCGCATCCTGCGACACGCCCTCGCGCGGCTTGATGATGAAACCCATCCACCGCATCCGCACGCCAATCTTGCGCGCCAGCGTGTAAATGGGCGTGACCACGCGCGGCGTCTCTCCCCCCTGCAGAAAGCTCGCGCCGTCCTTGAAGACACCGATCACCACGAACGGCGCGCCGCGGGCCGATCCCTGCAGGCTCGTGATGACGATCTCCTTTCCGAGTGCATCCTCGTCGCCGAACAGCCGCTCTTTGGCCGTGGTATTGATGACCACCACCGGCGCCGCACCGCGCGCCTCCTGCTCGGTGAAGACGCGGCCGTCTATCATTTCCGGCGGAGTGAGCGACGGCCAGTTGGCCGTGATGCCGAGCGTCTGCACCTGCGGCAGTGAACGGTCGCGGTACTTCACCTGCGTCCCCCAACCCATCCGCGCGCCGACCTCCGCCACCGACTCCAGCCGACTGAGGTTGTCGGCTTCGTTGAATGTGAGCTCGGGGTTGGAGCGCCACTTGCAGGTGTCGCCCGTGCCGTCGCACGCCTCGAACGTGATGGGAAAGCGCTGAACGAAGAACGTCGTTGGCCCCGCCGATTCAAACTGTTTGGCCACACTCGCGTTGATGCCGTGCACGGCGGCGGAGATAAGCACGACGACAAACACGCCCACCGCGACACCGAGGATGGTGAGCCCCGCGCGCACCTTGTTGGCGCGCATGGCGTCGAGCGCGATGCCCACGCCTTCGAACGACATCTTGATCTGGGCCCAGAGGCGCATGGCTACTCCTGCCGCAATGCGGCCACCGGATCGAGCAACGATGCGCGGCTTGCTGGATAGACGCCCGAGATGATACCGACCGTGGCGCCCACCAGCACACCGACCGCAATCGACCACGGCGCCACGTACGTCGGCATCGGTGTGGTGGCGCGGATCAGCGCGGCCGCGCCCGCCCCGAGCGCAATGCCCATGGCGGCGCCAAACGTAGCAAGCGTCGACGCTTCAATGAGGAACTGCATCAGGATGTCGCGGCGCTTGGCGCCGAGTGCTTTGCGAATGCCGATCTCGTGCGTCCGCTCGGCGACCGCGACGAGCATGATGTTCATGATGACGATGGCGCCGACGACGAGGCCGATGGCGGGCAGCGCGATGCCGGCGAGAATCAGGTAGCTCTTGATCTTGTTCCAGAACTCGAGCGCCGTGTCGGACGTCTCGAGCGTGAAGTTGTCTTTCTGCGCGGGACGCAACTGGTGGCGGGCGCGCATCACGGCGCGCACGCGCTCCATGGCGTCGGGGAGCGCCTCGGCGGTCTGCACCTGCACCATCACGCCGTCAATGACGTGCGGCTGGCGGTTGAGAATGCGGTGCACCGGCGACCGGAACGGCGCATAGATGTAGTTGTCAAAGGACATGCCGAAGGCGCTGCCCAGCGATTCGCCGACGCCGATGACGGTGTACATCTTGCCGCCGAGCTTGACTTGCCGGTCCACGGGATCGAGCCCGGGGAACAGGCGTTTGGCGAGGTCGGGACCAATGACGACCACGCTGGAGCCCGCGGTGAGTTCGTAGGGCGAGAAGCGGCGCCCGTCCGTCACACCGAGCTTCTTGATCTCGAAATACTGGCCGTCGATGGCGGTGACGTCGGCGCTGCGCGGTTTGGAGAAGGCCGACTCGACGTTGACGCGATCGTTGGAGTACATCGCCCAGTACGTGTCTTGGGGCAGCGCCTCGACCACGGGCGGCACGTCGGATTCCAAGATGCGCGGCCGGCGGTTGTACTCCATCCACACCGAGCGGTCCACGTCGCCAATGTTGATGTTCGGCCGGTGCCGCAGCTCAAACGAGTTGAGCGCAATCAGCTTGCCGACGAGCTCGTCCTCCATGTAGCGCCCCATCCCGTCGACAATCGACACGACGGTGATGAGAAACATCACGCCGATGCAGACACCGAGCGCCGTGAAGAAGCTCTTGAGCTTCTGCACGCGGATGGTGTCGAGCGCGAGGCGAATGGCTTCCCAGAAGAGCATGGACGATCCTACGACAAGGAAGGGGGCGAGTTTCCGAGAGAGGCCAGATTTCGGCTCCTGCACGGCCAGACTGATAAATAACTCCGAACGCGGGGAATGCGTTCAGTGTCACGAATTGACACGGGCCCGCCGCAAAGGGTTGTCGGCGGGCCCAGGGTGACGCGGCGGGCTGAAGCGGGACGAGCGCGCCCGCGTCAGGCGCTACCCGAACTGTGGATGTTTGAGGTGCACCTTGTTGTGTTCCTGCAGTTGGTGCGCTACCGATAAAATGAGGTCGTCGTTGAACAGCGCGCCGACAATCACGCCGCAGATGGGCTGCGCCTTGAGCTCGGGCGGTGGCGGCGCGTTTGGCGCGTTGCGATTGGCCGGCCCCTGCTGCGGCACGTCGAACTTGTACGGCACGACGACGCACGGATGTCCCGTTTGCGCGTTGGGCCCGACGTCGGCCTGCGGATTGCCGACGAACATGTCGAGATCCTTCATGAACTCGCCCCACTTGGCGACGAGCATGTAGCGGCGGCGCTGCTGCTGCAGGAAATCAAAGGCGCGCACCGTGCGACCCGTGACAAAGCGCGGATTCCAATCGGCGGGCGCCATGGGATTGGCGGCGGCGGCGGCCGTAGCGGCGGCCGCTGCTGCACGCAGCGCCGCGGTGTCGGGTGGCGTGCCCGGTGCACGCGGCTCGGGGAGCTTGGTGAGATCAAGCCCAATCTCCTTCGCCTTGCGCTGCACGTACTCGTCGAACGCCGCGGCGTACTCGACGTTCAGGCCGCTCCCCGAGCCAGGCACCGTCGGCCGCGCGCCAATCTCCTTGGGCGTGATGCCGAGCGCTTTGAGTTGGTCAACCAACTCCTTGGGTGCGTTGGAATCCACGCCTACACGCAGCGTGCTCAGCTTGAGCGCACGGTCAAAATGGAACGGCGCCATCACCGTGCTCGGGTCCTTCTCGTCGACACCATGCACGGTGTTGAACACCATCGCGCAATCTTCGATGGTACGGCAGATGGGCCCCACGCGGTCCATGCTCCACGCCAGCGTCATGCCCCCCCTTCGGCTCACTCGGCCGAACGTGGGGCGCAGCGCGCTCAGCCCGCAACGCAGCGACGGCGACACGATCGATCCTTGCGTCTCCGTGCCAATGCCGAACGCCACGCAGCCCGCGGCGGTCGCCGACGCCGGGCCGGCCGATGAGCCGCTCGAACCCTGCACGAGATTCCACGGGTTGTTGGTGCGCCCGCGGAACCACTGATCGTTCTGCGCGAACAATCCGGTGGCAAGTTTCGCGATGAGCACCGCGCCGGCCTCGCGCAGGCGGACGACGATTTCGGCGTCTTCGTCGATGATGCGTGTTTCGAAATCCTTCGCGCCCCACGTGGTTGGCACGCCTTTGGTGGCAAAGAGATCTTTCACACCGTACGGCAGGCCGTGCAGCGGCCCGCGATACTTGCCGGCCTTGATCTCAGCGTCCGCCTTGGCTGCCTCGGCGCGCGCCGAGTCTTCCATGATCGTGACGGCGCAGAGCAGCGTCGGGTTGAGCCGCTTGATGCGATTCAAATAGATGTCGGTGAGTTGCACCGAGGTGATCTTGCGTGCCTTGATGAGCGCCGACAGGCGATGCGCGGGAAGAAACGCGATGTCGTCCGGGTTCGTGGGCACTGCGCCCTGCCAGGGCTGCACGGCGAAAGTCGCGCGATCGAACGCGGTGCGTCCGCGCTGCTTGGCGAGTTTCTCCATGATCGCACCCGTGCCGCCGGGGTACGGCTGGAACTGCAGCGCGGGTTCTTCGCCATTGCCGAGTGGCGTGGGCGGCGTCCCCTGCTGCTGACCCTGCGTGCCCGCGCCGGATACCGCGCCCGCCGCGCCTGTTGTCTGCGCACGCGCCGCTTCGGCGCCGAACGTCGTTGCCGCGGCGGCAATGAGCGACATCAGCATGAACTGCCGGCGATCGATGCCGCCGTGTGCTTCGTCATCGAAATCGGCGGTCTCGAGATCGAACTCGAGTTGTGCGAGCAGGTCTTCGGGGTTCATGCAGGAATCCGGTTGAGGCTGGAAAACAATATGGGAATTCTACGGATTCTTGCGCGGAATGCACGTCCATTTCATTCCGAACGCCACGGAATCGACCATGTTCGAGTACGCCTTCTCGGCGACCGCCCGGCGCAGCGAGTCCGTGCGCATCGACGACGTGAATGCAGTCATGTCCTGGAGGCGGTACCCTTCGGGGGGCTCGAGGAGCGACACGTCTACGGGCCCCATCTTGAACGCCGTGACTTCTGAGGTCATCGAGATCACGACCGCGGTTCCGTTCTTGCCAGTGCTGGTCCGCGCGTACTTACCGCGCATCGGAACTCCAGGCGGTGCGTGTGTTCCTTCGGGATCGGGTATCAGCGACGCAAATGAACTGGCCATGCGCTTCATTTGCTGCTGCACGCTCGCCATCGTTTCCTTGAGTACAGGATCGGTCGTTGTCCAGACCTCCCCGTGCACTGATTCCTCAGTCGTACACGTGCGTTCGCCCAGCGTCATGCGAACGCCTGACGTCCCCTCGAGGCGATAGTGTCTCGTGGCAACACCCGCGATGGGCGCGTCGGGGCCGAGGTCCGTCGTGACCGTCGAGTTCGAGAACGCCTGCATCTTGATCGCCAAAGGGCCGATCTTGTCCAGACCCTGCACGATGACACTCTTCATGCCCGGCATGACCATCGACATTCGCTGGGTGGCTGAGTCAACCAGCATGACGATGGTGCCGGTCGGTGCGGCCCGGCTGTTGGCAATCTCGATTCTGCTTCGACCGGCAGCGCCTTGGACCGTCATGTCCATCGTGACCGTCGAACTTCCGTTGCCCGAATCGATCGTGATACGCTGCGCGAGCATCCAGCCGTTCACCGTACCGGCGTGCGGCGCGGGGGTCAGTTGCGAATTCGCGAACATGCGCATCGCAGCCGTATCGCGTGACGAAAATGGCGGAATCACGTCCGGAACGTTCTGCGGCGGGCGCGGTGGATCGCCTTCCTTCCGCTGAATGGCGAAGACAAACGGTTGCTGCACCAGCTGCTTCACCTTGCGTCCATTGAGCCCCGCCGGCACGAAGCGCATGTTCGGAATCGCCGTGGTGACCGCCGTGGTGAACATGACATGCGAGCTTCGCAGCACCTTGATCGAGTTGACGTCCGGCGCGCCTAACGTGTCAACCACGAACTGAATGAGGACTTCGCCCTCGACACCAGCAGCCTTCAGTTCCGGTGGATACCGTGGCGCGACCTTCACCGACGTATCCTGCCGCACTGGCTTGGTGACCTGAAACTCGAAGTAGACCTTCGACGAATCCTGCCCGCGCGCATCGGCCGCCACGGTTGCGGCGCCGAACACGAAGGCACTGAAGAACAAGACGTGGCGCACGGATGCTCCAACGATCAGTGAAAAGGGTTACGAGAAGTATCAAGAAAGAAACGGCCACCGTAATTGGCGTGCCGCGAGCGCCGCACGCCAGTCGCGTTCGTGCGGGTATGGTCCGCCGGAACGGGCGCCGCCGTCGTCGGGGCGCTAATTTGTGAGTGCTCACTGAACTCCACCCCGCGAGACCGTGCGCTACTCCGCGCTTACAACCCGCATTGCCGGCGAAGGCTCCGACGCCTGGGTCGTCCACGACCTCGCCATCGCGCGCCGCGACGCCGGCGAGGACATCATCGTCCTTTCACTCGGCGACCCTGATTTCGAGACGCCGCAGTTCATTCGCGACGCCGCCGTCAGATCGCTCGGCAACGGACGCACGCACTATTCGCTGATGGGCGGCGAGCCGCACTTCCGGCAGGCGATCGCCGAGTACACCAGCCGCACCACGGGCCTCGTCATCGACGCGGCACAAGTGACGGTCTTCCCGGGCGCCCAGGCTGCGCTGTTTGCCGTGGCACAGTGCCTCTTCAATCCGGGCGATGAAGTCATCGTCGCTGAACCGGCCTACGTGACGTACGAGGCGCTGCTCAGTGCGCCCGGCGCGCACATGGTGCAGATCCCGCTGCGCCCAGAGAACCGGTTTCACATCGAACCCGACGTGCTCGCGCGCGCCATCACGCCGCGCACCCGCGCCGTGCTGCTCAACTTCCCGCACAATCCCACGGGCGCGTGCATCACCGCCGGCGAAGCGGCCGCGGTTGCTGCGCTGTGCAAAGAGCACGACCTCTGGTTCATCTCTGACGAGGTCTACGCCGCGCTTGGCTTCGGCACGCCGCACCTGAGTCCGCTGTCACAGCCGGGCATGATGGAGCGCGGCG
This sequence comes from Gemmatimonadota bacterium, assembly GCA_023249375.1. Taxonomy (GTDB): domain Bacteria; phylum Gemmatimonadota; class Gemmatimonadetes; order Gemmatimonadales; family Gemmatimonadaceae; genus PNKL01. Next base: position 67,201 of record JAHFCT010000013.1, on the reverse strand, counting down.
TGATGATCTCATCACTCTCCAAATCGCACGCGATGACGGGTTGGCGCTGCGGCTGGGCCATCACGCCAACCGAGATGGCGCAGCACCTCAGGTATCTGGTGCGCGCATCGCTCTTCGGCGTGGCGCAGTTCATTCAGGATGCGGGCGCGGTCGCCATCGGTTCCCACAGCGACGACCTCGAACAGATCCGCGCGTCCTATCAGCGCCGCGCGCAGACCGTCGTCGATGCGCTCGACGGCGTCCCGGGTGTGAGCGCGCGCATGCCGGATGCGGGGATGTACGTCTTCGCCGACATTCGCGGCACGGGGCTCGACGGCAAGCAGTTTGCGCGTGCGCTGCTCGACGCCGAGGGCGTGTCCGTAACGCCGGGCGAAGGCTTCGGGCCGAGCGGTGCCGGACACGTGCGCATCACGCTCGCGACGAGCGAAGAGCGACTGCGCGAGGCCTGTGCGCGCGTGGCGCGCTTCGCAGCGATGATCGACTAGCGGTCCTGCAGCTGCCGTTTCGCTGCCGTGATCGGATGCCCGCGCCTACTTCGCCGCGGCGATCGGCGGAACCCGCGCTTCCAGTTTCGCCGCGTCGGCACCTCGCCCCATCTGCCGCAGCAGCTTGGCATACTCCGTGATCACTTCGGCGACCGCCGACGCTTTCGCCCCGTCCCCAGCCTCACGAATCGCCAGCGCGCGCTGATAGTGCACCTCGGCTTCGCGCGCCCGGCCGGCATCACGCACGACGTTGCCAAGATCGAACTCCGCCGTCCCGATGCTCGGATGATTCGCCACCACGACCTTGTGCAGGATCTCGAGCGCTTTCTCGAGTCGCGACTGCGCCTCGGCCAGTCGTCCACTGTGCCACGCGATTTCGCCGAGGTTGATGTTGATGGACGCGATGTTGGGATGGTCCGGACCCAGCGACTTCACCAAGTTCTCCTCGGCGCGCCGGTAGTAGCCCTCCGCATCGGCGTAGCGGCCCAGTTGATAGTGCACGATGCCCAGGTTGCTCAGCGTGCGCCCAACGTCGGGATGATCGATGCCGACGACGCTCGTGAACATGCTCAGCGCGCGCTCAAGCACCGGTTCAGCTTCGGCGTAGTGACCGTGCGCCAAGTAGGCGGAGCCGAGGTTGCGAAGCAGGCGCGCAAAGTCGGCATCATCGGGCGCCTTGCTCGTCGTGCGCAAATCGACGGCGCGCGTCAGCAGCGACTCCGCCTGCGCAAAGCGCTTCTGCGTCACGAACATGCCGCCCAGCCCGGTGAGGATCATCACCGTCTCCAGGCGATCGGGCACGGCGCGGTGCTCGCTGACGGCAAGCGTTGCACGAAATAGTGATTCCGCGACGGCAAATCGTCCCTGCTGCTGCGCCAGCCGCGCCAGTTCCAGCGCGCTTTCCGTGAGCTGTGGATCCCCCGCATCGAGCAGCTTGCGATGACTGGCCAGCGCGTCCTCGAGCAGCGGCTGCGCCTGCGCGTAGAGTCCGAGCGACCGGTACACCGTCCCCATGGTGCGCATCAGCCGCGCCTGCACCTGCGGTTCGGTCGCGAGTTCCGTGCGAATGCGCTGCGCGCCGCGATCGAGGATTTCGCGCGCGGTGACGCTATTGCCGCGTGCCTCGCTCGGATCGGACACTTTGAAGAGTCCCGTGACGAAACTCGAGACCTCGCGCGCGGTCTGCGCCTCACGCAACGCCGATGCTTCGGCTCGCCGCGCGTGCACCAGCTCGATGCCGGCCGCGGCGAGGCCAACCATGAGTGACGCCACGACCAGCCCGCCGGCCACCACCGCCGAACGGTGGCGCCGCGCGAACTTCGCCATGCGGTAGCGCGCCGTGGGTGGGCGCGCGACGATTGGTTCGTTGTTCAGGAAGCGCTGGATATCCGTGGCGAAGCCGTGCGCCGTTTCGTAGCGGTGCGCGCGGTCCGGTTCGAGCGCCTTCATGACAATCCAGTCGATGTCACCCTTCAGCTCGCCGCGCAGGCCGCGGATGTCGGTGCGCCGCTGCGCGGAGACCGTGTGCGCCTCGAGTCCCATGTCGCTGAGCTTCGCGCTGGGCGTCGTCGGATTCGCTTCGCGCGACGCAAGCCGCACCATGAACAGCGCGAGCCCCATGTCGCCCGGATCAATCGGCAGGCGCCCGACGAGCAGTTCGTAGAGCATGACGCCAAGCGAGTAGATGTCGGTGCGCGTGTCGACGTCGAGTCCCGCCGGTGATGCCTGCTCGGGACTCATGTACGCGGCGGTGCCGATGGCCTGCCCAACCTGCGTGACCAGCGTGTGTTCGGTGAGCGGCTGCGACAGCGCCTTGGCGATGCCGAAGTCGATCACCTTGGGCACGGGCGCGCCATCCTGCTCCATCACCAGCACGTTGGACGGTTTCAGGTCGCGGTGGATAACGCCCTTGTGGTGTGCGTGCTGCACCGCTTCGCAGACATGCACGAAGAGCGCGAGCCGTTCGCGCGTGCCGAGTTTGTGCGCATCGCAGTACTCGGTGATGGGGAGCCCCTTCACCAGTTCCATCACGAAGTACGGGCGGCCGTCGTCGGTGGTCCCCGCGTCGAGCACCTTCGCGATGTTCGGATGCTCCATGACGGCCAGCGCCTGGCGCTCCGCCCCGAAACGCGCCACGACTTCGCGCGTGTCCATCCCGGCCTTGATGATCTTGAGCGCCACGCGACGGCGTACGGGTTCCGTCTGCTCGGCGATGTACACCAGCCCCATGCCGCCCTGTCCGAGAATCTGCAGGATGCGGTAGGGGCCTATGCGATCGGCCGGCTCGGAGGCGCCGGACGTGATGGAGTCCGGCGCGTTCGGCACGTGCGCATCATCCACGGCGGACATCCGCGGCGCTCCGCGTCGACGACTAATCGATGATGATGTCCGGGTCGATGACGACGCGCTCGGTGCCGCCGCCGGCCTTGCGGCAGACGACGATTACGTTGTACCCGAACGTCCCGCGTGTCTGCGCGGCGCCTGACCCCACCGTGCCGCCGCCTGACGGCGCGGCGCCGTTGAACGGCCACGCCTGCTTGGGATCCTTGAGGGTGATCTGGATCGAGTCAGCCACGACCGAACCGGCCGTGGACCACTCGATGGCGTCGCCCACCTTGATGCTGATCTTCTGCGGCGTGACGAACGCGGCCGTGTTGCCGTTGCGGCAATGCACCTTCACGTCGCCCTTGGCGTACGGGATCGTTGATGCGTGGAACGTCGTCATGCCCAGCGATCCGATTCCAACGACAACGATTCCGCCGAACAGGGCAGCGAAGCGATTCATGTGTGCTCCCGGTGGGGGGGCCATCAGTCGTCGGCGGCTGATGGGAGGAGCCACGCCGCTCGCGAGCGGCGCTCATATGTATGTCCGTGATCGACGAGGCGCGGGGCCCCGGCGTCACGGGATTGGGCAATTGTGCGGGCGACGCCATCCCCTGTCAAACGGCCGCCGCGTTCAGTCGGCGGCTAGCTTGGCGAGATCCGTGACTGGTCGCACTCCGCTGCGAACGAGCAACAAGCTCAATCTGATCTCGTCTGTCGTGGCCGCAATTCGTTCCACGCGTGGAGCAATGTCGCGCCGCGCCGCCGCCATCTGGTCGGCGGCCTGTCCGGCACCGGCCTCGGCGATGCCACGGTCGATCTCGCGTTCGCGCGTGCGCAGCGCCTGTGATTCCGCGGCGTACGCATCGAGCCGGCGCCGCACTGCCTGCACGAGCCGACGCTGTGATTTGGGCACACTCGCCTCCACCTCGGCGATCAGCTGGTCGAGTGCGGCCGTCGCGTTGCGCGGCGGCTGTGGCAGCACCCCACGGCTGGCCACGCCAAACAGCAGCTGCCCGAATGGCGACGCCCAGATCGACAAGCCAAAACTCCGCCGATCGCGGCCCGGAGCCAGCGCGCGGCCCGACTGCCGCATGGCGATGTAGTAGGCGAGCGGTCCGGTGGAGACAATCAGCACCAGGCTGGTGATCACAACGACCACGAGACCGAAGATCCAGCCGTTCGGCCCGCCGTTGACGCGCAGGTCTTTCCCGAGAAATGCCCCGCCGATGAAGACCGTGATGCCGACCGTCACCGAGACGACCATGCGCACGGCCGCGCGCCGCAGCACACCCGGCGCAGGAACCTTCGCCACCTCGCGGTTCTCTTCGGCGCGTTCTGACGCGAAGAGCGCGACGCCATCGCGGATGTCCGGCCAGCGATAACCGAACTCGGTGAGACGACGCGCACGGAAGATCAGCGCCGCAATGGAACCCGCCACGCTGCCGAGTCCGGCCATCAAGATGGGCAGCATCGCCAGCGGGCGCGCCGCGCCGACGGCCAGGACGATGGCGAGAAATCGCGTGGTGACAATCACGTCCTGTTCGGCCGCGCGCAGGAAGTTGCGAATCGGCGGAGCCACATCAGCGCGGTTGGCATGCACCGAACTGACCGCGTCCGCCACCGCTTCGCCCGTTGCCGGACGCGCGGCCGGGTCCTTGGCGAGCAATTGGTCCACCGTTCGCGCGAGCGTGGCGGGAATGCCGGGCCGCACGGAGGCAACCGGCGGCGGAATCTCGGTGAGATGCTTGGCAAGCAACGCGTGCGTGCTCGTCGCGTCGAATGGCAGCCGTCCGGTGAGTGCGAGATACGCTACGACGCCAAGCGAATAGAGATCGCTGCGTCCATCCACCTCCTCACCCGCGGCCTGCTCGGGACTCATGTAGGCGGCCGTGCCAACCACGTGCCCCATCTGCGTCAGCCGCGTCGATTGCGGCTGGCCAGTGGCCGCCGTTTCGAGCGCGCGCGCGATGCCGAAGTCCATTACCCACGCGCGGCTGGTGCCCTGCTCGAGCAAGATGTTGTCGGGCTTGATGTCGCGGTGCACCACGCCGTTGCCGTGCGCGTAGGCGAGCGCCCACGCCACCTGCTGCATGAACGCGGCCACTTCGGCGGGGGCAATCTGCCCAGCGCGTTCGATGCGCGCCGCGAGCGTTTCACCCTCGATGAACCCCATAACGTAGAAGACCGAGTCGGGGTGCTCTTCGACACTGTACACCGGCACGATGTGCGGATGCGACAGCCGCGCCGCAATGCGGGCCTCGCGCATGAAGCGTTCGCGCAGCGATCGCTCGGCGGTGAACTCGCTGGGCAGCAGCTTGATTGCCACACGACGGTCGAGCGACACGTCGCGGGCGAGATAGACGATGCCCATGCCGCCGCGCCCGACTTCGCGTTCAATCGAGTAGCGACCAGTGACGCACGCCTGCAGCAGGGCGAGGGGGCCGTCCACGGGATCACTCATAGCTGCGTAAGGTACGGAGATTCTGCTTCGCGGTCAGGAGGGGGCCAGCCGCTTAGCTGATGACTCGACCCCGGGCCGCGCCCCACCATTTGTCGACGGCGACGAGTCCCATGGCCACGATCCACGCGAGGGCCCCCCAGCCGGCGTCCCACAGTCCCGGAGCGCGCATGGCGGCAACGAGGGCCAGCAGTTCGAGCATCAGCAGGTATCCCGCGGGAATCACCCACGGCGCCGCGCCCATCAGCAGCGCGGCGAGCGTCACGAACGCAAGCGCCCCCGCGGCACGCAGCAGCGCGGGCCGATACGCGTTGAATGGCCAGACCGGCCACATCCACACGCCAGCGCGCGTCGGCGTCCATGCGCCCAGCAACTCATGTTCGAGCCGCGGATCGACGCGCAGCGTGACCGTGCCATCGGTGGCGTCGGCCACACCGCAGGCGTGCGTGATTGGCGGCCGCAGACGCACGCGCGCGCCGACGGTTGATTCGATCAGCAGGTTCACGCAGTCATCGCGTCGCAGCAGCCGGCCCTCGGCGTCGCTCTGCACGCGCGCGTAAGTGCGCTCATCCGGCCCGACGACGCGCACGTATTTCGTCCCGGCCGTCGCGACGTTCGGCACGCTGATGCATACCGTCGATGCACGTGCCGGCGCCGCGCACGACTCGCGTTTCACAAACGTCCACACGCCCGCGCCGTCCGTGCGCTCGGCGGGAGCAGCCCACGCGGTATTCAGCACGTGCAGCCCGAGAAATGCAGCCAAGGCAGCGAACGCTCCGCCCAATCGAAGGCGTGGCCGCACAACGGCGGTTGCGAGCCACCAACCAAGCGCGGCGCCAGCGGTATCGCACACCAGATCCATCGCCGTGGACGCTCGCCCGGGCACCCAGTGCTGCGCCATCTCGATGCACGCGCTGATCGCGAATGCCGCGAGCAGTGTGCGCCGAGTGCTCCAGCCGGCGCGGTTTGCAATCCAGCCGAGTGGCGCGAACAGTACGATGTTCTGCACGTAGTCGACACTGGCCATCGTCGTGTCGAAGAACGACCAGAACGACACAGGCTGGATCCACCCGAGCGGGCGCAGCGTTTCGTAGGCGGTGGCCGCCAGCCAGAGCGCGGCGGCGGACCGCGAGAGCGACGCGCGGTGATCAGTCAGGTTCACGTGCCCCCCTACCCCGCTGTTCCCGCTTTGCGCGCCGCGTGCAGCTCGGCCACCGCCGTTTCGCGCATCGCGTCGTCAAACGCCCCTTCGCTGCGCGAGATGACCAGGGTCGCCACGCCGTTGCCAATCAGGTTGGTAATGGCGCGCGCCTCGCTCATGAAACGGTCCACGCCCAGCAGCAGCGCAATGCCCTCAATGGGAATCACGTTCACCGACGACAACGTGCTCGCCAGCACGATGAACCCGGATCCCGTCACGCCCGCCGCGCCCTTGGACGTGATCATCAGGATCATCAGGATCGTGAGCTGCTGCATCAGCGGCAGGTCCTTGCCGTAGACCTGCGCCAGAAAGATCGTCGCCATCGTCAGGTAGATGCTCGTGCCGTCGAGGTTGAACGAATACCCCGTCGGCACCACGAGTCCCACGACCGGCCGCGCGCACCCGTACCGCTCGAGCTTCAGCATCAGCCTCGGCAGCGCCGCTTCCGACGAACTGGTGCCGAGGACGATGAGAATTTCTTCGCGGATGTAGTTCAGGAACTTCAGCAGGCTGAAGCCGTACCAACGCGCGATGAGATTGAGCACGATGAAGATGAACAGCGCCATCGTCGTGTACACGTCGAGCATCAGCCGCCCGAGCGGGATGAGCGTCTTCAGCCCGAACGTGCCGACGGTGAACGCCATCGCGCCAAACGCGCCGAGCGGGGCGACCTTCATGATCATCTCGACGATGCGGAACATCACTTCGAGCGCCTTCTCCAGCACGTCGGTCAGCGGCGAGCCGTTGCCCTTCATCGTCACGATCGCAATGCCGAAGAGCACCGCGAAGAAGACGATCTGCAGAATCTCCCCTTGGGCGAACGCCTCCACCGGGCTCGCCGGCACGACGTGCATGAGGAAGTCCACGAAGCCCATCTGTTTGGCCTGCGTGGCGTACGCGCTGACATCACCCTTGGCGAGCAGGCTCACGTCGAGCCCGGCACCCGGCTTGGTGAGGTTCACCACCGTCAGCCCGATGGCCAGCGCGAAGGTCGTGACGATCTCGAAGTAGAGGAACGCCTTGCCGCCCACGCGTCCGATCTTCTTGACGTCGGCGATGTTCGAAATGCCGAGCACGATGGTGAGGAAGATGATTGGCCCAATCACCATCTTCACCAGCTTCACGAACGTGTCGCCCAGCGGCTTCATCTGTCGGGCGAGCTCGGGATTCATCACGCCCAGCGTGACGCCGACCGCCACGGCAACGAGCACGCGCGCGGTAAGGTTGTTCGCGATGCGTTTCCAGTTCATGGTGGGGGAAGATCGGACGGGGCGCCGTGACGCGCAACGCAAGGCGGGCGTCGCCGCCGCCTCGTGACATCAGCTGAGAGCGGCGCGGTCGCAAGTCGTACTGCTTACCACGGATCCATCGGACCGCCTATCGGCGGCGCGGATCGGCACGGATTCGCCCAGAAGGCATCGCCGCCTCCCAACTCGCGGCGCGGACCCCTCGTTCTAGTTGTTGTTTGATCCGTGCCGATCCGTAGAATCCGTGTCATCCGTGGTATGCAGTGAGCGGTTGCGCCCGAACCTCAATCCCATTCTCAAAAGACAGGAATTGCCCTACACTTTGTCAGGGCGCCACGCGATAGGAACCCCAGTGAATTGCAGGTAGCATTGAGGTCTGCCCCACGCTCCATACCACGCTCCTCCCAACCCGTTTCTCCATTCATATGAATAGCCTACTTCGCAGCACCCGCTTCGTCGCGGCGTTGGTCGCGGTGCTCCTGATCCCCGCGTCGCTGAACGCGCAGGCCAAACCGGCCGCCAAGGCGCCGGCAGCGGCCGCGGCCCAGGTGCAGACCGGCCCCGGCGGATGGATCAAGGAATTCGGCACGATGTGGACCTTCGACGCCCCGCCCCTCGCCTACTGGAAGGGACGCTATGGCTTCGAGCCCACCAAGGAATGGCTCGAACACGTGCAGCTCTCCTCGGTACGCATTCCCGGATGCTCGGCGTCGTTCGTGTCGGACAACGGCCTCGTGATGACCAATCACCACTGCGCGCGCGGCTGCATCACCGCCGTCTCGCCCAAAGACACGAGCTATCAGGACGCCGGGTTCGTCTCGGCGAGCGCCAAGGATGAGAAGAAGTGCCCCGGCATGTACGCCGACCAGCTCATCAGCACCGAAGACGTCACCGCCAAGATTCGCTCGGCCGTGACCGCGACGAAGCCGGCCGACCAGGTGGAGCAGCGCGACAAGGCCATCAATGACCTGCAGACCGCCTGCCAGTCGGCCGCCGGCATGCAGTGCCAGGTGGTGACGTTCTATCAGGGCGGCAAATACTCGCTCTACCGTTATCGCCGGTACAACGATGTCCGCCTGGTGATGGCACCCGAAGAAGGCACGTCGTTCTTCGGTGGCGATCCCGACAACTTCACGTATCCGCGCTTCGACGTGGACCTCACGCTGCTCCGCGTCTACGAGAACAACGAGCCGTTCAAGGCGCCGCATTTCCTTCGCTGGAACGCGATGGGCGCCAAGGATGGCGAGCTCACGTTCGTCGTCGGCAACCCCGGCAGCACCGGCCGCCTGCTGACCATGGCGCAGATGGATTACCTGCGCGATGTCTCGTACCCGCTCACGCTCGCCGGCTACAAGGCGCAGATCGCGCTCTACAAGGAACTGGTGGCGCAGAGCGAAGCCAACAAGCGGCTGTACGAGAACACCGTCTTCGGCCTCGAGAATTCGCAGAAGGCCGTCACGGGCTACAACGCCGGCCTGATCGACAAGAACATCATGGCCAAGAAGGCCGCGTTCGAGAAGGATTTCCGCGCACGCGTCATGGGTAAGCCCGAGCTCGCCGCCAAGTACGGCAAGGCGTGGGACAACATCGCCGCCGCGCAGAAGGAACTCGGTTCGTTCGCCATCGCTACCGCCTTCCAGGGCTTCGGCGGCGGCTCGAACCTCGTCAACCTCGCCGCGGGTCTCGTCCGCATTCCCGAGCAGGACAAGCTCGCCGATTCGCTCCGCCTGCCGCAGTATCGCGGGCCGGGCATGGCGCGCCAGAAGGGGCAGCAGGGGATGAACCTCCCGATCGACGTGTCGATGGAGAAGAAGCTGCTCACGCTGCAGTTCACCCGCGCGCAGGCTGCTCTCCCCGCCAATGATCCGTTCCTCAAGATCGCGCTCAATGGCAAGTCGCCGGCGGACGCCGCGGCGGCGCTGCTCGACAACACGACGCTCGCCAAGGCCGACGCGCGCAAGGCGCTGCTTGATGGCGGCGCCGCCGCCGTTGCCGCCAGCACCGACCCGCTCATCGTCTTTGCCCGTTCGGTCAACGCGATGGCGACCAAGCACGCCATGCGTGCCGCCAAGCTCAACACCACCATCAGCGCCAACGTGGAGCTGGTGGGTCAGGCCATCTACGCCGCCTATGGCGAGACACTGCCGCCCGATGCGACGTTCACGCTGCGCATCAGCGACGGCCTCGTGGCCGGCTTCCCGTACAACGGCACGATCGCGCCGTACAAGACCAGCATCTATGGCCTGTACGCCCGCAGCGCCGAGTTCGACAACAAGGCGCCGTTCAAGCTGCCGGCCCGCTGGGAAGCGGCGCGCAGCTCGGTGGACATGACCGCGCCGCTCAACTTCACGCTGACGGCCGATATCATCGGCGGCAACTCCGGCAGCCCGGTGATCAACGCCAAGGGCGAAGTGGTGGGGCTGATTTTCGACGGCAACATCGAGAGCCTGCCCAACCGCTTCATCTTCACCGACGACGTGGCCCGCTCGGTGGCGGTGCACACCGCCGGCATCACCGAAGCGCTCAAGAAAGTCTACGGCGCCCAGCGCCTGGCGACCGAACTGCAGACCGCGGCGGCGAAGAAGTAACGGTGCCGCGAATGGTCATTTAGTAGCAACTTGCTACTAATAGAACCCGCCGGTCGCGCCAGTCGCGGCCGGCGGGTTCTGCGTGGCCTGCATCTCTTGACCGCGGGCAAGCGGCTACCCCTATTGGGAGCATGAGAACCCCTGTGCTACCGAGAGCATTCGCCTGTGGCGCCGATGCTGCCCGCATCGACTGGACTCGTGACGCCATCCGCGTCCTCCGTGCGGTCTGTGTCGCGCTTGCAGCCGGCGCCGTCCTGTTGCCACGCGCGGCCGCCGCGCAGACCGTGGGCCCCGCACTCACTGTCGCCGCCGACACGAGCGCGCGCCAACTCATCAAGCTGCGCGACGGCTCCACCGTGCTCGGACGCATCACGCAGTCCTGGGGCGACTCGGCGCGCGTGGAATCGATGGCCGGCACGCTGATCTTGCGCCGCGCCAGCGTGGCGTCGGTGAAGCTGGTCGCCGCGTCATCGATTCACGACGGCAGCTACTGGCCCGACGACCCCAACGGCACACGTCTGTTCTTCGCGCCAACAGGGCGCATGCTCAAGAAGGGCGAAGGGTACATCGCCAACCACTGGATCTTCCTGATGGATGGCTATGCCGGCGTCACGGACCGGTTCATGCTCGGCGGGTCAATGTCGTTGTTTCCCAGCAGCGACTTCCTGAAGAACAACGTCTACTTCATCTCGCCGAAGATCGGTATCACGCAGAGCGAGCGGTTCAATACGGCGGTGGGCGCCTGGTTTGGCGGCGCGCCATTTTCCGATGAGGCGGGGAGCGTCAACACGTTCGGCATCGCCTACGGCGTGGCCACGTGGGGCGGCCGAGATGGCGCATTCAGCGCGGGTGCCGGCTACGGCTTTGCCGAAGGTCGGCTAGCGAAGAATCCGATGGTGATGCTCGGCGGGACGCGCCGCATGTCGCGGCGACTGTCGTTCGTCACCGAGAACTGGATCTTCCCGAACGTGCAGGATCATCCATTGATCTCGGCTGGCATCCGCACGCTCGGCGAAAGCGTGACGTGGGATCTCGCCGCGCTCACGGTGATCGGCACGGGCGGCGGCACCGTGGTGGTGCCGTGGTTCGGCGCGGCGTGGAAGTTCTGAGCGGGGCGACGGCGCATCGCCCCGCATGAAAGCCGTTACGGCGTCACTCGTTTCCCGTCGATGTGACGCTTCACCCAGTCGAGCCAAAGCCGGCTCCGCTCGCGGGCATTCACGGGATCTGCTGATGAATGCGTGCGCCCGGTGAACGCGATGAACTCGGTCTCGACGCCGTTGTCCTTGAGCGCGTGATACAGGGCGAACGCCTGCGTCGGTGGCACACGGAAGTCTTCCATGTTCGTCATCACGAGTGTCGGTGCCTTCGCCTTGGCCGCATACGTGATGGGCGATTGTTCCTTGTACGCCTTGGCATTGGCCGCCACCCACGGCGATCCGCCGAATGTGTAGCGAATGCGCGTGCTCCCATCGCCCCAGTTGTACATGTCTTCCCAGTCGGTCACCGGTGCGCCCGCCATCGCGGCGGTCCATTCATTGGGATAGTTGCCGATCAGCCAACTGGTCATGTAGCCGCCGTAGCTCCAGCCAGTCACCGCTGTGCGGGTGGCGTCCACATACGGCCGCTTGCGCAGCATCGCCACGCCGGCCATCACGTCGCGCCCGGGCCCAGCACCTGCATCGCCGTGAATCGCCACCTGATGTGCCTGGCCGAGGTTGTCGCTGCCGCGATAGTTGGGCTGGAAGACGATGTAGCCCTCTGCCGCAAACATTTGCGGCAGGAACGAGTAGTTCAGCTTGGACGCGCTCGTTGGCCCGCCGTGGATGTACAGCACGAGCGGATACTTCTTTGCCGCGTCAAAGTTGGGCGGGTACGTGACGATGCCATTGGGTTCGAACGTGTCGCTCTTCCAGGTCACAAGTTCAGACTTGCCAAGCGCCACCGAGGCGGCCCAGTCGTTGAAGTGCGTAAGCTGCCGCGGTACGGCGGTGGGCGAGTCCATGACGTACAGCTCGGACGGCTGTGTGGCGCGCGTTGCCGTGAACGCGATCACCGGTGTCTTGGCGGCCACTGCGATGTCGTAACCATAAGCGCCGTTGATCACGAGATCGCCGAGTGAAAGCTTGGCGGCTGAACCGTCGACCGTCTGGATCCACGCGCCAACGGCGCTGATGTCGTTGCCGGTGATGAGCAGCGATTTGCCATCCGGCATCCACTCCATGCCGAAGGGATTGCGATCTAGCGCACGGGTGATGGGGTGCCCCGCGCCGCCGCTGGCCGAAGCCACCCACGTCTCATTGGACCACTCGAGATCGCCCTTCCCTTCGCGCGGGTACATGTACGCGATGGTCTTGCCGTCGGGCGAGAAGAGTGGCGACGTCTCGAAGCGCCGTGACGACGTGAGCGGTGCGATGCGTCCCGAGGCGACGTCAAGCAGTTGCACCCGCGTCGAATCGAGCTTCCCGCTCTGCGGCGCGACCACTTCGACAAAGGCAATGGTCTTTCCGTCGGGCGACCACGAGAGGCCTGACGGCGGGCTGCCGGGCGGCAGCGCAAACTCGAGCGTCCATGTGCCCGAGGTCAGGCGGCGTGACGGTGCACCGTCGAGCGTCGCCAGCCAGATGTGCCGTGGGTATGCGGTTTCACGCAGAAACAGATCCTGATCGCCCACGCGGAACGCGGTCAGGAACTTGTCTTCCCCTTCCCGCTTGGGCGCTTCATCCTCGGCGGCGTACGCAATCGCACCGCCGTCGGGCCGCCACGCGTAGTGCTCCACGCCGGTGGGATGATTGGTCACCTTGTGCGCCTCGCCGCCGGCGAGCGGCAGCAGCCACAGCTGCGATTTGCCGCTGGCGTCGGGTGAAAGGAATGACACAGCGGTGCCCGCCGGCGTGAAGTGCGCCGCGCCGACCACGCGCCGTTCAAACGTCAGTTGCCGTTGGGCGCCGGTGGCGACGTCCACCGCATACAGTTCCGATTCGTTCTTGTCGCGCTCGAAGGACGGCCGCGTGACGGTGAAAACGATGGTCTTGCCGTCGGGCGACAGCGCCGTGCCACCGACTCCAACGGTGCGGCGCAGGTCGTCCCAGTTGAGGCGCGACTGCGCACCGGATGAGGTCGCGGCGAGGGCAAGAGCCAGAACGGCAATGGACGTACGCATGCGAACGCTCCTCGAGCAGGTCGGACGGAGGACGGGCGTTTGACGAGCAGACAAGAACGTACGCGGCGCGTACGCGCATCGACAGCGGCATAGCTTCGCGCGATACTAAGGAGTCCGTCTTTATCCATCGTGTATTCGGAGTCGACCGTGTTTACCCGTTGCCTTCGTGTTGCCGCTGCCACGCTTGTTGCCGCCGCCGTCCTGCCGGCGCAGCAGCCATATGCGCCGTCGGCCGAAAACCTCGCTGCTCGGCAATGGTATCAGGATGCCAAGTTCGGAATGTTCATCCACTGGGGCATTTCGAGCGTGCTGCAGGACGGCGAGTGGGTGATGAACAACCGCGGCATCACGGCGCGTGATTACGAGACGCTCGCGGCGTATTTCAATCCGGTGAAGTTCGACGCGGCCGCGTGGGTGAGTGCGGCCAAGGCCGCCGGGATGAAGTACATCACGCTCATCACCAAGCATCACGACGGCATCGCGTTGTGGAACAGCCAGGTCAGCGACTGGACGATCCCCAAGCGCACGCCGTACCGACGCGACATCGTGAAGGCGCTCGCCGACGAGTGCCGCAAGCAGGATATCAAGCTCTTCTTCTATTACTCGCAGCTCGATTGGCATCATCCCGATTACTGGCCGCGCGGCGAGACGGGCAAGACGGCGGGGCGCCCGGACAAGGGCGATTGGTCGCGCTACCTCGATTACATGGATGCGCAGCTGACCGAGCTGCTTACGAGCTATGGTCCGGTCGGCGGCATCTGGTTCGACGGGATGTGGGACAAGCCCGACGCGCCGTGGCGGCTCGATCGTGCCTATGCGCTCATCCACAAGCTGCAGCCCGCGGCGCTGATCATACCCAACCATCACGGCGCACCGCTGCCTGGTGAAGATGTGCAGACGTTCGAGCGCGATCTTCCGGGCGCCAACACCGCCGGCTTCAACACGACGACGGTGGGAGCGCTTCCGCTCGAAACGTCCGAGACAACCAACGAGTCGTGGGGCTTCCGCCTGCCGGACAACAAATGGAAGCCGAGCGCGAAGCTCATTCGCGAGATGGCGGAGGCGGCGGGGCGTAATGCGAACTTTCTGTTGAACATCGGCCCACGTCCGGACGGGACCATTCCCGACTCCGCGCTCGCCAGACTCAGCGCGATGGGCGAATGGATGAAAGTGAATCGCTCCTCCATTTACGGTACGCGCGGCGGGCCCATTGCGCCGCGTCGATGGGGCGTCACCACGCAGAAGGGTGACAGCGTCTACGTGCATCTGCTTGATTCACCGGACCGCGTGCTCGCGCTGCCGGCGTTGCCACGCAAGGTCGCGCGCGCGTATCTGCTCGATAGCGGCGCGCCCGTCACGGTGGCGTCGACACCCGATGGCGTGACGCTGACGCTGCCGCGCCGCGATGACGCGTCGCCCGATCAAGTCGTGGTACTGGTGCTGGGCAAGTAGTCGTCGTGACCACTGCACGTTCACCGTTTCACTTTTCCGGATCGTTCCGATGACCGAACCGTTCTCGCGCCGCGACTGGATCAAGACCGTGGGAGTCGTGGGCGCCGGCGCGCTCGTGCCCATCGATGCGGTGACTCCTGCACGGGGGGTAATTCCGTCACCGCTGGCGGTTCGCACTCGCTACGCGACGGGCGACATCGTCGAACTGTACTCCACGAGCGAGGTATACACGCCGGCGCGCGGCAACTCGTTCATGCGGTTTTCGTTCGACTTTCCCGAACCGGCCGTGGTCTTTGGCCCACATCGTTTCAGCGTACTCGTCTTCACCGACGAGAACACCTACGCGATGGATCGCTCGCTCATGCACGCGGCCGGCAATGACGACGCACTCGAGTTGACGTGCACCGGCCTGGTCTGGGCCGGCGGTCAGCAGAAGGCGCCCGGCAAGGTGACGGTGAAGTTCGCTCGTGCAGGCTCCACCATCACGTGGGACGTCACCGCCGAGATGCCGCATCCCATCAAGACGGTGACGACGGTCATTCGCGACATCCCGAAGGGCAAGGTCTCCTTTGGCGGCGCGCCGCCGGCCGACACGCGTGACGGCGATGTGCTGGGCGGTTACACCTTTGGCGCCGGCGACCTGCACGGCGGCCAGACGCCGCAGAGCATGACGACGCCCGTGGCCATCGTGCAGGCGGGCGACACGGACTTCCTGTACCTCACCACGCAGGACGCGCGCGTGCGCCCCAAGCGCTACCTCTTTCAGGCCGGGGAGCAGGCATTCCGCGCCGAGGCTATCTACGAGCACGATGCCTGGCGCAATGACACGCGCGTCGTCGTGCCGCGCTGGCAGCTGGGGCACGCGCCGACGTTTGAAGACGCGATGACGCCGCACATGACGCACATCGAGCGGGCCTTCAACCTGCAGCCGTGGGAGACGCGCCCCGACATGCCGCAGTGGATGCGCGACGTCGCGCTCGTGACGACGATGCACGGCATGCACTACACGGGTTTCATCTTCAACGATTACGCGCAGCAGCTCGCCATTCTCAAATGGATGGCGACGCAGATTCCGGCCAACCGCGTGCTTGTCTTCCTCTCGTCGTGGGACGGACGCTACTACTGGGATTACCCCAACTACGTCGTCCCCAAGCGCATGGGCGGCGATGCGGGGTTCAAGCGGCTCATCAGTGAAGCGCGTGCGCTGGGCTTCAAGATGATGCCGATGTTCGGCACCAACGCCGCTAACCGCAAACAGCCGGTCTGGCCGCGCATTGCCAGTGGCGCGACGCACAAGATTGACGGCGACCAATACGACATCAACTGGGTGGACTGGAACAACGACCGCCACCAAGACGCCTGGCTCACTTACATGAACCTCGGCGCCGACAGCTGGCGCAACTTCCTCGAAGGACGCATCGCCGAGGTCATTGAGCGGTACCAGGTCGATGCATACTTCCTTGATATCGTCGGCGGCCACGTGAACAGCACCACTGGCGATATGCACGAGGGCACGCGGCGGCTCGTGGCCGATCTGCGCAAGAAGTTCCCGGCGGTTGTTGGCGTCGGCGAGATGCCCTACGATGCGCTGTACGAGTTCATCCCCATGTTCCATGCCGGCGGCGGGGCGCGCTGGCGCAAGTACGCGCGCTTCTACCAGCACCTCAGCGCGCCGGCGCCCGGCCGCGGCAGCAGCGGCGTGCACGAGTGGGGGTTCAGCCGGTTCAATCAGGAGACGCTCGGGCTGTCGCCGAACGCCATTCCAACGCTGCAGATTGTGGACGACACCTTCACGCGGTACAAGGACACGATGAGTGCCATCATTGCCAAGGCCAAGGCGCGGGCGGGCATCGCATGAGCGCCGCACGCAAGACTCCGCGTACACCTCCGCGCAAAGCGGCACGCAATCAACCTCGCAAGACGACGCCGGTGTCGCGCGCCCGGCGCCGCCCGGTTTCACGCGAGCTGCGCGCCGCCGTGTGCCACGCGAACATTGAACTGTTCCGTCGCGACTTGGCGCGTTTCACGTTCGGCAATGCCAGTGCCATCGACCGCGAACTCGGCTTGATCGTCATCAAGCCCAGCGGGGTGCCCTATGCGAAGCTGACGCCCAGCAAGCTCGTGATCACCGATCTCGACGGTGCCGTGGTGGAAGGATCATTGCGGCCTTCGTCTGATGTGGCCACACACGTCGCGCTGTACCGCGCGTTCCCGAAGATTGGCGGCGTCGTGCACACACACTCGATGTTTGCCACCGTCTTTGCCCAGGCGTGCCGCGACATTCCCTGCCTGGGCACCACGCACGCTGATTTCTTCCACGGCTCGGTGCCGGTTACCGCGCCGCTCTCAGCGGCGGACATCGCAAGCGACTACGAGCGCAACACCGGGCGTGCGATCGTGCGTCGGTTCCAGACCATCGATCCCTCCACGATGCCCGCGGTGCTGGTTGCCAACCACGCCAGCTTCTGCTGGGGACCGACTGTTGATGCCGCGGTCGAGAACGCGTCGTATCTCGAAGAGGTCGCGACGATGGCGTATCACACGCTGGTGCTCTCTCCACACGCGCCGCCCATCGCGGCTGTGCTGCTCGACAAGCATTTCAGCCGAAAGCACGGCGCAGGAGCGTACTACGGACAGCGGTAGCGAGATGAAGCCGGCGGCAGCGCCTTCCTCCGTTGCGCGCGTCAATGGCGCTCGGCTCGCTCTCGCCGTCGTGTGGGTGTTGAGCGGCGGCCTCGTCGCGTGCCGACAATCGCCCGCGGTTACCGCAACGCCCGAACCCAGCGCCTACCTCTTCTCGTACTTCACCCGCAACGGTGCGGATGGCCTGCATCTGGCGTGGAGCGCCGACGGCACCACGTGGCAAGCGCTGAACGGCGGACGGTCCGTCGTGACGCCGGCCGTGACGGGCGCTGGTGTTGGCTGGCAGGAATGGGACACCAAGGCCGCGCTCATGCGCGATCCGTCGGTGCTGCGCGGCCCAGACGGTGTCTTCCACATGGTTTGGACCATTGCGTGGACCGACAAGGGCATCGGTGTCGCGCATTCGCCCGACCTGATTCATTGGTCGGAGCAAAAGCGCATTCCGGTAATGGATCACGAACCGAATGCACTCAACGCCTGGGCGCCCGATCTGTTTTACGACGAGGCCGCGCGCGCGTACGTGATTGTCTGGGCGACGTCGATTCCGGGACGCTTTCCGGTGAGCGACTCGCTCGCCCAGGTCACATCGAAAGGGCGTGCGGACCACCGGCTCTACTTCGTGACGACCACGGACTTCGTCACGTTCTCGCCGACCAAGCTGCTCTACGACGGTGGCTTTGCCGTCATCGACGGCACCATCACGAAGCAGGGTAAGCGCTATGTGCTGGTGATGAAGGACGAGACGTTCTTCCCCGAACGGCGGAATCTCCGCGTGGCATTTTCCGACAAGGCGACAGGGCCGTACGGGCCGGCATCACCGTCGTTCACCGATCTTCACACCGAGGGGCCGTCGGTTCTTCAGACGGGCGGCTGGTGGTATGTGTACTACGACGAGTACACCCGCGGCCACTACGGCGCAGTGCGCACGCGCGACTTCGTCACCTTTGAACCGTACCGCGACTCGCTGAAAACGCCGCGCGGCATTCGCCACGGGTCCGCCTTCCTCGCACCGGCGTCGGTGCTGCGCGGATTGCTCGCGCTCGACTCATCCGCGGTGACCCGCCCGTAACGCGCGCGCAGGGCGACTGCGGCACTGCCCCAGTGACGAGCGGCTCCTGTACCGTGTGCGCTATTGCCCCATCCGCACGTCAGCCGCAATCGCTCGAATCGCCGGCAGCACGTGCCCGACCGCCATCGGCGCCGCGCTCGGCTGTCCCATGCCGAAGTACAGCTCGCGATAGATCGCGTAGAGACGTTCATACACCGGCACGTCCCGCGGATTGGGATGCACTTCGCGGTACTTGGGACACAGCGCCTGCTGTGCCGCCTCGATGCTCGCGAACTCGCCGCACGCCATGAACGCGAAGATCGCCGAACCGAGGCTCGTAATCGGCGTCTCGGGCACCAGCACCGTCAGGTTGAGCACGCTCGCGTAGATGCGGTTCAGCACGTCGTTCTTCTGCGGAATCCCGCCGCCGTGAATGACACGCTTAATTGGCACACCGTGCTCGCGCATCCGGTCGAGGATCACGCGCGTATGAAACGCCGTGCCTTCGATGGCCGCGAACAGATCGTCCTCCGCCGTGGAGTTCAGATTCCAGCCGAGCGTGACGCCGCCGAGGTTCGGATTCACGAGGACAGTGCGATCGCCATTGTCCCACGTGAGTCGCAGCAGTCCCGTCTGTCCGGCGCGATAGTCGGCGAGCCCGGCTGACAGTTCGCGCACGCTGCGTCCGGTGCGCGAGGCAAGCGCTTCGAACAGATAGCCACACGCCGAGAGTCCGGCTTCGATCCCCATGTACTCCGGATGAATCGATCCGTCCACAACGCCGCAGACGCCCGGCACCAGCCCAACGTCATCGGCAATGCCCATGATGCACGTCGCCGTGCCAATCACGTTCACGATGTCGCCGACGGCGATTCCGGCACCGACGGCGTCCCAGTGCGCATCGAATGCGCCAACCGGCACGGGAATGCCAACCGTCAGTCCCAGCTGGTTCGCCCACGCTTCGCACAGGTGCCCGGCGATCTGTTCCGACGTGTAGTACGGACCATCGAGCTTGGCCCGCACGCCGGCGAGCAACGGATCGACCGCGACGAAGAACTCCTCGGGCGGAAAACCGCCGAGCGAACTGTTCCACAGCCACTTGTGTCCCATCGCGCAGATACTGCGTGGCACCGCGCGCGCATCCGTGATGCCGCACAGCACCGCGGCGACCATGTCGCAGTGTTCAAGCGCCGTCACCAACTCGCCGCGCCGCGTGGGATGGTGCCGCAGCCAATGCAGCAGCTTGGCAAATCCCCACTCCGACGAGTACGTGCCGCCGCACCATTCGATGGCCGGCACGTTCATCTCGTGCGCGACCGCCGTAATGCGCGCCGCCTCGTCCTTGGCCCGATGATCGCACCACAGATAGTAGTCGTCGAGCGGCACGAGGTTCTTTCCCACGGGGACGACGGTCGAACCGGTGGTGTCGAGCGCAATGGCCTTCACCGCGCTGCCTGACACCGCCGCATCGCCGAGCGCACGCTGCATCGCGTCGCACAGCGCTTTCATGTGGGCGTCGTGCGACTGCGTGGCGAAATCCGGATCGTTGCGGTCGCGCTGCACCGCGTACTCCGACACGCCGTGCCCGATGACGCCGCGCGCGGCGTCCACAATGGACACGCGGACGCTCTGCGTCCCGAAATCGACGCCCGCGACGATGCTCACGCGTTGCCGTGCCGCAGCACGTCCCATCCGAGATAGCGCGTCGTGGCCTCGTGCACCGCCCCCGCCACATGCGAGAACGTACCGGCCACGTGATGCTCGAACCCCTGGCGGCAGATGTGCCGCAGCAGTTGCTGCAACTCGGCGATCTCCACCACGCCGGCGCCGCCAAATGTCTTGAGCGGGTCCTTCGTGAATCGCCCTTCACCCACATAGCCGCGAATCGCACCGGTGCGATCATCAGTGGAGAATCGCGCAAAGGTCATTGGCCCAGCCTTCACCTTGCCCACGATGGTGCCGTACGTGTTGTCGCGCCCCACCGTGCCGGCGATGATCTCCTGATAGTCCATCCTCGGCGACTCGAAGAAATCGAGCGGCAGGTTGCTGCAGTGAAAGCAGACGGCCTTGTTGGGATCGTCGCCGTAGTTGTTGTTCCAGTCGAGCAGCGCACTTGGCGTTTGCGACGCCAGCGTCAGCGCGTGCATGCTCACCGTCCCCATCACGTCCACTTCGCACGCGCTCGGCATGTTGGCGTTGCTCATCATGCTCATCAGCGTGCACGGCACGACGCCGAAATATTCCTCGAGCGACGTCCAGCACTGGAAGGCGCTCAGCGACACATCCGCTTCCGTCATCCAGCGATCCAGCACGAGCCCGAGCTTGGCCATGCGCAGCAGCGCGCCGTCGGGGACGTCGCCCGTATCCACATACGCCTTCATTTCCTCGAGCTTGCGCTGCACGCCGGCGTCGCGGTCCTTGAGCCGCTCAATGCGGCCGAGGATTTCCGACAGGTCGATCGGCTCCACCGAGATGCCCGCCCCCTCGAGGATCTTCTCGCTGTAGCGCACCGTCTTGAACGCTGCCGGCCGGGCACCGATGGCACCGATGCGCGCGCCACGCAGCCCCTTCACCACGCGGCAGGTGGCCGCGAACTCGCGCAGGTCACGGCGGAACGCGTCCGACTCGGTGCGCTGGGTGTGCTGCGACGTCAGCGAGTACTTGATGCCGTACTGCGTCATCACGTTGCACGCCGACATCTTGCCGCAAAACGCGTCTCGCCGGTTGTCGATGAGCATCTTCGCCGGATCATCGGCCACCGCGTGGACGAGCACCGGCACATCGAGGCCCGACAGCCGCAGCGTATCGGAAATTGCGCGCTCATCACCGAAGTTGGGCAGCGTCACCACCACGCCATCAATGCGTTCGCGATTCGCCTTGAACAGCGCCGCGCACGCCTTGGCCTCGGCCCGGCTCTCGATGGCGCCGTGGTTCGTCGCGGCGGCATCGATGATCACGGCGTCGATTCCCTCGTCTTTCAGCACGCGCAGCATCGCCTCGCGCCCCTTGGCCGCGAGATGCCCAGGGAAGAAGCCGCGGTTGCCGACGATCACGCCGAGCGTGACGCGGCGGGCTGGTACGGACGAAGGACGGGCGGGCTTGTTCGAGGCGGCGCGGGCGCGCGCGGCGCGCGCTTTGCCCCCGACATTGGACTCAATCTTGTGGATGCGCATGCGGCGTGTGGTGAGGACCGGACGGAGACGCGGTAGAGATTACCGTCGCCTGCGTTGACGCGCTACGGCACGTCCGTATGTTTTGCTGTCAGCATTCTCTTCACTCTGCGGCCCCGTGCGCCCCGACGTGACTTCTTCGCACGCTCCAACGACTTTCCTCCGCCGGCTCGCCGGTTCCGTCCTGCGCTCGCAGCAGATTGGGCTGCTGCTGGTGCTGCTCGTGCTCGGTGCCGCACTGACGCTTGCCGCCGGCTCGCACGTCGATCCGCAGACGGGCAAGACAATCAACAATTTCCTCAACACGTACACGCTCATTCAGATGGCCACCGACGCCAGCGCCTTCGCCATCATGGGTGTCGGCGCTACGCTGGTGATCATCGCAGGCGGCATCGATCTCTCGGTCGGCGCGATCTATGCCCTCACGGGCGTGGCGATGGCGATGGTCCTCCGCGCGGCCGGACCGATGTCGCCGGCCGCGACGGTGGCCCTTGGACTCGGCACCTGCGTCACCATCAGCCTGCTGTGCGGACTCGCCAATGGCACCATGGTCATCGGGCTTGGCGTGCATCCGTTCATCATCACGCTCGGCACCATGTGGATTCTGCGTGGCGTAGCCTTCGTGATCAGCCGCGCCGAGAGCATTCTCGTTCCCACGTCGCTCACCGCGGTCGCCAAAGCGCCGCTGGGGCTCGGTACGGCGCTCTATCCCGTGCCGCTGCTCTGTATGCTGGCCGTGACCGCCGCGGGCGCGGTGTATCTGTCGCGCACCGTGATGGGCCGCCACGTCTTCGCCGTCGGCGGCAATCCTGAGGCGAGCCGCTTCTCAGGCCTCAACGTGCCGCGCATCACGCTCGGTGTCTTTGTCCTCTCGGGGCTCGCCGCCGGCGTTGCCGCATTTCTCGGCGCGGCGTTCTACGGTTCAGCCACCTCATCCGATGCCAATGGCTACGAACTGTACGTCATTGCGTCGGCGGTGGTCGGCGGTGCGTCGCTGTCCGGCGGCAAAGGCAGTGCCTTGAGCGCCATGCTCGGCGCCGTGCTTATCGTCACTATGCGGCAGGCCATTCGCACGCTGCACCTGGATCAGAACTACGAGTGGATCATCATTGGCGCGGCCATGATCGTGGCCGTCGTGCTCGACCAGCGCGGATCGCGGCTGCTGGCCGGGCGTCTTGCAAAGTCGGCCTGACCAAACGTCATCACCGCCCTTCTCACGGAGCATCGATGTCTCGACTTCTCGTGTGGTCCCGCAACGCCATCGTGTTCGCCGCCGTGGCGACCGCGTGTGGCAAGAGTGGTGATTCGACCGGCGGCGGCTCCGGCAAGACGTTTACCATCGCGATGATCGCCAAGAGTTCCACCAACCCCGTCTTCCTTTCCGGGCGTCAGGGCGCTGAAGTGGCGGCGGCCGAGTTGTCCAAGAAGCACGGCGTCACGGTCAAGATTGACTGGCTCACGCCGCCCAATGAAGACGGTGCGGTGCAGTCGCAGCGCATTTCCGAGGCCGTCAATTCCGGCGCGAACGCGATCCTGCTCTCATCCAGCGATGCCGGCAAGGTGCGCGGCGCCGTGGACGAAGCGGTCGCGCGCGGCGTCCCCGTGATGACCTTCGACAGCGACGTTCCCGACTCCAAGCGCTTCTCGTTCTACGGCGGCGACGACGCAAAGATGGGCGTGCAGGTGATGGATGAACTCGCGGCGCAGATGGGCGGCAAGGGCAAGATCGCCATCATTGCCGGCAACCAGAACGCGCCCAACCTGCAGCAGCGCGTACGCGGCGTTCGCGAAACGGCGGCGAAGTATCCGGGCATCACCATTCTGACCGTCGCGTACCACGCCGAGACGCCGCAGGATGCCGCTGCCGAAGTGCTGCGCGTGAAGAACGCCTATCCCGATCTGCAGGGCATCGCGATGATCGGCGGCTGGGCCCTGTTCACACGCACACTGCTCACCGATCTCGACCCCAAGAAGATCAAGATCGTCTCCATCGACGGGCTTCCCGCGCAGTTGCCGTACATCGAGACGGGCCTTGCTCCCGTACTCTTCGCGCAGCCGTGCTATCAGTGGGGCTACGTGTCGGTAAACACCATCTTCGACCACGTCTATCTCAAGAAGGACGTCCCCGCGCACGTGCAGATGGACCTGGTGCGCGTCTCCAAGGACAACCTCGGCACGTGGGCGCGCCAGTTGAAGGACTGGGGCTTCACGGACGTCGACGCCAAGTACCTCGCGCTGCCCAAGTAAGCAGAAGGCGGCATGACGGTTCCGCGCGTCCGCTTCACGGGAATCACCAAGCGCTTCGTCGGCATCGTCGCCCTGCGCGACGTGTCATTCGACGTGACGGCGGGCGCGTGCCACGCAATCTGCGGCGAGAACGGCGCGGGCAAGAGCACGCTCGGGCGCATCCTCGCTGGCGTGCACACAGCCGATGACGGCACGGTGGAGATCGATGGCGCACCCGTGCGTTTTGCTTCGCCGCGCGACGCGCTCGCCGCCGGCGTCGCAATGGTGCATCAGGAACTCGCGTTTTGTGACAACCTCACCGTCGGCGACAATTTGTGCCTCGGTCATCTGCCGCGCCGCTTTGGACTGGTGGACGAACACGCGCTTCGCGAGCGGGCGCACGCGTTGCTGGCCGCCACCGGCGCGCCCATTGATCCCTCCCGCCTGATGAGTTCACTGAGCGTCGCCGAGCAGCAACTCGTGCAGATCGCGGCGGCGGTGGGTGCGGGCGCGCGCATCATCATCTTTGATGAGCCAACGAGCAGTCTCGGCGACGCCGAGGCGAAACGGCTCTACGCCCTCATCGGCACGCTGCGCGCACGCGGCGTCACGCAGATTTTCGTGTCACACCGCATGCCCGAGATCTTTGCGCTCTGCGACACGGTTACTGTCCTGCGCGACGGACAGCATGTGGCCACGCAGTCCGCGTCCGGTCTCAATGAAGCAGCGCTCGTGCGGCAGATGATTGGCCGCGACCTTGGCGAATACTTTCCCGTGCACGCCGGCATGCCGCGCGGCCCCGAACGCCTGCGCGTCGAACATCTCAGCTCGCCGGGCAAGTTCGCGGATGTCTCCTTTTCCGTGCACGCCGGCGAGGTGGTGGGGCTCGCCGGTCTCGTCGGGGCCGGCCGTTCGGAAGTGGCGCGTGCGCTCTTCGGACTCGATAGGGCGGCGGCCGGATCAGTATTCGTGAACGGGGAGCGCGTCAACATCAACACGCCGCGTGCCGCGATGCGCCACGGCTTCGGCCTGGTCCCCGAGGACCGCAAGCGTCAGGGCCTCGTGCTCGGCATGCGCGCCCGCGAGAACTCGACGTTGCCGTCTCTCGCCCGCTTTGCCCGCGCGGGCTGGGTCAATCGCGGCGCCGAAACCAGTGCCGTGACGAAGAGTTTTGCCCGCGTCGGACTGCGCGCCGGCCACGAGTCGCTCGCCACCTCACTCTCCGGCGGCAATCAGCAGAAGGTGGTGCTGGCCAAGTG
Organism: Gemmatimonadota bacterium; assembly: GCA_023249375.1. GTDB lineage: Bacteria > Gemmatimonadota > Gemmatimonadetes > Gemmatimonadales > Gemmatimonadaceae > PNKL01. Next base: position 41,936 of record JAHFCT010000013.1, on the reverse strand, counting down.
GCTCACCGCCGACAGCGACCTGCTTATTCTCGACGAGCCCACGCGCGGCGTCGATGTCGGCGCCAAGGCCGAACTGCACGCGTGGATCGATCAGCGCGCAGCGCAGGGCGGTGCGGTGCTGCTCATTTCGAGTGAACTCCCCGAGCTGCTCACGCTCGCATCGCGCATTCTCGTGCTGCGCGACGGGCGCATCTGCGGCGAGATGACACGCGAGCAGGCCACCCAGGATGGCCTGCTCCGGTTGATGGCCGGCATCAGCTAGCGCTCGACGCCGACTTACCGCCGCAGCGTGCGCACACCAAACACCGGAATGATGCGTGCCTTCGCGTCATTCGCCTCGAACCGTACTGTCACCGTCTTTTTGTCGAGCGTCAGCGCTGACGGCACGGCGTACTCGGCTTCGTAGAATCCCGCCCGCACGAGATTCGGCGTGTACGTGCCCACCCGCGTTCCCTCGACGAGCACCGAGAAGTTCCCCTGCGGCGCAGGAAGTCCGTATTCGTTGAAATACGTCACGGCCAGCGACATCGGCACCGATCCATCGACGCGCAGGTCGTACGAAAACCACCCCGTGCCCGAACGATTCGGCTTGCGGCCGCGTCCCACGGGACGATCCTTCGGTTCGCCGCGGAAGTTCGCCGTCTTCTCCGACGCGGCATCGCCAACAGCGACACGCCCGACCGTCGCGAAATCCATCGCCGCCGCGTGCCTGCGTTCGTCTTCTCGTGCTGCGCGCAGCGCCGAGTAGCCGGGTTCGTCGACGAGGTCCACGTAGATGCTGTAGGTGCGGCGATGTGTCCGGTAGAATGGCGCAAAGGTGATCGGTGCATGCGCACTGCCGTCGAGCATCTTCGCGGCCGCGCGCGTGCGAAAGTTCCCCGCGCTCCCCGTGCTCTCGAGAATCTGATCCGGCGCGCGACTTCCAGAGACCAGCACGGGCACCGGTCCGGACGGATCGTCCTCGCCGCGCCGCGGATTGCGCGAGCCGAGGTCCGCGGCCAGCGCCAACGGCCCCCACAGGATCGCGGTGATGTTGGGATCATCAGGCGTTGGTTCGAGTGCCAGTGATTTCGGAATCGTCAACGACACCGTGTCTCCGCTGGTCCACGTGCGCGTGATGTACACGTACGTGCTCGCCGGTGCCTCGCTCTCGTTATGCACGCCGCCGGCGCGCCCGCCGGCGACGGGATCCTGGAGCGTCGCGAACGCCGGCTGCGGCATGACGCTGCCATTCACCGCGATCGCAAAGCCGTCGCCCGCCCAGTACGGGCGCCGCACGGCCAGCGTGAACGCTGCCGCCTTGGGCAGCGCCATGTGAATCGTCGCGCTGTCGCCGTCCGGGAAACTGCTCTCCATCTCGAGCCGCGCTTTCCCCAGCGTGAACTCCGCGGTGCTCGGCACGAAGAGATTCGCCCAAATGGTATCGTCCGATTCATACCAGACGCCGTGCGCGTGCAGCGCATGGCTCTCCATGCCCGTCCCCACGCAGCACGTAAAGTCGCGCTGCATGTCCTGATATTCCTGCTGCACGCCGCGCGCCACCGGCACCATGTACGATGTGCGCCCGTCCTCGGGATCGATCGACGCCAGAATGTGATTGAACAGCGCCCGTTCGTGGAAATCGGCATAGGCCGCATCAGGCCGCCACGCGAACAGCCGCCGAGTGAGCTTGAGCATGTTGTACACATTGCACGTCTCGGCCGCACGCCCGTTCACGCGCAGCGCGAGCTGATCGGGCGGCCCGAAGTATTCTTCGAGGCCGTGCCCACCGGTGGCGTAGCTGTGATGCCGCGCCACGCGGTCCCAGAAGAACGACGCCGCGACGATATCCTCGGCGTCGCCCGTGTAACCAAAGCGCGCCGCCGAGCCGAGGAGTTTGGGCACCTGGCAGTTGCCGTGCTTGCCCGAGAGGTTGTCTTCGTGCCGCTTGAGTGGCTGCGTGAACGCGTGATGCTCAAAGCGCAGCGACAGCTTCAGCCACCGCGCGTCGCCCGTGTCGGCGTACAGATCGGCGAGCACCTCGTTCATTCCGCCGTGCTCGGTGAGCAGCATCTTTTGCACCTGCGCGTCCGTCATCGGCGCCAGCACGCCCTCGGCCCACGCCGCGTACTTCACTTCGAGCTGCAGCGCCGTCTTGTTGCCCGCATGACGGTAGGCGTCGCGCAATCCCGCGTACGTCTTGTGCAGCGTGTACCACGGCGACCACAGTCCGTTCAAGTCGAACGCACCCGAGCGGATCTCGCCCTTCGACACCGCCGCGAACGCTTCGCGCAGCCCCTCGAGCGCGCCAAGGTAGCCGTCCCCGTTCTTGCGCTGCACCACGTCGAGCTCGCGCACGATGTAGTCGGCGCGTTCCTTCATGCGCACATCACCCGTCGCCTCGTACATCAGCGACACCGCCGAGAGATGGTGCCCCGCGATGTGCCCCGTCAGGTTGCGTCCGCCGCCATCCCACCCCGTGAGCGGCTCCGCCTTCTTTTCGAGACCGGCGCGCGCGCGGTACGGCGCCAGCATGCGATCCGCCTCGAGCGACAGCAGGTACGTGCTCGTGATCTCCTGCGCGTGCTTCAGTGGCCCGCCCGTGAGCCGCACCTTCGCCAGCGGCACCGGCCTGGCCCGCAGCACGCGCCGTTCCGTATCGAATGCCGAACCAGTCGCACCACGTCCTGGCGACAGGCTGGCCTCGTCTTCGCGTACGCCACGCGTCGGACTCGCCTGCGCAGCGCTCGCGCCAAGAGTCAGCGCCGCCGCCGACGCGGCCGACGCCTTGAGAAAATCACGACGGGCAGAATCCATGCGGCACCTCTCGGCAGTAGTCGCTCGCGAGCATCAGGTCGGGCGACAGATAACATGTCGCCCCGACTGAACCGTGACCAGCAGACGAGCCCCGAAACTCCCGCCCGGGCAATGTCGTCCGGTCTCTCAACCCGCTTCATTTCTTGGCATGGCCGCACTCCCCGCCACCCGCACGCCCGCGGCGCTCGCCGTCACCGTCAAGCAACAGGCGGTGACCCTCGGCGCACCGCTCGGCATTTCCTGGGCCGTGCTTGGCATCAACACGCTGCTCGGCGGCGTGCTCAACAACTTCGGCGTCGTGCCGCGCACCGAAGCCGGTCTGCGGGGAATTCTCTTTGCGCCGTTTCTGCACGGCAGCGTCGCCCACCTCGCCGCCAATAGCGTCTCGCTCCTCGTGCTCGGCTGGCTCGTGCTCGCCTTCGCCGGCCGCCGGCGATTCTACGTGGTCTCGGCCATCGCCGCGCTCGGCGCCGGATTGTGCGCGTGGACGCTCGGCGCACCAGGCTCAGTGCACATCGGTGCCAGCGGCGTGATCTTCGGCTACCTCGGCTACTTGATGCTCAGCGGCTGGTTCGCGCGCCGCGTGATGCCCATTCTCGTCAGCGTCGGTGTCACCGCCATGTGGGGCGGCGCCGTGATGGGAGTGCTGCCGGGCCAGGTCGGTATCAGCTGGCAGGCACACCTCGGCGGATTCATTGGCGGCGTGCTGGCGGCGCGCTGGCTGCACAAGAAAACCCGTTAGCGCCGCACTCTCCGCGCGCAAACGAAATCGCCGCTGGCTTACTTGCCCGGACGCTTCGCGAGTTTCTTCTGCAGTGCGTCAGCCGCGGCCATGTGCGCCTGAAACGCGGGCGCGACATCGACGACAAGCTTCCGGAGTTCCGCATTCTGAATGGCGGGCAGCAGTCTGGAATTCACGAGATCGATGACCGTCTTGTGGTACTTCACCTCATTCAGCAGGAACGCTTGGTCAAAGCGGCGCTGCGAAATCGCGCGCAGACGCTTCATTGCCGCCACGTGGTCGCGCGTGAAGTCGCCCGGTTCCGGCGGCGTTGGCGTCACCCTGAGCCTCGCCGCCAAGTCGCGTCCTTGCTGACGCACCATCTCGTGATCATGAACCAGCATGGCGCCAAAGGACCGCACCTCTTCAGATGCGCCGCGTTCCTTGGCCAGCGCGCCCGTTTCCATGTCGAACGTGTTCGCCGCGTCGAAGATCGCCACGATGGTGGCATCGTCCAGTTCGCGCGGCGCGCCTGACGCGCGCACGGCGCCACGCACCGCACCAGCGGAACCCAGCGCGAACAGCGCGGCGAGCGCGCCGAGCAGCACCTTACGCATCGCGACCTCATTGATGGGGGGTCACGGATTATACACCGCGGTGCGGACAACGAAAAAGCCGGGCGACGTTTCAGTCGCCCGGCTTCGCCCCCGCTGGTGCGGTGATGGACCGTCCGGCGGTTAGTGCGAAATCGCGAACAGCCAAGCACCCACAATCGGCCCCTGCGGCCCGCGTCCGCCCGGCGCCGGCGTTGCCCCCGGCGCGGGGGCCGGCGCCGGACCACGCTCCAGCGCCAGCGCATACGCACGGTGCGTGACTGGGTCCACCGTGATGGTCTTGGCGCCGCGCATCGTCGGCACCGTGGCAACCACTGTGTACGTGTCCGGCCCATCCTGCCGCACCACGGTCACATTGCCGCTCTGACCGGCCGGAATGTAAATGAGCTTCTCCGCCGCGTCATAGGCGAGCGCGTCCACACCATCGCCGTTCGCGATGTTCGCCACCACCTTGCCCGTCGTCGCATCAACCACCACCGACGTCTTGCCGCACCCCGCAAACAGCCGCATGGCTTTGCGATCCATCATCAGGCCCGTCGGCCCCTCGCACGGCGCAAGTGGCCAGCTCGCAACCACCTTCATGCCCTTCGTCTCGACAACCTGAATGGTGTTCTTGCTCTCGTTGTTGACGTAGATCTTGCCCTTGCCGTCCGTGGCCGCTCCTTCGGGCGCGTTGTCCTCAAGCTCGGCGGTGCCCGTGATGTCGCCCGTCTTGGCGTCGAGCGTCACGGCAGTGCCCGGCCGGCTGTGGTTCGTGAGTACAATCTGATTCGACGCGTCGTCGAACATGATGCCGTCGAGCCCGCCGACCTTCACCGAAATCTTCTTGATGGCGGCCAGCGTCTTGAGGTCGAACATCGTCACCGACGAATCACCGCCGTTCGTCGAGAAGCCGTGGTTCTCCTTCGTGGCCAGTCCCACGCCATGCACGCGCGGCGTATCGGCAATGTCGCCGAGCACCTTGCCGGTGGCGCCATCCACCACCATCACGTGCGTGCCGCGTGACACGAACACGCGTCCGGTGCTTGGTTCGACGTTGATATAATCGTGGCCGCCATCGCCGCCGATGTTCCACTTGTCGACCTTGAACGTCTGTGCCGGCGATGTCGCAGGCAGCGCAATCAGCGCCACGGCAATAAACGGTGCAACGCGAATTCGATGGCTCATGGCACCCTCGGGGTGGTTGAAAATCGGTTCAGGACTTGAACACTACGATAACACGGCCCTGCGTGATGACGTTAGCTCGGCTACGGCTTCGGTGCCGCATACTTGAGGTTCGCACAGGCAACGATATCCTGCTGATTCTGGCCGTTGCCGTACACCACCAACTGGTACGACGCCTTCTCGTCGAGCGTGATCGCACCGTCAAACCGCAGGTCGGCACTGCCGCCACTGCGCACTTCAAGCTGCGGCAGGCCGCTGGGCGCAAGCAGTTGCTGCACCCGCGACCCGCACCGGCCCGGCGAGATGCTCCACTGCAGCATGCTGGCGCTGCCGCCTCCACCGCCGGAAGAGAGTTTGATCTCCACGCGCCACGCCCCCGCGGTGCTGCTGGTCGGCGTGATCTCCACGCTTCCCGAGTAGCGCGTGGCATCGCCGCCGCCGATCACGCCGCTGCCACGCAGCGAGCCGGTGAAACGGCCCTTCGAGGAGGCAGCATCCTGCGCCTGCGCCGAAGATGCCGCGGCCAGCAGGGTAAGCACCGCAATAATCGAAAGCACCCGCAATGTAGGAGTCATCAGAAAGTAGACGAGAGAAGGTGAGAAGATGCTGCCCTGAAACTGCCGCGAAACTCATGTCTCGCGCCAGCGCGTCCTTCTCGGTACCCCGCAGCGCATCCAATGGTCAACGACCTCACTGGCGGAGTGCGTAAGCATACGGCCAGTTTCTTCCGCGACACCCAATGCTCGGAGCACGAATGACGAACGCCCGGTTGGTCCTGTTGTCCGCTGCCGCCCTCGCGCTCGCTGCATCCAGTGATGCGCGCGCACAGGGCAAGCTCAATCGCTACGGCAATCCCGCCACCGTCGCGCCGGCGCCCACCGCGCCCGGCATCACGCCGCGCGACCTGCAGATTCGCCTCTACGCCTTTGCCGACGATTCCATGCAGGGCCGGCAGATTGGCCGCGTCGGAAACATGAAAGGCACCAACTACATCGCCGCCGAACTCAAGCGGCTTGGGCTCGTCCCCGCTGGGGACAACGGCACGTACTTCCAGGTGCTGCCGTACCACACCCGCCAGTTCACCAACCACTCGCGTCTCACCGTCGACGGCAACCCGCTGTCGTGGGAAAAGGACTGGGTCCCGGTGCCGGGGGCACGCGCGCCCCGTCCCATCAGCGCTGTCACGGTGATCTTTGGCGGCACCGCTGGTGACACCACCAAGCAGATCTCCGCCGCGCAGGCCAACGGCAAGTTCGTCGTCCTCCTCGCCGCGGCGCCCGCGCCCGCTGGCGCGCCGGGTGCGCCCGGTGGAGGACGCGGCGCCGGTGGCCCGGGTGGCTTCGGTGGATTCGCGCCGCCATCCAACCGCTTTGCCGGCGCCGTGGCCGTGGCGACCATCAATCTCGACACGCTCACGCCCGCGCAGCGCACCGCCATCAATCAACCCACGGTGGCTACGTCGTCCGCTATCCGCGTCGGAGGTGGCCGTCCCGGCGCAGCCCCGAACGCCCCCGTTGATTCCTTCGCGCTGCTCAAGGCGCAGTTCGACCAGCTCGCGCCTCAGGCGAACATCCGCCTCACCAAGTCGGCCGCCGCCGAGCTCTTTGGCCGCCACGCCATCGACGGCCTCACCCTCGGCGCCACCGGCGGATCGATCACCGCCTCGCTCGACTTCATTGAGCTGCCCACTGAGTGGGCGCGCAACGTCGTCGCCATCGTGCCCGGCAGCGACCCCGTGCTCAAGAACGAGTTCGTCGCTATCGGCGGTCACAACGATCACATCGGTATGGGCGGCCCGCCGGTGGACAAGGATTCGCTCAAGGCGTACAACGACATTCGCAACCGCCTGCTCATCGCCAATAGCATGGTGAACATCACGCCCGAGCAGCGCGCGTCGATCCACGTCAACATGGACAGCATCCGCAAGGTCCATCCCAAGCCGCGCCTCGATTCCATTCGCAACGGCGCCGACGACGATGGGTCAGGGTCCATGGCTGTGCTCGAGATCGCTGAAGCCATTCAGACGATGAAAGTGAAGCCCAAGCGCAGCACGCTCTTCGTCTGGCATACGGGAGAGGAAGCCGGCCTCATCGGCTCGGCGTTCTACGTGGCCAATCCGTCGGTGCCGCTCGATTCCGTGGTCGCGCAAATCAACATCGACATGATTGGGCGCGGCCGCGCTGAAGACCTGCCGGGCGGCGGACCCGATTACCTGGGCGTCGTAGGATCGTCGTTCGACTCGAAGGACCTCGGCGACGCGGTGGCCAGCGTCAACAAGAAGCTCGCCAGGCCGCTCGCGCTCGACTACAAGTTCGACTCCACCGTCACGTGGAGCGGCTACAACAACATTTACGGGCGCAGCGATCACTTCAATTACGCGCGCGCCGGCGTTCCCATCGCGTTCTTCTTCACGGGACTGCACGGCGACTATCACCAGGCGTCGGACGAACCCGAGTTCATCGACTATCCGCACTACAGCAAGATCACCAACTACATTCGCGACCTCACCGTCGAAGTTGGCAACGGCCCGCGGCCGCGCATCAACGGCACCAAGCCGGCCAAGGCGCCGAAGACCGCCGTGCCGTGATCGTGCGTTGAGTGCGTTGTTCGCTCAATGCCGAACAACAGAGAAGGCCAGGGTCAACGACCCTGGCCTTCTTCATTGCAGACGCTGGCACTGTCTACTTCCAGCGATCATCCAGCTTCAGGTTGGCACAGGCCACCATGTTCTGCTGCGCGTGGCCGTTCCGGAAAACACCCACTTGATACGTCTTGTGGTTGTCCATGTTGAGCGCGACCGTGTGCTTGATCTCGCCCTCGCCGCCCGAGCGCATTTCGATCTGCGGCAGCTGGTTGGCGTTCTCGAGCATGATGAGCTTCGATCCGCAGCGGCCCATCGACACGCCCCACTCCAGCATCTGCGCCGCGACATTCGATGAGAGCGTGACGGTCACAGCGTACATATCCAACCCGCTCTCGTGCACCGGGATCAACTCGACGCTGCCAGTATATCGATCCGCTCCGTTGCTGCCCGACTGGAGGGACGTCACCACGAGCGGGCGAAAGACGCCCGTCCACCGGCCGTAGATGGGAACGGCCACCTCCTGCGCGGACGCAGCCGAGGCAGAGACGAGCACCGCGAGCGCGAGAACGGCGATACGTGGGCGAAGAGTGCGGATCATGGCTCCGTGTCCTGTAGTTGGGGGGCGCTTGTCTCCAAACTGTATCGCCGAGGCCCCGCGCGCTACCTCAGCTGCTTGAACACTTGTGTCCTGAATCACAAATCCTATTCGGGAAGCGGCGCCTCCGCGTGATGATGATGTTCAAACGCCAGCGTGATGGCGTGCGCGCGCACGTCGTGCGGCCAATGCGCAATCTGCGCTTCAAATCGCGTACGGTCGTTTGCGAACAGCGCGCGCGTCGCTTCTTCGTATCCCGGGAGATCGCCGGCGACGGCGTGCATGAAGTGATACGCCGCATCGTGCGCCTTTCGGGTGCGCGCTTTCGTGCTGGCATCGCTCGCCGTTCGCGCCGCATCAACCAATCGGCGAATGGCCGCCGAGGCACCGCCCGTCTGTGCGTTCAGCCAATCCCAGTGTCGCGGCAGCAATGTGACTTCTCGCGGCACCACGCCAAGCTTGGGCCGGCCGCGGCCGCGCGGCGGTTCCTCCGGCGGCGCGTACCGCGCACGGATGTCGTCATCCGAACCGCGGGTATCGACATCTCTCGCTCGGCCGGTCTCATCGCTGAAGATCAGCACTGGCACGGCTGAATCGAGGTGCTTCGCCGCCACCGCCACGTCTCCGAGCGGTCCCTTTGCTACTTGGCGCGAGTCGAGAAAGGCGGTGTAAGTTGTTTCTTGGTCGGGCATTGCACTCTTATATAGTAGTGGAGTGCCATAATATTACCCGTATATATTATTTTGTCAATATCATCCGGCTAATAATAAGAGGATCTGCGCGCCGTACGCGTCGAGCTTTCGTTCGCCAACGCCGGCGATGCCGCGCAAGTCATTGAGCGAAGCCGGTCGCGAGCGCGCAATCTCCTTGAGCGTCGCATCGTGGAAGATCACGTACGCCGGCACGCCGTGCTCAAGCGCGGTGTCGCGCCGCCACGCGCGCAGCCGTTCGAACACCGACACGGACTCCATGGGCAGATCGGCGGTCACCAGCGATCCGCGTTTCGTCTTCTTCGCGCGCTCCGCCTTGTGCCACTCGCGCAACTGCACGCGTTGCGCGCCGCTGAGCACGGCGCGCGCCGCGGAGGTCAGCCGCAATCCGCCGAATTGATCGTGATCGACGAGCATGAAGCCCATCGCGATCCCCTGGCGAACAATGGCGCGCCATTCCTGCGCCGGCCGTTCGCGCCCAATGCCGAACGTGCTCAGCTCCGTGTGCCGCCAATGAAGCACCTTGTCGGTTTCGGCACCGAGCAGGACATCAATGACGTGCATCGCACCGAACCGCTGGCCGGTGCGCGCGATGCAGCTCAGCAGCTGCTGCATGGCGATGGTGCCGTCCACCGAGACCGGCGGATTGAGGCAGGTGTCGCAGTTGCCGCACGGCGTGCTCTGTTCGCCGAAGTAGGCCAGCATGCGCACGCGGCGGCAGTCCGACGTTTCGCAGAAGCCGAGCATCGCGTCGAGCTTGGCGATCTGGATGCGTTTGTAGTCGTCGTCGCCCTCGGACTCGTCAATCATGCGGCGCAGCTGCACCACGTCCTGCAGTCCGTACGTCATCCACGCATTCGCCGGCAGTCCGTCGCGGCCGGCGCGCCCGGTTTCCTGATAGTAGCCCTCGATGCTCTTCGGCAAGTCCAGATGCGCGACGAAGCGCACGTCCGGCTTGTCGATGCCCATGCCGAAGGCGATGGTGGCGACGATGACCACGCCGTCTTCGCGCTGGAAACGCTGCTGATTCTTCTGTCGGGAGGCTGCCGTCATTCCCGCGTGATACGGAAGCGCGGAGATGCCCTGCGACTCGAGAAACTCCGCGGTCTCTTCCACCTTCTTGCGCGACAGGCAGTAGACGATCCCTGCGTCGCCGTCATGCTCGCCGCGAATGAAGTGCAGCAGCTGCGTGCGCGCGGTCGCCTTTTCCACCACGCGGTAGCGGATATTCGGGCGGTCGACGCTCGTCGCGAAGACGCGCGCCTCCTGCAGCTGAAGCCGAGCGATGATTTCGGCGCGCGTTTGGCGGTCGGCGGTGGCGGTGAGCGCGATGCGCGGCACGTGCGGAAAGCGTTCGTGCAGCACCGAGAGCTGGATGTACTCCGGGCGAAAGTCGTGCCCCCACTGCGACACGCAGTGGGCTTCATCGATGGCGAAGAGGGCGAGCGGGCTGTGTTCCAGCAGGGTGAGGCAGCGGTCGGTGAGCAGACGTTCCGGCGCGACGTACACCATGTCCAGTTCGCCGTGGCGCACCATCTGTTCGGTGCGCGCCGCCTCGGCGGCCGACAGTGTGGAGTTCAGAAAGGCGGCGCGCACGCCGAGCTCGGCGAGTGCGGCCACCTGGTCCTGCATTAGCGCGATGAGCGGCGAGACCACGACGCCCACGCCGTCGCGCACCAGTGACGGCACCTGATAGCAGAGCGACTTGCCGCTCCCCGTGGGCATCAGCACCAGTGCGTCGCCGCCAGCGGCGACGTGATCAATCACCTCGGCTTGATGCCCGCGAAAGGCCGGGTAGCCGAAGATGGACTGGAGGATGTGGAGCGGCGAGTTCTTCATGGTCCGATCGGGACGCGTAGGATAGCCAGCGCGATCGGTGCGCGCCACGAGTGACAGGCCCCATTGCCACCATCGCCCACCCGCCCGCAACTTTCAAGCTTCCCGTCACTCACGGAATAGCATGCGACTCCGCTCTGTAGTCATCGCGATGGCCCTTCCCGTTGCTGCGCTTACCGCCCAGGGCACCCGCCGTCAGTTCACCCCGGCCGACTACGACCGCGCCACCAAGATGCTCGGTCAGAACCTGAACGGCCTCGTCGTCGGGGGGCAGGTGAACCCAACCTTCCTCGCCGACGGCAAGTTCTGGTACCGCGCCGTGCGCGCCGAGGGGTCGAGCTTCCTGCTCGTCGATGGCGCCAAGAAGAAGTCGGCGCCGCTCTTTGACCATGCCAAGCTCGCGGCCGCGCTCAACGCCGCCGCGTCGGCCAAGTACCGCGCCGACTCGCTTCCCTTCGTCACGCTCGACCTCTCCGTCAAGCGCGACTCGATCTCGTTCAACGCCGCCGGCAAACGCTACGGCTGTGACATCAAGGTCTACGCCTGCAAGGCGACGGGCGACGCGGTCGGCGGCGGCGGCGGCCCGCCGGGGTTCGCCGGCCGTCGCGGGCCGCGCGGACTCGACGTTCCGTCTCCCGACGGCAAACGCACCGCCTTCATTCGAAACTGGAACCTCTACGTTCGCGACGTCGCCAGCGGCGCCGAGACGCAGCTCACTACCGATGGCGCCGAGAACTTTGGCTACGCCACGGACAACGCGGGCTGGGTGCACAGCGCCCGTGCCGTACTCAAGTGGTCGCCCGACGGCAAGAAGATCGCCACCCAGCAGCAGGATGATCGCAAACTCGGCGACTTCTACATGGTCCGCTATCAGGTGGGGCACCCGACGCTTTCATCGTGGAAGATGCCGCTTCCCGGCGATATGGAAGTGAGCAAGATCCATCGCGTCGTCATCGACGTGGACAGCAAGACGATCACACGCCTCAAGATGGCGCCTGACTTCCATCGCGGCATGCTCGGCGATGACATCAACATGGACGACTACCAGTGGAAGGACGACGGCAGCATGCTCGCCATCGCGTCCACGCCGCGCGACCACAAGGGTGTCACGCTGCGCGTCGCCAACACGGCCACCGGCGAAGTGCGCGACCTCTTCACCGAGACCAGCAAGACGCAGTTCGAATCGATCACCGGCTACCGCGTGCTCTGGGCGAGCAACGAGATCATCTGGAACTCCGAGCGCGACGACTGGAGCCAGCTCTACCTGTACGATCTCACCACGGGCGCACTCAAGAACCAGATCACCACGGGCGAAGGGCCGGTGAACGACATCGTCAGCATCGACGAGAAGGGGCGCATCATTACCTATCTGGCGCAGGGGCGCGAGCCGGGGCAGGACCCGTATTTGCGCCACGCGTATCGCACGTCGCTCGACGGCAAGATGCCGCAGGTATCGCTGACGCCCGACGTGGGCGACCACAGCATCCGCCTATCGCCGGACAATAAGTATCTAGTTGATACTTATTCAACTGCCGACACGCCGCCAGCCAGCGCGCTGCGCGACGCCAAGGGCAAGCTGGTGCTGGATCTCGAGAAGGCCGACATCAGCAAGCTGACGTCTTCGGGATGGAAGGCGCCGATTCTCTTCAGCGTGAAGGCGGCCGACGGCACCACCGACATCTACGGTCAGCTCTATCGTCCGACGAACTTCGATTCAACCAAGAAGTACCCGATCATCAACAACGCGTATCCCGGGCCGCAGGGCGGGTCAGTGGGTGGACGCGGCTTCAGCGCGGCGCACGGCGACAAGCAGGCGCTCGCCGAGCTCGGCTTCATCGTCGTGAGCATCGACGGGCGCGGCAGCGGCCCGGGGCGCAGCAAGAGCTTCCACGATTTCTACTACGGCTCGATGGGGCGCGGCAACACGCTCATCGACCAGGTGGAAGGGATGAAGAATCTGGCCAAGCGCTACAGCTGGATCGACATCGACAAGGCCGCGATGTGGGGCCACTCGGGCGGCGGTTTCATTACGGCCGACGCGATGTTCCGGTATCCCGATTTCTTCAAGGTCGGCATCAGCGAGAGCGGCAACCACGACCAGCGCAACTACGAGGACGACTGGGGCGAGCGTTATCAGGGCCTGCTCGTGAAGAACGCCGACGGATCAGATAGCTACGCCGCGGAGGCGAACGAGGTGCAGGCGAGGAACCTCAAGGGCAAGCTGCTGCTGGCGCACGGCACGTCGGACGACAACGTGCCGGTGGACAACACCATGCTGGTGGTGGACGCGCTGATCAAGGCGGGCAAGGACTTCGATCTGCTGCTCATTCCCAATGCGGCGCACGGGTATGCGGCCGCGAGCAATTACATGATGCGGCGGCGCTGGGATTACTTCGTGACGAACTTGCTGGGCGCGGTGCCGCCGAAGGAGTACGTCATTCGCTAACGAGAACGGATGAGAGATGGTTGCGAGGGGCGCCCCGAACGTCGGAGCGCCCCTCGCAGTTCTCGGCCATTCGTTGTCCGCGCGCTACTTCCCCACCGCCTTCTTCAGCCCCGCCGCACCCCCGACCACCGGCAGCGTGATCCACGTACGTGACAAATCAACCGTCAGCTGTGTGCCCGCCTTTGGCCACAGCGTGAAGTCGCGGTCGCTGCTCATGATCATCAGCGCTAGTCGCTTGCCGGGCGCGATCTCGCGGTCGGCGGGCTCCAAATCAAACGTGAGATCGTAGAACTTGCCGGGCGTCAGCGGTTCACCCGCCAGCTTGCTGCTGTAGTTGCCGCCGTGCGTGAGCGACTTGGAGTTCTGCGGGTCGGCCCAGCCGCGCGACTGCACGCCCATCGCGCCGAGTGTGCCGATGGCGGTGCTGTCGTAGGGCAGCGTGACGAGCCAGACGCTGAGGTTGGCGGCCGGCTTGCTCGACGACAGTCGGATGGTCACCTGCGGCGTGCCGCTCCAGTGCAGCGTGTCGACGAGCACGGGCGTCGCGTAGAGCAGGCGATGCGATGACGAATCGGCCGACGCGAGTGCGGCCCCGCTGAATGACACGTCGTCGGTGAGCGACTCGGTGACCTTTGCTTTCGTCTGCATCGCAGTGAGCGTGCCGACGCCGTTGCCGTTCTTCGTTGCAAACAGTTCAACGCCCTTCGCCTCGGGGTTCGGATAGTCGGCATATGACGTGGCCGCGGCACCGCGCGGCAGTCCTTCGCGCACGACAAACAGCTTGGAATCCTTCTCCACGCCGTTGTCCACGCCATACAGGTAGTGCGAGAACCACTTGTTGCGCATCTCGAGCGGCGGCGGGCCGCCGTGGCCACCCTGATGCAGATACAACGCGGCCGGCGTCCCCTGCTTCTTGAGCGCCTCGTAAATGCGAATGCTGTGCTCGGTCACGACGTTCCAGTCGTTCTCGCCGTGCGCCAAGAGCGTCGCCGCCTTCACGCCCTTGATCTTGTTGATCAGATCGCGCGCTGCCCAGAAATCATTGTAGTCGCCGTGCTGGCGATCACGCCCGGCCGCGTACAGTCCGTCGCGAATGAGCTTGTTGCACACATCGTGCAGCTCGGGAGCGCCGCTGAAGATGAAATCGTACAGATAGTCGATGTCTTCGCCCAGCCATTGTCCCGGATGGCGAATGAGGCCGTTGCTGCGGTAGTAGTGGTAGTAGCTGGTGTTGGGCGCGATGGGGATGATCGCCTCGAGCCCGTCAACACCGGTGGTCGCCGCGGCAAGCGGAATCGTGCCGTTGTACGACGTGCCGGTCATGCCCACCTTGCCCGTCGCCCACGGCGTGGCCTTCACCTCGTCATTGCCGGTACGCGTCGTGAATCCCTTGGCGCGTCCGTTCAGCCAGTCAATCACGGCCTTGGGCGCGTATTCCTCGGGGTGATCGCCCACCGTCGGGCAGCCCTGCGACAATCCCGTCCCCGGCGCCTCGGAGTGCACCACCGCAAACCCGCGCGGCACCCACGTGTTCACCTCACTGGTCGAGATCACCGCATGTTCGGCGCGGAACTGCGGCGCGGGCTGCGAGACGCGCGGCGGCGGCGCCTCGCCGACTTCCTGCTGCACGTTCCAGAGGTTGCTGCGCGGACCACTCGTGCCCGCAAAGTACGGCGATGATTCGTAGACGACGGCGACCTTGAGCCCTTCAGTGTCACTCTGCCGAGGGCGCGTGACATCGACGTGCATGCGGTCCTTCTTGCCGTCGCCGTCGCTGTCGAAATCGGTTTCGACCCAGAGCTCCTGGTGAATCCACTGCGCGGGGTCCTGGAAACCGGGGACAATTTGCGCCTGCCCGTTGGTGAAGACGGGCACCGTCTTGGCGGCGGGTGCCTGGGCGCTGGCGGTGTGCAGCGCGCCGATGAGTACGAAAGCCGTGGCGATGACGTGCCGGCGTAGCATGCGAGAGTGCTCCGGGAGTGGGACGTTCGGAGAAGATACCACGATTCAATTACGCGCGGCTGTGCTGAACTGCTACCGCGAAGGGCGACGAGCGCAACGGGAAGCGAAGCGGGGCAACGGCCTATTGGCGCTCGTGAACGTGGAACGCCAAGTTCAGCGGCATGAGACTACACCTTGGGGCCGCCACCATCGCCACGATTGCTGCGCCGCTCGTCGCCCAGCAGCCCGCGCGACAGACCGACGCTGATGCCTACACGCGCTACGAACTGCTCGCGCCGGGGTCGGCGCAGTTCCGCATCATCTATGAAATCACGGCCACGACGCCCGGGGCCACGATGTATTTCAACCCCATCCGGATGGGGAGCACCGCCAGCGACGAATCGGTGGTGGACCGCGCGTCGGGCAAGCCGCTGGCGTTTCGCGTCGCGAACGCCACCGAAGCCGCCGCGCATGGCGTCCGCAGCGGCGACCCGCGGCAAGAGTATCTGATGGTCACGCTCGCGCATCCGGTGCCGGCCAATGGCGGCGAGCAGCGCGTCCTGATTCTCAAGACGTATCGCGACACCACGTCGTACCTCATGCGCGGCGACACGCTGGTGTTCACGCGCCCGCTTGGCATTAAGCGCAATACCGTGGTGCTTCCCGCGGGATGGGAACTCATGGCGTCCAACTTCCCCGCGCAGGTGCTGCAGGAGAAGGATGGGCGCGTGGGCATCAGTTTCTGGAACGCCACACCGAGTGAAGCCGCGGTGACGATGAAGGCGCTCCGGCTCAAGGCGCCGCTGCCGCCTCCACCCGCACGCGCCTCTGCGCTGGCCGACCGACTCGACGAACGCACGCACCAGGACCGTGAAATCGTCTACTTCCTGCAGCAGCCCGAAACGCACGCCTTTGACCTCTATCACGATTACACCGAGAGTCGGCCGGGCACATCGACGTACGTGAACGTGGTGCGGGCGGGAAGCACGGTCAGCACGCCGAGTGCGATCAATCTCGACACGGGCGAGCCGGTGAAGTTCGAGGTCCTCGTGGGTAACGCGATTACCCGCGCCAAGCTCAACGTGCCCGACGTGACGCCGACGACGGAAGCTGTTGTCTTCCGCTTTGCGCCCGTGCAGCCCGGGACATCGATTCGCCTGCGGATGTCCGAGACGTACACGGATTCGGTGCGGTACACGCGGGTCGGCGACGAACTGGTCTGGGACCGCTCGTTCGGGCGTCCCTCGAATACCGTCGTGTTGCCCGCCGGCTGGCTGCTGACCAACTCGTCGATTCCGGCAACGGTGACTACGCGGCCAGACGGGCGGGTACAGCTCGATTTCATCAACGGGAGGCCGGACGAGATTTCCGTGCTCATTACCGGCAGGCGGAGGTGAGAGAGCGATTTGGGATCCGAAATGCCGACTTAATTCCCCCAATTCACCCTTATGCCTCTTGAATTGGGTTAGATTGAGAGACAGCCTCCCTTAAGGAAGTGCGGAATGATCAAAGGATTCGAGTTCGTGGCCGATGGGCGCACCTACGTGTGCACGACCGAGGAGCGCAGGGGCACGAGCGGCGAGTTCTGGTGGTGGTTCACGGTGACCGGGGATGCGTCGAGCTACGCTCCGTTCCAGGCCGCCTCGAACGACACTCGCAGCTCCGTGGAGCGCCGCATCGTGGAGTACTACACGAACCGCCTCCTCAAGCGCTCCGAGCCGACGCCTCGCGGCGGGCATTGGGGCCGTCGTCCTCCCACGGACGCTGCCGCCGCCCCGGCAAAGCCGCCCACTCAGGCGAGCGCGTAGCACCCTCGGAGTAGTGCGGGGCTGAAACCGCCCCGCAGGGCATCCCGTAGCGAGAAGCAGGGTCAGGCAAACGATCGGGCGCGCGCCATTGTCCAATATGGTTAGCGCCCCCGCCTTTCCCTTGCCTCGCACCTACCTGTATGCGAAACATCACGCTCGCTGTCCGGATGCTGCTGAAGACGCCGTTCGTCACCGCGATCGCCGTCCTGTCGCTCGCGCTTGGCATTGGCGCGAACGCGGCCATCTACTCGATGTTCGACCAGCTGCTGCTGCGCCGGCTCCCCGTGCGTGCGCCGGAGGAGCTGGTGAACCTGTCGGCGCCGGGCCCGATGCCGGGCTCCACGTCGTGCAATCAGGCCGGCAACTGCGACGTGCTCTTCAGCTACCCGATGTTCCGCGACCTCGAAAAGGCGCAGAAACCGTTCACGGGCATCGCCGCGCACCGGCTGTTCAGCACCTCGCTGAACATCCGCAACGAGCCAATGACGGCCGAAGGCGCGATGGTGAGCGGCTCGTACTTCCCGGTGCTCGGCCTGAACGCCGTCAAGGGACGTCTGCTCTCGCCGGCGGACGACCAGGTGATTGGAGCGAATTTCGTCTGCGTCATCACCTACGGTTTCTGGGACGAGAAGTTCGGCAAGGATCCGAACGCCGTGGGACAGTCGATCGTGCTCAACGGCAAGTCGTTCACGATCATCGGCGTCTCACCCGACGGCTTCGAGGGCACCACAGCCGGCTCGCGTCCCAAGCTCTTTGTGCCAATCTCGATGCGCGGCGAGGTCCAGCGCTTCACGCGCTGGGAAGACCGCCGCAACTACTGGACCTATCTCTTCGCGCGCCTGAAGCCCGGCGTCACCGCCGAACAGGCCGCCGCGCAGATGAATGCCCTCTACTCGCCCATCCTGAGTGACGTCGAGGCGCCGCTGCAGCAGGGGATGAGCGACAAGACGATGGCGAGCTTCAAGAACAAGAAGATCCTGCTCGACGCGGGCGCGCGCGGGCAGAGTTCGATCTTCAGGGAAGCCAAGACGCCGCTGATGCTGCTCTCGTCGGTGACGCTGATGGTGCTGCTCATTGCCTGCGCCAACATCGCCAACCTGCTGCTCGCGCGCGGCGCCGGGCGCGCCACCGAGATGGGTGTGCGCCTCGCGCTCGGCGCCACGCGCCGCCACCTCATGGTGCAACTCCTCACCGAGAGCCTTATCCTCGCGCTCGCCGGCGGCGTGGCGTCGCTGCTCGTGGCGCAATGGACACTCGGGCTCATCATGTCGATCATGCCTCCCGAAGCGGCCAGCACGATGCACTTCGAGGTGAACTCGTCGGTCATCGTCTTCTCGGCGGCGGTGAGCGTGGCGACGGGCTTTGCGTTCGGGCTCTTCCCCGCCCTGCACAGCACGCGCGGCGATCTCATTAGCGTCATTCGCGCGGGGGCGGGCCAGCTCACGGGCGGACGCGCCGCGGCGCGCTTCCGTGCATCGCTCGTCACGGCGCAGATTGCGCTGTCGATGGGCCTGCTCATCATGAGCGCGCTCTTTCTCAAGAGCCTGATGAACGTCAGCCGAGTGGACTTGGGCATCAAGACCGAGCAGCTCGCGACGTTCCTGATTGTGCCGCAGCGCGCAGGGTATGACAGCGCGCGCAGTGCGGTGCTCCTGAACCGTGTTGAGCAGGAACTGGCCGCCATGCCCGGAGTCACGGGCGTGGCGTCCGGTTTGGTCCCCCTGCTCAGCGGCGACAACTGGGGCACCGATGTGCGCGTGGCCGGCTTCGAATGCGGCCCCGACACCGACTGCAACTCGCGCTACAACGAGATCGGCCCCGACTATTTCAAGACACTCGGTGTCACGCTCAAGAATGGACGCGAGTTCACGACCAGCGATCAGCTGGGCGGACAGAAGGTCGCGATCGTCAACGAGGCGTTCGCCAAGAAGTTCAAGCTTGGCGCCCACGCGGTGGGCACGTTCATGACCGACCATGGCAACGACACGCTCAACATCCAGATCGTGGGGCTCGTCCCCAACGTGAAATACAGCCAAGTGAAGGACTCGGTGCCGCCCGTCTTCTACGAGCCGTGGCGACAAGATTCGCGCACCGGCGAACTGTATTTCTACGTGAAGTCGCAGCTTCCCCCCGAGCAAGTGCTCGGCTCGATGCGCGCCCTCATCAAGCGCCTGGATCCCAATCTTCCGGTCGAAGAGTTGAAGACGATGACGCAGCAGGTGAAGGAGAACGTCTTCCTCGACCGGCTGATCAGCACGATGTCGGCGTCGTTTGCGCTGCTCGCCACATTGCTCGCCGGCGTGGGACTGTACGGCGTGCTGGCCTATTCGGTGGAGCAGCGCACGCGTGAAATCGGCGTGCGCATGGCGCTCGGCGCCGATGCAGCGCACGTGCGCGGGCTCGTCGTCCGCCAGGTGGGTGTGATGCTCGCCATCGGGGGCGGCATTGGGCTGGCCGGCGCGCTCGGACTGGGCCGGCTGGCGCGCTCGCTGCTCTTTGAATTGCAGGCGCACGATCCGCTGGCGCTCAGCCTCGCGGTGGTGCTGCTCGCCTGCGTGGCGCTGGCGGCAGGCTGGGTGCCGGCGCGGCGTGCCGCGTCGGTCGATCCGATGCATGCGCTTCGGTATGACTGAATCCATCGGAGGAGAAGTATGATCGCCAGCCTGCGAAACGACCTGCGGTTTGCGCTGCGCATGTTCGTGAAGAATCCGTTCTTCACGGCGATGGTCGTTGGCACGCTGGCGGTTGGCATCGGGCTGAACACGGCGGTCTTCTCGGGCATCGAAGCGCTGCTGCTGCGCCCGCTCCCCGGCGTGAGGGCGCCTGACGAAATCGTGCAGGTGTACCGCTCGTACACCACGGGAATGAAGTACGGTTCGAACTCGATTCCGCACTACTTCGACGTGCGCGACCGCAGCAAGGACGTGTTTGCCGGCGTGGCGCTCTGGAGCTTTGAAGACCTGTCGATCAGCGCCGGCGATCACCCGCAGCGCATCCTCGGCCAGTTGGCGTCAGCCAATTACTTCTCGGTGCTTGGCGTTCGTGCGGCGCGCGGGCGCACGTTTCTGCCCGAGGAGGACGTCGGACGCGGCGCGCATCCGGTGGCCATGCTCAGTGATGCGGGCTGGCATGCGCTCTTTGGCGGTGACACCAATGTCGTCGGGCGCCGGATCCCGGTGAACGGCCAGACTGTCGAAATCGTCGGCGTGACGCCACCGGGGTTTCGCGGCGCGCTTCCGCTCGTCGATCCGATGCTGTGGATGCCGCTCATGCAGCTTGGCCAGGTGCGGCCAGGGCAGGAGGCGCTCTTTGACAAGCGCAGCAACAATTCGTGGATTGTCATCGCGCGCCTTGCTCCCGGTGTGACCGCGGCGCGTGCGCAGGCGCGCATGAACGTGCTGGTCGAGCAGCTTCGGCACGAGTATCCCGATGACTACATGGACAGCGGCATCAACCTCGTCCGGCAAGCCGACGCGGGTACGCATCCGACGATGCGCACGGCCGAGGTGGGACTCTCGGCGGTGATCATGGGCGTCGTGGCCATCCTCCTGCTGATCGCGTGCGTCAATGTGGCCAACCTGTTTCTCGCCCGCGCGCGCGACCGCGCACTCGAAATGGCGGTACGACTCAGCCTCGGCGCACAGCGCCGAGCACTCGTGCGGCAGCTGCTGGTGGAGAGTCTCGTGTTTGCGACGGCCTCTGGTGTGGCCGGGCTGTTGATCGCCGCGTGGGCCATTGGCCTCGCGAATCAGATCAGCCTGCCGATTGACGCGGGATTCAGTCCCGATCTGCGGTTGAGCCCGATGGTGCTGCTGTTCACGATCGGCGTCACGGTGGTGACGGCGGTGATCTTCGGCGTAGCGCCGGCGTGGCAGGCCACGCGCCCTGATCTCATTCCGGCGCTCAAGGGCGAAGCGCCGGCGGGGCAGCCGCGCTCGCGGATGCGCGGCGGACTTGTGGTGGCGCAGATGGCGCTCTCCATCATTCTGCTTGTTTGCGCCGGGCTCTTCCTCACGAACCTCAAGGCGGCGACGACCATCGACAAGGGTTTCGTCAGCGAGCATCGCCTGACGGCGTCGTTCGATCCGGCGCTGCAGGGCTACACGCCGGCGCAGACCGACGAGTTCTACCGCCGCATCACCGCGGATCTCAAGGCGAATCCCAGCGTTGTGGCCGTCGGCTTCATCGACCAGCTGCCGCTTTCTCTCGGCGAGAATGATCGCGGCGTGCAGATACCCGGCTACGTGCCGGCGAAGAATGAGAACATGTCGCTCTACACGGCCGACGCCACGCCGGGCTATTTCGCGGCGATGGGCATTCCGCTCACCGCGGGGCGCGAGTTCACCGAGCGCGATGACAGCGCGGCCGTGCCGGGGCTCATTATCAATCAGAAGTTCGCCGATCGCTTTTGGCCCGGGCGCAGCGCCATCGGCCAGATCGTGAAGACGGCTCGCAAGGATCGCACCGTGATTGGCGTCGTGCCCACCGGCAAGTACCAGCGCCTGGGGGAAGACGCGGCGCCATTCATGTGGATGGCGCACGCGCAGCACTGGAACGCCGGCCTCACGATGGTGGTCAGCGTCAACGGCGATCCCGCCGCGTTCATTCCGACGCTGCGCGCGCAGGTGCGCGCACTCGACCCGAACCTGCCGATGGTGAATGTGCAGACGCTCGACAAGCACATGGGCATCGCGCTGCTGCCGGCGCGACTGGCCGGAGCCGTCCTCGGCATCTTCGGACTCATTGGACTGCTGCTCGCCTCGGTGGGCGTGTACGGCGTGATGGCGTATTCCGTGTCGCAGCGCACGCGCGAGATCGGCATCCGCATGGCCATTGGCGCGGCGCAGCGCGACGTCATCAGGCTCGTGATGCGTCAGGGCCTCACGTTGGTTGTCATCGGTGTTGGCATCGGCCTGGCCGGCGCGCTCGGCGCGTCACGGCTGTTGCAGAGTGTGCTGTACGGCGGGCAGCTACTCGACCCGCCGACGTTTGTGGGAGTGCCGCTGCTGCTTATTGCGGTGTCGGCGTTTGCCACGTGGATTCCGTCGCGGCGCGCGGCCGCGCTCGATCCGCTGATTGCCCTGCGTCACGAGTAGGTCCGCATTTCTCTCTGATCTTCACGAAATGGACATCGTCCGTACCCCACCCAAGAAGACGCGCCGCAACCTGATGATTGGCGGCGGCGTGCTGGCGCTCATCCTCATCACGCTCTGGACGCTCACCCTCGATCCGGCCTCGCAGAGCATCGAACGCTCGGCGGTGCTCATCGATAGCGTGCGCAAGGGCGACGTGGTGCGCGACGTGCGCGGCCCCGGCACGCTGGTGCCCGAGCACATCCGCTGGATCACGGCGCAGGCGAGCGCGCGCGTGGAACGCCTGGCGAGCGAGAGCGGCAAGAACGTCGGCGCCGGCGAATTATTGCTCGAACTCAGCAACCCCGACCTGCAGATCCAGACCATGCAGGCGGAGCAGCAGGTGCGGCAGGCGCAGATCGAACTGCTCAACCTCAAGACCACGCTGCGCAGCCAGCTACTCTCGCAGCAGGGCATCGTCGCCACCACGCACACGCAGTACGTGAGCGCCACGCAGGAAGCAAAGGCCGCCGATTCGCTCGCCAAGCGTCAGCTCATCTCGACCTTTGAAGTCGCGAACCGGCGGGCGTCGGCCGAGGAGTACAGCACGCGGCTGCGCATCGAGCAGGAGCGGTTGAAGCTGATGGAGCAGGCCATCGACTCACAGATCGCCACCCAGGGAAGCCAAGTGGTGCAGCTGCGAGCGATCGCCGACAACCAGCAGGCACGGCTGCGTTCGCTGCAGGTGCGGGCACCGGACGCGGGTGTGCTGCAGGATCTTACGCTGCAGCTCGGGCAGTGGGTGCCGGAAGGGACGACGCTCGCCAAGGTGGTGCAGCCCGGCAAGCTCAAGGCCGTGCTGCGCATTCCTGAGTCGCAGGCCAAGGACGTGGTCATCGGGCAGAAGGCGAGCATCGACACGCGCAACGGTTTTGTCGCGGGCCACGTGAGCCGCAAGGATCCGTCGGCGCAGAGCGGCAGCGTCACGGTGGACGTCGTGCTCGACGGCGCGCTTCCCGCGGGCGCCGTGCCCGACCTCAGCGTCGACGGCACGATCGTGATCGAGAAACTGAACAACGTGCTCTACAGTGGACGGCCCGCGTTCAGCGCCGGCTCGGGCGACGTGTCGCTGTTCAAGGTGGTGGACGGCGGCAAGGCTGCCGTGCGGGTGCCGGTGGAGCTGGGGCGCAGCTCGGTGAATGTCATCGAGATCCGCCGCGGGCTCGAAGTGGGCGACAAGATCATCGTCTCGGACATGTCGCAGTACGCGAACGTGGCCCGAGTACGCATCAAGTAACGAAGACCTTCCGGAGAACAGCGCATGGCCCCGAACGGCAACGGTACCCCGCTCATCAAGCTCGAGTCGATCAAGAAGGTCTTCTACACAGACGAAGTGGAAACGCACGCCCTCATCGACGTGCACTTCGCGATCGCCAAGGGCGAGTACGTGGCGATCAGTGGCCCGTCCGGCTGCGGCAAGACGACGCTGCTCTCCATCCTCGGCTTGCTCGATACGCCGAGCGGCGGTGAGTACGATCTGGCGGGCGAAAGCGTCGCACGGCTGACGCCCGTCGACCGCGCGCGCGTTCGCAACCGGCAGATCGGGTTCATCTTCCAGGCGTTCAACTTGATTGGCGACTTGACGGTCGCCGAGAACGTCGAGCTGCCGCTGACGTACCGCGAGATGGCGGCGAGCGAACGGAAGGATCGTGTGGCAAAGGCGCTGGAGCGCGTGCAGATGTCGCACCGCGCCAAGCACTTTCCCGCGCAGCTGAGCGGCGGCCAGCAGCAGCGCGTGGCGGTGGCGCGCGCGGTGGCCGGCGATCCGGCGATTCTGCTGGCCGACGAGCCGACGGGCAACCTCGATTCCAAGAACGGCGAAGCCGTCATGGAGTTGCTGCGCGAACTCAACCAGAACGGCAGCACCATCTGCATGGTCACGCACGATGCGCGCTATGCGCAGCACGCCGACCGCACCGTGGAGTTGTTTGACGGACGGGTGGTAGAAGCGGCCGCGGTGTAGCGCCGGGCGCGCATGATGCGAAATCTCCGGCTCGCCGCGCGCATGCTGCTGAAGACGCCGTTCGTCAGCGGCGTCGCCGTGCTGTCGCTCGCGCTGGGGATTGGCGCCAACGCAGCCATCTTCTCGATCTTCGAGCAGCTCCTGCTCCGCGAGCTTCCCGTGCGCGAGCCCGGCCAGCTCGTGAATCTCGCCGCGCCGGGGCCAAAGCCCGGCTCGACGTCGAGCAACGACGCAGGGCGCAGTACCATCACGTTCAGTTATCCGATGTTCCGCGATCTCGAGAAACGCCAGACAGTCTTCACGGGCATCGCGGCGCATAAGCTGTTCTCAGCGTCACTGGGCGTGCGCAATGAACCCGTGGCCGAGCGCGGCGTGCTGGTGAGCGGCTCGTATTTTCCGGTGCTTGGCCTCACGCCCGCCAAGGGTCGCTTGCTCTCCCCTGACGATGACGACGTCAAGGGCGCGCATTACGTGGCGGTGATCAGCTACGCGTTCTGGGAGAACAAGTTCGGCAAGGATCCTGGCATCGTCGGCCAGCCAATCGTCGTGAACGGCAACACCTTCTCGATAATTGGTGTGGCCCCACAGGGGTTTGACGGCACAACGGTGTCGCAGATGCCGGTGGTCTGGATACCGCTCGAGATGCGAGAGCAGGTGCAGGTGCGGGAAGACGCCGAGAGCCGCCGCAGCTACTGGCTGTACCTCTTTGCGCGGCTCAAGCCCGGCGTGAACATCGAGACCGCGCGCACGGCGATGAATGCGCTCTATCGACCAATCGTCACGGATGTCGAGGCGCCGCTGCAGGTGAAGATGGACAGTGTGACGATGCGGGCCTTCAAGGCCAAGCTGCTGCGCGTCGAACCGGGAGCTCGCGGCCAGAGTCAGGTGCATGAGGAGGCGACCACGCCCATCATGCTGCTGTTCCTCGTTACGGGCATGGTGCTGCTGATCGCGTGCGCCAACATTGCCAACTTGCTGCTCGCCCGCGGCGCGGGACGCGCCACTGAAATGGGCGTGCGCCTCGCCCTCGGCGCGACGCGTCGCGCGCTGGTGGCGCAGCTGCTCACCGAGAGCGTGCTGCTCGCGCTCCTTGGCGGTGTCGTGGCGCTGCTGGTCGCGCAGTGGACGATGAGCGGCATCGTGGCGCTGCTCCCGCCGTTTGCCGCCGCGATGCTGCAGTTTTCGCTCCGTTGGCCGGTCATCGCGTTCGCTGTCGGACTGAGCGTTGTCACCGGTGTCGTGTTTGGGCTGTTCCCGGCGCTGCACAGCACACGCAACGACCTGATTGGCGCCATTCGCGCCGGCGCGAATCAGATCACGGGCGGACGGGCGGCAGCGCGTTTTCGCGCCGCCTTGGTCACCGCGCAGATTGCGCTGTCCACCTCGCTGCTCATTGTGTCGGCGCTCTTCCTGCGCAGCCTGATGAATGTGAGCCGCGCCGACCTCGGCGTGCGCGTGGAGCATCTCGCGACCTTTTCCGTCGATGCGCGCCGCGCGGGTTACGACACCGCGCGCAGCGCCGTGCTCTTTAGCCGCGCCGAGGAGGAACTCACGGCCGTTCCCGGCGTGACCGCCGTGGCGTCCGCCCGCGTGCCACTGATCGCGAACAGCGACTGGGAATCGACGATCAAGATCCAGGGCCACGACTGTTCGGCGGAGAGTGAGTGCCAGGTGGCGCTGAACCGCGTGAGCGCGGGCTTCTTCGGCGCGTTGAACGTGCCGATGGTGGGCGGCCGTGAGTTTTCAGCGGTTGACCGGCTGGGAGCGCCGAAAGTGGCCATCGTCAATCAGGCGTTCGTGAAGCGCTACAAGCTGGGCGATCATGCGGTGGGCAAGTACATCAGCGACGGCAACACCGACTCACTGAACGTCGAAATCGTCGGCGTGGCGCGCGACATCAAGTACGCGAACGTGAAGGACGAGGTGCCGCCGGTCTTCTACACCCCGTGGCGGCAGGATGCTCATGCGGGTGACATGTCGTTCTACGTGCGGACGTCGCTGCCGCCGGCGCAGATCCTCGGCGCGATGCGCGCCACGATGCAGCGTCTCGACCCGAATCTGCCGGTCGAAGAGCTGAAGACGATGCCGCAGCAGATCCGGGAGACGAACGTCTTTGACCGGATGATTGGCATCCTGTCGCTGGCGTTCGCGCTGGTGGCCACAATGCTGGCGAGCATCGGGTTGTATGGCGTGCTGTCATACACGGTCGCGCAACGCACGCGCGAGATTGGCGTCCGCATGGCGCTGGGCGCCGATGCGCGTTCGGTGCGCCGACTCGTGATGCGGCAAGTGGCCGGCATGGTGGTCATTGGCGGCCTTCTCGGGATCGGTGCCGCGCTCGCGGCGGGCCGAGCGGCTCGCAACATGCTGTATCAGCTCGAGGGCTATGACCCCGTGGCGTTCACGGTCGCGGTGTTGTTGCTCGCGAGCGTCGCGTTGCTGGCTGGGTGGATTCCGGCGCGGCGCGCGTCGGCCGTGGACCCTATGCAGGCGCTGCGATATGACTGACGCGTGCGACGCAGGCGCTGCGGTAGGACTGGGCTACGCGCAGTAGCTTAGACGGATGCAACTCCTGTCGCTGGACGAAGCGATGGCCGGGCACCCGCGGTACTACCGCGTCACGGTGCTGTCGCAGTGGATCATGGTGTTCGTCTTCGGCGCGATCGTGGGCTGGTTGTGCTGGCTGACGCTATGGCGCACGGCCGACGCACGTCTCGCCAAGGTCCTTTTGCTGTGGATGATCTTCTGGCTGGGGCTGTTCTGGTTCCTGATGCTCAACGACTTGCGCAAGGCGTTGAAGGCATCGGCCTGGCTGGCGGCCACCGACGACAGCGGTCTCTTCATTAGATGGCGATCATACCAGAACCTCGGCTGGGGGCTGAGCGGGCGGCAGGTGGTGTTCCTGTCGTGGCGGGAAATCCGCCGCGCGCGCCGCGTGGATGCCACGATGATCACGCCCGAGGGGCAAAGCGGTCGGCGGCGTTCCCAGACGACGCATTCTGTGGAGTTCGACGTGGCGCCGCGGGTTGAGCTCGATGAGTTGCGCGGCATTCTCGCCGCCGAGCGTGATGGTCGCCCCGACGGAGTGAAGCAGAAAACGAAGTGGGGGCACTTCCCGGTAACGGTCGAAGGAGAGTCGACCATTCGAGTGGAGTGGCGAGCGCGGCCGAGCCTGCACCATTTCATGGAGGAGATGGCGGCTTGGGTTGAGGTCGGCGAGTCCGCATCGAGCACGACGGACGTTTCGTCGCCGGATGTCACCGACCAGACACTCGGGACGCTCGCCCGTCAGGGCTCGGTGATGGGGTTGATCGCCGCGCTTCGGCATCGGGACGGATTGTCATTGGTGGAGGCGAAGGAACGCGCCGAGCGAATGATCGCGGAGGCCGGCGATGGCGGCGAAGGCACGGCGGAGCGCAACTCGTAGCTGTCGCTTGGTAGCCACGGATCGAAAGCCAGCCGTTCGTGATTCCACCCCAGTCAAGTTCTTATATTCATTTGTATTTGTTGCTATTTGCTAACGTTTCGTTAGTATTACTGAATGGACGCAATTGATCGCCGCCTAATTATTAGACTTCAGTATGCCGGTAGGGAGACGTGGGCCAAGATGGGGGGGACCCTCGGTCTGACGGGCCCAGCGGTGGCTGAACGGGTGCGCAAGTTACAGCAAATTGGTGTCATTAAAGGGTTTGCGGCCATTGTGAACCCGGACGCTGTCGGTATGGTGGTCACCGCGTTCGTTGGAGTCTCACTGGAGCGACCGTCGCTGCGCGAGGCCTTCCTGAAGCGGGTCAGCGTGATCCCAGAAGTGCAGGAATGCCATCACGTGACGGGGGATGACGACTTTCTTTTGAAGCTGCGCTGTCGCAATCCGCTCGACCTGGACCGGGTGGTCAGCGAGGAACTGAAAGGAACGCCGGGCGTGGTACGGGCGCGGACGACGGTGGTGCTGCGGACGACCAAGGAAACGACCTTTGTGCCGCTGCCGGCGGACGCCGAGTCCAAATGAGCGTTCGGTTTGGCGTTGACCGGCTGGTGGCCGAGCCGTCGTTGCTGGGCGAGGCGGCGCGGCTGGGGCTGGTCACCAACGATGCCGCCCGCGTGTCGTCTGACATGCAGCGGCATTCCCGCGTGGCGCTGCTGGCGGCCGGTGTGCCGGTTGTTCGGCTATTCGGGCCCGAGCACGGGCTCGGCGCAGACGCCGCCGATGGCGCCGCGGTGTCCGACGGCACGGATGCGCTCACGGGCCTGCCCGTGGTGTCGCTGTATGGTGAGCGGATGCGGCCGGACGCCGAGTCGTTGCGCGATCTCGAGGCCGTGCTCTTTGACGTCCCGGATGTCGGCGCGCGGTTCTACACGTACACGTGGACGCTCTTTCATATGATGGCGGCGTGCGCCGACGCACGCATGCCATTGATTGTGCTTGACCGTCCCAACCCCCAGGGCGGCGACCTGTCGAAGGTGGAGGGACCGGTGCTGCAGGCCGCGTTCCGGTCGTTCATTGGGGAGGATGCGATTCCGATTCGCCACCAGCTCACGCTTGGCGAGCTCGCCCGGGTGTGGCAGCGCGATCGCTGGCCTGCGTGCGACCTGCGCGTCATTGCCTGTGAGGGGTGGAGCCGCGCGATGCAGTGGCCGGATACCACGCTGGAGTGGGTGCCGACGTCGCCGGCGATGCCATCGTTCGAGAGCGCGCGACTCTATGCCGGCACGTGCCTGTTTGAGGCGACGAACTTGAGCGTCGCACGCGGCACGAGCGCGCCGTTCCAGCAAGCCGGCGCGCCGTGGCTCGATGTGCCCGCAGTGCTCGCGGACCTCGCACGCCGCGTGCCCAAGGGCGTCGAGATCGCCGAGACGGCGTTTGTGCCGACCGTTGGGCCGTACGCCGGTGAAACGTGCCGCGGGATGCACGTACGCGTGACGTCGCCGGAGGCGTTGCGTCCCGTGGCGCTGGGGCTGCTGCTGATGGCGGCCGTGGCAAGCACGCATCGGCTGCGCTTTCAATGGGCGCGCTATCCCACGGCGGCCAATCCGTCGGGTGACGGACATTTCGAGCGGCTCGCAGGGCAGCGCGATATTCGGCACAAACTCGACGTCGCGCCGCAGGATGTGGACGCCGAGTTGGTGCGACAATGGACGGACGCGGGAGACTGGCGGGCGCGCGTTGAGGGCCTGCTGCTGTACGCCTGACGCGGGGCCCGTAAACCAATTGCGGACTCGGGGCATCCAACAGACGTACCTCCCTCCTCTCCCGCCCCCCCCAGGCCAATGCGCACATCCACCCTGAAAACACGCGGCGGTCGTGTGATCGTTGCCGCGGCGGTCTGTGCTGTGTTGTTTCCGGCGCAGCTCACCGCGCAGAATGCGAGTGGCCCTGGTGCCGCCGTGCCTGCCGGCGTGGGAACGACGAGCGTCGGTCATACGGTGCCGGTGCCCATCGCGCATGCACAGCGCCGCGCCTCACCCATTGTGATTGACGGAAAGCTCGACGAAGCAGCGTGGCAATCAGCGGTGCCGATCACCGAGTTCACGCAGGTGGACCCTGACGAAGGCAAGCCGGCGTCGCAGCAGACCGACGTGCGGTTCATTTTCGACGACGATGCGCTGTATGTTGGCGCGCGCATGCACGACACCGAAGGCGCGAAGGGCGTGCGCACGCAGCTCGTGCGGCGAGATGCCGATTTCGACTCGGACTGGTTTCAGCTGGTGATCGACGGCTATCACGACCATTTGGGCCGTGCCTTCTTCACGGTGAACCCGAGCGGGAGCAAGCAGGACCAGATTGGCGTGAGCACCTCGTGCTGCGACTCGGGGTGGGATCCCATCTGGCAGGTGGGGACGCAGATCGATTCCGACGGGTGGACGGCGGAGCTGCGCATTCCGCTGAGCCAGCTGCGCTTCTCGCGCGACTCGGTGCAGACCTGGGGATTGCAGGTACGCCGATTCATTCAGCGGCGGCAGGAACAGGACCAGTGGAGCTTCTGGAAGAAGAACGAGTTCGGCGGCCCGTCGCGCTTCGGGCATCTCGACGGCGTGAAGATTGCCGCGCAGCCGCGGCATCTGGAAGTCCTGCCGTACACGGTGGCGCGCGCCAAGGTCGTGCAGCACGAGCCTGGTGATCCGTTCAACGACGGCCACACGCAGAACGGCCGCGTCGGCGCCGACGTGAAGTACTTGCTGACACCCAACCTGACGCTCGACGCGACGATCAATCCTGACTTCGGGCAGGTGGAAGTGGATCCGGCGCAGGTGAACCTGAGTGCGTTCGAGACCTTCTTCGAAGAGAAGCGCCCGTTCTTCATCGAAGGCGCCGGCGTGTTCAACTTCGGGAGCACGCGCTGCAATTTCTGCAGCAACTTTCAGGGCATCGAGTCGTTCTACTCGCGTCGCATTGGACGAGCACCGGTGGGCGCGTCGCTGGCGTACTCGCAGGGGCCGTACGCCGACATTCCGGAGAACTCGACGATTCTTGGCGCGGCGAAGATCACGGGCCGGACGCACAACGGCTACACCGTTGGCCTGCTCAACGCGACCACCCGGCGCGAGGACGCGCGGGTGCAGCGCGACGACGGTTCCCGCACCGACGTAACGGTGGAGCCGCTCACGAATTTTCTCGTGGGGCGCGTCAAGCGCGATTTCCGCTCCGGCAACTTGGTGACCGGACTCTTCGGTTCGTCGGTCGTGCGCAATCTCAACAGTGACTTCAAGCCGATGTTGAACGCGCATTCCGAAATGCTGGGCTACGACATCGAATCGTACTGGAAGGAGCGCACGTATTCGCTGCTCGGGTCGTTCATCTTCTCGAACATCGCGGGTGACCGGCGCGACATCACGGCGCGGCAGCGGTCGAGTGCACGGTACTTCCAGCGGCCCGATGACCGCCGGTCGGTGGATACGATGGCGACGTCGATGCAGGGCGGCGGCGCGTATCTGCGATTTGCCAAGGAAGCCGGCGATTGGAACTGGGAAGTGATGGGCAACACGCGCACACCCGGCTATGAAGTGAACGACATCGCCTTCCAGTCGCGCGCCGACTACATCTGGTTCAACGGCAACCTCTCGCGCTTCTACAGCAAGCCGACGCGCTGGTATCGCACGCTGTTTCTCGACGTGGGCGCGCAGTATCAGCGCAACTATCAGGGGCTCGAAGTTGTCGGGCGGCAGGTGCACCTGGGGGCGTTCGGGAATACGCCGAGCTTTGGCAACTTCGGGATGTTCGTCATCCTGCGCCCGTCGCTGCTGGACGACCGGCTGCTGCGCGGCGGTCCGGCGCAGATCATCCCCGGCGGCGGCACGTGGAACGGGCAGTACAGTACGGATTCACGCCGCAAGGTCGTGGCGAGCATTCAGGGGACGCACAGCTGGAACGTAGACCGCGGTTTTGGCGAGAACGTCATCGCCTCGGTGCGGGTGAAGCCCGCGGCGTTCATCTCAGTCTCCGCTGGGCCGTCGTACTCGCTGACGCGCGCGGTGCGGCAGTATGTGCAGGCGGTGGCTGATCCGACCGCGGTGGCATTCGGTGGCAACCGGTACGTGCTGTCGGGGATTCGGCAGTCCACACTCGGCATCGACACGCGACTGAACGTGACGTTCACGCCGAACATGACGTTCGAGCTGTACGCACAGCCGTTCTTTGCGACGGGCGCCTATTACGGATTCAAGGAGTACACCGCGCCGAGGGGGCGCGACGTGGTGGTGTACGGACGCGATGTCGGAACGATTGCTCCCGTGAAGAACGCCACGGGGCAGGTGACATCGTACACGGTGGACCCGGACGGCACTGGCGCGGCGGCGCCATTCACGATCAGCAATCCCGATTTCAACGTGCGGTCATTGCGTGGCAATGCGGTGTTCCGCTGGGAGTATCGCCCGGGGTCGACGTTGTACGTCGTGTGGACTCAGGAGCGGAACAGCTCCGAGGCGACGGGGGAGTTCTCGTTGGGGCACGACGAGTCGCAGCTGATGAAGGCGAAGCCGGACAACATCTTCCTCATCAAGATGAACTGGTGGTTGTCGCGGTGATGATCTGACGAACCGCGCGGCGGTATCAGTCGGGGGCGCTGTCCGCTAGGTTTTGCGGACATGAAACTGCTGCAGATCGTTCTCACGCTCGCCTTTGTGCTTTCGGGTGCGGCCGGGCTCATGTACGAGTCCATCTGGAGCCGCTACCTCGGCCTCTTCGTCGGGCACAGCGCGTACGCGCAGACGATTGTGCTGGTGATGTTCCTCGGTGGCATGTCGGCCGGCTCGGCGTGGGTAGCGCGGCGCTCGGCGGCACTCAAGTCGCCGCTGATGTGGTATGCGCGCGCGGAAGCGGCCACGGGTGTGATTGGGCTCGCGTTCCACAGCGTGTTTGTGGGGGTCACGGCGTTCTGCTACGACTCGCTGTTCCCCGCACTTCCCGGCGGCACCGTGCTGCTCGTCGTAAAGTGGACGATGGCGGCGCTGCTCATCCTGCCCCAGTCGGTGCTGCTGGGGACGACGTTCCCGCTGATGAGCGCCGGCTTCTTGCGCGCCGTGTCGCCGGACGGGCATTCCGGCAGCGGGAAAGTGCTCGCCAACCTCTACTTCGCCAACTCGCTGGGCGCAGCCATCGGTGTGCTGGTAGCGGGCTTCGTGCTGATCAACGCGTTTGGGTTGCCGGGCACGCTCGAGTCGGCCGCCGCATTGAACATCGTGGTGGCGGCGATGGTAGTGGCGGTGGTGCAGCTTGCGCAGGAGGAGCGCGACGCACCGGTGGATGCGACTCCGGTGCCGGCCACTGTCACCGCGCCCGTCGGCGCCTGGTTCACGCGCACGTTGATGGCCATCGCGCTGGGCACGGCGGTGTCGTCGTTCATCTACGAGATTGCGTGGGTGCGCATGCTGTCGCTCGTGCTGGGGAGCGCCACGCACTCGTTTGAGTTGATGCTCTCGGCGTTCATTCTTGGATTGTCCTTGGGCGCGTTCTGGGTGCGCACGCGCGCCGACACGTTTCGCGATCCGGTGCGCGCGCTTGCCGTGACGCAGTGGGTGATGGGCGGGCTCGCCATCGCGACGATGTCGGTGTATCTGCTGAGCTTCGACTGGATGGCGGCGCTGCTGCAGGCGCTGGCGAAGAGCGACGAAGGGTATCGCGTCTTCTCGGTGGCGCGGTATGCGATGTGCCTCGCCGTGATGCTGCCTGCGACGTTCTGCGCTGGCATCACGTTGCCGTTGATCACGCGGCTGCTGCTCGGGGCGGGCGCGGGCGAACGCGCGATTGGCGCGGTGTACAGCATCAACACGTTCGGCAGCATCGTGGGCGCGGCGCTTGCCGCTCTGGTGTTGATGCCGCTGATCGGTCTGAAGGCGCTACTTGTCAGCGGTGCCGTCATCGACATGGCACTCGGCACGTGGCTGATGTGGCTGGCTGGTGAGTCGTCGCGCGAGACGCGCAAGCTGGCGATCGCGCTCGTTGGCGCCACCGTGCTGATGGTGCTCGGCTCGACGCTCAATGCGCCATTTACGCGCGAGATTCTCACAAGCGGCGTGTTCCGGTATGGTCGCGTAGAGAAGGGAGAGCATACGGTTGTCTTCTACAAGGACGGCCGCACAGCGACGGTGAGCGTGCGCAAGACGCCCGGCAAGATGGAGTACGCCCTTGCGACCAACGGCAAGCCCGACGCCTCCATCTCGACGGTTTGGTTTGACACCACCGCCAAGGGACAGAGCCCGATGGGCGGCGACGAGAGCACGCAGATACTGCTGCCGATGATCGTGCTGGCGCACGCGCCGCGTGCGGCGGAAGGCGCGGTGATTGGCCAGGGTTCGGGCATGTCGTCCCACTTTCTGCTCGGCAGCCCGCATCTGAAGCGGCTCACCACCATCGACATCGAGCCGGAGATGGTGCGCGGCTCGCACACGTTCTATCCGATCAACCGGCGCGTCTTCGACGATCGGCGCGCGCACTTCGTGTATGACGATGCGCGTTCGGTGTTCGCGTCGGCGCGCCGGCAGTACGACGTCGTGCTGTCGGAGCCGTCAAATCCGTGGGTCAGCGGGGTGAGCGGGCTGTTTACGGAGGAGTTCTACCGCCGAGCGCGGCAGTACCTCGCGCCGCACGGCGTCTTTGGGCAGTGGCTGCACTTGTATGAGATCAACGATGCGCTGGTGCTCAGCGTGGTGCGGGCCGTGCACCGCAACTTTGCGTCGTATCGGATGTATCTCACGGGGGACGTGGACATTCTCATCGTCGCGTCCAACGATTCCGTGCTGCCCGAACCGGATTGGTCGGTGCTCGACTATCCCGACATTGCGGCGGACCTGAAGCGCTTTCGCAAAATCACGCCTGAGGCGATGGAAGGAACGGTGCTCGCGACGAAGGCGGCGTTGGCGCCCGTCGTGCTCAATGGCGGTCCAGTGAACTCGGATTTCCATCCGGTACTTGATTTGGGCGCCGAGCGCACGCGCTATCGCAAGATCGCGGCGACGGGATTTATGGACGTGACCGGTGATCGCTTTGACGTGATGGCGGCACTCGACGGGCGGCGTATTGGGTTTGGCACGTCGACGAGCGAAGCACTGCTGCTGCCACGCACGCGGATGCGCGCGCGATCGGCGCGGGTGCGGGCCAATGCGCCGCTGCCGGCGCTCGATTCATCGGACACCGAACGCGAATACCGGCAGTCGCTGGCGCGCGTGGACATGTTCCGCGACATGCTGACCGCGCCGCACGCGCCGGTGGACTGGTTCACGTGGTTCCGGATGGCCATCGAGGTGGAGCGCGACATTCACGCGGGCGTGAGCGGCGTGATCGATAGCGCGTTCTACGCCGAAGTCGAGCGGTACATGACGCACTGGAAAGCGCCCGAGGCGGCGCACTCTGCGTGGCGGTTCATGCGCGCGGCGGGGACGTACGACTGGCCCGGCGTGGTGGCGGAGATCACGCCGCAGCTCAAGTCTCGCGTGGCCGGACATACGTGGATTCCAGTGGATGTCATTCGCAGCGCTGGCGTGATAGCGCTGGTGCGCACGGGCGACCGGCTGACGGCACGCAAGGTGGCGGAGTCGCTGGAGCCATTCTCGGTACTCGACAAGGGTGATTTGCGCGCCGAGGTGATTGGGGCGTTGGCGGCGAGGCGAACAGCGTCGGGTGCGCGTTAGTTGGCCGCTCACTGCGGCGCGCGGGTATGCGATCCCTGATCGCTCACGATGACGCGTGGCCATCTCGTGGTGAGAAACGACGCGGGGCGATCCAATCGGATCGCCCCGCGTGCCCTGCTCGGTACGGTCGACGAGCGCTACGGCTTCGTTGCCATCGGGGTCGGCGGATGGTTCTTGAAGTCGCCGGCCTTCACCGATGAAATCTTGGCGGGGTTCACGTACTTCTTGATCGCCGCATTCACCTGGTCAACGGTGAGGCCCGCAACGCGATCTTCGAGCGTCTTGTCAAACGCCATCGTGCGCTGCTGGAACGTCTGTGCCGAGAGACGGCCCACGAGTTCTCCGTCGCGCGCCCGTGATTGCAACCTGCCCTGCAGCCACGCCTGCTTGGCCTTGTCGAGTTCGTCGGCGGTGACGCCGTCCTTCACCCAGCGGCTGAGTTCCTCGCCGAAGGCGCTCTCGAGGCGCACGACGTTCTCCGGTGCGTAGATGGCGAAGACCTGCAGCATGGCTGCGCTGTCGAGCGCCTGCGCATTGAAGCCCGAGCCGACGCCGTAGCTGAGCCCGTCCTTCTGGCGAATGCGCACGGCGAGGCGCGAGTTGAGGAAGCCGCCGCCGAGGATATAGTTGCCGATGACGAGGCTGGCGTAATCCGGCTGGTCGTCACGCACCGGAATGTTCAATCCGGCGGCGAAGAACGAGTTGGCCTTGTCCGGCGTCTCGATGGCCTCGGTGGTGCTCGCGATATCGAAGGCTTTGCGCTTGAGCCGCGCGAACGGCTTGGGGCTTTTCCAGGTGCCGACGATCTGCTGCAGCACGGCCGTCACCGAATCGCGGTCGAAGTCGCCGGATATCGCGGCGTCGCCATACGTGGCGCCGACGAGTTCCGTGTAGACCTTCTTGACGTCGTCGAGCTTGAGGTTCTTGAGTTCCGCGATCTGTTCATCCACGGTGCCGGTGTAGAGCGGGTGACCCTTGGGCCACGGGCTCAACATGCGCTGCGCCGCGATGGACGCGAGGAACGTGGGCTCGGACTTGTTCTGCTCGAGACCGGAGAGATTCTCGGTGCGAAGCAGTTCGAACTCCTTGGCATCGAACGACGGTTCGTGGAGCACCTCACCGACGAGCCGAAGTGTGGGCAGCAGGTTGGGCCGTGTGGTCTCGATGCTGACACTGATGTTGTTCCCGGCGCCACCGATGCGGACCCGCGCCTTGAGCTTGTCGATCTCGTCTTGGATCTGTTGGCGCGTCTTGGTCTTGGTGCCCTTGTCGAGCATGGACCCCATGAACTGCGCCGCTGTGGTGCGATTGAACAATGACTTCTCGTCGCCAAAGCGGACGTTCAGCACCGCGTTCACGGTGTTGCCGCGTGTCTGTTTGGGCAGCAGAGCGAGCTTGAACCCGTTGGCGAGCGCGCTGCGTGTGGTGCGCTTCTCGACATTTGTCGTCGAGGGATCAAACACCTCGCCCTCGGCGAGCGCGGCGTTGCCCTTGTAGTCGCGCGTGGCCACTGTCACTTCTGAGTCACTGACCCAGGCAATCGTCGCGCGATCGGGCTTTGGCGTGGGGTAGAAGTAGCCGAGGGTGCGGTTGTCGCGCTTGATGAAGGCCTTCGCGACGCGCTGCACATCGGCGGCAGTGACGGCCTTGAGCCGGTCGCGATGGACGAACTGCATGCGCCAGTCACCCATCGACGCCCACTCGGACAGCCCGAGCCCAACGCGCTCCGAGTTATTCAGCGTGAGGTCAATCTGCTTGAGCAACTGCGTCTTGGCGCGATCCACTTCTTCGACGGTGGGTGGCGTGGAGACGACGCCATCGAGAGCGCCGAGCAGGGCGCGTGAGGCGCTGTCCAGCGACTGCGTCTGCCGCACGTTCGCGTAGGCGATGAGAAGGCTCGGTTCCTTGAATTGGAAGTTGAAGGCCGACGCATCGGCGGCAAGCTTCTTCTCGACGAGCGCCTTGTAGACGCGCCCAGCGGGCTGATCGCCGAGTATCTGAGCGAGGACGTTGACGGCGGGATAGTCCTTGTCGGGGCCGGCGGGAATGTGGTAGGCCGCCATCACCACCTGCACGTCGCCGACGCGGCGCAGCGAGACCGAGCGTTCGCCGTCCTGCACCGGCTCGGCGGTATAGGTGGGGAAGATCATGTTGCCGCGATCTAGCGCGCGCATCGGCTTGGGGATCGTGCCGAACTTCTGCGCGATGAGCCCAAGGGTGCGTGCAATGTCGAACTTGCCGGCGACAACGAGCACGGCGTTGTCGGGCTGGTAGTAGCGCTGGTAGTAGGCCTTGAGGCGTTCGATGGGAACGTTCTCGATGTCGGCGCGCGCGCCGATGGTGCTCTTGCCGTAGTTGTGCCACAGGTACGCGGTGGACATGACGCGTTCCATCAGGACGCCGAACGGGTCGTTCTCGCCTGATTCGAACTCGTTGCGCACGACGGTGAACTCGCTCTCGAGGTCCTTCTTGGCGATGTACGAGTTGACCATGCGGTCGGCTTCGAGGTCGAGCGCCCAGACCAGGTTGGTGTCGGAGGCGGGCACTGTTTCGAAATAGTTGGTGCGGTCAAGCCAGGTAGTGCCGTTGGGGCGTGCGCCGTGCTCGGTGAGTTCCTGCGGGATGTTCGGGTGTTTCGGCGTCCCCTTGAAGACCATGTGCTCGAGCAGGTGCGACATGCCCGTTTCGCCGTAGCCTTCGTGCCGTGAGCCGACGAGGTAGGTGATGTTCACCGTGGTCGTCGGCTTGGAGGCATCGGGGAAGAGCAGAACCTTGAGGCCGTTGTCGAGGGCGTACTCGGTGATGCCTTCGACGGTGGCGCCCTTCTTGACGCCGGCCGGGAGCTGCGCCGTAACGATGGCCGGCAGTGCGAGCGCGATGGCCAGATACCAGCGTGCCCTGCGTCGAGCGTGAGTGTGATGCATGCGAACCTCATCGATATGAAGACGACGGCGGACGCGCGGCTGTAATTGGGGGGCGCGCACGGACTCTGCAATTGTGGCGCGTGTTGTCTCGGTGCGGAAGCCGGGGTGGTGCGGCAGCGCCAGGGTGAGATTCGATTCGGTCGCGGGCGTCCGCGGATATGTTTCAGCCGTCCCGAACCCCATTCCCATGCGCCCTCTTCGTACGCTCGGCCTGTCGCTGGTCGCCCTGATTGCCACCGCCACGGTGCTGCAGGCCCACGATCTGTTCTTCCGTTTGCGGGCGTATTTCGTCGCGCCAAGCACGGCCATGCAACTGCCCGTACTCAACGGCACGTTCTCGAAGAGCGAGAACTCCATTAGCTGGGATCGGGTGCGTGATCTCAGTGTCATCGCGCCGGCTGGGCGATTGGCGATGGACAGCGCCTCGTGGAACACGCGCGGGGACACGAGCTATCTGGCGTACACGCCGACGGCCGCTGGAACGTACTTGGTCGGTTTGTCCACGCGACCGCGTGAACTCGACGAAAAAGCCGCCGACTTCAACAAATACCTCACGGACGACGGCATGCCCGACATCCTCGCGTTGCGCACGCGCAACGGAACGCTCGGCGTGAATGTGCGCGAGCGATATCAGAAGCACGTGAAGGCGGTCTTTCAGGTGGGCGACGCGCGTACCGACGGTTGGCGGACAGCGCTCGGGTATCCGGCGGAGTTGGTACCGATGAGCAATCCGTACACGGTGAAGATCGGAGGATCACTGGCGTTTCAGTGTCTCGTGAACGGAAAGGCATCGCCCAACGAGTACGTGATGATCGGCGGGCGGCATCAGGACGATAGCCGGCTGCCGATGCGCCACGCGCGCTGCGATGCGCAGGGCGTGGTGCACGTGACAATCGACACGGCCGGCGTTTGGTACGTGAAGTTCATTCACATGACGCCGGTGAAGGACGGACCCGTGAGCTACGAGTCGATTTGGGCGTCGATTACGTTCGGCGTGAAGTAGGGGCTGCGTCGCGATGATCTGAACGGCACGGCCGTCGCAGGGAGATTACTGAAAGGGGCGTCGCGGTGATTTCTCACCGCCACGCCCCTTTCATCATTCCTGATGATCTCTTTTGTCCTTCGCGACCTCGGACGGACGCCGTGCAATCGTTACGGCGTCACCGCGGCGGCCGGCGTCGCAGGCTTCTTTCTGGACAGCGCCATGCCGTCGTTCTTGACGTAGAGCTCGAGCCAGGTGGTCCAGCGCGCCCACTGATCGAGCAGCGTCTCTCTGGTCACCGGACCGTGGTCTTCGTACGGGTACATGAAGAGCGACGCGGTCTTTCCATTGGCGCGCAGCGCCTGCATCATGCGAATGGAACTGATGGGATCGGTACCGACGTTCTGATCCTCGAGGCTGTGGTACATGAGGATCGCGCCCTGCAACTTGTCGGCGTTAAGCATGGGCGACATGTCGAGATACGTCTTCTGCCCGCTCCAGAGGTCGCGCCGTTCGCTCTGGAAACCGGTGGGCGTGAGCGTGCGATTGTACATGCCGTCGCCGGCGATGCCGGCCTTGAAGTACGGCGTGTTCACCATCGCATTCATGGTGCTGAACGCACCGTAGCTGTGGCCGCCAAGCCCAAGCTTGGTGCGGTCAATGAAGCCCTGTCGGTCAAGTTCGTCGATGACCGCGTACAGGTTCATGCGCAGGTCCGATACGTAGTTGTCGTTCAGCCGCCCGGCCTCGCCGATGATCGGCGGATCGAAGTTGGCGACGGCGTAGCCCTGCGTCGCGAGGAACTCGATAGTGCGCGGCCCGGACGCGGGGAACTTGTTCACGTTCTCGGTGCGCAGGGTGCGGTCGTATCCGGCCTGGTCGGTGTACTCGTACGGATAGAACCAGAACATGGCGGGGAGCTTCGTTCCCGCCGTGTAGTTGGCCGGCAACGTGACGCGCACGACGAACTTGATGCCGTCGGCGCGCGTGACGACGATGCGCCGGCGCTGAAGCGCGGTGAAGTCCGGAGCCGGATCGACGTTCTTCGTCAGCGGCGTCACCGTGCCCGACTTCATGTCCTTGAGGTACGCATTCGGCACCGTGGTCGGCGACTCGCGCGTCACGACGGCGAATGCACCGTCGTCGTCGAGCAGCGCGCCGAGTGTTTCGGCGGCGTCCTTGGCGCCTTCGAAGACGCGGGACTTCTTGCCCGTGGCCATCTCGACCTTGTCGAGGAAATCCTTGGGTGCGTTGGCCAGGTAGTCGCGCGCATACTGCGTGCCCTTCAGGAACACCTCGCCGGTAGTGCTGACGACGGCGACTTCGCCGCCGTTCGTGCCGCGCCTGGTCAACATCGAGCCAGGGTTGTTGAAGAACGCCGTCGTGTCATCGGCGCCGCCGCGACCACCGCCACCAGCGAATCCCGCGCCGCGGCCACCACCGGCAAACGCCGGCGTCCAGCCGCGCTGGCGTACGATGCTCATGCGCTTGGTGGGGTCTGCGAGCTTCACCGCGAAGATCTCGCCGGTGCCGTTGTTGTTCGTCGCAACGAACAGCGTCTGCGCGTCATCGGTAAAGACGGCGCTCGCGATGGCGGCCGTGTACTGGTACAGCACCTTCACATCTTTTTCACCGAATGGCGGCAGCCACTGCACGACTTTCTCGGGCCGTGCCGCGCCACCGGGTGCACCGCCAAATCCGCCGCGCCCGCCGGCAACGGGGGCGCCACCAGCGGGCGCACCACCAGCGGGACGCGTGCTATCGCCGCGAGCCGCGGAATCCTGCGCGATGTAGTAGAAGCCCTCGCCCTGGGGCATCCACGCGAGGCCCTTCTTGCCGTTGACCGCGCCGCCGCGTCCACCAAATCCGCCGCCACCAGAGGTGTCATTGGCGAACCGCAGGGGACGCTTGGAAATCTCGGTGATCATCTTCCCTTCGCTGTCCCACACGGCATCGCGACTGCCGAAGCTGCTGTATTGCACCACGTACGAGAACGGCTTCTGCACGGTGCCGACGCGGAAGTACTTGCCATCGGGCGATGCATCGACGGACGAGAGCAGCACGGGCACGCCGATCTTCTTGACCGTCCTCTTGGCGAGATCAATGACAGCGAGCTGGCCGCGGATGCACCACTCGAACAGGGTGAACTCATACGGCTCGTCCATCAGCGACGCGTAGTTGCGCTCCGGCGCCTTAGCGCCGTCGGTCCACAGGCGCACCAGCGGGCCCGTCGCAATGTCGGGCTGCTTGGGCATCGGATCGCGCTGCTCCGGCACGAGCACCGCGACGATGCTCTTGCTGTCGGCGGTCCAATCGACGGTAGTCACGAGCGTGGCGAGGAGCGGCTGCTTGGCTGCCTGCACGGACTTGCCCGTGGCGACATCGGCCACCCAGACGTACGAGCCGGCGTCGAAGTTGGCGATGAACGCCACCTTCTTGCTGTCGGGCGACCAGGCGGGTGACGCCACGGTCGCGCCCTTCGGCGTTTCGAGCGCCATGGTGTTTCCCGTGCGCGCATCAACGAGCTGCAACCCGATCGCGCCGCGCGACGTGAGTATGCGGGCACGATTCGCGGCGACGTCCACCTGCAGTCCGC
>JAHFCT010000059.1 GCA_023249375.1 Gemmatimonadota bacterium | reverse complement strand
TCTGCATGGCGCCAAGCTGCGCCTTGATCCGTTCGCCTTCGTTGAGCACGAAGACCACGAGTGCGTAGTCGTGACGCCGCTCACCGCACGGCACGACCTCGAACGCCGGCACCTCCCAGGCGTCGTCACCGATCACGGATCGCGCACCACATTGGGCCGGTCCTCGCGCAGCAGTACGGCACTCGCGCGCTCCTCCCGCACGTAGTAACCCGGGTCACCGCCAAAGCGCTTGGGCAGGCGTCCCACATATTCGCAGAGCACCGCAAGAATGACGGCAAGAAAGAAGAACTGCGCTGCACTTGTCAGCGACATCGTGGCCCAGCCGGGCGCGACGTCGTCGCGCATCGCGTAGACGGCGAGCACATACGCCGCGTAGCCGAGGTTGAGCAGGGCAGCAGCGACGCCAAGCAGGCTGGCGAGTCGCAGCGGGTGCGCCGTGTTGTCGAGCACCATCGCCAGCGCGAGCGCCAGCGCGTCGCCAAAGGTGCGCGAGCGCGAACGCCGCGTCTCCCCGACGGCATCGTACGGATACGACGCGCTGGCGTAGCCGATGTACGACGAGAACACCCGCAGCCGCGATCCCGTTTCGCGCAGCTTGTTCAGCGCGTTGAGGGCTTGCCGCGACAGGCAGCGAAAATGCGTGGCATTCGCGGGGAGGTCCATCCGCATCATGCGCCGCGCATACCAGTAGAACAGCGCGGCGCCCGCGCGCAGCCACCACGGGTCGCCGGCTCGCGAGCGCCGCACGCCGAGCACCACGTCGGCGCCATCCCGCGCCCGCCGCACGAGTTCGGGAATCAGCGTCGGAGGATCGGCCCCGGGCGACATCGTGACGACGAAGTCTCCAATGGCATTGTCGAGCCCGGCGGCGATGGCCTGCTCCTCGCCGAACTCGCGCGACAGGTGCAGCACGCGCACGCCGTCATGTCGTGCGAGCAATGCGTCCCACTCGGCCCGCGTCACCGCGCGCGATCCGTCGTCGACGATGATCAGCTCGAAGTGGCGAAAGGCCCGCGCCAGCACGCCGACCGTGTCCGCGACGAACGGCGCGAGCAGCGCCCCCGGATCGCTCACCGGCGCCACCACCGAGACAAAGACGTCGGCCATCACTGGATTCCGCCGCGGTCGAGCATGCGCGAAAGCTCCTCCTCCACGTCGTACACGTTGTCGATCTTCGCGCCGAGCACCGCGAGCAGTCCCGGCGCACCGTCCACTTGTCGCACAAGAATCGGACGGCTGT
Organism: Gemmatimonadota bacterium; assembly: GCA_023249375.1. Classification (GTDB taxonomy): domain Bacteria; phylum Gemmatimonadota; class Gemmatimonadetes; order Gemmatimonadales; family Gemmatimonadaceae; genus PNKL01. The sequence goes on along the minus strand of JAHFCT010000059.1, from coordinate 18,141 downwards.
CGTCCATGTCGCTGCGCGGGAGGATGGTCTTCACCTCCCATAGCGACCTGAGATAACGCGCCCCCGCCACTTCCGGAAGGTAGCGCGCCGCGTCGCGCAGCATGTGCGGCGCGTGCGACGGCGGCAGCCGATGCCGGACGCCCTCGCCGCGGACGGCGTGCCCATCGTCGCCGCCATCGGACCAGCGCGCATGCGGCGTGTAGCGCACGTGGCTCAGCGAGTGCACGCGCTCCGCCGGAAACGGCATGCACGACCAGAACGGCCCGTCCATGACGGTGACCCCGAGGCCGCGCATCGACTCGGGCGGTTCCACCAACGCCAGTTCCGTGAGTTCATGCACCAGCGGCACCGTGGCGAGACCGGAATCGGCAAGCAGATCGTTGAGCGCGGAGTAGGTGCAGAGCACCACGAGGTCCGCGTCAGTGCTCTCACCGGCGCCGTCGCCCCACACGATTCGCAATCGGCGCGGGCCGCCCGGTGCGACGGCGCGTACGGCAACGCCGGTGCACACCTGCACGCCAGCGGACGCCATCGTCGCCGCCGCGGCTACCGCGAGTGCCGTGGCATTGAACGCGCATTCTTCGACTTCGAACACCGCTTCCACGTGGTCCGCGTCGAACCGGCGCGTCGCCGCCGCTCCCGCCGCCTCTACCGGCGCGCCGATCCGCCGGCAGAACTCGGCGAACTGCGCCGCGGTCACCTTGGACTGCCGGCGCGCGATCGCGTACAGCTTGAGGAACGACCGGTCGATGGCCGCGGCGTGATCGGCCACGAAACGCGGGTAGTTGGCGCGCGATCGCAGTGACGTGAGAATGCTGCGCGGGTAGTGGTAGCCGCCGTGCACGCGCGCCTGGTTGTTGTACGAGGCACGCGTCAGGAGCGCATTCTCCCGCTCGAACAGCACCACGGCGGGCAGCCGGCGCGCGAGAAGCGCCGCAATGTGGGCGCCGTAGAAGCCGCCCCCGACGACGACTGCGTCCACATCGCGCGGTGGCTCAGGTTTCCCCGTCACGCGATGAAGTAGTCGCCGACGCGAATGCCGTACTGGTCCGCGTCCAGCGTGTCGATGATCGACCGCACGAAGCGCCCGTTCTCGTCGGTGTCGCCGAGGTCGGCCGCCTCGCCCGGATGGATGAGCTGGCCGTCGCGGTCGCTGATGATGTAGACCAGCGGACGGTCGGCGAGTTCGGGGTCCGGGTTCACGCCGCGCGAGATGGCGATCTCATAGGTATCGAGCAGGAGCACCGTGCCAACGGGATACACGCCGAGCATCTCGACGAACGCGCGGACGACGGTGGGGTCGAGGAACGTATCCGCCGTTTCGCGCATGATGGCGACGTACTCGGCGGGGCGCTTCACGGGCGTGCGGTAGCCAAGATTCGTCGTCGCTGCATCGAACATCTCGATGATCCCGACGATGCGGCTGAACAACCCGACGGCGCGCGGCCGCAGGCGCCGCGGATAACCGCCGCCGTCGGGCTTGAGATGATGCTCGTACGCGACCAGCATCGCGTGATACGGGTATTCCCCGCTCTCGCGCACCTGGAACAGCGTCAGTACGCCCTGCCACGTGTGGCCGGTAATCACGCGCCAATCGTCGGCGGTGAGCGCGTCCTTCTTGCTCAGCACCTCCGAAGGAATGCGCGCCTTGCCGCAGTCGTGGAAGAGCGCGGCAAGCCCGAGGTCGTAGAGCTGAGCGCGAGCTAGCCCAAGCCGTCGCCCGAGCGCCACGGCGAAAATGCAGACGTTCACGGCGTGCGTGAACGTGGCGTCTTCGTAGTCGCGCACCGTCGTGAGGCCGAGCATCGAGACTTCGTCGGTGAGGATGCGATCGACGATGGCCTGCACGGTGCGCTTGAGCGAGCGCAGGTTGGGGCTCTGCCCCAGTGCGATGGCGCGCATCGCATCGGCCGCGGCCGCGACCGAACGGGCGTACGCGCCCTTGGCCAGCTCCGCCGACACACCGGCGCCGGCTCCGCCCTCTTCGGCCTTCACCGGCGGCTCGAGATCGAAGACGCGTACACCCGCGCCGTCGAGGCGCTGCCGCAGGGAATGGTAGCGCGTGGTCGCGTCCGATCCGGACGGCGCGTTGAGCGCGGTCACCAGCACCGACCAGTCCGCCGGTGTGGCGGCGGCCGTCGCGCGCAGCACGCCCGTGCCGCTCGTCCGGCACTGCGCGATGAGGTATGCCACCATCGCGTAGTTGTCGAGGCCGAGTCGCAACCGCGTGTGATTCACAAAGACGAACTCACCGGCGATGCGCAGTTCCATGCCGCCATCTTCCGTGCTCAACAAGGCGGCGGCCGCGGCGAGATCCTTCACGGATCGCTGCACGATGGGATTGTCGGCGGGATACAGCCGCAGGCTGCGCAGCGCACCGCAGAACGCCTGCACCAACGCGCGGCCGGCGGCGCGCACCGCGCCATCCGCCGCGTCGTGCGAGGCACCCGACGTGCTGTGACGAGCCTCGGGCGCCGTCATGCGTCGTCTCCGCGCGCGAGTGCGGCCCGCACCGCCTGGCGAATGAGCGGCTCATCGGTGTTGGACGCCTTGCGCAGCACCTCGCGCGACGCCGCCGAGTTCACGCGCCCCAGCGCGGCGGCCGCGCAGGCCCTCGTTTCGGGATCCGACTTGCGCTTGAAGAACCCCTTTGGGCCGTCGAGCTGGCTGGCCAGCCACGGCACACCGGCATCGCCGCAGAGCGCGCCGAACAGTTCGAACAGCGCGCGCCGTTCGTTGTGGTCCATGTCACGGGCATCGCGCCCCCGTACCCACTCGGTCACGCGCGCAAGCGCCGGACGGTACACGGCCGTGGCAAGCGCCTTCAGCGCCGCGGTGCGCAGCGCCGCGCTCGCGTCCCCGAGCGCGCGTTCCACCCCTGCGTTCGCCCGCGGCGAGCCGATGACCGCCAGCGCGGCGAGCGCCGCCGCTCGCCGCGCCTCGGATGGTGAGCCCAGTTGCTTCACCAGCGCGACCACCGCGGCCTCCAGCCGGTGCGCGCCGCACCGGCTCATCGCTTCGAGGGCCACGGCATCGTGCGGCGTGTTCACGAGCTTGACGAGTTCCGTCGGCGCGGCATCCACCATGCGGTCGGCGCAGGCCTCGTAGAGCTGGCGCAGGTCGTGATGCCGCGATTCGGCCGCCCACTGGATCAGAATGCCAAGCGCACTCCCGTCGAGCCGTGCGAGCAGTTCCGACACCATCGATGCCGATGGCCGGTCGTCGGCGCCATCGACCCACGCGAGGAGCGGCTCGAGCAGGGCGGGATCGCTGACGCGCGCATTCAGCCGCTCCATCGCGCCACGCGCGTCCAGCGTCATGGCGGGTGCTCGCTGCACCGCGATGGCCGATTCGCGCAGCACGTGCACCAGCGACCCGAACGATCGCGCCGACAGGTGCAGCAGCAGCAGCGCGTCGAGCTGGCGCGCGACTTCGGTGCGCACCAGCGGATCACGCTGCGTCTCGAAGATGTCGAGCAGCACATCCGAGACGTCGCAGCGCAGGTCCGCCGCGTACTCGTGCGCGATGCCCTCGCGCAGGTGCCGCATCGCCTCGGTGCGTGCGCGTTCCGCGTCCTGATCAGGCGCTGAGGCAATGCGCAGCATTCCCTCGAGCGACGCGCCCGCCGCACGCCGGCGCGCCGCTTCGACGGCTTCCTTCGGATCCGTGAACGCGGTCGTTGACGCGGGCCATCGTCCCGGCGTCGCCGACGGATCCAGCGGCACGCCCTCGCTGCTCACCGTGTCCACGAAGCGGTACGCAAGATGCTCGAAGTCCTGCGCCCACAGCAGCGTGAGGACGTCTTCTTCCCAGTCCAGCGCGCGCCGCACTTTTGGGATGATCTCGAGCAGTGCGTTGATCTCCTGCTGTTCGAAGCCGCTCGACAGCGTGAGCTGGCGCACGCCGTCCTTGAACAGCGTCCACGGCAGCGAGTCGGACGCCTTCTCGGGCTCGTCCAGCACCACGGCGCCGCCGCACGTAAACTGCGTCTCGGTCACCTGCAGCGTGATGGCGTTCACCTCGGCCCACACCTCGCGGAACGCGGCGCGCAGCGCCTCGAGGGTCTTGAGATACGTCGGATTGGTGGCCGGATACAGCTGATGCAGGCGCACGGTCTTGTCGAGCTGGCGCAGCAGCTCCTGCACCAGCTCCGGCGCGCACGGCGGCGCGTCTGGCGCTGCCCCGTCCTCGTCGAGATCGTCGCGCGCGGCCATGATCCATCAAGATACGGTGCCGCGCCGCGCTCGGCATCCTGCGTGCCGGCCTGCGGGCGGCGCGGCGGCCATTGTGATTTCGCGATCGCGCGCCATCTTCTTCGACGGCTCCCGCGGCCGCCCGCATGGCCGCCCACCCTCTTGCGCTGATTCCGATGTCGACGACCTACGCGGCCATCACCGGCTGGGGCAAGTGCATGCCGCCCGCCGTGCTCACCAATGACGACCTCTCGACCTTTCTCGAGACGAACGACGAGTGGATCACGACGCGCACCGGGATGAAGGAGCGGCGGATCTCGCACGTCAGCGGCATCGAGATGTCCACCGTGGCCGCGTCGCGCGCCCTGGCCTGCGCCGGCCTCGCCGCGAGCGACGTGGACCTGATCGTCTTTGGGAGCACGAGTTACGAGGAGCAGGTGCCCAATACGGCCTCCGCCGTGCAGTTGGCGCTGGGTGCCAAGTCCGCCGCGGCGATGGACGTCAACACGGCCTGCACCAGCTTCCTCTACGGCCTGACCTCGGCGTCGGCGATGATCCGCACCGGCGTGGTGCGCAACGCCGTCGTCATCGGCGTGGAACTCATCAGCCCGTACATGGACTGGAGCAATCGCAACGTGGCCGTGCTCTTCGGCGACGGCGCGGCCGCGGTCGTGTTGCAGGCGACCGACAAAGCCGAGGGTGTGCTCGGCAGCGTGCTGGGCTGCGACGCCGAGGCGCGCGCGGTGCTGCGCATTCGCGGCTTCGGATGCGGCTACGCCAACCGTGGCGTCCAGCTGGGCGACACGCTCTGGGATTTTGACGGCCCGCAGATCTTCAAGCGCGCGGTCAAGGGAATGAGCGAGGCATCGGCCAAGGTGATGAAGTCGTGCGGCGTGACCGCGGACGACATCGACCTCTGCATTCCGCACCAAGCCAACCTGCGCATCATCGAGGGGGTGGCCAAGTACGCCGGCGTCCCGATGGACAAGGTGATGCTCACCGTGCAGAAGTACGGCAACATGAGCGCCGCCACGGTGCCGGTGGCACTGGTTGAAGCGCTGGACGAGGGACGCGTGCGCCCTGGCGCCACGCTCCTGATGCCGGCCTTTGGCGGCGGGCTCACGTTCTGCTCGCTCGTCGTGAAGTGGGGCGACCGCGTGACGCCGCTTGGCGCGTCAGACCGTGAACTTCCCTCGCTCACCAAAACCGCGCTCGAGATGGTGAACGGCTATCGCGCGGCGCAGGATCCCCACGGGCGCTCCAAGGCGGGGTTGATGTCGCCGACGTTCGTTGAGGCGGCCCTCGGCGCCTGAGAGCGCGACTTCGACAGGAATGCTCGGCGGCGCGCGAAGGTCACGTTCGGCGCCGCCGTTCGTTTCAGTCGCGCACGCTCTTCGACGGCACGCGCGACATCGCGCGTTCGGACAGCGCGGTAATCGTCAGCGACGGATTCACGCCGGGATTCGCCGGCATCGCGGAGCCATCGCAAATGAGGAGATTGCGGTAGCCGAAGACGCGATGATCGCCATCGATCACGCCGCACGACGCATCGGCGCCAATCACGGCGCCGCCGAGGATGTGTGCGGTGGTCGGGATGTTCGCCGCCGCCTCGAGGACGCTGCTTTGCGCCACGCCGCCGGTGTGCCGCGCCAGGAATTCCGCGGCCTCGTTGGCCAGCGGAATGAATGTCGGATTCGGCTTCTCCGGATCCTGCGCAGTGCCGATCGTCACGCCGCGCCTGAACCAGCGCCGCTGGGCGCGAAACGACATTGCGTTGTCGCTCGACTGCATCACGAGAATGATCATCGAGCGCCGGCTCCATCCCGCGGGCCACAGCGTGCCGAGCGAACGCACGGGATGCCGCAGGAACTGCCACACCAGCATGAAGGGCCGCGTCAGCCGCGTGCCGTTGCCGGTCATCGGCGACTGCAGCAGCGAGATGGCATCCCCGTACTTGCCGTAGGTGCACAGCTCGATGTGCGTATCCGCGTCCGGATGAATGCTTGCGCTGATGGCGACATCGGCCCACGGTTTCTTCGAATCATCCGGAAGCGTGACGGCGAGAATGGACTCGCTGTTGCTCCGCACGAGCTCGCCAAGCCGGTCGCTGATGTTGGGCAGTGAGCCGCCGTGCTTCAGCGAGGCAAGCAGCTCACCGGTGCCTAACGCGCCCGCCGAAAACACCACGCCGCGCGCCGTGAACGTGCGCCGTCGTTTGTCGAACCACGCCCCCGGACGCTCCGTCGTCACCACATAGCCGTCGCCGCCGTCCGCAGCGCCGATCGGCCGCACGTCCACGACACCATGTTCGGCGAGAATCGTCGCGCCGTGCTTCTCGGCGAACCACAAGTAATTCTTGAGCAGCGTGTTCTTGGCGCCCTCGCGGCAGCCCACCATGCAGGCGCCGCACCGGGTGCAGCCGGTGCGCGACGGTCCTTCGCCGCCGAAGTACGGGTCTGGTACTTCTTCGCCAGCCTTGCCGAAGAAGACGCCGACCGGCGTGCGCGTGAACGTCTGCTCCACGCCGAAGTGCTGCGCGGCCGCTTTGAGCAACTCCTGTCCGTCGCTGGCGAACGGCACGGTCGCGACGCCGAGCATGTGCTCCGCCGTGTCGTAGTGCGGGGCGAGCTCAGCGCTCCAGTCGGCGAGGCCCTTCCACTGCGCGTTCTCGAAAAACGCCGGCTTGGCGCGGTACAGCGTGTTGGCATAGACGGCGCTGCCGCCGCCAACCGCCGTGCCGCTCGCGATGAAGATGTCCTTGAAGGGCGTCAGCCGGAAAATGCCGCGCATCCCGAGCGACGGCGCCCACAGCCAGCGGCGCAGCTGCCAGGTCGTCTCGGCGTAGTCTTCATCGCGAAAACGACGGCCGGCCTCGAGCACCGCGACGCGGTACCCCTTCTCCGTGAGGCGAAGCGCCGAAACGCTGCCGCCAAAGCCAGAGCCGACGATGATCCAGTCGTAGTCGAAGGGCTGCGTCATGGATGCCGTGTCGTCGGGTGCCGCAGCATGGGTGCTCACGACACCCTCAGTCCTTGTACGGCGAGGCCCCGTGTCCCAGCTCGCCAAAGATCTCCGCGGCGCTCTTGCGGCGCGGCGCGCCCTTGCGCCGCGGCACGGCGACAAGCGACGGCCGTTCATGCTCGGGCAACAGGTCCTTCACCATCTCCACCAACTGATGGCTGAGGTGCTGGCCGTACTTGTACAGCGCGACGACGCGTTTCTTGTTGCCGAGCAGGAACGCGAGAATCGGCTTGTCCTTCTTGGCGGCGTTGCACGCCTTGCAGCAGAGCACGAGATTGTCGCGCCGGTCGTAGGCCGTCTGCCCGCGGCGCGGGGTCACGTGGTCGAGCGTGATGCTGCGCGGTGCGACCGCGCGCTCGCAATAGGCGCACACCGGGCCGTGCTGTTCGAGCAGCCATTCGCGCGTGTCACTGTACGCGGCGCGCCCCGTCGGCACCGACGTGAGCGTGACCTTGGGAGCAGGGGCGTACGCGCCGCCTCCCTTGCCGCGGCGGCGGCGCGAGCCGCCCGAACGCTTGGAGGCCATCTACGGAACTCGAGGATGTGCGAAAGTCATTCGATCAAGATACCGGGACCGCACGCGCAGGGATAGAACGCGTCCGCAAACGCGACGCGCGCCGGGCGTCGTTGGGCCCGGCGCGCGCCACTGCCTGGCGTCTGCACCTACAACTTCGGCACCGTGGCTGACTTCGACTCGGACTTCAGTCGATAGAGCAGATCCGGAGGCGCGTCGCCTTTGGGCCAGTCGAGTTCCTTGCCCGGAAAATCGGGGCGCGCCTTCGACAGCACATAGCCGGCGACGTCGTACGAGATGGAGTCGGCGACAAAGCCCGGCGCGTCAAACGGCATGTGATGGTGCACAAACGCCGAGACGATCCGTATGCGCGCCTGCCCCGAGGCGATGGTGAATGATCGTGGCCCCCACAGCGGCGGTCCGGGATGCTGCACGCCGAGCGTCCGTCCGCTCTGGCCATCCGGGCCATGGCACCGCGCGCAGTACATCGCGAACGTCGACTTGCCACGCACCGTGTCGGGCGGCAGCGGCGCGATGGAATCCACACCGAGTCCCCACGTCACGCCACCGGCGGGCGCCTTGCTCGACAGCCATGTCATGTACGCCACGATGTCGCGCATGCTGGCGTCGCCCGCGGGGAGCGCCGTGCCATTGAGGCCGCGGCGGATGCAGTCGTTGACGCGGTCCTCGAGACTGACCTGCGTCCCCGTGCGCGCCCAGAACTTCGGATAGCGCGCCGTCACGCCGACCCACGGATTGGCAAAGGCCTTGCGCCCCTTGTCCAGATGGCACGACGTGCACGACAAGTCATTGCCGACGTGCTTGGGCAGCGAGTCCCGCATCGCGATGACGAGCGCCATGCCGCGCCGGATGGACTGCGACGCCGCGTCTTGCGTGAGCAGCGACTCGGCTGGCACCGGCATGACGGTGTCGACGGCGGCCGTCGTGGCGGCGGCCGGCGTCTTCTCGCCGCTGCCTCCGCAGGCAACGGCCGCCATGACGCAGCCCGCTCCAATAAGGGCGCTCCGCATCCGGTGCGCCGCGCACTGAACATCTCCTAGAATACGCATCGAACTGGTCCTCAGCGAGAATAACCTGCCGTAAAGTTGGCAACGCGCGCGCGTCATGACAATCGGCCGCCGTGCGCGTGCGCCGATTGCGGCCGCATCGCCTGCGTCATCTACGGTTCGACGGGCGCCCGCGTTGCGGTGCGGTGAGCGTGGGATACGCGGCGTCTATCGGCGGATCACCATTGGGCCAGTCCAGTTCCTTGCCCGGAAAATCGGCGCGCGGACGCGACGTCACGAAGGCCGCGACGTCAAAGGCATCCTGCGTCGCAACCGTCCCCGGCTGATCGAACGGCATGTGGCGGTGCACAAACGCCGCCATCACCCGCAAGCGCGCCATGCCCGAGCCAATGTTGAATGATCCCGCTCCCCAGAGCGGGGGTCCGGCGTTGGCCATTCGTGTCGCGAGCATCCCTTGCCCCTCGGGCGCGTGGCACCGCGCGCAGTGCTGCCCGAACACCAACCGGCCGCGCGCCGTGTCACCAGGCATTGGCGGCAGCGAGTCGATGCCGTTGCCCCGGCCGCGCTTGCCCGACACCGTACCGCGCGACAGCCACGAGATGTATGACATGATGTCGCGCATGTCGTTGCCTTCGGTCGGCAGCGCCCGCCCGTTCATGCTGCGCAGAAAACAGTCGTTGATGCGTTCCTCGAGCCGCGCCACCTGGCCCGACCGCGACCGGTACTGCGGAAAACGGCCATACGCCCCAACCCACGGCATCGCGAACGCGCGGCGTCCGTTGTCGAGATGGCACGATACGCAGCGCAGCTCGCTGCCCACCGACGCGGGCAGCGAGTCGCGCGTGTTGGTCACCAGCGCGAGCCCGCGTCTGATGGAGCGCGACATCGGATCGTCGTGCAGCGACGTATCCGAAGGCGCGGGGAGCAGCAACGTATCGGCAGCAACCGCCGCCGAAACGGGCACGGCAACTTCACGACGGCACGCGAGGGCAACACAGGCAAACGCGGCAACGCACCTGGAGATTGCAAGAGACATGCGGCAATTCTCGCCGCCGGTGGCGGCGACGGCAACACGACGAAGGAGTCGCGCACCGTGGCGGTGGCCTGAACGCAGGTCCCCGCCGAAGACTGTCACCACCCGATCGTCCGCCGCCGCCCGCCGTCACTTCCGCAACGGGCGGGTTCCGCCTCAATTCTAACCATGCTCATTTCACTTGTTCTCGCCCTGCAGGTCCGCGCGGCCGCTCCCCTGCCGCTTCCTCAGCGCACGGTTACCGACCCGGGCGTCATCGCCACCGACCAGCGCGTCACGCCGGCCGGGGTGCAATCGGTCTTCAAGGGCCGCGTGTACGGCGTGCGCTTTGGCACGACCTCCAGCGAACTCTGGGTCGCCGCGTCCGGTGGCGCATACCGTCTCAACTGGAACGCCAACCGCGTGATCGCGCACGGCGCGTACGACGGACGCGGCGGCGTGCAGGGGGTCGCGTTCGACGCCAGCACCAATCGTGCGTACGTGACGAGCATTGGCCGGTTGCCGGCGGCGATCGCCAACAACCGATTGCCCGGTGAGAAGGAAAAGCCCGGCGCGCGCGTCATCGCGCAGGTCCGCGCCTTCGCGCTCGGCGGCGAAGCTCCCGATCTTCCGGGCTCCGTGCCCAAGGCGGCGCTCGCCTTCCGCTCTGATTCCATCGGCGATTACCTCGCGGGCGCGCCATCGGTCGCGGCACGCAAGAATACCAGCGGGCACCGACCGCTCGTCGTGCCGCTCCCGGCCAATGATCGCCTCGCCATTTTCGACGCCGACGACGGCGCGCCGCTCGGAGGCGTTCCACTCGGCGTGCTCCCGGTCGCCAGCACGACCAGCGACGACGGCACCATCGCGTGGGTCAGTGTTTTCGGAGGCCCGAAGCCCTCAAGCCGCAGTCGCGCCGCGATGCAGTGCTGTGACCCGCGCGTCGAGCGCGTACGCGTGGACGCCCGCGGCATCGCCGAGCGTGGCAGTGTGGTAGCGGTGGATCTCGTGACACAGAAGATCACCGCCACCGTCGAGACCGGCCTGCACGCAACCGGCGTCGCGTGGGACCAGGCGCGCGGCCTGCTCTACGTGGCCAACGGCAACTCTGACGACATCACGCTCGTCGACACGCGGACCGCCAAGAACGTAGGCACGATTCCGATCGCGCCGTTCCACGAACGCAAGATCGGCCTGGCGCCCACCGCGGTGGCGCTCACGCCTGATGGCCGCACGCTCTTTGTCGCACTCGGCGGCATCAATGCCGTGGCCCAGTACGACGTGAGCGGCGGCTCGGCGTCGTCGGCAAGACTGCTCGGGCTCATTCCCACGGGATGGTATCCCACGTCGCTCGATGTGAGCGCGGACGGCAGCACGCTGGCCGTTGGCACCTTGCTCGGCGTTGGCTCGGGCCAGGGCGAGACGTCGGGACATCCCGGCGCCAAAGGCAGCTATGTACATGCCAATCGCGGGTCGGTGAACGTCATCGCCATTCCCGGCGCCGCGGAGCTCACGGCGTACACCACGAGCGTGGCGCAGAATAACCGGCTGACGCTCACCAGCGCCGCGGCGCGCGACATCGCGCCACGCCGCAACGTCGCGGCGCGCCCCGTGCCGGAGCGGCCGGGCGAACCGACGCCCATTCAGCACGTGGTCTTCATCATTCGCGAGAACCGCACGTACGATCAGGTGCTCGGCGACCTCGGCAGGGGCGCCAGCGATCCGTCGCTCGCCATGTACGGCCGCGCGGTCACGCCAAACGCGCATGCACTCTCCGAGCAGTTCGTCACGCTCGACCACTTCTTTGCCAGCGGCGGCAACAGCGCCGACGGGCACCAGTGGCTGACGCAGGCCAACGAAACGGAGTATCCGTACTGGCCGCTGTATCTCGGCCGCAGCTATCCCAGCGAAGGCGAGGATGCGCTGACGTACTCGAGCGGCGGCTTTCTGTGGGAGGCCGCACAGCACGCCAAGAAGAACGTCACGGTCTTTGGCGAGTACGCGCCGTCGCCCAAGAACGACTCTGCCACGGTGCGCGCGGCACTGCTCGCCGACTGGAAGAACCGCGCCTCGCTGCCGGCAGGGTACTTCCGCGAGCGTCTGCGGAAACTCTACAACACGCACAGCGACATTCCGTCGCTCGACCGCGTGCTCGTGCGCGAGTATCCCGGCTGGACCGAGGGCGTACCCGACGTCGCCAAGAGCGAGGTCATCCTCGACCATCTCAAGGAATGGGAGAAGTCGAAGGAGATGCCGCACCTCGTGATGGCCATTCTTCCGAGTGACCACACGGTCGGCACAAGCGCGGGATGGTGCGCGCCGAAAGCCTGCGTCGCCGACAACGACGTGGCGCTCGGGCGGATCGTCGAAGGGCTCAGCCGTTCGTCGTTCTGGCCGAAGATGGCCATTCTCGTCGTCGAGGACGACGCGCAGGACGCGGTGGACCATATCGACGGGCATCGCACCGTGGCGCTCGTGGCCAGTCCGTACGCGCGCCGCGGCGTCATCGACAGCACGTTCTACAGCCAGCCGTCGATGGTGAAAACCATCGAGCTGATGCTCGGGCTTCCCGCGCTTTCGATGTTCGATCTCGTCGCCACCGACATGCGCGCCAGCTTCATTGGCCCCACGGACAAGCCCGATCTCACGCCGTACACGGCGCTCGAGCCGCAGCAGAGCCTGTATGACCTGAACGTGAAAGTCGGCGCCATCACCGGCCCGCACGCCGCCGAGCGGCGCGCCGCCGCGCTCGCGAGCGCCCGCATGAATTTTTCCGAGCCCGATGCCGCACCGTCCGACGCGTTGAACGTGATCCTCTGGCACGACGCGCGGGGCTGGGACGTGAAGTACCCCGGCGTCAGCCGCGCCGTCTTCTTCCCGCTTAGTGCTGATCTTGCCGATGACGAACGCGACGAGCGCCCCGCGCCGATGCGACGCGGGGCGCCCGTGAAGCCGCGTCGATGACGCGGGCCGTTGCTACTTCCGGTAGTCGAGCGCGGGCTTTTGCGTGCCCAGCCGCGTGGCGTACACGAAGTTCGGCCCGCGCTGCTGGTTGAACTCCGCGCGCGCCGCGGCAATCGTCGCCGGGCTCGTGAACAGCTCGGCGGCCGTCAGCGCCATCGTCTTGGCGGCAACGATCATCCCCTGCCGGCCGATTGACATGCCGTCGGCCGCCACCGCTTGCCACGAGTGCGCCGGTGTGCCCGGCACCCACGTGGCGGCGCTCATCTGCACGGTGGGCACGCGCCAGCTCACATCACCAACATCCGTCGAGCCGCCCCCCGCTGGCTGCGAGAAGTCGAGCGCCTGAATGCGCTCCGTCGTCTCGAGCGGCACCTTCGACGACGGCAGGCTTGCCTGCAGCTGCTCGGCCCACGACCGCTCGGCCGCGGTGTAGTGATAGCCGCCCACGCGCTCGAGCGCCTTCTGCTGCACCTTCGCCAGCGTCTGGTTGATGAGCAGGTTGTACACCGCGCCGGTGACGGTCACGTCGTAGCTGGTGCCCGTGCCGAGCGCCGCACCCTTGGCCGCGTCGAGAATGCGGCCCCAGATCTGGTCCACCACCCGAATGTCGGGGTGCCGCACCACGTAATACACCTCGGCAAAGTCGGGCACGACGTTGGGCGCCCTGCCGCCGTTGGTGATCACGTAGTGCATGCGCGTCTCCTGCGGGACGTGCTCGCGCATGAAGTTCGTCATCACGTCCATCACTTCCACCGCGTCGAGCGCCGAGCGGCCGAGTTCGGGCGACGCGGCGGCATGCGCGCTCACGCCGTGAAAGCGGAACTTGCCTGAGATGTTTGCGAGCGAACTCGAACCGGCCACCCGATTCTCGTCGCCCGGGTGCCACGTCACCGCCACGTCGACGTCATCGAACAGGCCGTCGCGTACCATGTACACCTTGCCGGCGCCGCCTTCCTCGGCCGGTGTGCCGTAGAAGCGCAACGTGCCCGGCACCTTGTTGGCGATCATCCACTCCTTTACGGAAATCGCCGATGCCACCGCCGCGGTGCCAAACAAGTTGTGCCCGCAGCCGTGGCCCGCTCCGCCCTCCACAAGCGCATGCCGCGTCGGCGTCGTGTCCTGCGACAGTCCCGGCAGCGCGTCAAACTCGCCGATGATCGCAATCACCGGTTTGCCGCTGCCGTACTCGGCGGTGAACGCCGTCGGCATGCCGGCGATGCCCGCCTGCATGCGGAAGCCCGCCGCCGTGAGTTCGCCCTGCAGCAGGGCGCTGCTTTTCACTTCGAGGTAGCCGAGTTCGGCAAAGCCCCAAATCTGCTTCGACACATCGCCGTAGTGCGCGGCGCGCGCGTCGATGGCCGCCAGCAGGCTCGCCGTCTTGTCGGCGGGCTTGGCGCCCTGCGCGCCGAGCGATGCGACGCTGAGTCCGATGAGGAGCATCACGGGGATGCGGTGACGAATGCGCATGGACACCACCGTACGAATGAGTGAGCGGTCACTGGACCGGCGCGCGGGACTTTGGTGGCGCGCAGCGATGTAAGGTACGTCACGACGTCCCCGATTGCCGCGCTCGGGGCCGCAGCGCATCTTCTGGGTGCAGTCTTCCTCGACGCCCCCCGGATCCGCCGACTCGTCTCGGAGAGCGTCATGCGTCGCCTGATCTTCGCACTCGCCTGGGCTGCCTCTGCCTCCGCCCAGTCGCTGCCGACCAACCTGCGCATGCAGAATGTGGTCAAGCTCTTTACCCAGCGCACGGGCCAGCAAGTCATGGGGCTGGGTTCCTGGATCAGCGGCGCCAGCTACAACGACGTGCTCGCCGGCGGCGCGTCGGACCACGACTTGCGGCTCGTCATCGAGAAGAGCGTCACACCGGCGCAGGCGCAGCGCGACTGGCAGACCGCGCGGCGTGTGCTTCGTGACCTGATCACGCAGGAGTTCGGCAAGGACGCCAACAAGGTGCTGGGGTCCACCAACCTCTACGCGCCCAACCAGCTCATGAAGGGCGTCGAGGATGCCGCCGACGCAATGCAGCGTTTTCAGAAACTCGGCCAGGTGCCCAACCTCGGCTACGCGGGCTCGGTGAACAGCGCGACGCCCAAGTATCTCGCCGAGGGCTTGTACGGCGAGGGCGCTCAGGTCTGGACGCAGATGTACGAGCAACGGACGGGGCGGCTCTTCTACGCCGTCGAAGGCCGCGCGTACGCCGGCATGGTGGATCTCACGCACCTCACCGAGGGTCAGGCGCGATACACCATTGGCGGCATGGCCAACACCAGTGCGCAGTGGGCCGAGCACGCCGCCGAAGAAGTGGCCGCGGGCCGCGGTGACCGCGTGGCCAAGTATCTCGAGCGTCTCGGGCGCGACATGACCAAGGCCAAGGATCTCGCGCGTCTGGGGGGCGATCCCTCATTCAGCGGCGAGATCCGCGATCTCATCACGCGGCTCCGGGCGAATCCGGCGACACTGTCGTCGCTCGAAGGGCGAGTGAGCGCCGTGCTCCAGCGCTCGCATCTCGAGTCGGCAATCCTCGGACGGATGGCCAAGGCGGGCCCAGTGCAGGGCGCCGTGCTCAATGCGGCAATCGCCGGCCTCGCGGCCAAGAATCAGTTCGGCCAGGCGCTCAGCTCCGCCGTGGCGAAGATTCCGGCCGAGCAGGTGATTCAGGGCGTGATGGCCATCATTATCGTCAAGAGCGGCAGCCGCGTAGCCGGCGAGGCCGGCTACCTTGAGGCGATTCGTCAGACCGCACCGATGTTCGCCTCGCTTGGCACCGGCGCACTGATGGGAATGACCAACTGGGTGCTGGAGAGCGCCAAGGATGGCGGCTTCACGCTCGTGTCGTCGTATCAGGATCCGTGGGATCTGCTCGACGGCAACTTCTCCGCGTACGGGCGCGAAGGCGTCGACGACGGCCGGCCGTACACTCTCGAAGAACTGGTGCGGCGCATCCATACCGAGGATGCGCTCTCGGCGTTCGTGCATGCGCGCGCGATGCAGGCATCGCAGCGGGGATTTCAGGGTACGGTGAGCGCGGGAACTGACAAGTCCGTCGCCGATGGCATCTACTCCCGCTGCTTCCCGCAGATACTCCGCGCATGGCAGGCCCGCCGCGAACAGCTGCGCATGGAGTACCTCGACCTCGCGGACTCGCTGCGCACCGCGGTGTATCCGCTCGTCGTCACGCCGTCGTCGGGCAAGATCCCGCCGAAGGGCGGAAAGCTCGACGTGCTCGCCGAAGTAATTCCGCCGAGCGGCGGCATGCTCGGCAAATCGCTGGACCGGATGCAAGAGATCCTCAGCATCCTCGTCGGCGGACACCCGTATGCGCTCGTGTCCTATCGCTGGGTGGGAGGCACCGACGCCAACCGCGAATCACAGCGCAGCTACACGTTTCGCACGGCAGGCACACAGGCGGTCGTCTGCAGCGTCGAGATCAGCGTCAACGAATCGTCGCTGCGTGCTGGCGATCCGCTCATTCAGCGGATCCCGCGCTTCACCGCCGTGGACGTGGAGGTTGAGGGTGAAATCGCGGCGCCAAAGGTCGAGATCTTCATGATCGACTTGAACCTGCGCGTGCAGCCCGTGAGCGACAACAAGCCGATCGGGCCGGTGAATATCGCCAACATGTTTGATTTCCCCGACTTCATGGACGCACGGCAGCTCCCCCTGCAGGCCGACGGCACGTTCCACTATTCGGGGCGGCCGTACCACGACAAGGATGCGGCGCCGGGGACCGTCGTGCTCAATCCCACAACCTGGCACATCGAGTACTCGGGACGCGTCAACCTCGAACAGTGGACGTTCACGGTGAGCGGCAAGTGGAGCAAGGCACACCGCAATCTCAAAATGGATACGCAAGGCGGTCAGTGGCGTCCGGGCGCCACCATCAACTCGCAGCAGGACAACGGTGACTTCACCATCACCTCGCCGCTCTGTGCGCGCGGGCACGAGGAATTCACGGCCGGCATCAAGGTCAGTGGTCTTGTGACGTCCGCGTACCAGGATGAAGTCAACGGCGGCATTTCGTTCAAGCGCGCGCTGGCCAGCAAGACGGGCCGGCGCATGACGGACGACGTGAACGGCTGTGTGTCCTATCGCAATCCGACGCATCTCGCAAAGGGCCCCCTGGATCCCAACGGCTATCCCGAGTACTACGAAGGCGGCGAGTGGCTCGACCGCGCGGCGTACGGCAAGTACAAGACGCTGCTCGTCTTCGGTGACCACGTCGTGGACCGTTCGGCGTTCCGCTTCGCCGGCGCCAAGCTCCTGCTCCCGGGCGATCCCGCCTACGCATCCGTCGGTGCCGCCGCCTCGCCGGCCACTGGCGGCGCGTCCGCCGCCGGCAGCGCCGCAGCGACCAATGCCGCCAGCGCAGCACCAACGCCGTCCGGCGATCGCGCCGCCGTCGCCGCGTCTGCCGCAGCCCGTCAAGCGGAATCGTCGCCGGCCTCCGCGGCGCCGAGTTTTTCTGTCGACTCGCCGGCACCGCCCGCCAGCGCGCTCGTAGGGGAGGGCAGCATGGCCGGCGCGTTTGTCACCCTCAACAACTCGGGCAAATCGCATTGGACGCGATGTACGGTCACGATCCCGGGCAAGAAGCGCTTCACCTTGGGCACATTGCCCGCCATGACGGGACGCGATTACGCGATCTCGCAGTTCAAGGTCGACACCTCCGCGCCGGAACTGTCTGGAGACGCGCTCGTGGAGTGCCGTGAAGGAAGTCTGCGGTTTCCCGCCAACCGGGCACCGTAGCCTTTGCCGTCGCGCCGACGGCGTGCGGGCGCATTACCTTTGCTGCGGTCTTCATGCCCGGCTGCTCACTTCGGAGGTACCGTTCGTGCGCCACCCCCACCGACGCTCGCTCGCCGTCGCGCTTCGCGCCGCTTTCGCCGCCGTACTCGGCGCCGCGTGCTTTGCTGTCCTTCCCATCGCCGCGCTCGCGCAGGCCGCGCGCACGCCGTTCGATGCGCTGCACTTCCGCGAGATTGGGCCCGCGGCAACGGGCGGCCGCATTCACGACATGCAGATCGACCCGCGCAATCCGGCCGTGCTGTACATCGCGTCCGCGTCGGGCGGCATCTGGAAGTCCACGAACAAGGGACTGACGTGGAAGGACAGCTTCGTCGGCCAGCCTGATAACACTTTTGGCGCGCTGGCCATCTTCGAGGGCGACACGCGCATCCTCTGGGCCGGCACCGGCGAGCAGAACAACCGGCAGAGTTCGTCGTGGGGCGGCGGCGTCTATCGCTCCACCGACGGCGGCGACACCTGGCGCTACCTCGGCCTGCACGACACGCGCTCCATCGGCCGCGTCGTGCTGCATCCGACCGATCCGAACGTCGCGTGGGTCGCAGCGGTCGGGAATCTCTGGAAGCCCAGTATCGAACGCGGCGTCTACAAGACGACCGA
>JAHFCT010000058.1 GCA_023249375.1 Gemmatimonadota bacterium | reverse complement strand
ACAATGGAGGTCATGACGTCTTCACTCGCCCCGTCGCTTCGCGCGTGCCGTGGGCTGCGCCTCGAGCGGGTTCTCGGGCCAGCGATGCTTGGGGTACCGCCCGCGCAGATCCTTTCGCACATCAAAGTATGAACGCGCCCAGAACCCGGCGAGGTCTCGCGTCACCTGAACCGGCCGGTGCGCGGGCGACAGCAGTTCGAGCGTGAGCGGCACGCGGCCGTCGCCCACGCGCGGCGTCTCCGCCAGACCAAACAACTCCTGCAGTCGCACGGCCAGCTTGGGCGCCTGCGCGTCGCCGTAATCGATGGGCAGTCGTGAACCGCTTGGTACCACGCAATGCGTCGGCGCCAACGCGTCGAGTCGATCCCGCTGTTTCCAGGTGAGCCGGCCGAGGAGCGCGTCAGACACGTCAACACGCGACAGTGCGTGCAGCGTGCCGATGGCGAGCAGGGCGGGAAACAGCCACGAATCCAGACACTCGAGCAGTGCATCGTCGCTGACCGCCGGATACTCATCGTCAAGCCGCTGCGCAAACGCCAGTCGCTGCCGCAGCCGAACGGCGCGCTCGTCCCACGACAGCACGCTCAGTCCCTCGTCACGCACCACGTCCAACAACGCCGCCGCCGCCTCATCAGCCGCCGGCGCGTCGAGGCGGCGCTCGCGTAGCACGATGGCGCCCAGTTGCGACACGCGCGTCAGTCGCAGCGTGCGCTTCTCGGCGTCCCAGTGGCGCACATTCTCCTCGGTGATGTGCGAGGCAAAGTGCGTCATCACGTCGCGCTCGTCGATTTCAGCCGCCATCCAGATGCGGCTCTCGCGCGGATCGCCGTCGACATCGGCTATCGCCAGCCACGCGGCGGCGCCCAGCGGCTGCGGCACCGCGAACGTCGCGCCGCGTCCGTTGCGCAGCAAATAGCGGCCGGGCTCGCCCGCGCGCTGGCGCGCCAGCCGGTCGGGGTACGCAAGCGCGACGAGAAAACCGATCGCGTCGCGCGAGATCGTTGCGGCGCGTGTGACGCCGAGCACACGCGCCAGCGCATCGGCTTCTTGTCTCACGCGCTGCACGCGGGCGCGGTCGGCCCGATGCGCGCTGGCAAACGCCGCGTCGCGCAACGCGCGCACGCGGTCCGCGAGGTCCGCGTCGCCTTCGGCCGATTCCCGGTCGAAGAGATCACGCTCTCCGAGCAGCGCGGCCACGTCGCACGCGAGCGCCCCGTAGCCGAGTGCGTGCCCCTGCGCCACGAGATGCGCCAACCGCGGGTGCGCACCGAGCGCCGCCACGCGCCGGCCGTGCACCGTGATGCGGTGGTGCGCATCGATGGCGTCGAGATCCTGCAGCAGCGCGCGCGCCTGACGCAGCGCGCCGTCCGGCGGCGCGTCGAGCCAGCGCAGCGCCAGCTGGTCCTCGATGCCGGCCGCCGCGAGTTCAAGCGCCAGCGGCGCGAGGTCCGCCTCGAGCATCTCCGGCGTCCGATGCGCCAGCAACTGCGCATCGTCGCCCTCGGGCCACAGCCGGTAGCACACACCCGGCGCGAGTCGTCCGGCGCGGCCTCGACGCTGATCCGCCGCGGCGCGCGATACGCGTGTCGTGACAAGCCGCGTCATCCCGCTGCGCGCGTCAAAGCGCGGCACGCGGGCGAGCCCGCAGTCGATCACCACGCGCACGCCCTCAATGGTGAGGCTCGTCTCCGCGATCGACGTCGCGAGCACCACTTTGCGCCGCCCGGCCGGACTCGGCTGAATGGCGCGGTCCTGCGCGTCGAGCGGCATCGCGCCATAGAGCGGCATCACGTCCACGTCAGCGCCCGCGTCGGCGAGCAGTTGCGCCGTGCGGGAGATCTCACCCTGTCCCGGCAGGAAGACGAGTACGTCGCCGGTGTCATCGGCCAGCGCGGTACGCACCGCCGCCGCCGCCGCACTGGCCGCGCGCACCCCGTCGCGTGGCGCGCGATGATGCGTCTCCACTGGAAACAGGCGGCCGTGGCTCTCAATCACTGGCGCTCCGCCAAGGAGCGCGGCCACCGGCGCCGCATCGAGCGTCGCCGACATCACCGCAATGCGCAGGTCGTCGCGCACCACGTCGCACGCGTGCAGGGTGAGCGCGAGCCCGAGATCGGCGTGCAAGCTCCGCTCGTGAAACTCGTCAAAGAGCACGGCCGACACGCCGTCGAGCGCGGCGTCGTCGCGCAGCATGCGCGTGAGCACGCCCTCGGTGACCACTTCGATGCGCGTCCGCGCCGAGACGCGCGACTCGAGATGCACGCGGTAGCCCACCGTGCCGCCCACGTCCTCGCCGAGCAGGCGCGCCATGTGATGCGCCGCCGCGCGAGCCGCGAGTCGCCGCGGCTCGAGCATCAGGATGCGCCCGGCGCGCCATGGTTCATCGAGCAGCGCGAGCGGCACGCGCGTCGTCTTGCCGGCGCCCGGCGGCGCCACGAGCACGGCGCGCCCCTTCGAGCACAGCGCATCGCGCAGCGCGGGCAGGACGTCGTCAATGGGGAGTCTGGGCGCGGGCACGGCCATGGGGTGAGCGCGCCGAGCCGCTTTCGGCGGCAGCGGTCGCGGCGGTAACTTAGGCGGCACGCATCGCACAGTCCACGACGGCACTCTTTCCGCTCCGCATGCTCTCCTCCCCTCGCGATCGCATCTTTGCCTCCGTGGCGCTCGGCATTCTCGCCGGCGACATCGTCAGCAAGCGCATTGTTGAAGCGAACCTCACGCTGCACCAACCGTACGAGGTGCTCGGCAGTTACGTGCGCTGGACGCTGACGTACAACACCGGCGCGGCGATGAACATGTCGTTCGGCGCGTCGTCCCGCGTCGTCTTCTCGCTGCTCGCCGCGGTGATGGTCGTGATCATCCTGCGCATGTGGCGGCGATTGCCGCCGACGTCCACATGGCTTGCCGGGTCGCTCGCGATGATTGCCGCCGGCGCGACGGGCAACCTCATCGACCGCCTGCGTGGGACGCGCGGTGTCGTCGATTTTGTCGATGTCGGCATTGGCGCCACGCGCTTCTGGACGTTCAACGTGGCTGATTCGGGCGTGACCGTGGGCGCCGTGATTCTCGCGATCCTCACGTGGCGCGAACCGGTGCACGAGGCAGCGCCGCGGTCCGTTGCACCATCCAGCACGCCTTCCAGTCCGCCGCCCGACGCGATGTCGACCCCGCCTTCCGAGCCGGGTGCTCCGCCCGCGGCGTAGAGCCACTGCCTCCTTGGTAGCGCTGGCTCGTTGGAGCGCAGGCGGTCGCCCAGCGCGTCAGCCGCCAGAAATCAGCCGGGCGATGATCGCGTCCACGTGCAGCTGCGTCGTGTCGAGCGACGGCAGGCCGGCAATCACATCGGACTGCAGCAGCAGCGGCAGCTCGGTGCCGCCGAGAATAAGGCCGTCAATCGCTTCGGCGCGCTGAAGACGCTCGACGATCGCGATCACACCGTCGCGCGTCGCATCCCGGAAGTCACCTTTGAGCAGTTCGCCGATGTACCGCGCGTGCACCCACGCGCGCTCGTCGTCGCTAGGGCCCACGACGGTAATACCGGCGCGGCCGCATACCGTGGGGTAGAAGGCCCCGTCCATGGTGAAGCGCGTGCCGAGAAGACCCAGACGCTTCATTCCGCGGCGTGCCGCCTCGGCCGCGCACGTCTCGACGATGCTGAGCATCGGCACCGGCGAGCGCGCGGCTAGCTGGTCGAAGACGACGTGCGCCGTGTTCGCGGTGAGCGCGATGAAATCCACGCCGGCGCCGGCCAGCCGATGCACCGAGCCCATCAAGTACTCGGCCAGGCCGGCCGGATCGCTGGCGACGAGGCGCAGACCGCGCTGCACGTCGAGACTGTCGATGACCATCGACGGCGAGCTCTCGGGGCGCTGCAGCGCCCAGCCGCTCAGCAGCCGCCGATAGTAGTCGATGGTGGATTCCGGGCCGAGCCCGCCGATCAATCCGACCGTTGCCATGGTGTCTCCGTTCCGTCCCTGCGCTGCGTCGGCCAGCATCCTCACGCTCAATATGGTGTGCGCGGCGGACCGGGAAGAGGCGTCCGTTTGAGCTACTATGCTGGTAGTTGACAAACCGGGCCGCCGGTGACAGGTTGCTACTAACCGCGTAGTAGACGAATCACCGCCGGAGAATGACATGGACGAACTCTCGCTCGGCAGTCGCGAACTCAATGTCATGGCCCTGCTCTGGGAGCACGGCAGCGGCACCGCGGGCGAAGTCCGCGACCTCCTCGAGGCCGACCTCGCCTACACCACGGTGCTCACGATCCTCCGCAACCTGGAATCCAAGGGCTTGCTCCGGCGCGAGATCGAAGGCCGCGGCCATCGCTACTTCCCGCGCATCGCGCAGCGCACGGCCCAGCGGTCCGCGCTGCATCGCATCGTCCAGGGTTTCTTCGGCGGCTCCGCCGAAGCGCTGCTCGCCAGGCTCGTGGATGATCACGCGCTCGACGCTGGCGAGCTGCGGATGATGGCGCAGCGCATCCGCGGCCACACGCATGGCAAGCGGAGGCGCACATGATTGCCCAGTGGATGCTGGCGGCCACCGCCTTTGGCGTGCTCGCCGCCGCTGCCGCATTCACCGCCGAGCGCGCGTTGCGCCTCCTCGGCCGCCAAGGTCGCGCCGTGTGGATCCTCGCGCTCGTGCTGACGTGCGCGTGGCCGGTGCTGGCCCCGGCGCTGCTGCGGATGCCCCAGTCGACCGTCGCCATTCGCGCGCTGCCGGGCGGTGTCGTCATCGGCGCGGCCGAGGCTGTGGCTGCGGTCGCCGCGTGGCCATCCTGGCGCGACCTCCTCGCGGCCACCGACAGACCGCTGCTGGTGTTGTGGGGCGTCGCGTCGCTCTTCTTGCTCCTGCGAGCCGGCACCGCCGTGTCAGTGTTGCGCCGGCTCGCTCGAAACTCGGACGCTCGCACCGTTGACGGTCACCCTGTGCTTATCGCGCCGCGTGTCGGCCCCGCGGCGTTTGGCGTCGTGCACCGGCGCATCGTGCTGCCAAGGTGGGCGCTCGATCTTGATGGGTCCCTTCGGCGTCTCGTGATGCAGCATGAACTCGAGCACGTGCGCGCGGCCGATCCCGCCGTGCTCGCCGCCGCGTGGATGCTCGCGGTGGCCATGCCATGGAACGCCGCCGTGTGGATCATCGTGCGGCGCCTTCGCACCGCCACCGAGCTCGATTGCGACGTGCGCGTCATGCGTGGCGGCGCCGACATCCGCCAGTACGCGCAGCTCCTGCTCTTGATCGCGCAGCGCCAGCAGCAGACGGCGTTCGCCGCAATGATCGCTGGATCACCCTCCACGCTCCACGAGAGGATTATCGCCATGCATCGCTCCACGCCCTCGCACCCCGTGCTGCGCGCCCTGCTGCTCGCTGGGCTCGCGGCGATCTTCTCAGGAATCGCGGCGACCCCCGCACTGGCGCGTGAACTCGCGCGCGTGCGCGAGCTGCTGCCGACGCCGCTCGTCGCGGAACTTCAACTGCCCGCCGTGGCACCCGCGCCGCCTCAGGCGCCAGTCGCCGCGCCCGCGCCTGCGTCGCCACTGACGCCCGCGACTCGCAAGACTCCGGCTTTTCCTCGCGCCGCAGCATCGATGCCCAGCGCGCCGCCGCCGCTGACGGCCGCCGCGCCGAGTACGCCGCCGCCCGCCGCTTCCGCGCCCGCCGCGCCTGCACCTACCGACGCTCCCGCCCCTCCCAGCGCTTCCGGCGCTCCCGCAGTTCCCGCTGCTCAGCCGCCGTCAGCCGCGTCACTCCACAGTGCGCCGCCTCCACCCGCTATCGCATCCGCTCCCAGCGCACCACCACCGCCGGCCGCGCCGCCGCAAGACACCGCAAAGAAAGCCAAGGCGGGCTACGTCGAGTTCAAACTCGACGAACAAGCGAACCTCGTGCCTGGAACGCCCGGGCCTCGTTACCCGCCTGCGCTCAAGGAAGCCGGCGTGTCGGGCAGCGCTATCGTGCAAGTGGTCGTGGATACCTCGGGCCGCGTGATGGAGGGATCACTGAAAGTGGTGCGCGCTTCGCACGAGGCGTTCGCGCTGGCAGTGCGCGATGCGGCGGCCGGCCTGAAGTTCTCGCCGGCGCGCGTCGGCGATCACCGCGTGCGTCAGCTCGTTCAGCTCGTGTATCACTTCAGGAACCAGGGCAAGGAAGCGGCCGAGACACCGTTGCCGGCGAGCAGCGTGCGCACGATCGAAGTCATCATCGACGTGCGTAAGTAGCGACGCCACGGCAGTCGGCACCGGCGCTGTCTTACAGGGCGCCGGTGCCACGCGCGTGAACGCCTGCGCGGCGCGTCACTCCCCGCTCGCTTGCGGCCGTGCCTGCTCTCCTGCAAACTCGTGGATTCCGGATCCGCCTCGGTGCGCGCTCGCATGCGCCGCTCGGCGCGGATCGCCCCCCACGGAGATCACGATGCAAGCGGAACTCATCGTCCTGCGGATCGTTCACGTCGTCGGCGCGATTGTCTGGGCCGGCACCGCCTTTTTCGTCGCGTTCTTCCTGATGCCGTCGCTGCGCGCCGCCGGGCCCGCCGCCGGTCCCGTGATGGGCGAGCTGCTCAAGCGCCGACTCTTCACGATTGTGCCGACCGTCGCGGTGTTCACTATGCTCGCCGGACTGCGACTGCTCTGGATCGTCTCGACGGGCTTCTCGCGTGACTTCTTCCTCTCGCGGAGCGGCCATGCGTACGCGCTGGGCGCGTTGTGCGCCATCTCGGCGTTCACGGTCTTCATCCTCGTGAGTCATCCCGCCATCGGACGCAGCATGCAGCTCGGCGCGCAAATGGCGCAGGCGCCGGAATCCGAACGTGCCGCGCTGATGTCGCAGCTCAACGCCGTGCGCGCGCGTTCGGGCAAGGCGACGCTGGCGACGGCCATTCTCCTGATGATCGCCGCCATCGCGATGTCCGTCGGCCGCTACCTCTAGCCGCCGTCGCGGCACCCCGCGCGGTTGCTCACCCGCCGTTGGCCTTCGCCGTAGATTCGTATCATGACGACGGCCTTCATTGCTGGTGCGACCGGCTACACCGGGCGGCACGTGACCGAACGGCTCGCCCGCGAAGGCGTGCACACGGTCGCGCACGTGCGGCCCGATTCTCCCGCGCTCGGCACGTGGACCGCACGGTTTGCGGCGGCGGGCGCCGTGGTGGACGTCACGCCCTGGTCGGACGAACTCGCCCGCACGATGGCGCGTGTACGTCCGCAGGTGGTCTTCGCCCTGCTCGGCACCACGCGCTCTCGCGCCGCGCGCGACGAGCGCGCCACGGGCAAGGCCGCCGGCTACGAGGCCGTCGACTACGGGCTCACCGCCACGCTCCTCCGTGCCGTACGCAGCGCCGGCGTGCGGCCGCGCTTCGTCTACCTCTCGTCGCTCGGGGCGAGCGAACACAGCCGCAACCCGTACCTCGCGGTGCGCGGACGCTTCGAGCGCGAACTGCAGGAGAGCGGCCTGCCGTATCTCATCGTCCGGCCGTCGTTCATCTCGGGCGGTGACCGTGACGAACGTCGCGTGACCGAACGCGTCGCGAGTCTTGGCACCGACGCGCTGCTGGGCGTGGCGGCGCTGCTCGGCGGCGGCGCGCTGCGCGCACGCTGGGCCACGCTGTCGGGGAGCATGCTTGCCGCGGGCATGGCGCGGCTGGCGCTCGACGACCTCGAGGGGCGCGCCATCGCCGACGCCGCCGACATTCGGCGCGCGGCGCGCGCGGCCGGCGCGTGAGCAAGCGCTACGACCAGGCGTACTTCGACCGGTGGTACCGCGATCCGCGCCACCGCGTCAACACGCCAGCCGGCGTGCGCCGCAAAGTGCGCCTCGTGCTCGGCATCGCCGAGGCCCTCCTCGAGCGGCCCGTGCGCAGCATTCTCGATATCGGTTGTGGAGAGGCGCCGTGGCGCTCGCATCTTCTCGATGAGCGGCCCAAGGCCGGGTACGAGGGTGTGGATTCCAGCGAGTACGTGGTGCAGCGCTTCGGCCGTACGCGCGGCATCAGGCACGGCACCTTCGGCACGCTCGGCGACACCGGCATCACGCAGCGTTTTGACCTCATCGTGTGCTGCGACGTGATGCAGTACATCCCAGCGGCTGAACTGGGCGCCGGGCTGCGCGCCGTTGATGCGCTGCTCGATGGCGTGGCGTATCTCGAGGCGTTCACGAACGTTGACGAACTCGAAGGCGACAAGCGCCACTGGCACCACCGCACGCCGGCCTGGTACCGGCATGCGTTACGCGACGCGGGGCTCACGGCACTCGGCATGCATTGCTATGTCGGCGATCGGCTGCGCCACGCGACGCTCGCCCTCGAGCGCGCCGAGTAGCGCGGACGGCGATCAGCCATGCCACCGCGTCCGCTGTGGGTTGTCACTGCGTTCGCTGTCGTGGCGTCTGCTGTCGTGGCGTCTGCAGTCGTGGCGTGCACCGGAGCAGGCACGGCGCCGCCGTCCGTGATTGTCGGTGACTGGGGCGGAGACCACGCCGGACTCGTCGCCACGCCAGACAGCGGCACGATGGAGTACGACTGTGCGGCGGGGCGCATTACCGAGCCGCTGCGGCCCAAGTCCGACGGGAGCTTCGTCGCCATCGGCACGCATTCGCCCGGACACGGCGGCCCGGTTCGCATCGACGAGACCGCGCCGAAGCGTCCGGCGCGCTACACCGGTGTCATCGACGGCGACCGTCTCACGCTCACCGTCGTGATGACGGATTCCGCGGTCACCGTTGGCACGTTTGAACTCACCCGCGGCCGCTCGCCGCACGTTTTCAAGTGTCTGTAGCCGGCGCACAGAATCCGCCGCGGGGCGTCGCGCATTAAGTTCCACGCCAGCATTCTTCCTGCGAGTGATTCATGAACATCGCCGACCTTCGCGCCGAATACTCCACCGTGGGCGTCACGCGCGAAGAGCTGCGCGACGATCCGGTGGAGCAGTTCCGTGCGTGGTTCGATCAGGCCTGCGCGGCCGGCATCACCGAACCCAATGCGATGTCGCTCGCCACCGCGTGGCGCGACGGCCGTCCCGTGGTGCGCACCGTGCTGCTCAAGCAGTACGATGCGCGCGGCTTCGTCTTCTTCACCAATCTCGAGAGCCGCAAGGCGCGGCAGCTCGCGGAGAATCCGCAGGCCGCGCTGCTCTTTCCGTGGATCGGGCTCGAGCGCCAGGTGATGATTGCCGGAACGGTCGAGAAGGTCTCCATCGCCGACGCGACGGCCTACTTCATCACGCGCCCCGTCGGCAGCCAGCTGGCCGCGTGGGCGTCGCCGCAGAGCACCGTGATCACGTCGCGGCAGCTGCTCGAGATGAAGTGGGACGAGATGAAGCGGAAGTTCGCCGACGGCAAGATTCCGCTGCCGTCGTTCTGGGGCGGATACCGTGTCGTCCCCGAGGTGTTCGAGTTCTGGCAGGGCCGCGCCAACCGGCTGCATGACCGGTTTCAGTACTCGCGTCACGGTGACGCGCGCTGGGCCATCGAGCGGCTCGCACCCTGACGGCGCGCTCCTCGAGTCCCGGGCGACGCCGGGCGCGAGGCGGAACAACAAAGCGGGCGCCGTGAGGCGCCCGCTCTGCATCTCGCTCCGCACCAACTAGGGCTTCACGATCTTCGCTTCTTCCACGATGATCGCGTACTTGTAGCCGGCGCCGAAATCCTGCGACGTCTTCACCTTGCCGTGAATGGTGATCGTCTGCCCTTTGGCCGTCTGATCCATCATCGTCACGGTGATGTCGTTGTTTCCCTTGGCCGCGTCACCGCTGCCATCTTGCAGGTGCACCCAGTTCTTGCCCATGACTTCGGGGTTGTACTTCACCACCACGCCGCGAATCGTCACCGTCTTGCCGGCCAGCGCGTCCTTCTTGGCCCACGCGTCGGCGATGCTGTAGGCATCGGCGCCGGTCGCCTTCTCCACCTTGCCAACCTTCACCGGCTCCGAGCTGCCACCGGGGAGCCCCGCGTGCGGATTACCGCCGGCGGCCGCACCAGCGGCGCCGGGCGCACCGGCCGCGCCGCCCATCGCGCCCGCGGCGCCCGCGCCATTCATCGCCGCGTCCGTGCCGTCCGGCGTCAGCGTGCCGAAGTAGATCTCGGCGAACGTCCGCTTGAGCGACTTCGACTCGAACTTCGTCATCAGCATCGGATTGTAGACGCGCACCGTGGCGCCCTTGTCGACGTTCGTCTGGGGCACCGCCGCCCACGTCTCGCCCTGCGTCGTCTTCACGAGCAGATAGCTGTACGGGGGCGCGTCGAGCTTCTGGAGCACGGCGCCGGCCAGCGCGCCAGCCGGCGCGGCAGCCGCCGGCGCGCCGCCTTGGTCTGCACCCGGCGCCATCGCGGGCGCTTGGCTCAGCGGCACCTTGTCAGCGTCGGAATTCTTGGATGAGTTGTTGCAGCCGGCGACGAGGGTCGCGAGCAGCAAGGGAAGGGCGCCACGCATGTAAAGCACTCCGGAACGGGTCATGTTGGGAACAGCACACCCTGCGTCCAATGTAAATGGGTGCAGGGGCCAGGGGGGATCAGCGCGCGTCCTCCAGCGATTCACGGCGCCGCGCGCGCAACATCGTGAACACCAGCGACACGACGAGCAGCACCGTGCCGAGCACCAGGAACGACGCCACGCGATAGGCCGGCGCCAGCTGGAAGATGCCGACCACGACCATATAGAGCGCCGTGAGCAGCAGCGTGAGGTGCCCCATCCAGCGGTACTTGGGGCTGCGCACCACCAGGTTCATCAGGTAGTACGCCAGCGCGATGGCCACCCACGACACGGAGACGTAGGCGCGCGCCACGAGGTGATACAGCGAGTACGGGAAGATGATGAACGCGCTCGCCAGATAGGCGTTGCGCATCAGCTCGGTCTTGAGGTCGAGCCGCGCCGCCTGCCAGCGCAGGATGCGCGCCGTCAGCAGCGCCACGATGCCAAAGCCAATGCTGATGCCGCTCTCGCTCTGCGCCACGATCATGTACGCCGCCACGATGCCGACGTAGATGAAGAAGTTGCCCAGTACAATCAGCTTGGACCGGAACCAGAGCGCGGTGGCGACCACCAGCAGGCTCTCGCCCGACATCCAGATGAAGAGATTCGGCATCTCGATCATCCGCGCGAGCGCCACGCTCAGCGCCACATACCCCGTCATCGCGTAGAAGAACGTCGAGATCTGGCTCGCTTCGCTCTGCCAAAACGCCATCGCAAGCCCAAGGAAGACGACGGCCGCGGCGGCGTGCGCCGCCCCGAGCAGTCCGGGCGCCGCGCCGAGCGAGGCGAGCACGACGAGCGCGTAGCCGGCGCCGCAGTTGAGCAGCACGGCAATCACCGACGCGGCATCCTCGCCCTCGCCTCGCGTGCGGCGGCGATGCGACGCCATCGCGTTGATCACCACGAACGCGAGCACGGCGAACACGCCCGCCGCCGGCGTGGCGACGATCTCGAGCGTGCGCCCCTGCCACGGTCGGTTGACCAGCCAGAGCAGGTGCGCCAGGTAGCCCGCGGGAATCAGGAAGAGCTGCAGCCACGGCCAGCCCTGCGTCACCACTTCCCACGCGCCGGCGCCGAGCAGGAGCGCCGTGCCGATGAACACCACCCACGGTTCGCCGATCACCACCACGGTGACAAATCCGGTGAGCAGCGCCGTGGCCGTCATCCACACCGAGCGCCGGTACAGCGCCCCCGCGACGTTCGCCGCCACCACCGCGAGCAGCACGACGCGGCTGGCCAGCCCGTCAATGGACATCACGTGCTGTTCGCCAAAAAAGAAGAGCCGCAGCACGGAGCAGTAGAACAGCGCCATGCCCGCGCCCCGGAAGTAGCCGGCGACGAGTGAAAACTCCCGATGAAAGCGGAAGCCGAGCGAGAGCAGCGTCAGCGCCACCACGCCGCCGATGAGCGACGGCAGCCACGGCGGCAGCGATCCGTACGGAAGCAGCAGCGCGAAGCCCACGCCGCAGGTGAGCACCAAAATGCCCACGCTCGCCATCCAGTTCTGTCCCACTTCAAATTCGTAGTCGCGCTCGGCCGGCGGTGGCACCGCGACGGCGGCGACCTCCGCGCTGGCGGCGCCTGCCGCCAGCGCGGCGTCGTGAACGTCACGACCCATCGGGGCGAGATCGAGGTGTGCCTCCAGCCGCGCGAGCCGCTGCTCCACGCGCTGCAGCACCTCACGCAGGGCAGGGTCGACCCCGTGCAGGCGTTCGTCGATCATCGCGGCTCCGGCGGCTCAGCGGTGCTTACTGATGCCCGCGCGTTGCCACTTTCTTCTCTCCCTTCTCCGCCGCCTTCTTGTCCGGCGGATTATGGCACTCGCTGCAGTTGGTCTCCTTCCAGTCATTGCCGACATCCACGGGATGCTGGTACTGCACGCCCGCCATCGACACGCGCGTCGTCTTGCCAACCTCTTCCTGCGAGACGATGGCGTGGCACGCGTTGCACTCCTTGGTCAGCACCTTGCCGCGTTCATCCACGTGCTTGCCGTCGTGGCAGCGGAAGCAGCCCAGATAGTACATGTGGCCGATGTTGTCCGGGTTGACCTTCCAGCTCGCGTGCATCGCCGGGAAATAGTTCTTGGCGTAGAGCCCCTGCAGTTCCGTGACCATGCGCTCGATCTGCGCCGCCTTCGTCTTGGCGAGGGCGGGGAAGTTGTCGCGATAGTACTCGGTGACGGCCGTGCGGATGCTGTCGGCCGCGATCTTTGACGTCGAGTACGGTTCTTCGAGCACGTGCACCGACAGGTCCTTCGCACTCGGCAGCTCGGGGTCAATCCAGCCCAGCGCCATCAGATGATTCACCATGCGCTGCGGCGGGCGATACTGGTGCGCCGGCCGGTTGTGGCAGTCGATGCAGTCCATGCGGCGCGCCTCGCCCTTCGCCGAATCGGCCGCCGTGAACGGCACCTCCTTGCTGCGATACGTGTGCACGTCGCCGTTCTTGTTCTCGGTGCGCACCCACGGAATCACCTGGCGGCGTTCGTCGGTGGCCACGTACGTCACCTTGTTGCTGATGTTCATGTGCCAGTGGATGCCGGACGTCGGCCCCGCTTCCTTGTTGCCGCCGCCGATGCGGATGAGCAGGTCGAGCTTGGACGGGATGTTCTTCTCGCCAACCGAGGAGAAATACGTCTGGCTCATCAGCTTTTCACTGTAGAACTGGCTCGGCCAGTGGCACCGCTCGCACGTCTCCTGCGCCGGGCGCAGGTTGTGGATCGGGCCGCGGATGGGCCGCGGAAATTTGTTGAAGGCCACCGAGTAGAGCTGATAGCTGCCCGACAGCTTCGACCGCACGAACCAGCCGGCGCCCGAGCCGATGTGGCATTGCACGCAGCCCACCTTGGCGTGCGGCGAGTTCTGGTACGCCGTGTACTCCGGTTCCATCGGCGTGTGGCAGCTCTTGCCGCAGAAGGCGTCCGTTTCCATCGCCTCGTATGCCTTGAAGCTCCCAAAGCTCGACAGGAGAATCAGCGACAGCGCGCCCACCGCAACGACGGCGAGTCCGGTGCGATGCATCGGATTGTTGAGGTCGACCACCGGCAGGTGCCGTTCAATCGGCTTGCCGATGCGGCGCAGGCGATGTTCACGCCACACGCCAAACGCGGCGACGAACACACCGCCCATCAGCACCGACGGCACGATGATGAACGCCAGGATTCCCATGTACGGATTGGAGTCTTTGGCGAAATACTCGAGCGTCGCGAGGAAGACGATCACGATGAAGCTGATCGCCGAAATCGAGAGGCCGAGGATCGTGATGGGATTCGTGAACGACGGGGGCAGCTTTGAGCGCATGGGCACTGTTCTCCAGTGGGGTCGAGCAAACGCCGACCGGCTGATCGGCAATATCGCCTACGTAGTGCCCCGCGCGCTGGCAGAAACCTCCCCCCATATGACTTCGGTATACCCCCCGCACCGCTGTAGGCAAATCCCCTACGCGATGCCCGCAATCTCTCGATTTCTTACTGGCGTACACCTGTCGAGATTTCTGAGCATCCGAGGGGAAGGAATCGGATGCACGCCATCGCAATGTCCACCGTTTCCACGCAGGTTTGACAAGGGGAGCATTACATGAAGCGCACACTTGGTCTTTTGGCGATTGTTGCCGCGGCCGTCGTCGTGCCCAGCACTGCCAGCGCGCAGCACGCGTATGTTGGCGTGAAGGGCTGCGTGATGTGCCACAAGTCGGAGAAGCAGGGTCAGCAACAGGCCATCTGGGAGAAGTCGAAGCACGCCGGCGCGTACAACACGCTGACGTCGCCGAAGGCCGCCGAGATCGCCAAGGCGAAGGGCATCGCGAACGCCGCCGAGGCCAAGGAATGCCTCGAGTGCCACACGATCAGCGGTGATCCGGGTGCGGCCGATGTGAAGCAGGGCGTGCAGTGCGAGAACTGCCATGGCGCCGGCGCCGACTACAAGGCGATGGGTGTCATGAAGGTCAAGGCCGACGCGCAGGGCAAGGGACTGACCGCGTTCGCCGACAAGGCCGCCATCGAAGCCATGTGCAAGAAGTGCCACAACGAGAAGAGCCCGACCAACAAGCCGTTCAACTTCGACGAGCGCTGGGCCTCCATCGCGCACAAGAAGCCGGCCGCGTAAGCAGCAGATCCTCCCCCCACCCCGCCCAGTTGAGAGAAGAGCCAAGATATGATTCGGCGCCTGTTGGTCTTGTCAGTACTCCTTGGAACTTTCTTTCAACTGGGCGCGCAGTCTGCCCGGGCACAATCGCGCGAAGACTGCCTCGCCTGTCACAGCGACTCCACCCTGACCAAGGATGGGCCGGGGAAGAAGACTATCTCGCTGTGGGTCAAGGAGTCGATGCTCAACGGCTCGACGCACGCCAAGCTGAGCTGCGTTGCCTGCCACGTCGGTTTCAATCCGGACGACCTGCCGCACAAGAAGTCCATCACGCCCGTTGAGTGCGCGCGCTGCCACTCGAAGGCCGCGTTCAAGCACCCGTTCCACCCCGAAATCCAGAAAGCCGTCACCGCGCAGCGTCTGCCAAAGACGCTGTGCCAGACGTGTCACGGCCACCACGACGTCCAGTCACCCAAGACGCCGGGCGCCAAGTTCTCGGCGAGTCGCCTCACCGCCGACTGTGGCTCGTGCCACCAGAAGCCGGGCGATCACTTTCCGTCGTCGGCGCACGGCAAGGCGTTGGCCGCTGGCGTCAAGGGCGCACCGAACTGCCTGACGTGCCACCGCAGCGCCGTGGCGTTCGTCACCGGCACCGCGGACACGCTGACCGTCAAGCGCAACCAGAACAAACTCTGCCTCGGCTGCCATCTCGACAATGAGGATGTGAAGGCGCGCACGTCGCCCACGGCGGGCTTCATTTCGTCGTACGGAACGAGCGTGCACGGCCAGGCGCTCGACAAGGGCAAGGCGGAAGCCGCCAATTGCGTGAGCTGTCACGGCAGCCACGATATGAAGAAGGGCTCGGACCCGACGTCGTTCGTGGCGCGCCGCAACATTCCCAACACTTGCGGCCATTGCCACACCAAGATCGCCGAGACGTACAAGGAGAGCATTCACGGTGTGCAGGCGGCCAAGGGCAACGACGACGCGCCTGTCTGCACGTCGTGCCACGGCGAGCACGTCATCCTCGGCAAGAAGGATCCCAAGTCGCGCACCGCGCCCACCAACGTGTCGGCGCAGGTCTGCCAGCCGTGCCACGAGTCGGTGCAGCTCTCGGCCAAGTACGGCCTGCGCAGCGACCGCTTCAAGACGTTCACCGACAGCTATCACGGCCTCGCCAGCCGCGGCGGGTCGCTGTCGGTGGCCAACTGCGCGAGCTGCCACGGCGGGCACGACATCAAGTCGTCCAAGGACTCCACGTCGCGCGTCGCCAAGCAGAACCTCAAGACGACGTGCGGCCGATGCCATCCGGGCGCGAGCGAACGCTTTGCGCAGGGCAGCGTGCACATCACCCTGACGGAGGAGCGCGAGCCGATCCTGTACTGGGTGGCGATGGCCTACATCCTGATGATCGTCGTGGTCATCGGCGGCATGGCCGTGCACAACCTGCTCGACTTTGTCCGGAAGTCCAAGCGGCAGCTGATGGTGCGCCGCGGCCTCATCGAAGAAGAGCACGGCGGCCACACGCTGTACCTGCGCATGTCGTTCAATGAGCGCATGCAGCACGCGTCGCTCGTGGCCAGCTTCATCACGCTGGTCATCACGGGCTTCGCGCTCAAGTTCCCCGAGGCGTGGTGGATCGCGCCGCTGCATCGCAGCTACCCGGCGATCTTCGACGTGCGCAGCGCGGTGCATCGCATCGCCGGCGTGGTGATGCTGCTCGCCAGCGTGTACCACCTGTACTACCTGGCATTCGTGCCGCGCGGACGGCAGCTCCTCAAGGATCTGCTGCCGCTGCCGCAGGACCTGCGCGACGTCTTCGCCGTGCTGCGCTACAACCTGGGCTGGTCGGCGGAACGCCCGAAGTTCGGCCGCTTCAGTTACATCGAGAAGAGCGAGTACTGGGCGCTGGTGTGGGGCACCATCCTGATGGGCGCCACCGGGATGATTCTCTGGTTCGACAACACGTTCATGAACCTGCTGAGCAAGCTCGGCTGGGACATCGCGCGCACCGTGCACTACTACGAAGCGTGGCTGGCGACGCTGGCCATCATCGTCTGGCACTTCTACTTCGTGATCTTCAATCCCGACATCTACCCCATCAATCTCGCCTTCTGGAAGGGGACGCTCACCGAGCGCGAGATGCTTGACGAGCACCCGCTGGAGCTGGAGAAGCTCCGGGCGCACGCCGTCGAGGACGAGGATGAGGACGAAGACGCGTCGGGCCCCAAGCCTGCCTGAGGAATACCACCGTCCGATGACTGTCGCGAAATGACAATGTTGAAGAGTGCCATTCGTGCCAGTACGCTGGCGTTGGCGGTGCTGCTGGCGTCAGGGCTCGGCGCCAGCGCGCGGGCGCAGGGCAACGATGACTGCCTGTCCTGTCACAGTGACAAGGGGCTGACGAAGAAGCGCGCCGGCAAGACGGTGTCGCTGTTCGTCGACGAGACCAAGTTCAAGGCGTCGATGCACGGCAAGGCGAACTGCGTCGACTGCCACGCCGACCTCAAGGGCAAGGACCTCCCGCACGACGAGACGCTCAAGCCCGCGCAGTGCCGCAGCTGCCATCCGGTGCAGGTCGCGCAGCACGAGGCATCGCTGCACGGCAAGGCGATTGCGCGCGGCGACCCGCTGGCGCCGCGTTGCGTGAACTGTCATGGCAACCATGAGATCGTGTCGCGCAAGGATCCGCGCTCGCCGGTGCAGCCGTCGCGCATTCCGTACCTCTGCGGCAAGTGCCACTCCGAGGGCGGGCGCGTCGCGAAGGAACGCGAGATCCACCAGTCGAACATCATCACCAACTACACGGAGAGCATTCACGGCGATGCCCTGATGAACAAGGGCCTCACCGTGGCCGCCACCTGCGTGTCGTGCCATACGGCGCACTCGATCCTGAAGCACACGGATCCCAAGTCGTCGATCGCCCGCGCCAACATTGCCGCCACGTGCTCCACGTGCCACGCGGCCATCGAGGGCGTGCACCGCAAGGTGATCCAGGGCAAGCTGTGGGAGCGCGAGCAGCATGTGCTGCCCGCCTGCGTCGATTGCCACGAGCCGCACAAGGCGCGCCGTGTCTTCTACGACCAGGGCATGGCCGACCGCGACTGCCTGCGCTGCCACGAGCGCAAGGACATCCGCGCGTCCAAGGACGGCCGCTCGCTGCACGTCAGCGCCGACTCGCTCGCCGGCTCGATGCACGTCAAGATCGCGTGCAGCCAGTGCCACACCGGCGTCTCGCCGTCGCATCTGCGCCCGTGCGAAACGATCACCCAGAAAGTGGTGTGCGCGTCGTGCCACGCCGAGGTCGGCGCGCAGTACCAGCTCAGCACGCACGGCCAGCTCGAAGCCAAGCAGGACCCCAACGGTCCCAGCTGCAAGCAGTGCCACGGCACGCACGGCGTGCTGGGCAAGGCCAACCCGCTGTCGCCTATCTTCCCGACGCACATCCCGACGCTCTGCGCCCGCTGCCATCGCACCGGCGAGAAGGCCGCCCGCGCCTACACGGGCAAGCAGGTGCAGATCGTCGAGCGCTACACCGAGAGCATTCACGGCAAGGGCCTGCTCGAGAGCGGCCTTGTCGTCACGGCGACGTGCACCAGCTGCCACACGGCGCACAGCGTCCTGCCGCGCGACAGCACGCAGTCGAGCGTGAACCGCAATAACCTGCCGTCCACCTGCGGACGCTGCCACGAAGGCATCGCCAAGCAGTTCGCGCGCAGCGTGCACTCGGCGTCAGTCACCAAGACCAAGGACAAGCTGCCGGTCTGTGACGACTGCCATTCGGCGCACACCATCAGCCGCACCGACGCCGACGGTTTCAAGCAGAAGGTGATGGGCCAGTGCGGCAGCTGCCACCAGAAGATCGCCGAGTCGTACTTCGAGACGTATCACGGCAAGGTGTCGCGCCTCGGCTACACCAAGACGGCGCAGTGCTACGACTGCCACGGGTCGCACGACATCCTGCGCGTCTCGGATGTGCGGTCGCGGCTAAGCCGCGACAACGTCGTGGCGACGTGCGCCAAGTGCCACGCCGGCGCCTCGCGGCGCTTTGCCGGCTATCTGACGCACGCCACGCATCACGACCTGAACAAGTATCCCATCCTGTTCTGGGTCTTCTGGGCGATGACGACCTTGCTGGTGGTCACGTTCACCGTCGGCGGCGCGCACACGCTCATGTGGCTGCCGCGCGCGCTCAAGATGCGCCAGGAGTTTGGCCGCCATCCGCCGGCCAAGGAGGGTGAGCTCGAGTACCAGCGCTTCACGCCCATCCAGCGCGCGCTGCATGTCATCATGATTCTCAGCTTCGTCAGTCTCGCGCTGACGGGGATGACGCTGAAGTTCTCGTACACCAAGTGGGCGTCCGTCGTCTCGCACATGCTTGGCGGGTTCGAGACCACCGGCTACTTCCACCGCTATGCCGCGGTCATCATGGTGGGCGTCTTCATCACCCACCTCGTCGACCTCGTGAAGCGGAAGCGCCGCGAAGGCACCACCTGGTTGAAGCTGGTGTTCGGCCCGGGTTCGATGATGCTCAACCGGCGCGACCTGACCGAGTTCATCGGGTCCGTGAAGTGGTTCCTCGGCAAGGGCAAGCGTCCGACGTACGGCCGCTGGACCTACTGGGAGAAGTTCGACTACTTCGCCGTGTTCTGGGGCATTTTCATCATCGGGTCCACCGGGGCGATGCTCTGGTTCCCCGTCTTCTTCTCCCGGTTCTTCCCCGGTTGGTTCGTCAACGTGGCAACGATCGTCCATAGCGACGAAGCGCTGCTGGCCACCGGTTTCATCTTCACTGTGCACTTCTTCAACACGCACCTGCGCCCGGAGAAGTTCCCGATGGACCTCGTGATCTTCACGGGGCGCATGACGGTGGACGAGCTGCAGCATGACAAGCCCGACGAGTACAAG
>JAHFCT010000095.1 GCA_023249375.1 Gemmatimonadota bacterium | reverse complement strand
GCCGTCGTGCAGTGGCTGCGCGACGGACTCGGCATCATTCGCACGGCAGCCGACGTCGAAGCGCTCGCCGCGAGCGTCCCCGATACGCACGGCGTGTATCTCGTTCCCGCCTTTGCCGGATTGGGCGCGCCCCACTGGGATCAATACGCGCGGGGCGTGCTCGTGGGGCTGACGCGCGGCACGACCAGCGCGCACGTGGCGCGGGCCGCGCTCGAAGGCATCGACCTGCAGGTCATGGATGTCCTCCACGCCATGCAAGCCGACGCGGGCATCACGCTCAGGGAACTGCGAGTGGACGGCGGCGCCTGCGTCAACAACCTGCTGATGCAGCTGCAGGCCGATCTGCTCAACTGCCCCGTCGTGCGCCCGCAGGTGGCCGAAACGACGGCGCTTGGCGCGGCGTACCTTGCCGGACTCGCCGTTGGCTTCTGGAAGAGTCAGGCTGACATCGCGCGGCAGTGGCAAGCGGACCGCCGCTTCAAGCCATCAATGAAGGCCGCGTCGCGCAAGTCGCTCGCCGCCGGCTGGAACAAGGCGCTCGGCCGGGCCAAGGGATGGGAGTCGCCGTAGGAGCCAAGACCACGCCGCGCGCGCGCCGGCGCGAGAACCCCGCGCCAGCGAGCGTGCCGGCGCCGTCTACGTTGCGCGTGCCAGCGGGCGTGCCGGCGCCGTCTACGTTGTGCGCGCCAGCGGGCTTCGGCTGCCTCGAGACGCCAGCTGGCTGAAGATCTTCTCCAGACGCGGCAGGTCACGCGACAGCACGACGGGCTTCAGGAAGATGCCGAGCACATTCCCCGCGACGAGTCGCTCGATCACCGGACGCTGATTCTCCGACGTGATAACGATGCACGCCGTGTCGGCGGTAGCGGGATCGCTGCGCAGCGCGTCCAGGACGTCAGGCCCTGACATCGACGGCAGGTGCACATCGAGCACTACGAGGTCCGGCCGCGTCGCGGCGATCAGGCGAAGTCCCTCGGGCCCGTCGGTCGCCTCGGCGACGGAACAGTCGAAGTACCGCTCGAACAGTCGGCGGTACATCAGAAGCAGAGTAGGATCGTCTTCCAACACAACGACGGATGGCACCGGGCTCTCCTCAGCGAGAATGGCCGCTGGCACTGCACGGCGCACCGTGCAGTCTACCTCTATTGTCGGCCGATTGCACGCGAATCACTACCGTCCGCCTGCACAAACTCAAGAGATCGATCGCCGATCCCGACACTTCCGTCAGGCGACTCCGACCGAGCCCGCCGGCCGCGGGATGATGTCGTCCGCGGCAGCCAGCACTCCACCACGACGATGTGAGGAAACTGCGATGGCTTATGTTTGGGACGAATCGATGTCCACCGGCGTCGAGGAGTTGGACGACGCGCACCGGACCATCTTCAGCTGGGTGAATCAGCTCAGCGACGCGATGCGCCAGGGCAAGGGGAACGCTGAGGTGCTGCGGATTCTCGACTTCCTCGGGAACTACTCCGCGGGGCACTTCAGCAGCGAGGAAGGGTGCATGAGCCGCTACAAGTGCCCCACCGCGCTCGCCAACAAGAAGGCGCACGCGGAGTTTCTCGACTATTTCGGGAAGATGAAGGCCGAGGTGAAGGCCAATGGCACGTCAACCGCCAAGGTGCTCGAACTCCAGCAGGCGCTCGGCAACTGGGTGCGCAATCACATCATGAAGATCGACGTGTCACTCCGGCAGTGCGTGCACTAGCCGGCGCTCTCTGAGGCGCTTTCCCCGGCCGATTCGGCCTGCTCTCCGGGCTGCGCCTCGACGTCCATTTCCGGCGATTCACCAGCACTCGCCCGCTCGCGCTTGCGGGCGAGCTTCTCCTGCCGCTTCTGTTCGCGGGCCACTTCCTTCTGGCGTTTCTGGAAGCTGAAGTTCGGTCGGGCCACGCGCGTGCTCCATAAGAGGTTGCCTAAAGATACCGCCGCGCACGCTCACGTGCGTGCCCGCCGAGCATGCACGTCACGCCCGAGCAGCGCGGGCGCGCTACCCCGCCGCCAACGGAACGAGGCGCCTGGGCGAATCCCCAAACGCCTCCACCGCACCATCGAGATCGAACTCCGAATTCACCATCCGAATTCGGAATCCGTGATCCCTGTCCTCAATCCGCGAGCACGCGCAACGCGCGTGCTCGTGTCACTGCACCACCACCGACCCGCTCATGCCCGGGTGCAGCGTGCAGTTGTAGCCGAACGTGCCCGCCGTCGAGAAGACGCGCTGCACGGACGTGCTGTAGGTCTCGCCGATGTTCGACGGCGCCCCCGTGACGGCGGCAAACGTCACGTTGTGCGTCACACCCTGGAACGTGAACGTGACCGTCGTGCCCTTGGATACCGAGAGCGACGAAGGCGTGAACGCATTCGAGGTGTTGGCGATGACCTCGTTCGTTCCGGGCTGCGTTGTCGTCCCGCCCGTCGTGCCGCCGGGGGTGTTGTACGGGTCGCTCGGCGTCGCGGGACTGGTGGGCGAATTGCCGCCACCGCCGCACGCTGAGGACAGGGACAAGACCACCAAGACTCCAAACAACCGCGGTGACGTGCGCATGCGACCTCCGGGGGGAAAGGCCAGCTACTTCACATGTAAAGCATCTGTGGACAGGCCGGCTCAGGGTGCCGACGGAATGCGTCAAAGATGGGGCGTCGCGCGCAACTATCCGTGACCTCGATCACACCCGAGGGAGGAATCTGCGAATGCGGGGAAACCCCCACAGCGCGCAGATCATCGCAATCACGATCCGAAATCGAAATCCGAATCGAAATCCGTGATCCCTGTCCTCAATCGTTCAGTATCCTACCTGCCTCCTGAGCAATCTGTTCCACGCACTCCCGCATCACCGCCGCGCGCGTCCGGAAGCTGAGCACACACACCCGCGCGAGGTGACGTCCCTCGACCGTGCATCCCGTCAGCATCACGCGGCCGCGCGCCGTCACGCGCTCCATCAGTTCCGCGGTGGCGGCGTTGCGCGCGTCCTGCGACGCGAGCCGTGGCCCCTCGAGATGGAACGCGAAGAGTGAAAGCTGCGGCCAGGCATCCATCACGATTCCCGGAACGCGCGCCACTTCCGCAGCGGCCCACACGGCGAGGGCACGCTTTTCCGCGATCGCCGCACGGTACCGCGCCGCACCGAACATCTTGATCGCCATCCAGACCCGCAGGCCCGGGAAGCCGCGCGACAGTTCGGGACCGTGCTGGCTGGGGTCGTAGAACTCCTCCTGCTGTGCCGGCAGATATCCGGCGGTAGCCGAGTGCACGGCGCGCAATGCGGCGCCGTCGCGCACGAGCAGGGCGCCGGTGCCGTACGGGAGAAACATCCCTTTGTGCGGGTCCAGCGTCAGCGAGTCGGCGCGCGGTAGCCCTGCGAGCAACGGCCGCAGTTCCGGACACGCGTGGAAGAACGCGCCGTATGCGCCGTCCACGTGATGCCACATTCCCTCGCGCAAACAGATGTCGGCCACCGCCTCGAGTGGATCAACCGCTCCGGTGTTGGTTGTCCCAGCGGACGATGCCACCATGAACGGCCGCAGTCCGGCGGCGCGGTCGGCGGCAACCGCCGCTTCCAGCGCATCCACGCGCATGCGATAGTCGCCGTCCGACGCGATGATACGCACGCGATCGTGAAAGATGCCCGCCAGCTTTGCCGACTTCTCGATCGAGTGGTGCGCCTGATCCGATGTGTACAGCGTGCCTCGGCGAATGTCGGTGCCAAGGTACCGCTCGCGCGCACAGAGAATGGCGTTGAACGTCGCCATCGAGCCGCCCGCCGTGAGCAGGCCGCTGGACCCCTCCGGGAAACACATCCAGTCGCGCAGCCACTCGAGTGCGTTGGCTTCGAGCTGCACGAGCGCCGGCGCCGCCTGCCACACACCCGTGTATCGATTAGTCGTATCGGCAATGAAGCTGGCGAGTGCGGCCGGATACACGCCGCCGCCCGGGATGTACGCCAGATAGCCGGGACCCGGCGTCGTGAACGAACGCGGAATCAGCTCGTCAAACAGTTGATCGAGCAGCGGCTCAAGTTCGGCGCCGTGCTCGGGGACGGGCTCGCGCAGGGAGCGGCAGACGTCGGCCACATCCAGATCGCCGCGAATCGCCTGCGACTCGATGGCCGCCAGGTGCGCCACCGCACGCTCCACCACGGCCTGCCCCATCGCCTGCATCTGCGATGGGGAAAACTCCAGGCTCGCGTCATCGGTGCCGCTCATTCCATGTTCTGGTCGTCTTCGCCCGGTGCGCCTGGCGTCGGCGGCTTCTTGAACCACGTGCCGTCGGCCACGTTGTTCGCGGCCAGCGCCTCGATGCGCGCCATCTCGGCTGCCGGAAGCGGCGAGAAGCTCTTGGCGATCGCCACGTTCTCTTCGAGCTGCGCCACCGTCTTGCACCCGATGATCACGGTGCTGACCGGCAAGGTGAGCACGTAGCTCATCGCGTCCTTCATCGTGGTCACCGCGCCGTCCTTGAAGAGACGGTCGCGTGCCGGAATCTTCATCCCGATCACACCCATCTTCTTCTTGTTCGCCAGCGGCAACAGCTCGCTCTGGAACGGCAGGCGGTGCGGGTCGGCGGCATTCAGCGCCATGAGGATCGTATCGAACTCAAACCGGTCGATCGCCTTGGCGAGCACCGCGGGATCAAAGTGCCCGGTGATGCCGAGGTTGCGCACCATCTTCTGGTCGCGTGCGCTCACCATCGCCTCGACGACGCCGTTCGTGCCGAAGATCGTCTCGAGCGACTCCTCCGTCTGCACGTTGTGGATCTGCCACAAATCCAGATGGTCGGTGTGCAGCAGGCGCAGGCTCTGCTCAAGTTGGCGCAGCGCGCCGTCCTTGGTGCGGTCGTCCACCTTGCTCGCGAGAAACACTTCCTTGCGGCGCGTGGCCATCACTTCGCCCACGTACGTCTGGCTGATACCGTCGAGTTCCCACCGCTGCTTCATCGGATCGCGCGGGCGGCCATACGCGGCCGCGGTGTCGATGTAGTTCACCCCCAGATCGATGGCGCGATTGATAAT
Source organism: Gemmatimonadota bacterium (assembly GCA_023249375.1). Classification (GTDB taxonomy): domain Bacteria; phylum Gemmatimonadota; class Gemmatimonadetes; order Gemmatimonadales; family Gemmatimonadaceae; genus PNKL01. The sequence goes on along the minus strand of JAHFCT010000095.1, from coordinate 808 downwards.
CGCGATCGACACGTCGTGCTTGTCCGCCTGTTCCAGCGATGCCTGTCCACCGAGGCTGAAGATGAACGGATTGTGCCCAGTGCGGCCGAGTGGCCGCGTGGGCAGCGCCAGCGCCGAAGGCGCGGCATCAGCAAGCCCGGGTGCGACCGCGAGCCCCGCGGCGCCGGCGATGCCGATCTTCACGAAGTCGCGTCTCGACAGCTCTTCGGTCATGACTCTTCTCCGGTCGAGGCGGCCGGCATGCACTCCGGCGGCCGTTGAATGCGGGTCGGCGAGCGCGAGAACCTCCCGTCAAGCGGCCACCGTGGAGAAACATGCTTGTGCGCCGCCCGCGCCGATGGCCTTAGTATGCGCGCCGCCCGCAGTGCCGGCAACGGCTGCGCCTACCGACTTGACGGCGGCGTCCGCTTGGCGCGGCCGAGCGTCACGATCGTCGGCGGCGGATTGCGCTTGCGATACCGTCGCCAGACGAGAAACGCGATGGCCAGCACGGCCAGCACGGCAACGGTCACATCCTGCCAGCCGATGCCGGTCACGAGCCGAACCCCATCGCACGGCCGCCCTGATACACGGCAAACGACGCCAGCCACGCCATCGCGTTCATCATCACGAGCATGAACACCGGCCATCGCCACGAGTTGGTCTCCCGCCGCACCACCGCCAGCGTCGACATGCACTGGCATGCCAGCACGTAGAACACCATGAGGCTCAAGCCCGTCAGCGGCGTATACGCCTTCTTCCCGGTGCGACTGTCCGTGGCCTCGCGCAGACTCTGTCGCAATGGCTGCACGTCACTCGCCGCGTTGTC
>JAHFCT010000094.1 GCA_023249375.1 Gemmatimonadota bacterium | reverse complement strand
TAACCGCCCTCGCCCTGGATCGGCTCGACGAGAATCGCGGCGACGTCCTTGGGTGGCACGTTGTTCTGGAACAGCTGGGTCTCGATGTAGTCGAGCACCGCCTTGCCCTGATCCTTGCCGACAAAGAGCGGCCGGAAGGGATTCGGGTACGGCACATGCGTTACACCCGGCATCGTGGGGAAGAACCCCGATTGCTGCGAGTACTTGCTGGCGGTGAAGGCGAGCGCACCCATCGTACGCCCGTGGAACCCGCCCAGGAAGCCGATGAAGCGTGTGCGCCCAGTGACGTAGCGCGCGAGCTTCAGCGCACCTTCCACCGATTCCGAACCACTCTGGCACATGAAGCTCATGACGGGCTCGTCACCCATCGGCTTGAGCTCATTGAGGCGCTCGGCGAGCAGCACCCACTTCTCGTGCCAGAAATCGCTCGAGATATGCAGGAACTGGTCGGCGGCATCCTTGATGGCTTGCACGACCTTCGGGTGTGCGTGGCCCGTGTTCGCGACGGCGATGCCGCCGCAGAAATCAAGGAACCGGTTGCCGTCCACGTCCCACGCGTCGGCGCCCTTGCCGTGGTGCATGACAAAGGGAACACCACGCGGGTACGACGGAGATACCACTTCGGCGTCGCGCGCGATGAGGGCCTTGGCCTTGGGGCCGGGAAGCTCCGTGATGATGCGCGGGGGCTTGGTCGCGATGGCGGTCATTGGGGCAGTCCTCTGCGAGTCTCCAGCGCTCGCGACACTTGCCTGAGGTGCGCGGCGCACGGGTCACCTTCGGTGACCCTAGAAAGATGCCCTCAAACAGACGCCGCGTGAACCCCTCGGCGCACGGAACGCGCCTCGCGGCTGTGCTCGAGAATATGGGCTCCGGGCAGGGGATTCCCGCACGGGTTCGTCAGGAGCTAGCGTGTTGGCGATTTTGCGCCGCACGCCGCATAGTTGCCGCTGACCATGCCACCGCAGAATTCCTGGATCGCGCTGACTCGCGATGTCTCACCGACCATCGTCGAGTGCGAGTTGACGCATCTCGCGCGCGCGCCGATTCGCGTGGAAGTCGCGCGCGCGCAGCATCGCGGCTACGAGCGGCTGTTGTCGTCGCTCGGGTGCGACGTGCGCCGCGTGCCGCCAGCACCGGAACAGCCCGACGCCGTCTTCATCGAGGACACCGCCGTGGTACTCGATGAACTCGCGGTGATCGCGCGCCCGGGCGCCAAGTCGCGGCGGCGTGAAGTGACAGCCGTGGCGTCGGCGCTGGCGTCACTGCGGCCTGTGACGCGCATCGAGTCCCCGGCCACGCTGGATGGCGGCGACGTGCTCATCATCGGACGGACGGCGTTCGCGGGACGCACGACGCGCACCAATGACGAGGGCATTGCGCAACTACGCGCGGCACTCGCACCGCACGGCTACTCCGTGCGCGGTGTTCCTGTTACGGGGTGTCTGCACCTCAAGAGCGCCGCGACGGCCGTGGATGACAAGACCGTTCTGGTGAACCCCGCGTGGGTGAACGCCGCCGAATTCGCCGACTATCGCGTGGTCGAAGTTCATCCCGACGAACCGATGGCCGCCAACGTCCTGCGCATCGGCGCGGCGCTCGTCTATTCTGCGTCGTCTCCACGGACGCTGGATCGGTTGCGCGCCCTCGGCGCGGCGCCGAGCACCGTGGATGTTTCGGAACTCGCGAAGGCCGAGGGCGCAGTGACGTGCTGCAGCCTCATCGTGCGGGCGTAGCGCGATCTACTTGGTTTCCTTGCCCACCTTGTCGCGTTTCTGCCGCCGCGCGGTGACCTCGATTTCGAGTTTCATGCGCGGGTCGAGCAACCGCGCCTCGATCATCGTCGCCGCCGGCTGGATGTCGCCCAGATACCGCTGCAGCACAGGGAGTATCCGCTGGAAATCGGTGCGGTCGGGCAGGATGTACGTCACGCGCACCACGTCGGTGAGCCGACACTTTGCGTCGGCGAGCGCCCGCTGGATGTTGCGGAAGCATTGATCGGCCTGCGACACCGCGTCGTCAGCAATGGTCATTGTCGTGTAGTCGAAGCCGGTCGTCCCTGAAACGAAGACCCACCGTCCATCCACGACGGCACGGGAGTAGGCGGCATCGCGCTCGAAACTCGAGCCTGACGTGATCAACTTGCGGCTCATGGCAAGCTCCTCCCGGGGCCGTAGAGCACGCGGCCCGCCTTGGCGCCGGTGTGCTTGCCATTCTCGACCGTGACCACGCCGTTCACCAGCACATATGAAATGCCGACAGGCAGTTCCATGGGCTTCGCGAACGTGGCGCGGTCCTGGATGGCATCGTAGTCGAAGATGGTCACGTCGGCCCAGTTGCCGACGCGAATGGTACCGCGGTGCTCAAGGCGCATGCGCGTCGCCGGCCACCCGGTCATCTTGCGAATCGCCTCGGGAAGCGTGAGCACTTGCCGCTCGCGCACGTAGCGCGCAATGAGCCGCGGGAAGTTGCCGTAGGCGCGCGGGTGCGGAAGCCCTGTCTGGTCAAGGGCGCCGACTTGCACCGAGGCGCCGGCGTCGCTGCCGATGCTCGTCCACGGGAAGCGCAGGGCCGTTTCAATGTCGGGCTCACTCATCATGTGGTAGATGGCCATCACCCGTCCCTGCCCCTGCGTCACGAAATCCCACGCGACATCCGCGGGATCTTTGCCCAGCTCTTGGGCGATGTCGGCGATGTTGCGCTGCTCGTATTTCGCGTTGGCCGGATTGCGCGCGTTGACGAGCACGACTTTGTCCCATCCGCCGCCGGCGGCGACAATGTTGAACCAGCCCGGCGATCCGGTGACGACTTCACGCTTGAGCCGCTCGCGTGTTTCGGGATTGGCGAGGCGCGCGCGCAGCGAGTCGCCGCCACCCTCGAACGCCCAGTTGGGAATGGTCGCCTCAAGCCCCGTGCCGGCCGCGGTGTACAGGTACAGATCGGCGGCCACGTCTACGCCGCGCGCGCGCGCCGCATTGACCAGCATTCCCACCGAATCCATGTAGATACCGAAGGCCGGCTTGTAGCTCACCTTGAGGTGGAAGATCTCCACCGGGAGCTTGGCGCCTTCGCCGATGGCAATGGCCTCACGAACAGCATCGAGGACTTCCGGACCTTCGCCGCGGATGTGGCTCGCATAGACGCCGCCGTACTTGGCGGCCGCCTTGGCCACTTCGGTGAGCTCCGCCGTCTTGGCGTAGCTCCCGGGTGCGTAAATGAGCGCGGTGGTCATGCCCATCGCGCCACCGCGCATCGCCGTATCCACGATCGCCTTCATTCGCTCGAGTTCAGCGGGTGCCGGTTCGCGCGAGACAGGCCCGAGCACGACGTTGCGCGCCTGCGCCTCGCTGAAGTACGAACCGAAATTGATGCTGATGCCCTGCTGTTCGAGGCGCGCGAAGTACTCGCTGACGCGCGCGGCGGGCGCCGGCGTGCCGCCCTCGCCGCCGATCGCCGTCGTCACGCCCTCCTGCAGCTTGTTCTCGGCGAGGCCGCTGCGCTGCAGCACGCCGCCGGACTGGTCCATCATGTCAATCCAGCCCGGGCTTACGTAGAGGCCGCGCGCATCAATCTCGCGCGCCGCGCGCTGCGGAATGACGCCGATCTTGTTGAACTTGCCGTTGTGGATGCCCACGTCGGCGTAGATGAACGGATTGCCCTGGCCGTCGAGTACGCGGCCGTTGCGAATGACCACGTCGTACACCGTGTCGGGTGCGCTACGAGCGGCCGGAGCGACGACGGGTGCGGTGACGGGAACGGGCGGCCGCGCCGTGGCGCAGGCGGCGGTGATGGCGATGGCAGACGACGACACGAACCGGCGCATGAGAAACTCCCTGTGCAGGCGGGATCCGAAGAGAATCGGGCCCGAAACGTCCTGCCGCTAGTCCACCCCTGCGCAGCTCACCTTCCGCGCGCATTATTGAAGCGTGCACCTCCCCTCTAGCCACCCGCGCCATGCTGCTCCATTTGTTTCCCCTCGTCGCCCTTGCGGCCTCAGCCATCACCACCGACACGACCCGCTGGATTGTCTCGAACCACGGGCGTGAAGCCGGCGACTTGGTGGTGGTGCGCTCGCCCGATTCCGTCGTCGTGCGCTGGGTGTTCACCGATCGCAATCGCGGGACGCGGCTCGAAATGCGGTATGGGTTGAACGCGAAGGGCGAGCTGGTGCGCGGCGAACAGCGCCCCGTGCTCGCCGACGGCACCTCGGGCGCACCCACTGATGCGTATGAGGTGGGCACTGATTCAGTCTGGTACGGCCTGACCAACAGCGTGCCGCGCGTGGCCGTGAAGCGCAGCCCTGCGGCGTACGTCAGCGCGCGCGGCGGGACGCCGTGGGAGCAGGCATCGCTAGCCAGGTTCCTGCTCGTCCAGCCGTCGCGCACGGCAAGCGTGCTTGGCGCGGGCACCGCGCGCGCCGAGTTGATCGCCGACACGACGCTGCGCGACGGCAAGAGACGGCAGCGGGCGCGGCTCGTCATGGTCTACCGCGGCGCATCTACGATGCCGACCGGCACCTGGCTCGACGAGAAGGGTGAGCTGCTCGCCACCGATGTGCAGTGGTTCATCGTGGTGCGGCCAGGCGTAGAGCCGTTCCTTCCCGCCCTGCGTGCGATCGAACTGAAATGGCGCAACGCTGCTGCTGAAGAACTGGCGAAGAAAGTGGTCACCAAGGTCGACGGCGCGCTCGTGATCCAGAACGGCGATCTCTTCGACAGCGAACGCGGCGTGATGGTGCCGCGACAGACGGTCGTCGTGCAAGGCGACCGGATCGTCGCGGTCGGCGCGGCCGCGAGCACGCCGGCTCCCGCAGGGGCGACGGTGATTGACGCCACCGGCAAGACGATCATGCCGGGGATGTGGGAGATGCACACGCATCTTCAGGTATCCAATCAGTCAACGCTGGGCTTGATGCAACTGACACAAGGGCTTACCACAGCGCGTGACTTGGCCTCGGATATTGACGTGGCCGTCTCGCAGCGCGACCGGGAACGCGCCGGCAAGCTGGCCACACCACGCATGATCCTCGCCGGTTTCATGGAGGGCCCGCTCAAGTGGGCCGGCCCTACGGAAGTGGTGGTGAGCACCGAAGCCCAGGCGCGCGCGTGGGTGGCGCGCTACGACTCGCTGGGCTACAAGCAGATCAAGCTGTACAACGTGACGCATCCCGACCTCGTGCCCGTCATCGCCGCCGAGGCACATAAGCGCGGCATGCGGCTCAGCGGGCATATCCCGCGCGGCATGAGCATGCAGGCCGCCGTTGGGCTGGGTTATGACGAGGTGCAGCACGCCGCGTTCTTCTTCTCGAACTTCTTCCCGGATTCTCTGTACCTCCCGCAGATGCGCGCGTACTCGCAGGTCGCGACGGCTGTGGCGCCGACGTTCGATGTGAACTCACCGGGGATGTCGTCGCTCATTGACTTCTTGGCCGCGCACAAGACGGTGATTGACGGGACGTTCAACTTATGGATCGGCGGCGGCGCGTCCGTCGTCGGCGCGGGCGGATCGAACAACCAGGAGAGAGCGGACTCGGCGTACATGCTGCTTATTCGCAGGCTCTATGCCGCAGGCGTGCCACTCGTGGCGGGAACCGACAACTCCGCGGGGGTTACATACAGGCGTGAACTCGAGATGTACGAGAAGGCGAACATCCCCGTGCCGAAGATCCTTCAGATCGCCACCATTGATGCGGCGCGCGTCATGAAGGAAGAGAAGGACTACGGCAGTGTCACCGTGGGCAAAGTGGCCGACATTCTGGTGGTCGGTGGCAAGCCAGCGGAGCATGTGAGTGACTTGCAGAAGATCGAGGCCGTGATCCGCGGCGGGCGCTACTACAGGATCTCCGACCTGCTGCTCGGCATTGGGACACGCAATGGTG
>JAHFCT010000057.1 GCA_023249375.1 Gemmatimonadota bacterium | reverse complement strand
TCGCGTGCGTCGCGTGCGTCGCACCTGCGGCATTCCCGTCGTTCGCCGCATGGCCCGCACCCGCACCACCGGCCGCTGGCAGGATCTGCTTGAGCAGCGCGTCAATGTCACCCTGCGGCATGGCGGCCACGGGGAGCGGCGGCGTGACGTTGGACGCGAGTTCATCGATGCTCGTCTGCCCGTCCAGCACCCGCTGAATGCCAACCTCCCACAGCGACGACATGCCCGAGCGCCGCGCGAGCTGCAGCATCGCCTGACGATCGGCCGAGCGGCCCATCAACTGGCGCGACTCTTCATCAATCACCAGCAATTCCACCACGGCCAGTCGTCCGCGATAGCCGGTGCCGCGACATGCGGGGCACCCAACCGCATGCCGCACGGCGCGCGTGTCCTTGTCCGAGAGCAGCCACCGCAACTCGGCCGGAATGTCCTTGGGCGCAGCGAGCTGGCTGCACTCGGGACAGAGGCGCCGCACGAGCCGCTGCGCCATCACGGCCTTGAGCGCCGACGCGAGATTGCCGAGGTCGAGGCCGATGTCGGCGAGGCGCGTGAGCGCGCTGACCGCATCGTTGGTATGCAGCGTCGACAGCACCAGATGTCCCGTCATGCTCGCGCGAATCGCAATCTCGGCCGTCTCGGCGTCGCGGATCTCGCCGACGAGCACGACGTCGGGATCCTGCCGCAGGATCGACCGCAGCGCCGACGCGAACGTGAGTCCCTGCTTCTCCTCGACCTGCACCTGATTGATGCCGGGCAGGCGGTACTCGATGGGATCTTCGACGGTGACGATGTTCGTCTCCGGCGAGGCAAGGTGCATGAGCGCCGTGTAGAGCGTCGTCGTCTTGCCGCTGCCGGTGGGGCCGGTGACGAGCACCATCCCTTCGTTGCTCGCGAGAATGCGGCGGAGCTGCACGGCTTCGGGCCCGCTGAAGCCGAGCGAATCGAAATCGAGCGACGTGGCGCTCGCGTCGAGAATGCGCACGACCGCCTTTTCGATACGCTCGCCGAGCGGCAGCGTGGAAATGCGCAGGTCCACCGGGCGGCCGTCGAGCAGCACCGACGCGCGCCCGTCCTGCGGCTTGCGGCGGTTGGCAATGTCGAGGCCGGCCGAGACCTTCAACCGGCTGAGCAGCAGCGGCGTGACATCGGCGGCAATGCGCGTGACGTCGTGCAGCACGCCGTCCACACGGAAGCGCACCAGCAGTTCGCCTTCCTTGGGCTCGAGGTGGATGTCGCTCGCCCGCTGGTCCATGGCGTCGAGCACAATGCGGTCGAGCGCGTCGGAGGCCGCTCCGCGCGGCACCGCGGCGCCCGACGAGGTGGAGTTGGCCGGTGTTACCCACTCGATGCGCGAGGTCTTGGGCGTCGCCACGACGCCGCCGTACACGCGGTCGCGCGCGGCGCGAATCTCCGCGGGGTGCGCAAAACGAAGCGTCACCGCCTTGCCGCTCGCAAAGGCGAGGTCGCGGTCGAGGCTCGAGCGCAGCGGATTGCCGGTGGCGACCTCGAGCGTGCGCCCTTCAAGCGAGAGCGCCACCACGTCGTAGCGCTCCGACAGCACCTGCGTCAGCAGCTTGGCCCGCTCCGCTCCCACGTACGTCACATCCGCCATTTCAACGGACGACAGGTCGCCCACGATCTTGATGATGTCCGCCGGTCGTACGCCGCTCTGCTCGAGTGCCTCCCACGCCGTGGCCGCCCCGGCCGCCTCCGCCGTGATCTCCTTGCCCCGCTCGCGAAACGCATCGAGCAGCCAGCGGTCGTTCCACGGCTTGCGGGCGGGACGCAGCGGAATGGGGATGTTCGACACGGGAAGGTAGATGACGGGTGCACGACCGGAGAGCGGTCCGTCGCACGGCCGCGTCTCCCAATGCCCTGAGTGTCGACGGCGGCGCGTCAGATATTGAGGGCTGTGCCAAGTCGGGACGCGCCCCTTCAGGCGCGGGCCCAGCTCTCGGTCAGCTACGGGCCCAGCGTCCGCCAGCGCTCAATCACCCGGCTGGGCAGCCCCGGCATGGTCTCCGGCATCGGGAACCGCACGCCCAGCGTCGCGGCGTCGCTCGCGCCGGTTCGCCGCGCAATGTCTGCCGTGAGCCAGTCCTCGAGCCGCTCATCGAGGTCCGCGTCGTACGGCTTGCCCGCGCCGAGGCGCTCCGGCCATTCTCGTGCAGCCGCGACGAACTGGCGGGCCTTCTCCCATTGGTGACTGCGCATCGCGTCGATGGCCAGCATCAGCTTGGCCTCGCGGTGCAGTGCGTGGCCTTCGGCCGACCCCTCATACGGCAGAATCGTGAGCGTGCCGAGCAACGCATCCGCCTCGGCATAGCGCTGGGCCGCTTCGAGGGCGCGCACGCGGGTCATGCCCAGGATGTACGACGTGGGGAACCGCGCCAGGTATCGGGTGGCCACCTCCACCGCACGCGCGGCATCCCCTGCTTCAAGGTGCTTCTCGGCAAGCAGCTTGCCGAACCGCCATTCGGCTGTATCAAGCGAGACAGCGCGCGCGAGATCCGTGATCTGCTCGCCCAGCGGCCGATTCGGCAGCGATGCCCGCGCCGCATAGAACGGAGCGAATTCGGGCGCGTCGCCGAGCGCGATAAGCATCGCCGCCGCCTCGGGCACACGACCGGCGCCCCAGTAACCGAGCGCGAGGTAGTAGCGTGGTTTCCACGATTTCGAGAGAGTGACGCTACGCTCGAGTGCCTGCACCACCGACGCGCGAAACGGAAATATCATGCGCGGCGACAGTGCGTCCGCGCGTTCGAGCAACCCTCGGTACGCAAGATCCGGCGATGCAACATCAGACGCGGCGGGGTTCACCAGCGCGGCGCGCCAGTAGAGCGCTTCGGGTTGGTCGCCCACGCCCTCGAGCAGCACTCGTGTGGCCGCCGTATCGCCGATGGACTGATACCACTCGGCGATTTCGAAGAGTGCCTGCTCCGGCAGTTCACTGCGCACACCCGCCAGCAGTTGCTTGCCCGGATTCGGAGCCTTCTCCGCAAGCAGCCGCTCGAAGCGGGCACGATGGCTGAGTGGATCGGCGGTCGCTAGCGCGTGTATCGCCCGCCGCACACCCGCCGCGTCGCCGCGGCGACGCGCGACGACGGCGCCCACCGCGAGCGCGTCGGGATTCGTTGGATCGACGGCGATCACCTTGGCCGCGTACGAGAGTGCACGCGACGCGTCGCCGCCGGCGAGCCAGAGCGTGGCGAGTTCCGTCCACGCCGCGGGCCGGTATTCGGCCGATTGCGATGCGATCTCAAATCCGTCGCGCGCATCGAGTTGCTTGCCAAGACGGCGGTTCGCGAGACCGTAGTAGTAGTTGGCGGCGCCGTCATAGGTGTCCACCGCGAGCGCCGCCAGCGACACACGCCTTGCGTCGCGATACTGCATTGCACGCAGATGCAAGGCGGCACGGTCCGCAAGCGCGGGCACGAAGTGCGGCTCCTTGGCCAGCGCGCTGTCCAGCAGGGGCGCCGCACGCAGGTACTCGCGCTGACGCATCAGTTCCTTGCCTCTGAGCCACAGTCCGTACGCGGAAGACCAGTCGAACGACGGTGGCGTGTCGAGCGGGCGACCAAGCCCCGCCTCCGACGACGCCCCATGCCACTCGAGGCGGTGGTCGCCGAGAATGACCGCGTTTCCTTCGGAGGCCGGCGCGCGGATGGTGTCCACCCACGGCTGCAGCGGCGCGCGCACCACCCGCCGAGTCGCCACTCGGCGCGCGCCCGCATACACGACGAGCGAATCATCGATTGGCTCGGCCGGCGAGATCGCAACGATGAGTTGGTCGCCCGCACGCGTCACGTTCATCGCACCAGCCGCGCTGGCCGTCACAAATCCCTTCGTGCCAATCACCGGCATCCATCGCTCGGTCCAACGGTCGGTGACATGCGGCGCAAAGCCGCGATGCTTGAACGGCGTGAACGTGCTTCCCTCGGCTGACTGATTGAACAGCCGCCCCGACTGCAATTCGGAGTACTGACCGTCACGGTCGGTGAGGAGATCCTCCCAGATCATCCCCTGCCGCGACAGGCCCCAGATCCAGATCTTCTGTCCCGGCTTCTCGTCGCGCGGCGCCACGCGCGCCATGCCGAGGTCCGCGTCGTGCCAGTACGCGCCGAAGAAGTCCGCTTCGCCGCCGAACACGTGGTACGACTTGTATCCCTTGAAGTTGTTGTTTTCATACCACGAGACGTTGCGATCCAGGGCGCGGTTGACGGGCCAGTCGCCCGGTTCGCCGTCGTGCCCTATCTGACTGGTGCCGGCAAAGACGTACTGCAGGTTGCCCGTGGTGGGAATGCCGGCGGTCATCCAGGTGTAGTACGGTTCCTCGAGCGACGAACCGTTGTACCACGTGGACGACGTCGTGAAGTACGCCTGATCGGGCGCGAGGCGCGTTTCAAGCCGCCACGTCGTGCCGGTCAGCAGGTCGAGCACTCCGGTAATGCAGCTCACGCTGCCGTCCGCGTTGCGGCGCGTCGCGTAGTCCACGGGCGTCGAAACGTTCGGCGTGTGGCCGATGATGCCGTAGTTCGCCTCGATGCCGCCGCTCGTCCACGGGCCGCGCATGGCGATGTCGCGGAACTTCACCGCACGGTTGTAATAGATGTAGGGACGGTTGGTCTTCTTCTCGAACGCCGCCCAGATCTTGCCGCCGATCTCGGGGAGAATCATCACGCGAATGAAGTCGTTCTCCAGCTCCACCACTTTCCATTTCTTCGGCACGGACGTCGCGGCAAATCCGTCGAAGCGAAAGTACGGATAGATGCGGCCGACCACGGGAATCGGATTCGGATCGCCAAAGGGATAGGTGGGAAATGACTGCCGGTACTCGCGCACGCGGGCGGGGCCGAAACGATGAGGATCGCCCGGCGCCTGGCGACCGACGACGGGTGGCGTCGGCGCCGGCGACGGCGCGAGCAACCCCGCGGACGACTGCGCCAGCAACTCAGCACACCGTGGCGCCAGCAGCGCGCAGACCACCGCGAGCATCGCGCATCGGTTCTTCATCGGCCTCACCTCACGATGATCAACATGCCCTTCCCCGGCGCGATCTCCAGCGCGTCCCCCGGCTTCATGGTTCGCGCCTCCTGAAGCCCACGCACCGCCGGCACCTCAAACGTGGCGCGCGAGCCGTCGAGCCCGAGCGCCTTCCAGTCGACGGAGAGTCGCACGCTCACCGGAGCGTTCGCCCAGCTCGCCACCGCCACGAGCGACCGGCCGTTGCGCCGATACACCGTGGCCTTCACGTCGTCGCGACCGGTCTTCACCGGCACCGACGGTGCCCACCAACCGAGCAGCGTGGACCCCTTCATCCCGAACGCGTCCCACAGTTTCCACAGCGCTCGCGGATCAGCCTCCGCCGACCACGGCATGCGATTGGTCATGCCAAAGACCATGCCGCGCCATGGATTGCCGCCGTCTTGCAGCATCTCGCCCATCAGTCCAAACGGAATGCCGCTGACCTCGGTGAGCCAGAAATCCGACGGACTCTTCTCGTAGTCGAAGTACTCGCCGAACCACAGCCGGTCGAGATACGGGAACAGTTCCATGTAGAGCATGGCGCTGTTGATGAAGCCGTCGCGCTCGTTGTACTGGTTGGCGGAGTGCAGATCGACAATGCCCGGGCGGCCATCCTGCCGCAGCATTCGGCGCACGCGCTTCATCGTGGTGCGGTCGAAGGCAACGTCATCCAGATACAGGCCGTCGATGCCGACGTTGCGCACCAGCCAGTTGATCCCCTCGATGTAGTAGTTGTGCCAGCGGCTCATGCCGCTGTTCACCACCGCAGCGTCCTTGAGTTCCGGAACAAACCACGCCGCGATGTAATCGCCGCCCAGATGCTCCTGCAGCCACGCATAGCCGCCGCCCGCCCCCGGCGAATAGACCTCATGGCCAAGTGAGCGCAGCGCGAATGTCTCGTACGCGTGGTTCGAGAGTTCGCGGACCGTGTTGTAGATCTTCACGTTCAGCCCGCGCGCGTGCGCCGCCGCGACGTACTTCGTCATCGTGTCGTACGCGATGAACGGATAGTTGATCCACGGGTTGAGCGCGTTGGCGTGGTGAATATTGATCACCGATGCCCCGGCGGCGATCACCGTGTCGAGCGGCGCGAACTTGTGATAGAAGCGCCGCGCCCACTGCGCCTCGGTGTTGATGGCGTGGAACGGCGTCACGAGAAAGCGCACATCAAAGCGCAGCGAGTCGCCGGCGGCCAGCGTCTGCGCGCCACTCGAGGCGCGCACGTGCACGGTGTCACCAGACTCGCGCCACGAGATGGCGCCCTTGCCGCCGTTGCCCCACGACGGCGGCAGCAGCAGCGGCTTCTGCAAATAGAAGTTGGTGTTGAGCGGCCGCACGTAGTTCTCGGCTCTCAGCGAGAAGTAGAGTCCCGCGTTCACGCCTCCCAGCCAGGCGCCGTCCTGATTCTTCTTCGCCACGTCCCATGTCCAATCGAACGAGGCCGGCCGCGCCTGGCCCTTGAGGCCGAGGCCCATGGCGTAGGTGGCCGCGGACTTCGCGTACGGAATGGCCAGCCGCACGTCGTCAAGCTGCAGCGCCCGCTTGGCGCGCAGACGTACTTCGTAGCTCACGTAGCCGTCGAACTCCAGCGTGCCACGCACCACGACGTCGTACGCACCCGCGTCGGTCGTCGCCGTCCAAGAGACGGTCCCCGGCTCAAGGCGCGTGAAGCGCAGCGCACCCGTCCCAGTCGAAGACGCACTCGTGCCCTTGGACGTTCGACCCGCCCCAGTCGCCACCGCGCGCTTCTCACCACCCGCACCACACCCTGCCCCTTCCCCTTCACCACACCGTGCCCCCTCCCCTGCACCGACCGTGACAACGTCAATGCGCACTGGCGAAGCAAGTATCGCGTTCGCTCTCGCGCTCGTTCCCGTCATCTCCGGCGTGAAGTACGTGGCCATCCCCGCCGGCAGTCCGGAGGACGCGAGCGTCAGCGTGCGCCCCAAGAACCGCAGCGTGCGACCGCTCACGACAATCGGTGTGTACGGCGCGATCACATCGTTGCGCTGGCCCAGCGTCGAATTCAGCCACTTCAGCCGAGTCATCTTCTCGGGTTCATTCGCGCCGCCCGCGAGCACGCTGTCCTTTCGCACCTTGATGCCTAGCACGATGGTCACCGGCGTGATGCCGTCGGCGCTCACTTCCGCCGTGCCGAGATAGAGACCGGGCTTTGCCCCCATCGGTACGTCCACCCCGCACCACATCGCCTGCACCAGCCCGGCCGCTATGTCCACCCGCTTCGTCAGCGGCCTGCCGTCCCAGTTCGTGCCGCCTTCGTTAATCGACGTGAGGCGTGAGGCGGGAATGATGGCGCTGCTGTCCGCCTTGAGATCGCTGAATCGCACCCGAAGGCCATGCACGTCCTGTCGTGCCCAGATGCCGAGCTGGAAGGCGAGAAACTCTCCTCGGCGCGCATTGTCGGTGAACTGAAACGTCGGATTGCGCTCCAGCCAACGCTTGGGCAGCTGGTCGCGCATCCGGATGGAATGCAGGCGGTCCTCGGGGAAGATGAGGAACGGCTCGTACACGTTCGCTGCGTTCAACGCCGCCATTTCGTCCGGCGTGGCAATCACTTCCATCGGGTCGAACGAATTCAGTTTGTCGATCGACTCGATGCGCTCCACCGTGGCCCACGGCACGGATGGCGCATCGGAGAGGGCCGCGAGCCATGCCGTGTCCGCCGTGTTGGTCACCGGCAGGTACTTCACGTTCGGGTAGTTGGACCGCCCACCCGATTTGTACGGCAGATAGTAGATGAAGTACGTGCCCGCGCCCGCCGTCGGCTCAAAGTCAAAGTCGCCCGACGCCTGCGTCACGGGGCCGCGTCGCACGTTTGCTATCACATCGCCGCGCTCCGTGGAGACGATCACGGCTTTTGTTTCGGGTTGGCGGTCGGGGCGCCGCCACACCACGCTCACGTGCACCCAGCGCGAGGCGGCGGCCACGCGCACCACCGCGCGATGATTGCCCAGCGTCTCGCTGTCCCACGGCCGCTCGGCCACCGTGCGCGGCGGAGACTGCGCGGCGAGAGAGCGAGGAGCCGCGAGCACACACGCCGCGGTTGCCATGGTTACCGCGGACGCTCGGACAGCCGCCGAGAGGAGACGGGATTGCATTCGAATCATCAGACGCACCGGTAAGTCGCCGCATGATCGCGGCGCGGCGCAGCGGCTACGGCGTGAACGTGGCGTAGCCCTGCGCATGCAGGGTCGCGCGCGCCATCGTGGCAGACGTCGCGACCTTCACAAAGGGAAGCAGCTGTTCGCGTGAAATCTTGCGCCCCGCCATCGCCTGGCCGCAGGCAATGATCTGCACGCCCGCGTCGGCCATCGCCTGCATCAGTGCGATGTTGGGATTGTCCACGCCGGTCGCCGTCTTGTACTGCTCGTTGGCCAGCACCGACGTAATCGCCGCGCCGTGAATGATGAGCGCCAGATGCACGCGCTTGCGATCAAGCCCGTTGGCGTCGGCCATGACGAGGAAGTTGGCCGGACGCGCCATCCCGGGTGTGATATCACTCGGCGTCGCCGCCGCGCCAGTGACATCCCACAGCACCTTGTACTCGACGGTCTTGTCCGCCGGGAATGTCGGATTTGGCACCGGCGTCGACACGCCGAGCTTCTGAATCAGCGCCTCGCCAGATTGCGCGGCGAGCGTAGCAGGCACGGCGGCGGCGAGGGCAAGCGCGGCGATGGCAACCGCGCCGTGGCGAATCGAGTGCATCACAGGAATCTCCGTTTGGAGTCCCGTGAAAAGGTACCGCTCGGGCCCGCCCGCGTCGCCCCCCGGCCCTGCAGTGACGCTGCGTCTCCGCGATGCGACCGCGCGCTCACCAGATGCGGATGACGCCGAACTTGTCAAACACCTCGTCGTTGCTCACCACGGGCACGTTTTCTGCCTGCGACTGCGCAATGAGCATGCGGTCAAACGGATCGCGATGCGCACCGGGGAGCGCGCCAGCGCGCTGGGCATGATCGATGGTGATGTCGAGCGGCGTGAACTGCTGGCTGCGCAGACACCCGCTGATATCCGCCGCCACCTCCAGCGCACCGGGGAGCTTGCCCAAGCGCGCCTTGGTCGTGATTTCCCACGCCGACGCCGCGCTGACGAGGCAGGTGGTGCGCGCATCACCGATGGCCGCGCGCGCGCGCTTGCTCAGGCGCGCGTCGCCATCGAGCCACCAGAGCAGCGCGTGCGTGTCGAGGAGGATCTGCATTATCCCTCCCAGCCCTCGAGCTCGTCGGCGGCCAGCGGCTCGAAGAACGCACCCGTCACCGACGCCTTGCCCTTCATGGCGCCGAACTTCCGCGCCGGAGACTGGCCGCCCGCCAGGGCGACGAGCTTCACCACGGGAGTGCTCCCCTTGGCGACGACGATTTCTTCGCCCGCCAGGGCCATGGCGATGAGCTTGGAGAACTGCGTCTTGGCAGCATGCACGGTGAACACCTTCATGGTAGTGCCTCTGAACTAGGACTCACTTAGTCTAGTCCTTTAGTCCAGTGGCGTCAAGTGGCAAAAGACAGCGGGAAGAGCCTAATGCTCTTCCCGCCAATCACTACAACCGTTTCATCGCGCGACAGGGCGGAATCGTGCCCTCAATCGCATCGCGATACCTGGTGCGTTCGCGCCCTCACATCGGCTCGACGTGCTCCGCTACCCACTTGGAGGCTGTGCCGCAGACGGTGCACGACGCGCGGCCCTTGCCGAACAGCACGAAGTCAGCCTCCAGCTCGCACGCTGGGCAGTGCCCCTTCACCGTCTTCAGGCCTTCGATCTTCTCGCCACTGTGAATAAGGCGCGCCACCATCGCCTGCGGCTCGGCCGCTCCCAGCGGGCACAGGCTGCCGCTGCAGTGATCCCCGATTTCGAGGCAGACGAGTTCGTCATCATGCACCGTCGCCTGATGCTCACCCAGCGGCGCCTCGGAGATCATCACCTTCACTTGCCGGTCACACGCGCTGCAGAACAGTTGATGGCTTTTCATATCGACTCCTCGAGTGGTGACGCCAGCCGACGCCGGCCGGGGAGACTACGCGATCGTGATGACTTCGGCGCCGGAAATCTGCGTGCGGGCAAACGCGAGCGCGCGATCCTGCGGCAATCCGAACACCGACACCGCACACGGCTCGGCATCGACGCACCGGTCGGCCAGCACCGTGACACTGCGAATATTCGTTTCGCGCGGCGCGGCCGTGGCAGGATCCATCAGGTGATGGTAGCGCTTGCCGCGATAACGGAAGAAGCGCTCATAGTCTCCTGACGTCGCCACCGCACGATTGCTCACTTCGAGCGTGCGCGCCACGGCGCGTTCGTCGTCCGGCGACTTGATGCCTACGCGCCACGCGCCGCCTTCGGGCGACTCACCCAGCGCGTACAGATCGCCGCCGAGGTTCACGATGGCGTGTTCAATGCCGCGGTCGCGCAATGCCTGCGTGGCCCGGTCGAGCGAGTAGCCCTTGCCGATGCCGCCGAGGTCCACGTGCACGTCGCGGTCCTCATAGCGAAGCACGCCCTGCTTGGCGCCGGCCGACACGTCCACGTGACGCCAGAACGACCGATTGGCCAGACGCGCCACACGGTCAGCAGGAGGTGGCTCGTGCCGCGTGGTGACTTCCCACAGTTCGCTGGCGGCGCCGAGTGCGGGGTCAAAGCGGCCTCCGCTGGCTGA
Organism: Gemmatimonadota bacterium; assembly: GCA_023249375.1. Classification (GTDB taxonomy): domain Bacteria; phylum Gemmatimonadota; class Gemmatimonadetes; order Gemmatimonadales; family Gemmatimonadaceae; genus PNKL01. Next base: position 9,741 of record JAHFCT010000057.1, on the reverse strand, counting down.
CGACCAGCGCAGCGCCGTTTCGACGAGGCGCGCCGTCTCCGCGCCCACGGCCACGCCGTCGCGCGAGGCGCCGGCGTTGGCGCGGCCGATGTCGGACGTGGCGCTGAAGCGCGTCATCGTCGTCTCGACCCAGCGCAGTTCGGCGAGTGCTGCCTCGAGCGCGTCCTGCGCGACTGCCTCGTTGCGATGCACGACGGTCAGCTCGGCGATGGTCCCCATCACTGGCACGGTGCGCCGCGCGATGGCGACGTGGCGTCGCAGCGCGATGGGGAGCGCCGCGACGGCGAAGGCGCCGGTGCCGATGGCGATGAACTTGCGGCGGCCGAAGGGCCGCGAAGAGATCTGGTCAGTCATTGTGGGCATGCCTCTCGGAACGAGCACAGGCGTTGGAGCAGCCGTGACAGTGGCCGGCGCAGCCGTAGTTGCGGACCAGGCCGTAAAGAGCGAACAGAACCGCGCACATGATGATGCCGATGATGGTGTGCATTTAGCCGCTTCCCATTCCGGCGAAGCCCATGAAGGCCATGGACATGCACGACGCGATGATGAGTACGAGTCCCATCCGCTTGGCCAGCGCCGGCACATCGGCGACGTCCAGCCGTTCGCGAATGGAGGCCATGAGCGTGAGCGCGAGCGTGAGCCCGAGACCGCCGCCGATGGCGTAGAAGATGCCCTCGATCAGGTTGTAGCCACGCGTCGTCTGCGTGAGCGCGAGGTACAGGATGGCGCAGTTGGTCGTGATCAGCGGCAGATAAATGCCGAGTTCGCGGAAGAGCACCGGCAGGAACTTCTTGATCGCCATCTCGACGATCTGCACGAGCGACGCGATGACCACGATGAACGCGATGGTGCGCAGATACGGCGCCGTCGTGAGCACGAATGTGTTGAGCACCCAGACGGCGACCGCCGTCATCACCAGCACGAACGTGTTGGCCGCGCCCAGGCGCCAGCCGGTGTCCATCTTGGTCGTCACGCCAAAGAACGAGCACAACCCCAGGAACATCGCCAGCGTGAAGTTGTTGATCAGCAGTGTGCTGAAGAAGATCCACGAGAGATTCGCGATCATTTGGACGCTCCCGCGAGCTTGGCCTTCTTGCGCTCGCCCCACCATCCCATCGTGAGGAACATCAGCCCCATGCTGAGGAAGCCGCCCGGCGGCATGATAAAGAAGAGCTGTGGTTCGTAGTGCGGGCCAAACAGGTGGAATCCGAGGAACGTGCCGCTGCCAATGACTTCGCGGATCGTGCACATGATCAGCAGGGCCAGCGTGAATCCGAACCCCTGTCCAAAGGCATCGGCCAGCGCGCGCATCGGCCCGACCTTGCCGGCAAACGCCTCGGCGCGGCCAAGGATGATGCAGTTGACGACGATCAGCGGGACGAACGGGCCGAGTGTGCGCGACAGCAGCGGCGAGTAGGCCTGCATGATGAGGTCGGCGATCGTCACGAACGTGCAGATGACCAGGATGTACGTCGCGAGACGCACCTCGTTGGGAATCACCTTGCGCAGCGACGAAATCATGAGGCTCGAGAAGACGAGCACAAAGAGCGTCGCGGCGCCCATGCCGAGGCCGTTGCTCACCTGGTTGCTGATGGCCATCGTCGGGCACAGTCCCAGCATCTGGATCATGACCGGGTTGTCATCGGCGATGCCGCGCCAGAAATCCATGGCGAGCGGCTGCGGCGGCGGCGCGCCGGGAACGATCGGTTCGGGCGCCTGCTCGAGGGTTTCGACTGGGATGGCGGTCACTTGCCACTCTCCTTCGCATAGGCGTCGAGGCGCGGCTTCCACGTCCCGACGGCCTTGTTGATCACCTTGATGACGGCCTTCGACGAAATCGTCGCGCCGGTGATCGTCTGCACGGTGCTGGCATCGGTGGTCGCGCTCTTGGTTCCCTTCAACGGATTCGCGAGCTTGCCGACGAAGCGCGTCATGAAGCTGGGGTCTTTCTCGATCTTGTCGCCGAGGCCCGGTGTTTCGGTCTGCGACAGCACCTTGAAGCCGGTCAGCGCGGTGGTCGCCGGATTGAAGCCGACCATCAGGTGCACTTCACTGGAAAAGCCCGGCGTGAACTCCTCGACGGCGACGCCAATCTGTTCGCCCTTGCCGTTGTATCCGATGAACACTTTGGTGGCCTCGAGCACGTCCGCTCCCTGCGGCAGCGTCTTGCTGAGCTTGTCGCCGACGAGGTAGAGCGTATCAAGCGTTGCTGGCGCACCGAGAACTTCCTTGACGGCGACCTCGACCTTTTCGCCCGCGAACTTCCGGATGGGGCCGAGGGTCTTCTGGTACGTGTACGCGAGAATTCCGCCGCCCAGCGCGCCGAAGAACGCGAGCGTGAACAGCAGGCGCGCCGTGGAGCTGCCGGCATCCGGAGTTGGGGTGGCGGGAGCGCCGCCGCCATGTTGATGGCCGGTCACTTGGCCTCCTTCAGCTTCACCGTGCCGAAGACGGTCGGCTGGGTGGCGCGATTGATGAGCGGCGTGAAGGCATTCATGATGAGGATGGCGTACATCACGCCTTCGGGCAGTCCGCCGTAGACGCGGATGACGACCACGAGGGCGCCCACGCAGCCGCCAAAGACCCAGCGTCCCCTATTGGTCGTGGGCACGGTCACCATGTCCGTGGCCATGTAGACGGCGCCGAGCATCAGGCCGCCCGAAAAGACGTGGAAGAGTCCGCCTGCCGCGCGCGCCGGATTGATGAAGTGCAGGAACTGGCCGAGCACGAGCACCGAAAGAATGATCGAGACCGGCGAGCGCCAGTTCAGGTAGCCCTTCCACGCGAGATACGCGCCGCAGAGGAGAATGACCACCGCCGAAGTCTCGCCCACCGAACCGCCGGTGGTGCCAAGCACGAGATCGACGATGGGCGTGAGCTTCTGCTCGAACTTGAACAGGCCCAGCGGCGTGGCCGACGTCACGACATGCGTGATTTGCGGCGACATGAACGGAAAGGCGAAGAGATCGCCCTTGAGCGCGAAGAAATCGCCGCCCGGCGTGGGCCACGTCGTGATGGCCACCGGGAACGCCGTCTGCAGGAAGGCGCGGCCGATGAGCGCGGGGTTGAATCCGTTCTGGCCGAGTCCGCCCCAAATGGCCTTGCCGAAGGCGATGCCGAAGAAGCCGCCGAGCGCCGCCATCCACATCGGGATGCCGGGTGGAAGCGACAAACCGAGCAGGAGGCCCGTGATCATCGCCGAGCCATCGCGCAGCGCGTCCTTGCGGCCCAGCCACCGCTCCGTGAGCAGGCAACCGGCGGTCGACGCGAGAATGACGAGAATGGAGCTGACACCAAAGAAGAACGCCGACGCGAGAATGACGGGAACGAGGCTCGCCGCCACCGTCCACATGATCCGCGGCGTCGTGTCGCGGTCCTTGAGGTGCGGCGACGCGGTAACGATCAGGTTGGTCGCGTTCATGCGGCCCCCGCGATTTGAATGCGCCGCAGCGCTACCTTGCTCGCCTGGAAGAGCTGCGAGAGCGGAATGTTCGACGGACAGACGTACGAGCACGACCCGCACAGCATGCAGTCGGACAAGTGCTCGTCTGCCATGTCCTGGTAGCGGCGCACGCGCGCCAGATCACCGAGCCACGAGGGATTCAGGAAGACGGGGCATGCTTCGAGGCAGCGTCCGCAGTGAATGCACGGATACACGGTCTCGCCGCGCACCTCGTCGCTGGTCAGCACGACAATGCCAGTCGTCCCCTTGATGACCGGCGCGTCGAGGTTCGACACCGCCATGCCCATCATCGGGCCGCCGTTGATGACCTCGCGGGCGTTGGGCGTGACGCCGTCGCAGTAAGCGAGGAGATCCTTGAGCTTCGTGCCCACCGGGACGATCAGGTTGGCCGGGCGCTTGAGCCCGTGCCCCGTGACCGTCACGATACGCTCGATGAGCGGCAGGCCGGTATCGAAGACTTCGGCGATGGCGGCGAGCGATCCGACGTTCTGCACCACCACACCGACGGTGACCGGCAGCTTCCCCGACGGCACTTCCACGCCGGTGACGGCGTGGATCAGCATCTTCTCCGCGCCCTGCGGATACTTCACCGTCAGCGGCAGGATGGTGATGTCGAGGTCTTTGGGTTTCGCGCGTTCGAGCGCGGCGATGGCGTCGGGCTTGTTCTTCTCGACACCGATCACCGCCTTGCTCACGCCGAGCGTGTGCATCATGACGCGGCAGCCGAAGTGCACCCGCTCGGGATACTCCACCATCGTGCGGTGGTCCGAGGTGAGGTACGGCTCGCACTCCGCGCCATTCACGATCAGCGTGTGCACCGTGTGGTCCTTGGGCGGCGCGAGCTTGACGTGCGTCGGGAAGGCGGCGCCGCCGAGTCCGACGACGCCGGCCTCTTGCACCGCCTTCACGACTTGCTCCACCGTGAGTCCTTCCCAGCGTGGCACGAGACGCGGACGCGGCATCTGCAGCGCGTACTTGTCGACCTTGATGTGCACCGACTGCGCCATGCTGCCATCGGGATGCGGCCAGAGTTCGATGGCGGTCACCGTGCCGGCGGCCGACGCGTGAATGGGCACCGACATGTAACCATCGGCGTGCCCGACCGGGTCACCGCGCTCGACGCGATCGCCCACCTTCACGCACAGCGTGGCCGGCTTGCCGGCATGCTGACGCAGGGGAAGGATGATCTCGTCGGGATACGGCATGCGACGGATGGGGAGCCCACTGGTGAGCTCCTTCTCCTCGGGCGGATGCACGCCGTGTGCAAAGCCGAAGAAAGCCATCAGTTGAACCTCGCGGCGCGCTTCACCCACTTCTCCAGGTCCTTCTCCTTCGGGTTCAGCGGTGTCCCTGGATGGATGATCGTGACCGGGCAGCGTTCGGCGGCCAGCACCAGCTGCTGGAACGTGCCAGCCGACGCGTCCTTGATCTCCGCCTGCTTCGCGGCGTTGTAGGCGAACATCTTCTTGTTGAGGTTGGTGCACTCGTTGCAGCTGGTGCAGCGCACCGAGTCGATGTACGCCTCCAGCGCGAGCGAGTCGTCATCGTCCGTCGCCGTCGCCGTTGCAGCCGCAGGAGCGGGCGCGGGAGCGGCAGCCGTTTCGGCCGGAGCCGCGGCCGGCGGCGCCGGAGCGACTGGGGCAGCGGCAGCCACCGGAGCGGCGGCGCCGTTTCCACCCGACGGTTCCACCGCGGGCAGCGTGGCAAGCAGTTCGCCTAGCGCACCGCCACCGCCATGCCGCATGAGCCCTTCGGCCAGGCGGCGCGCGATCTGCCGCGGGTACTCGCTCTTGATTTGCGCGATCTTCGCCTCGTACTCGGCGCGCAGCGCGGTCATCTTGACTTCGAACTCCGCCTCGATGGAATCCGAGACCGTGTTGCGCGCGGTTTCGGAGACCTCGATGCCGGCCAGCTGGCGCAGCTGCGACCAGTGCTGCAACCGCTCCTCGGCGAGCAGACCCATTTCCGGCGAGACCTTCAGCCGGCGGAGCGTGCGCTTTTTGCTGACGGCGTAGATGAACGGCGTCTTCGTCGCCCGCTCTTCCTTGGACAGCTTGAGATACTGGTCGAACGGAATCGCGTACTCGTACAGATCCTTGGGCAGTTCCGAGAAGTGCTGCTTGAAGCGCGCCTCGGTGGCGGCCCAATCAGCGACGGTGAGCGGCACCTCCATCGTCTGCTCGGCACCCGCGTCGTCGAGATAGCGGATCTCGTACGTCGGCCAATCGGACTCGGGCGACGGGTTGCCTTCGAGCGACAGGCAGTCGCTGAAGGACGGGCCGGCATCCGGATCGTACGTGAGGAACGGGAAAGCGCGGCTTTCAAGCGCGAAGCGCGCGGCTTCCTGCGACCAATCATCGGCGAGCCCGTGTTCCACGGGGCACGGCGTGTAGATGTTGAAGAGCACCGGACGGCGCTTGTGCATGCCCTTGAGCACGCCGGCGATCAAGTGCGACGCCGCCGCCTGCGACGACTGATGCACGAAGGTGCCGCGATGCGCGATGCCGATGAGGCCGAGTTCCTTGCGGATCTCGGTCTTGCCGTGCTGCGCCTTGCCGAAGCCCGACATGTCGGCGACTTGGCCCGTGAAGCCTGACGTGCAGGCCTGGCCGCCAGTGTTCGAGTAGACCTGCGTATCGAGCACGACCACGCGCACCGGCTTGCCCGAGGCAAGCAGGCGCGAGAGGTTCTGGAATCCGATATCGAGCATCGCGCCGTCGCCGCCCATGGCGATAATCGGCGGGCAGAGGAAGAACTCCTCGTCCGTGAAGTCATGCCACGTGAACGTCTTGTACGCGGCTTCGTCGGCAACATGGTCGTAGCTGCCGTCGACGAGTTTTTCAGCGCGGCGCACCGCAATGAACCCATCGCCCATCTTGCGCATGTGCGCGTCGAAGAGGCCGATGGCTACGGACGTCGAGTCCTGGAACAGGTGGTTCACCCAGGGGAACGGATACGGGTTGTACGGATAGGTAGACGCCCACACGGACGAGCAGCCCGTGGAGTTCGACATGCCCACCATCGCACGGCCCTTGCCGCTCGGGCCCTCCACGTAGCGCCAGCGCAGGTCCTTGAGCTCGCTCATCGCCTTGGCAATGAGTTCGAGTTGGTGCCGTTCGTGCACGCCCAGCTTGAGCGCGTCGCCCTTGCCGTTCATGGCGGCGGCGAGATCGGCGTTGGCGCCGACGATGCCGCGGGCCTTTTCTTCGAGCGCCGCAATGAGCGCGTCGAGCTTGGCGACCTGCTTGGTCACCTTCGGCTGCATCTGCGCGAAGATGGCCGAGAGAATGAGATGCACGGCGGTCTTCTCGCCGCAGCCCATGCAGGCGCCGTCGCCGCCCACCATGGCGCGGTACGTCGACTTCTTGAGCAGCAGCGATGAGAGTACGCCGATGCCCTCGTCCACGTCACTGACGTTGATGAAACGGTCGTCGGTGTCGGGGAGCTTGTTCCACATCTCCAGGTTCGCGCGGAGCTTCAGCAGATAGGGCTCGTCCTGCTTGATGGTGACCAGCGCGCCATCGGGGCAGACTTCCACGCAGAGGTTGCAACCTTTGCACGTCTCGGGGTTGATGGTCACCGACAGCAGGCCGCCGGTTCCCTTGGCCTTGCCTTCCAGGGCGTCGAAGAACGGCTTCGTACGCGCGAGCGGGAAGTTGGCGATGCGCGTCTGCACGATGTGGAACTCCACGTCGGTCGCGGCGCGCCGCTCGGCGTCCCAGCCCATCTTGGTCGCGACGCCGGCGTACGCGGTCGCGAATGCGTCGGACACCTTTGCCGTGGGATCCTTCTGCAGGATCTTCTGCGCTTCCTTGGCCCAGTTCTTCACCATCGGGCGGATGCGTTCCAGGCGGTTGCCGTTCGTCGAGACGTCAATCGCCGCGTACAGCACGTCCTCGAAGCTGCTGACCAGTCCGGGAATGGCGGAGTCGGGGCACTGGATCCAGCACTGCGCGCACCCCGTGCACTTGTCGGCGATGAACTCCGGCACTTCGAGGCGCACGCCGCTCATGTCGCGCACGGCCCCGGTGGCGGCGGGAATGGCGCTGATGGCGGCAAACGGATCGGCGATGCCATCCTGGCCGATCTTGCACATCGCGCAGACCTGCTCCCAGAACCGCCCCTCGTGCCCGATGCCTTCCTGCGCATTCGGCGCCTCGAGCAACACGGGCATCTGCGGCACCTGGCCCTTCTCGGCGGCAAAGTCGCCTGCCACCGGCAGCACTTCCTTCACTTCGTCGTAGCCTCGGCGAATCACGCGCACGTTGTCCTGCACCACGCGCGCACCGCGCGCGCCAAACTTGTATTGCAGCTGCTTCTCGATTCCGGTAAAGAGCGCGGCTTCCGTCTGCTTCTCACGCTCCAGCAGCGGCGACGTACGGAAGAAGGCGCCCATGAAGGCCGCGCCCTGCATGCGATACCGCAGTTCGACATCGGACGCTTCGGCCATCGCGATGGCGAAGGCGTCGAGGCAGTACACCTTGATCTTGCGATCGATAATGGTGCGGCGCGCCGCACCCGGCAGCGTCTGCCAGAAGGCCTCGGGCGTCAGGTCCGACTGAATGACGAAGACACCACCCTCGGCCAGGCCGGCGAGCGGGTCGCTGTGACGGAAGACGTTCGGATCGGGCGAGAGGACGACGGTGACGTTCTTGAGCTCGCAGTTCAGCCGGATGGGCTCGTGCGCCATCACGGCGTAGAACGTGGTGGGCTGTCCCTTCTTCTCCGAGCCGTACTTCGGATTCGCCTTGATGTGCATGTCGAACAACTCAAAGGCGGTCATCGCGAGGTTCTTGCCCATCGTGATGGCGCCCCACCCGCCCACCGAGTGAATGCGCAGCGCGGTGGAACCCGCGGGCAGCAGGTTGATATCAGTGGACGGCGGCAGCGTGAGGTTCGCGAGCTGCGGATACGCGTCGGTGAGCGTTTCCTGCCAGATCTGGAGCTTGGGCAGCTTGGTGCCTTCGCGAATGAAGTCGATGCCCACGTAGAACTGGCGATGCCCCTTGCCGCCCGGCAGCATGTTCTCCACCGCGGCGACGATATCACCCGGCTGCAGGTCGCGGCTGCCGAGGCCGAAGCACGCCGAGTAGAAGTCGGGAATCTGGTCTGGACGCAGCGCGGTGAGACCTTCGTGCACGTTCTTGTTGCGGCCATTCTCGATGCCCTTGGCCAGCGCGGCGCGAATCTCGCGCAGCATCGGCAGGTCCACCGCGAGCGGCTGGTCGGTGCGCTCCATCACGACGACGCCCTTCTTGCCGGCGAGCACCTTGGTGATGAGGTCCGACGGGAACGGACGGAACATGGTGAGGTTGAGCACGCCCACTTTGAGTCCGCGCGTCGCGCGGAGGTGGTCCACCACTGCTTCGGCGTTGGAGACGAGCGAGCCCTGCCCCGCAATCACCCATTCGGCGTCTTCGAGCCGATAGCCCGTGACGCGGGCGTATTTGCGACCCGTGAGGGCCGCGTACTCGGCAAAAGCCTGATCAGCCAGTTCCGCGATGTGGTCAAAGTAGAACGGCCGCTGCGCCGCGATGCCCTGCGCGTAGCTGTCCTGGTTCTGCACGGTCCCCAGCATCGCCGGATAGTCGATGTCGAACATTTCCGGAATGCGGCGCCGCTGCTGTCCGAAGACCATGCGCTGGGCCGGCGTCGGACTCTGGATCATGTCGGACGGATCGCCGAGATACGTCTTGATGAGTTCGCGCTCGGGGAGCAGCATCGACTCGATGACGTGGCTCGTGAGGAAGCCGTCCTGCGCGATGATGCCCGGGTTCAGTGCCAGCTCGGCAATCCGGTGCGCCACCAGGTTGAGATCGGCCGTCTCCTGCACGTCCTTGGCGAAGAGCTGGAAGAAGCCCGTGTCGTCGACGGCGTGATAATCGTCGTGCCCCGCGTGCACGTTGAGCGAGTGCTTGGTGATGGCGCGCGCCGCCACGTTCAGCACGTACGTCAGACGCTTGCCCACCGCGGGGTAGAGCGACTCGTGCATGTAGACGATGCCCTGTCCGCTCGAGAAGTTCGTCGAGCGCAGGCCCGCCATGCTCAGGCCGGCGGTCACCGCGGCGGCGGCATGCTCGCCTTCGGGTTCGAAGAACAACAGCCGGCGGCCGTTGACGTTCTCCTTGCCCTCGGCCACGGCCTGCGCCCAGCCTTCACCCATCTGCGTGGACGGCGTAATCGGATAGGCGCCGGCGGCTTCGCTGCCCGCCGTTTCCATCGCGACCACCGCAAATGATCCATCAAGCGCCTGACGACTGCCCGGGAACTTGGCGTTG